>NZ_JBFUFB010000001.1:0-763323 GCF_056403655.1 Mesorhizobium sp. P2_F8
TCCGCCAAAGTCTCGTTCGAACAACCTATCCCTGGCGGGATAAGAGGTTCAGCAGGACTCTGCCGCCCACGTTTCTCTTTCTTCAATATTCAATTTTCAAAGAACAGACACCGCAGACGCAGTGTCGTGGCCCGTTTCGCTTTTGGCTCCGGGGCCGTCCGAGTGTCGCTTACGCGGCTCTCTTGAATCTCACAACGGGCAGGCTTAGAAGCAAACTCCTTCGTCGCCAGCGGCGTGCCGCCCTCGTTGGTGAGGCGTATATAGTCGCCACCTTCAACAACTGTCAACAGCCATCTCAAAGTTTTTGAACTTTTTGCGACAGAAATCTCGGGCCCGGTCTGTTGATAGCCGGCTGCCCTTGGGGAACAGCGACAACGCCGGACGGGTGACCACGAAGGAGCCCTATTGCCGCCGCATTGCCGTTCGACACCGAAGCCAACGAAAGCGGCACCGCGCCGACGGCGCAGCGCCTCTTTCAAGAGCCTCATACAGGGGTGCGCGATGAGCCTTGCAGAGAAGGTGAACCGCCCCTCTTTATAGAGCGCCCTATACAAGAGAAGTGCGCGAGGGGAATTCGACCGGGGCGTAGGCTTCGTTGACTTCACCGGCCATGACAGGCAAATGTCACGGCCATAACAAAAGCGACAAGCCGTTCCGCCCGGGGAAGAAGCAGCCTTTCTGGATGCCAGACACGGAAGATGTCATAGCCGAACTCGGCAACGAGCCGCCGCTTATCGCGGACGGCCGCAGCGGCCCGCCCGACCGGCGCGAGGTTTCCGCACGCTGGCTGTCAGGCACCTTCCTCACCGGCGTGACCTCAAGCGTGCTGATGGGGGTGGCACTGTTCGCTGCCCTTGACGGACGTCAGCAATTGGCGACGCCACCCGAGATTGCGGAACTGATCAATCTTGCCGGCAATGGCGATTCCGGCGAGGTGGCCAAGACGACAAGGCTGGTGGCGCCGCGTCAGATCGCCAAGGCCAAGGACCGCCGTCGGATGGAAGTGTCGATGGTGACCAAGGTCGGCGACCGTGACGTCATCCACACCATGCCTTTCGTGCAGATCAAGATGGCGCTTGCCGCCGGCCACACCACCAGCCGCCCCTACCCGCCTTTCGACCCGATGCAGGTGTTCGGCAACGACGGCGACGACAGTGCTGCGCAGCCGGCGACAGCCTCGGCCGCTTCCGGCCAGATCTACGGCGCCAAGGTCGAAAGCGAAATGAGCCTGAAGACCGTCGATTTCCCGGTCGATACGGCGGCTTTCGACGAAAAGAGCGACCTCTCCGCCGACGAGGTGGAAAAGGTGGTGCGCGAAGCCGGCACCGACCTCAGCGATGGCGCCGTGCAGGTCGCGTCACTCCATTATGTCGACCCGCAGCGGTTCGGCGACGCCTTTGCCGAGAGCATGGCCGGCTCCTATGATGTCAAGATCGTGCCGGAGAACGTCTCGGTGGCGCCACGCGCCGCCGCCGACGATCAGGCGCCGGCTTTCGCCGAGGAAATCATTCCCTTCACCAAGGATCTCGACATTACCGAGGCCTTTGCCGATTCGGGCTATACGGGAGAAGACGCCACCGGCATGGCCGAAGCGATCGCCAAGCTGTTGAACGCGACGGCGCTCAAGGCCGGAACTGTGCTGCGTGTCGGTCTCGAGGTGCATGGCGACGCCGCCAAGGTCGTGCGCACCAGCGTCTACGACCGAACGCAGCACATCGTCACCATCGCGCTCGACGATCGCGGCCAGTATGTGCCGGCGCAGGAGCCGGATCCGAACCCCGAATTACTGACGGCGTTCGACGACTCACCGCCCGTGGTGGTGCGCGGAAATTTGCCGAACATCTATGACGGCATCTACCGCGCCGCTTATTCCTATGGCATGTCGAAAAAGATGACCCAGCAACTGGTCAAGCTGCTGGCATCCGGCGTCGACTTCCAGTCGCGACTCAATCCGGCGGATCGCCTCGAAGTCTTGTTCTCGCAGCCGGACGGCGACGACCAAGCGTCCGACGAGTCCGAACTGCTTTATGTCTCATCGACCTTCGGTGGGCAAACGCGCAACTTCTACCGGTTTCAGATGCAGGACGGTAGCGCGGACTATTTCGACGAGGACGGCAGCAGCGCCGAGCAGTTCCTACTGCGCAACCCACTGCCAAACGGGAGATTTACCTCCGGGTTTGGTGCGCGCAGGCATCCTATCCTCGGCTATGTCCGCATGCACACAGGTACGGACTGGGCCGCCCCGATCGGATCGCCGATCATCGCCGCCGGCAATGGCGTCGTCGAGAAGGCGGGCTGGGCCGGCGGCTATGGCAAACAGATCATCATTCGTCATGCCAATGGCTACGAGACGTCCTACAATCACCAGAGCGCCTTTGCCAAAGGTATCGAAGAAGGCGTGCGCGTTCGCCAGGGCCAGGTCATTGGTTATCTCGGCCAGACCGGCCTCTCCACCGGTCCGCATCTCCATTACGAGCTGATCGTCAACGGCACCAAAGTCGATTCGATGCGTGTCAGGCTGCCAGTCGGCAAAGTGCTGAAGGGCGATGATCTCGTCGCCTTCAAGCGCGAACGCGAGCGTATCGACGATCTGCTGAAGCAGGAAGACAGTGACTCGCTGAAGGTTGCGAGCGCCAAGATCGACGGCTGATTCGCTGATTTTCAGCCTTGCGGATTTTCCACACGCCGCGGCCATGGCAGCCACTGACCGGAAATGGTCGTCCACGCGATGACTGCCGAAAGCAGGCAGAGCAGCGCCGTCACCGAAGAGACGGCGGAAAACGCCGCGTCGCCGGCGGCGAGCCTCGCCGCATCGACTGCCGGCGCCAGCCCAGCCATCGCCGGTTCGCCAAAGCCTGGCACGCCGGGCGTCGCATTCCCATCGAGTGCTTTCGCGTAGACCCAGGCCGCAAGCGAGCCCATCGCTGCCACCGCGATCAGGCCGCCGATGCGCGAGACAGCATTGTTTATGCCGGAGGCAGCACCCGTATCCTTGTCTTCCACGGCCGTCATGATCGCGGTCGACAGTGGCGACACGACCAGCGCCATGCCAAGCCCCATCAGCCCCATCAGCGGAAATGTTCCCGTCCAGAAATTGTGGATGCCGGCATGGGTGAGCAAGGCAAGTCCTGCAAAGGCGAAAGCCACGACAAGGCTGCCGAAGGCGATCGGAAAGCGCGGCCCGATCCGGTCGGACAACTGGCCGACGGGCCTCGACAAAAGTGCCATCGATGCCGACAGCGGCAGGAAGATGAAGCCGACCTCGGCCGTGCTCAGTCCCCAGCCGGCGATCAGCAGCATCGGCAGATAGAAAAGATTGGCCGACAGCGCGAAATAGAGGAAGAACGTCGCGGCATTGGCGCCGGCGAAAGCGCCCACGCGAAACAGCGACAGATCGATCATCGGCTCGCGCTGCCAAAGCTCGAAGGCGATGAAGACAGCGAGCAGCACGGCGCCAACGGCAATGCTCGGCCCCGACAAATGGCCCTCGCCGCTGGCGCTCATCGAGGTCAGCCCGTAGGCGAGCGCGCCGAAGGCCAATGTCGCCAGTGCGGCACCGCCGAGATCCAGGCTGCGTTTTTCCGTCGGCGCATCGGCCGGGATCTTGGCCAGCAGTAGGTAGATCGAGATCAGGCCGAGCGGCAGGTTGACCGCGAAGATCGCCCGCCAGATGCCGTCACCGAATGCCGACAGCACGAAACCACCAAGCACCGGGCCAAGTGCCGTGGTCAGCGCCGAAGCCGCGGCCCAGATGCCGATGGCGCGGCCGCGCTCTTTTTTCGGATAGGCCTTGGCGATGATGGCGAGGCTGCCCGGCACCATGATCGCCGCACCAATGCCCTGCAGCGCGCGAAATGCGATCAGCACCACCGCATTCGGCGCCAGCGCACAGGCAAGCGAGGCGACAATGAACAGCGCAATGCCTGCCACGAAGGCGCGGCGCAGACCGAATCGATCGCCGGCGGCGCCCCCGGCAAGGATCAGTGCCGAGAGCGTCAAAGCATAGGCATTGGAAATCCACTGCGCCTGCGCCAGGTTGGCACCAAGGTTGACGCGAATCGCCGGCATGGCGATGGCCAGGATCGAACCGTCGATGAAACCGAGCGCCGAGGCCAGGATCGCCGCAATCAGCACGAATCGCCGTTGCGATGGCGGACAGAACGTGCCGTTGGTGGCCGGACTGGTCAGCGGAACGGCGGCGGCTTCGCTTGGTGAATGCATGGAACCTTGCTTAGACCGCAGGCGTGTTGGCAACAACCGGCCAGTGGCTTGCTGTCCTTGAAACCAGCCATATGGCCAGGACTGCGCCTGTCCGGATGCACAAGGCGGCAGTCATGCTAGGTTCTGGCTAGCTTTCTGGAAAATTGCAGAGGGGGGAAAAGTCGATGAAGCGGCCACTTGAAGCATCGGCGGAGGGACGCGGCCGTATCGTCGGTATCACCGACGGCGTGTTCGCCATCGCCCTCACTCTGATCGTCCTCGAAATCAGGGTGCCGGCGCACGAGGCGATCCATTCGGAGCGCGATCTGCTTGCCGCGATCGCGGCACTGGCACCACGCTTCCTGACCTATGCCTTGAGCTTCCTGACGCTGACCATCTTCTGGTTCGGCCAACAGGCGCAGCATGGGCTGATCGCCAAATCCGACCGGCGGCTTGCGACGCTGAACCTCTGCTTTCTCGCCTTCATTGCCTTGCTGCCGTTCTCGACCGATCTGTTGGCCGACTTCCTCGAGTTCAGAACCGCGATGCTGGTCTACTGGCTCAACCTGCTGATGCTCGGCGTCACGCTGTTCGCCAGCTGGCGCTATGCGGAGAAAAACGGCTTCCTGGCAGAGGATGTCGACGCGGAAACCAGCCGCACGGTCTATCTGCGCATCGTCAAGGCGCAGATCCTGTGGGCGGTCGGCGCGGCACTGTGCCTGATCACGCCGTTACTCAGCGTCGGATTTATCCTGGTGGTGCAACTGGTCTATGCGGTAACCCCTGGCGCGAAGTGGGTGCGCAGGATCATCGGCTGAGCGTTTCGGAGCGCTGCTTCAGCTTCAGTCGACGAACTCCACCGTCACGCCCGGCGAGACCAGCTTGGCCAGTTCGCGCGCATCCCAGTTGGTCAGGCGCACGCAGCCATGGCTTTCTGTTTTGCCGATCTTCGACGGATCCGGCGTGCCGTGGATGCCGTAGGTCGGCTTGTCCAGAGCGATCCACACCGAGCCGACCGGACCGTTCGGACCTGGCGGAATCGTCAGGACCTTGTCGTTTTGACCCTGCTTGAAATTGATGCTGGGGTTGTAGGTGTAGTTCGGATCGAGAGCGACGCGCGATACAGCGTGTATGCCGGACGGTGACGGTGTATCCGCAGACCCGATGGTTGCGGGATAGGCCGCCACCAGCTTGTCGCCCGCATCATACGCGAAGACCTCTTTCCTGCCCTTGTCGGCGACGATACGGGCAACCGGCGTCGAGACCAGTTTGCCGAAATTGGCGACCTTGATGGTCGTACCGGGACGATTGAAGTTGGCGTCCGGGTTGAGCGCCTTGAGGTAGTTCTCGTCCATGTGGAAGCGCTCCGCGAGCGCCTCGGTCACCGACGTATAGCCCATGCGGTCGAGCTGCGCCTTCTGGCTGTAGTCTTCCGGGATCGAGGCGACATAGGGACCGGCCGCATCCTCCGGGGTGATGGTGTAATTGGCGAAGGCATCGCCGCCAGACTGCGCAAGAGCCGCCTGGATGCCGACCGCATCGGTCGACCGCAGATTGCTGCCAGTGATCTGGTTGTAGGCGGCGAGCGCCTTGTCGACATTCGAACCGAAACGCCCATCGATGACGCCAGGCGAAGCGCCACCCCGGTCGAGCAGCACCTGCAGCGCCGCGACATCCTGACGTGCTCCCAGCGAAAGCGCCGGCTCGACGGTCGACTTGCCCCCAGTCGTTGGCGGCAGTCCCGCCTGCTCGGAGGGAGACGCCGGCTGGGCAGGGTCAATCGAGGCCTCGTTCAGCGGCTGGCGTTTGATCGTGCCCGGCTCTGTCGACTGCGGCGCATCGGGATAATTGTTGTCGTAGCTGCCGTCGTCCTGCGGTGGCGGCGGATAAGCTTCCACGGAATTGTCGCTGTTAGGATCATATTCGTCCGCCGGCGGCGGGATGACCCGGCCTTCTTCTTCCAACTGCTTGCGACGGAACCGCGCCATGTCTTGCGGATCGTCGAGATAGTAGCGGTCATTGTCATCGGGGACGCGGCCCAGTTCGCGCAGCCGTGTCTCGCGACGCAGCGCGCGCCGGTCGAGCCGCGTCTGCGGCGGCTGGATAGCGATGACCTTGCCGGTATCGGCATCGACGATGACGCGGTTGCCCCTGGCGTCGTAATAGATGTCGAGATTGCCGTCCTGGGCGACGAGGATGCCGCCATCGTCGGCAGCGCGGGCAACCCGTGGTGCGCTGTCCTGCGTCGGCGCGCCGAGCGCGCCAGAGGACAAAAGCCCGCCGGCGAGTACCGAAAGGGTGAAGATCGTGCGCAGCATGGTGGCCAAACTCTCCGGTCCGTAATTGCCGCCGCCCGGCAGTGTCCCTGTACGGCGAACCCCTTCGCCAGCAAACCAGTTCACCACCATATGGTTCCAATATGAACCGGGCATGAAGATGGCGGTTTCCCGGCGCCTCGATGAATATCAGCTAGCTTGCGGCAAGTCCCAGCTCCCTGCGCGCCTGCTTCGTCAGCTTCAGGGCAACAAGGCGATGGCTCTCGCGCAGATAGTCCTTCAGCGCGTCATCATCCATGCTCTGGCTTGTCTGACGCTGGATCCATTTCATGCCGCGCGAAGCAAGATAGGGTGCCGGCCGCAAGCCCGGCTGCTCCTTGAGCACGTCATAGGCGATGTCGGAACATTTGAAGGTGACGAAGAGCTGCTGGCCCTGGTCCCAGCCGCCGATCGCAAAGACTTTGGCCCCGACCTTCCAGACATGAGCGCCGCCCCATTGGACGACGTGGTTTGTCGAAGGCAGCGAAGCGCAGAAGCTGTTGTAGTCGTCCAGCGTCATCCGCGCCCCCGCTTGTATGAAAGGCCGCGCGTCCAGGCTGGACGCGCGGCGTTGGATCAGGCTGCCGCCTCGGCCGCCACAATCGTCGGCTTCGAGCGGAAGTTCAGCCGGTCGGAACCGGCTGTCACCTTGACGGTCGAGCCGTCGAGGATGTCGCCGAGCAGGATCTTCTCCGCCAGCGGGTCCTGCAGTTCCTTCTGCATCACCCGCTTCAGCGGCCGTGCGCCATAGGCCGGGTCGTAACCCTTGGCCGCCAGCCAGTCGATCGCCTCCTGGTCCAGCGACAGCGTGATCTTGCGATCGGTCAGCAGGCTTTCCAGCCGCTTGAGCTGGATCTCGACGATGCGGCCCATATCCTGCCGGCGCAGCCGGTGAAACAGGATCACCTCGTCGACGCGGTTGAGGAACTCCGGCCGGAACGAGGCCTTGACGACATTCATCACCTCGTCACGGACCTGATCGACATCCTGGTCCTCGCCGAGATTGACGAGATATTCCGCGCCAAGGTTCGACGTCATGATTATCAGCGTGTTGCGGAAGTCGACCGTGCGGCCCTGGCCGTCGGTCAGGCGGCCGTCGTCGAGCACCTGCAGCAGCACGTTGAACACGTCCGGATGCGCCTTCTCGATCTCGTCGAACAGCACAACCTGATAAGGCCTGCGCCGCACCGCTTCGGTCAGAGCGCCGCCCTCCTCATAGCCGACATAGCCGGGAGGTGCACCGATCAGCCGGGCGACCGAGTGCTTCTCCATGAACTCCGACATGTCGATGCGCACCATGGCGCTCTCGTCATCGAACAGGAAACTGGCAAGCGCCTTGGTCAGTTCGGTCTTGCCGACGCCTGTCGGTCCGAGGAACATGAACGAGCCGATCGGCCGGTTCGGATCCTGCAGGCCCGCACGCGCCCGCCGCACGGCCTTCGAGACAGCTTGCACCGCCTCGCCCTGGCCGACGACGCGCTTGCCGATCTCGTCTTCCATCCGCAACAGCTTGTCGCGCTCGCCCTGCAGCATCTTGTCGACCGGAATGCCGGTCCAGCGCGAGACGATATGGGCGACATGGTCGGGAGTGACGACCTCTTCGACCATGCCGGCCTTGCCGTCCTGGGCTTCGGCTTCCTTCAGCTTCTTTTCCAGTTCCGGGATCTTGCCATAGGCAAGCTCGCCGGCGCGCTGGAACTCACCCTTGCGCTGAGCAATGGCAAGCTCATTGCGCGCCTCGTCGAGCTGCTTCTTCAGATCGGCGGCAAGCCCGAGCTTCTGCTTCTCGGCCTGCCACTTTGTGGTGATCTCGGTCGATTCCTCCTCGAGCCCGGCGAGTTCCTTTTCCAGGCGGACGAGCCGATCCTTCGACGCATCGTCTGTCTCGACCTTCAGCGCCTCGCGTTCGATCTTGAGCTGCATGATGCGGCGATCGATCTCGTCGAGTGCCTCGGGCTTGGAATCGACCTGCATGCGCAGCCGCGAGGCGGCTTCGTCGACGAGATCGATCGCCTTGTCCGGCAGGAAGCGGTCGGCGATGTAGCGGTTGGACAGCGTCGCCGCCGCCACCAGCGCCGAATCCGAGATGCGCACCTTGTGGTGCTGTTCGTATTTTTCCTTCAGGCCACGCAGGATCGAGACGGTGTCTTCCACCGTCGGCTCATCGACGAACACCGGCTGGAAGCGGCGGGCAAGGGCCGCATCCTTCTCGACATGCTTGCGATATTCATCAAGCGTTGTGGCGCCAACGCAGTGCAGTTCACCGCGCGCCAATGCCGGCTTCAACAGGTTCGACGCATCCATGGCGCCATCCGCCTTGCCGGCACCGACCAGCGTGTGCATCTCGTCGATGAACAGGATGATGTTGCCGTCGGCCGAGGTGACTTCGGAGAGTACGGCCTTCAGCCGTTCCTCGAACTCGCCGCGGTATTTGGCGCCGGCAATCAGCGCGCCCATGTCGAGCGCCATCAATTGCTTGTCCTTCAACGATTCCGGCACGTCTCCATTGACGATGCGCAGCGCGAGGCCTTCGGCGATCGCCGTCTTGCCGACGCCCGGTTCGCCGATCAGCACCGGATTGTTCTTGGTGCGGCGCGACAGCACCTGGATGGTGCGGCGGATCTCGTCGTCACGGCCGATAACCGGATCGAGCTTGCCGGCGCGGGCATCCGCGGTCAGGTCACGTGCATATTTCTTCAACGCGTCGTAGCCCTGTTCGGCGCTCGCCGAATCGGCGGTGCGGCCTTTGCGGACATCGTTGATGACCTGGTTGAGCGCCTGCGCGGTGACCCCGGCCTTGGCCAGGATGTCGGCGGTCTTGGCCGATTTTTCCATGGCGAGCGCCTGCAAGAGCCGCTCGACGGTGACAAAGCTGTCGCCGGCCTTCTTGGCCAGCTCTTCGGCGGTCGAAAACACCTTGGCCAGCGGCTGCGCCAGATAGAGCTGGCCGTTGCCGCCTTCGACCTTGGGCATCGCTTCGAGCGCCGTTTCGACGCCAAGCTTGACGTCGCGGACGTTGCCGCCGGCACGTTCGATCAGCGACGCGGCAAGACCCTCGTCGTCGTCGACGAGCACTTTCAGGATGTGTTCGGGTGTGAACTGCTGGTGGTTGCGGGAGAGCGCCATGGTCTGCGCGGACTGGATGAAGCCGCGCACGCGCTCCGAGTATTTCTCAAGGTTCATATCTGTCTCCTTCCATCACCGGCCCGCTTTGCGGCACCGGATCCGATTGCGGTGACGGACCCGCCCATTCGAGCCGGGTCCAGTTCAGCCGAGATATGGTGCATAGGCCATGCTGTCTCAAGACGCCTTGATGTCGGTCAACGCACAATATTCCATCGCGGCACAAAACGAAAACAGCGGAGATTTCTCTCCGCCGTCCGATATCCTGAAATGTCGTTCGATCAGTTGTCGATGTCGACTTTGACCGGTTCGGCATTGCCGCCGTCGGCCGGGGCCACAGCCACCTCGCCGGCATCGGCACCGGAATTGACATTGTCGCTGCCGCTGTCGACCTGATCGGCACTGACGCGCGGACGGCGCGGGCGCCGCGGGCGACGGGCAGCACCGCTTTCGGCGGCCGCCTCATTGAGCTCGGCCTGGGCGGCAAGACCTGCCGGCGACAGGTTCTCGAACAGCGGAGCCGGCTCGGCTGTCACGACGGATTCGGTCGATTCGGCCGGCGAAGCGGCTTCGACCTGGGTCGGGGCCTCGTTGCGTTGCGGCTGGCCGCCTTGCTCGGCGGACGAGCCATAGTCGCGCTGGCCATTCTGGCCGTAGCCGCCATTGGGGCGACGATCGCGATGGCGCCCATTGTTGTCGCGGCCGCCATTGTTGCGCCCGCCATTGTCACGCCCGCTATTGCCATCACGATTGTCGCGGCCGTTTTCCCGGTTGAGCGCGACCTCGGCCGGCATGCCTTCGATGACCGGCTGCGGCCCGGCGCCATGGTTGATCACCGGTACCTGGGCATCGGAAATAGTGTTGCCGCTGTTGCCGGCATTGTCGAACTCGTCGCGATCCTCGTCGCCGTCATCGTCGAAATCATCGCGATTCTGTTGCGTGTTCTGGATCGGCATCTGCGCCTGCGCGGCTGCGATGATGCGATTGTAGTGTTCTGCGTGCTGGAGATAGTTCTCCGCCATGACCCGGTCGCCGGAGCTATGCGCATCACGGGCCAAGGTGGCATATTTTTCGGCGATCTGCTGAGCCGAACCGCGGATCTTCACGTCCGGGCCGTTGCTCTCGTAGTTGCGCGTCAGGGGATTTGGTCCCTTGCGGTTGTTGTTGTTATTGTTGTTATTGCCACCGCCGCCGCCATTATTGTTGCGACCGCGCATGCGCCTGTTCTGCTGTTGTGGCCTCATCAAACTCTCTTCATTTTGAAATTTTCGAAAACTCTTCACGAACGGAGGCGCTCATGCAGCCAGCCGCTTCGTTTCTTCACCGGCGTTCGCCCGCATCAATTGCGTTGGCGCCACGTGCCATCCTGTTCCGGTTACATCACTTGCCGGACGATTCCCGCACGAAGCTTGGGCATCGTTTGCGCAAGAAGGCAGCTATTTCCAAGGAAGACCGAATCGCTAAGAGCACTGCCTGCTTCGTCTCATCCGGTTAAGGCGACCCTAGCCGCATTCCCCGGCATTGCCAAGCGCTTTTTTTGCACTGCGTCAAGGCTTTGTCCTTTTAAAGACAAGAACCCTGTCGTTTCCGCCAAGGTCCTGAAATGCACCGCCCGGCAGGTAGCCGGCTACGACGAATATTTCCAAGACCTCGTTGTGCTGCGTGTGGCCGATCTCGACCGCAATCCTGCCTTCAGCTTCCAAAAACCTTGCCGCCTCCGCGGCGATGATCCTGTAGGGGTTCAGACCGTCCTCGCCACCATCCAAGGCCAGGCGCGGATCGAAATTGCGGACTTCGTCCTGCAGATTTCCAATGTCTTCAGACGGTATATAGGGAGGGTTTGCGGCAATTACATGGTACCGGCCGGAAACTTTTTCGAACCAGTCCGACTGGAGCGCCGTGAACCGACCTGCAAGGTCCAGTTGCCTTGCATTGCGGGTCGCCGTCGCCAGTGCGCCCGCGGACATATCGACCCCGGTGGCGATCGCTGCCGGCACTGCGCTGAGCAGCGCCAGCGCAATGGCGCCGGTGCCGGTGCCAAGATCGAGGATGCGGCATTCGCCTTCCCGCACGGCCACTGCCCTGACGAAAGGTAGCATCGCCTCGACCAGCGTTTCGGTATCCGGCCGCGGCTCCAGCGTTTCCGGCGACAGCGACAGGCGCAAACCATAGAATTCACGATAGCCGAGGATGCGATGCACCGGCTCGCCGCCGGCGCGCCGTCTCAAGGCATCAACAATTGCCGCAATGGCGCTTCCGTCGATCTTGCGGTTGGGATCGGCAATCGCCTGCGTGCGCGTCGTGCCGGAAAAATGTTCGACGATCAGCCTTGCATCGAGCGCCGGATCGTCGACGGCGGCAGCGGCGAGCCGAGCCTGCGCCTGCCGCAGCAGCGGCCCCAGCGCCTCGGGCAGTCGATCAGCCATCGATGCCGATGTCGGCGAGCAGCTTCGACTGGTGATCGGCGATCAGCGCGTCGATCACTTCATCGAGTTCGCCCATCATCACCCGGTCGAGCTTGTACAGCGTCAGGTTGATGCGGTGGTCGGTGACGCGGCCTTGCGGGAAATTATAGGTACGGATGCGCTCGGACCGGTCGCCGGAGCCGACCTGCGACTTGCGCGATTCGGAGCGCTCCTCATCCGCCTTGCTGCGCTCGAGGTCATAGAGGCGGGCGCGCAGGATCTGCATGGCCTTGGCGCGATTCTGGTGCTGCGACTTTTCCGCCTGCACCACCATGATACCGGTCGGCAGATGGGTGATGCGGACAGCCGAATCAGTGGTGTTGACGTGCTGGCCGCCCGAGCCGGAGGCGCGCATGGTGTCGATGCGGATGTCCTCTGCCCTGATGTCGATGTCGACCTCTTCGGCTTCCGGTAGCACGGCGACCGTAGCGGCCGAAGTGTGGATGCGCCCGCTCGCCTCGGTCGCCGGCACGCGCTGCACCCGGTGCACGCCGGATTCGAATTTCAGATGCGCAAAGACGCCCTTGCCCGAGATCGTGGCGATGATTTCCTTGTAGCCGCCGGCATCGCCATCGCTGGCCGACACCGTCTCGAAACGCCAGCCGCGTTCGGCGGCGTAGCGCTCATACATGCGAAACAGGTCGCCGGCGAAAAGCGCGGCTTCGTCGCCGCCGGTGCCGGCGCGGATTTCGAGAATGGCGTTCTTGTCGTCGGCGGCATCCTTGGGCAGCAACAGTATCTGGATGTCCTTCTGCAGCGCCTCGATGCGCTCCTCGACCTCCGGCAGGTCGGCCTCCGCCAGCGCCCGCATTTCGGCATCGGTACCCTTGTCGGCAAGCATGGCTTCAAGATCGGCCTGCTCATGCTCGGCCGAGCGCAGCGCCCTGACCTTGGCCACCATGTCCTGGATCTCGGCATACTCCGACGCCATCCGCACATAGGCTTCCGGCGCCGGGCCAGCCGACATCTGCGCTTCGAGCATCTCGAAACGCTTGACGACTTGATCCATACGATCGCGGGGCAAATTGACCATGATAAGGGTGCTACAATGGGATCGAACGGTCGTCGGCAAAGGCCTGCAGCAGCGCCCGCATCGGCAGCCCCTGCGCTGGCGCCATCAGATTGTCTTTGAAGAACGCCTCCAACTCATCCAGCGGCAGTTCCGTCAGCATCGCCTTGACCGGGCCGATCGAGGCCGGCGACATCGAGATCGAGCGGAAGCCAAGACCGATCAGCGCCATCGCCGAGATCGGCTTGCCAGCGAGTTCGCCGCACAGGGTTACCGGCGTGTGGTTGCGGATGCCGGCATCGGCGATCTGCTTCAGGACGCGCAGGAACGGCGCCGACAGCGTATCGAACCGGTTGGCCAATTGCGTGTTGCCGCGGTCGACGGCCATGACGAACTGGAACAGATCGTTCGAACCGACCGAGACGAAGTCGACCGCTTTCATCAATTCGTCGAGCTGGAACAGTAGCGACGGCACTTCCAGCATCGCGCCCAGCTTGAGGCTGGTCGGCAGGTGATGGGCAAAGCGCGACAGATGCCTGACCTCGCGGTCGATGATCTCGCGCGCCTGGGCGATCTCGCCAAGCTCGGTCACCATCGGCAGCATCAGCTTGAGTTCACGTCCGCCACTGGCCTTGAGCAAGGCGCGGATCTGGGTGCGCAGCAGGCCTGGCCGGTCAAGCGTCAGGCGGATCGCCCGCCATCCGAGCGCCGGGTTCTCCTCCTGGATCGCACCCTTGAAATAAGGCAGCACCTTGTCGCCGCCGATATCGATGGTTCGGAAGGTAACCGGCTTGCCGCGCGCCGCCTCGAGCACGTCGCGGTAAAGCTTTTCCTGGGCCTCGGCGCGGGGAAATGTCGAGGCGACCATGAACTGCAGTTCGGTCCGGAACAGGCCGATGCCGGCGGCACCTGCCTCGGCCAGCTGCGGCAGGTCGACGGCAAGACCGGCATTCATCAACAAGTCGACCTGGACACCGTCCCTGGTCGTCGACGGCTTCTTGCGCAGCTCGCGATAAACCTCTTGCCGGCGCGCCCGGAAACGCACCTTTTCGGCATAGGCGGCTTCGAGGTCGGACTGCGGCCGCAAATGGATCACGCCCTCTTCGCCGTCGACGATGATGGCATCGCCGTTTTCCGCCATGGAAACGGCGCCCTTCATCTGGCCGGCGACAGGTATGCCCATGGCGCGCGCGACGATGACGACGTGGCTGGTGGCAGCACCGTCCTCGAGCACCAGCCCGCGCATCTTGTCGCGGGGATAGTCGAGCAACTCCGCGGCACCCATCGAGCGGGCGACGATGATGGCGTCCTTCGGCAGCGACGCCGCGACATCTTCCGGCCCGCGCCCCATCAGCTGGCGCAGCAGCCGGTTGGCGAGGTCGTCGAAATCGCTCATCCGCTCGCGCAGATAGGGATCGGTCATGTGCAGCATGCGGGCACGCATGTCGCTCTGCACCTTTTCCACAGCCGCCTCCGCCGTCAGGCCGTTGCGGATCGCCTCTTCCAGCCGGCGCACCCAGCCGCGGTCGTTGGCAAACATGCGATAGGCTTCCAGAACCTGGCGATGCTCGCCCTCGAAGGCGACGTCGCGGCGCTCCAGCATGTCGTCGATGGAGAGCCGGAGCGAGCCGAGCGAGGTCTCGAGCCGGCGGACCTCTTCCTCGCTGTCCTCGTTGAACAAATTGGTGACGACGATGCGCGGCTCGTGCAGCACGACATGGCCAAGCCCGACGCCGTCGTTGAAGGACAGGCCGGTGAAACTGACCGGACGGCGCAAGTCGAGTTCGAGGCCCGGCCGGGTCAGCCGCGCCAGATCGCCGGTGGCGATCATCTCGGCGATGACCATCGCCGTGGTTTCCAGCGCCTCGACCTCGTCGTCTCGGTAATGGCGCATCGTCTTGTTCTGCACGACCAGCACGCCCAGCGTGCGCCCTGCCCGCAGCACCGGCACGCCAAGGAAGGAATTGTAGATCTCTTCCCCGGTCTCCGGCAGGTAGGCGAAGGCCGGGTGTTCCTGGGCGTTGGAAAGGTTGAGCGGCCGCGCGCTGGCCGCGATCGTGCCGACCAGGCCTTGCCCCAGCCGCAGTTGCGCCAGGTGGACGGCGTTCGGGTTCAAACCTTCGGTGGCGTAGAGTTCGAGCACCGAATCGGCGCGCAGCACGTAGAGCGAGCAGACTTCGGCGACCATGTTGGAGGCGATGTCGCGCACGATCCGGTCAAGCCGCTCCTGCGGCTCCAGCGGCTCCTGCATGAGCTCGCGGAGCCGTTTCAGCAAAACGCGCGGGCCACTGGCCTGATCACGCATCGCGGCTTCTTCTCCAATGGGCATTCTGCCCGCCGCAGTTTCCACTGCGACCGGCGCACACGCAACAACTCAAATCGTTCTCGCTACTGCTTATCCAGACCGTAGACGGAATGCAAAGTACGAACCGCAAGTTCAGTGTACGGACCGTCGATCAGTATCGAAATCTTGATTTCGGAGGTCGTGATGGCGCGAATATTGATCGAACGGTCGGCCAGCGCCTTGAAAGCGGTCGCGGCGACGCCGGCATGGCTCCTCATGCCGATGCCGATGACCGAAACCTTCGACATGCCGGCTTCCGATTGCACGACATCGTAGCCGATCGAGGCTTTCAGCCGCTCGAGCACGGCAAGCGCCTTGTCGACATCGCCTGACGGCACGGTGAAGGTCATGTCGGTGAACTTGCCGTCCTCGGAAATGTTCTGGACGATCATGTCGACGTTGATGTTGGCCTCGGCCAGCGGCCCGAAGATGCCGGCGGCGACGCCCGGCCGGTCGCCGACACGGCGCAGCGAAATCTGCGCTTCGTCCTTGGCATAGGCAATTCCGGTGACGACCTGCTGTTCCACGATCTCTTCCTCGTCGCAAATGAGCGTTCCGGGCGGATTGAGCAAATCCCCCATTCCGGGCGCATCGGGATCGTCGAAGGACGACCGCACGAAGGTACGCACCCTGTGCACCATGGCAAGCTCGACCGAACGCACCTGCAGAACCTTGGCGCCAAGCGAGGCCATTTCAAGCATTTCCTCGAACGAAATCTTGGCCAGCCGCCGCGCCTTCGGCTCGATGCGCGGATCGGTGGTGTAGACCCCGTCGACGTCGGTGTAGATGTCGCAACGATCGGCCTTGACCGCTGCAGCGATCGCCACCGCGCTGGTGTCGGAACCGCCGCGGCCAAGGGTGGCGATGCGATTGTCCGGGCCGATGCCCTGGAAGCCGGCGACCACTGCCACCTGGCCCTCGCCGAAACGCTTGATCAGGAAGGCGCCGTCGATGTCGAGGATGCGCGCCGCGCCGTGGGCATTGTCGGTCTTGATCGGGATCTGCCAGCCCTGCCAGGAACGGGCATGCACGCCCATGTTCTGCAAGGTGATCGCCAGAAGGCCGGCGGTGACCTGCTCGCCGGAAGCGACGACTGCATCATATTCGCGTGCGTCGTGCATCGGCGAGGCTTCACGCGTCCAGCCGACCAGTTCATTGGTCTTGCCGGCCATCGCCGAGACGACCACCGCCACCTCATGGCCGGCGTCGACTTCGCGTTTGACGTGACGCGCCACATTGCGGATGCGGGCGATGTCGGCGACGGAGGTTCCGCCGAATTTCATCACGATGCGCGCCATGGAAGCGAAATGCCTTTGACTGAAGCCGGACCCAACCCAAAAGCGGAATCCCGAAAAGCGGAAGGCCAGCTGATGCCGGCCGCTGAATGCGCGGCCTCCTTAGCCAAATGATGAAGCTTTCGCAAGGCTGGCGGCGGATTGCCTGCTTCAACAAGGTGGCATATTGCGTTCCGCCCCGCCGCCGCTTACGAAATGCTGCCCGCGGGAATTCCCATTTGGTTCGGCATAACAGATGATTGCTCGTCTTCGACGCGCCACCCGATGGCAATCGCTCCCGCTTTTCATCGGCTTCGCGATGCTGGCGCTGATCGTCGGCACGCGCGCCGTGCTGGTCGAGGGCCAGCGGGCCAATCGTGCCGCCGCGCGTGAGACAATCGAATATCAGGAACTGCTTTCCGGGCTGCTTACACTGGCGCAGGATGCCGAGGGCGGCCAGCGCGGCTACCTGCTGACCGGCGAGAAATCCTACCTCGAACCCTATCGGAAGGCCGTCGAGGCAATCCCGGGGCAACTCGCCCGCATCGACACCATGACAGCCTCGGACGACCAGCTCGCCCCGCAGGTCAGTCACATCAAGGATGCGCTTGCGCAAAAGCAGGCGGAGCTGTCCGAAACGATCGCCCTCTATGACAAGGGTGACGCGGCGAAGGCGCTGGAGATGGTCCGCAGCGGCCAGGGCAAGGCCGCCATGGACGAGATCCGGGCCAGCATGGATACGATCCGGCGCATCGGCGCCGCCGCCGTCGCCGAGCGTGACGAGCACACGGACCAGGTCGAGACCTGGCTGCGCATCGGCTCGCTGGCGGCGCTGCTGGCGATCTTTCTGCTCGGCACCTTCACCATTCGCGAATCC
Organism: Mesorhizobium sp. P2_F8; assembly: GCF_056403655.1. Classification (NCBI taxonomy): domain Bacteria; kingdom Pseudomonadati; phylum Pseudomonadota; class Alphaproteobacteria; order Hyphomicrobiales; family Phyllobacteriaceae; genus Mesorhizobium; species Mesorhizobium sp. P2_F8. The sequence goes on from NZ_JBFUFB010000001.1 coordinate 17,608, forward strand.
CGCCGCCGCTACCGCGAGGTGGCCGTCGCCCAGGATGAGCTGACGCGCAAGAACATCGCGCTCGGCAATGAGATCCAGACACGCGAAAAGGCTGAATCCCAGATCCGCCAGATGCAGAAGATGGAGGCAGTCGGTCAGCTGACAGGCGGTATCGCCCACGACTTCAACAATATGCTGGCGGTGATCATCAGCGCCATGAACCTCGCCCAGCGCAAGCTGGAGCGCGGCGAGCACGACATCGCGAAATTCATCGAAGCGGCGATCGACGCGGCAAACCGGGCGGCAAATCTGACGGCCAGGCTGCTCGCCTTCTCGCGCCAGCAGCCGCTGGCGCCGCAGATCGTCGATACCAACCGCCTGCTGACTGGAATGTCCGACCTGCTTCGGCGGGCGCTCGGCGAAACCATCCGCATCGAAACCGTGCTGGCGGGAGGCTTGTGGAAGACGCATGCCGACCCGAGCCAGATCGAGAACGCCATTCTCAACCTTGCCGTCAACGCGCGCGACGCCATGGCCGACGACGGCAAGCTGACCATCGAGACCGCCAACAGCCACCTCGACGACAGCTACGCAGCCACCCATGCCGAGGTCAAAGCCGGCCAGTATGTGATGGTCGCCGTCAGCGACACCGGGTCGGGCATGGCGCCCGACACCATGGCCAAGGCCTTCGAGCCCTTTTTCACCACCAAGCCGGTCAACAAGGGCACGGGCCTGGGGCTGAGCCAGGTGTACGGCTTCGTCAAACAGTCCGGCGGCCACGTCAAGATCTATTCCGAGCCCGGCGAAGGCACGACCATCAAGATCTATTTGCCGCGATTCTTCGGACAGGAGGAGGTTGCCATGCCCACGGGGCGAGGCGACAACCCCACGGCTCCGGTCACCGAAACCATCCTTGTCGTAGAGGACGATGCACGCGTGCGTGCTTCAACCACGGATGCCCTACGCGAACTCGGCTACACCGTCATCCATGTCGGCAGCGGCCAGGAAGCGCTGCAGGCGCTGGCCGAAAACCCCGGCATCGCCCTTCTGTTCACCGATATCGTCATGCCGGTGATGAACGGCCGCAAGCTTGCGGAGGAAGCGGTCGCCCGCATGCCGCAGCTGAAGGTGATCTTTACCACGGGCTTCACCAGGAACGCCGTGGTCCACAACGGCGTGCTCGACCACGACGTGCACTTCCTGGCCAAGCCGTTCACCATCGAGCAACTGGCGGCGAAACTACGCGACGTACTCGACACGAAGTGGCCCGGACCGGAATGATCCTGTCGTGATCGATGACGGCGACCTGTCCGGACGCAACCGCGTTTCTGGCTGGGTGCGGCAGCGGGACGCCGGACCTCAAGCCAGGGTTTTGCTCGCCTTGGCCTGGTGACGGTCGGCATGGGCCTTGCCCAGCCCGACGACGACGCGGTCGCGCCCGTCCGCCTTTGCCTGATAGAGCGCGCGGTCCGCGGCGTTGACGATCTCCGCCCAGGAGGCGCCAAGCTCCGGAAAGGCAGCCACCCCGAATGACGCGGTGATGGTGCCAAGCGTGCGGCCGCGATGAGCGAGGTGAAGCTGCTTGATCGCTTTTCGCAGCGCTTCCGCGCGCTCGGCGCCGTGCGCCAGCGACGTTGCCGGCATCATCAGGGCGAATTCCTCGCCGCCATAGCGCGACACCACGTCACTTTCCCTGGCGTGGTCGAGCAGCGTGGCGGCGACCTGCTTGAGGACGAGATCGCCGGCTTCGTGGCCGAACGTGTCGTTGAACTGCTTGAAATGATCGACATCGAGCATGATCATCGCCAGGGGCTGTTCTGCACGCTCCATGCGCCTCAGTTCGCGACTGCTTGTTTCCTCGAGATAGCGCCGGTTGTAGAGCCCGGTGTTGGGATCACGGATCGATTGTTGCCGCAGCGTTTCGCGCAGGCGCAAATTGGCGAGAGCCAAGGCCAGCGTATCGACGACGCCGCGCAGGATCTGCTGCCGCTCGGCCAGCCAATCCGGCTTGTCGGCGGCGTCTGGTTCGCACAGATGCACGATGCCGAGCGTCTCTCCCTGTGCCGCCAGAGGCATGCAGACATAACCGCGGCCGCCATTCTCGGTGATGTGGTTGCAGCGTGGTGTCAGCATGCCGGGGCCGGCAACATGCTCCTGGCCGCGCCGCAGCGCCCAGCAATCTTCCGGCGCAAATTGGCCAACGCTCGAACGGACCGCGCCCCAATGCGCCATCTCCTCGACCAGATTGCGCGAGGCGCTGGTGAGGTGAACGGTTCCGCTCAATCCGCCAAAGAAGTCGGGCATGGCCGACCCGACGACGGAGAACGCCTCCTGGAAGGTGACGCAAGCCTGAAGCAGCTCGCCGAGTTTGACCAGGCGGGTGGTTGCCTGCGACGTCTCCTTCAGTTCGCGGTTCAGCGTCGCCAGTTCCTCGGCGCGATCGCTGACCGCCCGCTCGGCGCTGCGCAACTCTGCGATGTCGCTCAACGTCAGCACGATGCCGCCATCGGCGCGATTGAGCGGATTGCAGCTCGCAATGACCGGCAGGTGCGATCCATCGGGCTTCGCCAGCCGCACCTCGGCCTGATGCCGGCGGCCCGTGGTCAGCGCCAGTTCGATCGGGGACGTACCCTGCGCCAGCCTGTTTCCCGACAATCCCCTTATGTCGAGGACCGACGGCCAGTCCTGCCCCTCGATCTTGTCGTTGCGCAACCCGATGATCTCAGCGGCTGCCGGATTGACCGAGACGATCCGGCCCTTGCCGTCGATGACAGCAATGCCCTCGGCAACGGTACGGACGATATCCTCGATATAGGCCTTCTGCTCGACGAGCTGCCCACGCGAGGCTTCGAGCTCGGATGCCATCTGGTCGAACCCTTGCGCCAATTGGCCGAACTCATCATTGGAGGTGTTGCCGATTCGCGCCCCGGCGTCGCCGCGCGCCAGCGATTCGATGCCGCGGTTGAGGCCGGACAGACCGGCGCCAAAGCCGCGCAGCAAAAGGAAGGCCGAGATCGCCGAGATCAGCACGGCGGCTGCGGTGCTCAGACCGACAAGCCAAAGCATGTTGTTGGTGCGCTGTTGGGCGGCGCGCAGCAGCGGCGTGTATTCGAACAGGACCGCGCCGACGATCTTGCCCGGGGCATCCTTGATCGGCACCGCGACAAGATTGATCGCCTCTGACACGTCGGCGCTGCTTTCAACGAAGTCGCGCGGCTCGCCGTCATCGAGCGTACGGCCGACTTCGTTGCCGCGATCATGCTCGAACACGGTTCCGACGTTTTGTTCCTCACCCGGGATATCGGCCAGGATGATCTTGCCGCGATCGACCACGACGAGGTCACGTTTCGAGCCGCTATGCTGCGAAGTGACGAATTCACGCAGTGCCTCGGGTCTCTCGAACAACGGACGTGGCGTATCGGCAGTCTTGAAGGCGATCGTCGCCGCCAGTTGCCGTGCAACACTTGTCGCCTCAGCCAATGCCGCGGATCTGGTCAGCGACATCTGGGAGACTATTGCAATACCGCCCACCAGGCCGATCAAGACCGCTGCGCTCAGCAAAGTAGCGATAATCTGGGTCTTGATCCGCACCAAGCCATCCGATTCTAGGAAAGGCAATCTATATGCCGAATCCCGCTCGTGCTTCAGGAAACCGCCAACCTCGTAAATTTCATGTTAAGGAAGCCCTATCAACCACCGTCGCTGGGACAGACACCCTGCACCCAGGGATGCTGGGTCAGCCTGGCTGTGCGACGGCTCTCCACAGGCCGGGATAATCGACAACGAAACCGTGCGGCGACACGTCGAGGACCTCGTCATAGCCGAACATGGGCGCGGCATAGGCATAGCGGACCGTGTCGAGACGCCAGTAGGTCTGATCGAGGCGCACCAGCCTGAGTTCGGGGAAGGTCAGTTAGGCGGCCGGGGCGGGCGTCGCCTCCCCAATGCCGAGGTCGAACCGACGGATCGCCAGCAGGTTCGATGCCGGCGTGAAGCCAAGATCGACGTCGACAAGCCCCGCGACGCCCTGCTGGACTTCGCCGTTCAGCATCCACCGGCCGCTGGACCCTCGTTCGATCGCGTAGTGCAGCTCGCGCGAGCCGAAAAGCCGTCGACCCGCGCCGATCGTGTGCGCCAGCCAGCCTCGCAAATCACCTCATAGGCAAGGCAGCATGGCTGGCCGTCATGGACGAAGATCGCCTGTCCTTGAGGCTCTGCCCGCCGTCGGTCGGCGAAAGCAGGCAGGCGTCGTGGCCTTCCACGTCCAGCCGGCGCCAAAGGATGGAAGCCGTCATCGGTGTAATCGTCCACTCCCTCGACGTCAAAACGATGCCACTCCTTCGCCTGCCCGGCCAATTGTGTTTCACCCGCGGCACCCGCAACTGACATGCCCTGACAGAATGCATCGCCCTGGCGGAAGGGGAAAATTGTTGCCTTGACATTCGCCGCCCCACGCCCGACTTCCTAGCACTTGAGGAGACAACCGATGCCAGAGCCCCGACGATCGACGATCGATGCCGGAGAAGTGGAACGCTTTTCCGCTCTTGCCGCCGAATGGTGGAACCCGAACGGCAAGTTTCGCCCGCTGCACAAGTTCAATCCGGTCCGGCTCTCCTATATCCGCGACCAGATAGCGACACGCTTCGGCCGCGACCCGCGCGCGGCACGGCCTTTCGAGGGCCTGCGCATTCTCGACATCGGCTGCGGCGGCGGGCTTTTGTGCGAGCCGATGGCGCGGCTTGGCGCCGAGGTGGTCGGAGCGGATGCCTCCGAAACGAACATCGAAGTGGCGAAGCTGCACGCGGCCGAGGGCAATGTGAGCGTCGATTATCGCGCAACGACGGCCGAGGACCTGGCCGATGCCGGTGAGAAATTCGACGTCATCCTCAACATGGAAGTGGTCGAGCACGTCGCCGACATCGACCTGTTCGTCGCCAAATGCGGCGAAATGGTCCGGCCCGGCGGCATCATGTTCGTGGCCACCATCAACCGCACGCTGAAGGCGCTCGGACTGGCCATCATCGGCGCCGAATATGTGCTGCGCTGGCTGCCGCGCGGCACCCACCAGTTCGGCAAGCTGGTGCGCCCGGAAGAACTCGAAAAGGCGCTTGGCGGCGCCGGCTTGAGCATCATCGACCGCACCGGCGTCACGTACAATCCGCTTGCCGACCGCTGGGCGCGCTCCAAGGACATGGACGTCAACTACATGGTGCTGGCGGAAAAAGGCTCGGTCTGATCCACCGGACGCGCAGGAACGTCGTTTGCAGGCCGGCATCACCTGAATATCAGCACATCCTAGGCGTCGAGCGGCCTGTAACCGCCCCGCCAGTAGATTAGCGCCTGCCCGGCATCGTGGGTGCGCACGGCCTCGACCGTGCCGATGACGATGGAATGCGTGCCGCGATCGATCATCTCGTCGAGGCTGCAGTCGAAGGCAGCCACCGCGTCGCAAAGCAATGAAGCTCCGGTCTTCAGCGTCATCCATTCAGCACCCTCGTAGCGGTCCTTGCCCTTGATGCCGCCAAAACCGGAAAACCGCTCGGCCACGCGCTGATGCTGGGGTCCGAGCGAATTGACGCCGAAATGCCGGTAGCGTTCGATCAACGGCCAGGTCGACGACGACCGGTTGACGCAGGCGATCACCTTGGGAGGCTCGGCCGACAGCGAGACGACCGAAATGACCACCAGGCCGGAGCGATCCTCGCCGACACCTGCAGTGATGACGCTGACATTGCCGACGATCAGCCGCATCGCGGCTCGAAAATCCGCAACGCCGACAGGAGTTCCCTCCGGAACCTTTGGTTCAGTCATGGCTGGCTCCTCGATGTCCCGGAAGCGGAAACGGCTTTCGGAAAAGACCACGCTCAAACAAGAAGATAAAGCGAATCCAGAGACAAATTCAGGTGAACCCGCGCCGGCGGCCATGGCGGCCGGCATGACCCATGCCACTCAGCCGAGGCCGCTTACGCTTTCTGGCTTTGTGCCTTGGTGGTGATGAAGACGCCGGCCGTGATGATGACCGCGCCAGCCCAGGTCAGCAGCTGATAATGTTCGCCAAGGAAGACCGTGCCGGCGAACAGCCCGACCGCCGCTGCCACATAGCCGATCTGGCTGAGATAGACGGGGCCACCGACCGACTGCAGGCGGAAGAAGAAGGCGAACATCGCCGACGCCGACGCGGCCTGGGCGACGACGACCAACGGCACGCCGCCGAGGAGTGCGAAGGTCCCGGCGCCGAACAGAGCGAGAATGCCAACAAACAGCATCGCCGCCGACGCCAGGTGGCTGCCAACTGCAAGCTCGATCGGACCGGTGCCTTCCGGCCAGTCCACCGTGCGGTAGATGTTGCCGGCGGCAAGGCTGACCGGGATGAGCAGGCCCATCACCACCCACAACAAATCGGCCGGCTGGCCGGCCTCGCCGCGCGTCACCGCCACCATGACCGCGCCGACGAAGCCGACGGCGATGCCGGCGATGCCCAGCATGTTGGGACGCCGGACACGCAACACGATCGAGAACACCAGCGTGATGACAGGCGACAGCGTGAACATGATGCCGGTGTAGCCGGCGCCGAGATGCGGAATGGCCGAGAACATCATCAGGTTCGGGACGGCATAGGACACCGCCGCGGTGATGAAGAAATAGCGCAATTTGTGCGCGGTGAGCCGGATGCGCTGGCCGCGCAGCAGCAGGGCGAACAGCAGCACGCCGCCGGCGCCGAGCGAGATGACGAAGGCCCAGACCATGGCCGGCACACCGGCAGCCGTGGCGAGCTTGCCGAACGGCAGCGTCAGGCCGAGCAGGCCACCGGTGATCACCAGCAGGCCGAGCGCCGAATCCCAGAGAAATTTCATCATCGAGCCCCGTCGTGCGCGGCCCTTGGCCGGCATTGCATCTTGAGGTAAGATAATGGAAAGATTCTTAACGTCAAGATATATGATGGTGAGGCAGTTGGACAGAGCAGCAAGAGCGATCGAGCAATGGAAGCGGGAGCGGCCGGATCTGGATGTCTCGCCGATGGCGGTGCTCGGGCGGCTGAACGAGGCCGCCTCGCTGATCGCCCGCGAGCGCCTCGCTCCGCTCTTTGCCCGGTACGGGCTGCAGTCCGGGGAGTTCGACGTGCTGGCGACGCTGCGCCGCGCGGGATCACCCTACGCGTTGACGCCGACCGCTCTCTATGAAGCGACGATGGTGACGTCGGGCGCCATGACCAACCGGCTCGACCGGCTCGAAACGTCCGGATTGATCCTGCGCGGGCCGCACCCCAACGATCGGCGCGGCATTGTCGTGCGGCTGACCGAAAAGGGTCTCGCGCTGATCGACGAGGCTGTCAGCGCCCACGTTGCCAACGAGCATCAGATCCTCGCGAGCCTGACGCCGTCGGAACGGGAAACGCTGTCACGGCTGCTTGAGAAATTGATCGGGAGCGTGAGCTAGAAGCTCAGTGGCGGTCGTCCGGAAACACCGGAATCGGCATGAACTCGACGCCGTCCTCGGCAAGGCTCTTGGCCTCGTCCAGCGTCGCCTCGCCATAGATGCCGCGCGCGTCGCTTTCGCCGAAATGGATCTTGCGCGCTTCCTCGGCAAACTTGTCGCCGACATAGTCGGCATTCTCGCGCACCTTCTCGGCCATCGCCTTGAGCTGCGCCAGGGCCTGCTTCTGCGCTTCGCCCATGGCGAGCGCTATCGTCTCCTGCTTGCGCGCCGTGGACACGGCCGGCGCCATCAGGGCCTTTTGCACCTTGTGCGAACCGCAGGTCGGGCAATCGACGAAACCGCGCTTCTTCTGGGTGTCGAAATCCTCGTTGCTCCGAAACCAGCCCTCGAATTCGTGGTCATGCTCGCAAATCAGGGCAAACCGGATCAAGAGGCCGCACCCCTGAGACGCGGCGCCTCGCCCACGCCGGCATTGACGGCGAAATCCCGCGCATTCTTGAGATTGGGGATCTTCTTGCGCGCCGCGGCCGACTGCGCCGGATCGATCTCGGCAACGATCACCGCCGGCTCGTCATGCGCGGCTTCGGCGATGATGCGGCCCCACGGGTCGACGATCAGCGAATGGCCATAGGTCTCGCGGCCGTCCTCATGCAGGCCGCCTTGCGCGGCGGCAACGACATAGGCGCCGTTCTCGATGGCGCGTGCCCTGAGCAGCACGTGCCAGTGCGCCTCGCCCGTCTGGCGGGTGAAGGCGGCGGGCACGGAAAGCAGGTCGGCGCCGGCCAGCGCCTCGGCGCGGAACAATTGCGGAAAGCGCAGATCGTAGCAAACGGCGAATCCCAGTTTCGCGCCTGCGATCTCGGTCACGACAGCCTCGGTGCCCGGCTCGTAGGCGGCGGATTCGCGCCAGCTCTCGCCATTGTCGAGATCGACGTCGAACATGTGGATCTTGTCATAGGTGGCGAGCGTGGCGCCGTCCGGGCCGAACAGCAGCGCCCTGTTGGCGAGCTTGCCGTCGGCGCGCAGGATGGCGGTCGAGCCGATATGCAGGAAGACGCCAAGCTCGCTTGCCAGTTTGCGCGCGGTCGCGACGACGATATCCTTGTCCTCGGAGGTGAAGGAGGCGGCACGCGCCTCCTTGTCGCGAATCAGCGCCCCTGTCATTTCCGGCGTCTGGATGTAGGTCGCACCTTGGCCGGCGGCTTCACGCACCAGCCGTTCGAGATCGACAGCGTTGCGGTCGGGGCTCTCGCCTGAACGCATCTGGATCGCAGCGGCCTTGAAAACACCCATCGTCATATCCCCTCAAATCGTTGCGCCGTTGGCGAGCATCTTATCGAGCCGGCCTTCGGCCTCCAGCTCGTGGAGGTCATCGCAGCCGCCGACATGCGTATCGCCGATGAAAATCTGCGGAAAGGTCGCGCGGCCGTGAGCGCGGGAAATCATTTCCTGGCGCAGTTCGGGCGAGAAGGAGGCGTCGTGCTCGGTAAAGGCGACGCCCTTGCGCTCGAGCAGCCGCTTGGCTGCCGTGCAATAGCCGCACATCATGCGGGTGTAGATGGTGACATCGGCCATGACGAATTTCCGCTGTTCGTTGCCGACTTATATAGTCGCGGACTCGTCCGCCCGAAAGTCCCCCGGCAACACACGGGCGAAGGTCAGCACGTCGACGGCACCGGCGCCACCTCTTTTCAGCGCCTTGGTTGCCGCCCGAACGGTGGCGCCCGTGGTGTAGACGTCGTCGATCAAAAGCACCCTGCGGCCGGCAATCTCGATCTCCGCCTCGGCAGGCACGCGAAAGGCGGCCCGCACATTCTCCTCGCGCTCCTGCCTCTCCAGCCCAACCTGCTGGCGGGTGAGTTTGACGCGCCGCACCGCCGAAGGCGCGAAGGGCAATTGGCTGAGCACGGAGACCGCCCTCGCCAGTTCCGCCGACTGGTTGAAGCGCCGCCTGAAAAAGCGCCGCCAGTGCAGCGGCACCGGCACCACCACATCCGCCTCGGCGATGAGGTCGGCGCCGGCGCGCACCATCCAGCGCGCCATCCATGGCGCGAGATCCGTGCGATCCTGGTATTTCAATCCTTGCACCATCTGGCGGGCGACGCCGGAATAGGCGACGGCGGCCCGCGCCCGCTCGAAGGGCGGCGGATCGGCGATCGCCTCGGCGGATAGAAAGCCCTCGCCCATATGGTGGGTGAACGGCGTGCCCATCACCGGACACCATGGCCGTTCCAGCAGCCGCAACTTCGGCCAGCAGCCGCCACACAGGACGCCGGGTTGCGAGACATGCCGGCGGCAGCCGGCGCAGACCGGCGGAAACAGGATGCGCGCCGGCCAGCCGAGGGCCGATCGGGCCAGGCTCTTGATCTCGATGGGCTTGATCTTGGGCATCGGATCGGCCACGTGGTTGGTCCTGCGCGCCACTATATGAACAATCTCAGAGCGTGGACAAACAAGGATTTGCCCGTTGCTGCCGATAATGGATATTTCGCTTTGGCTGGCGCACAAGCGGCGCGCGCTCGCCCATCCCGTTGACGGTGCCGATTTCCTCATGCGCCGCACGGCCGAGGACCTTGCCGATCGACTGGCTGCCGTCGAGCGCCGGTTCGGCAAGGCCGCGGTGCTGTTTTGCCAGACGGCGGCGGCAGCCGAAATGCTCGCCGAGAGCGGCAAGGTCGCCGACATTGTCCGCGTCGAGACGGACCCGGCTTTCCTGAATGGGAGCGCCGGCTTGATCGCACCACTCGAAACCGTGCCGTTCGAACCGGAAAGCCTCGATCTGGCGGTCTCCCTTCTGTCGCTGCAGGCGATGAACGACATCCCCGGCATGCTGATCCAGATCCGCCGCGCGCTGCGGCCGGACGGGCTTTTCCTCGGCGCCTTTGCAGGCGCCGGGACGCTTTTCGAGTTGCGCGAAAGCCTGCTTGCGGCCGAGACCGAGCTCTATGGCGGCGCCAGCCCGCGTGTCATCCCGTTCACCGACGTGCGCGATGCCGGTGCGCTTCTGCAGCGTGCCGGTCTCGCCCTGCCGGTCGCCGATGTCGAGACGGTGACGGTGCGTTATGCCAGCCTGTTCAGCCTGATTGCGGATCTGCGGGCCATGGGCGAAACCAGTGCGCTCACCGAGCGCAGCCGGCGGCCGGGCTCGCGCAAGCTGTTTGCCCGCGCGGCGGAAATCTACGCCGAGCGGTTTTCCGACCCCGATGGCCGCGTGAGGGCAAGTTTCTCGATCGTCTGGATGTCCGGCTGGGCGCCCGACGCATCGCAGCAAAAGCCGCTGAAGCCCGGGTCGGCCAAGGTCTCGCTGAAGACAATACTGGAGGCTCCCGACGGGCAGTGAACCGGCCCGCAGGCGCGGACGGCTACCTCAGGGCCCGAGGGCGTTGACAAGCCTGCTGGTATTGTCGCTGAACAGCCAGGTGATTGCGTTGAAAACCTGGCTGATGCCGCCAATGATGGTCAACGACAGTACACCGATGATCAGGGCATATTCGACAGCCGTGGCGCCGGTCTCGTCCTTCAGAAAACGAAGCAGCACTGCATTCATGACCTAAACCCCTCTGGCCAGAACCTTACCGCCGATCTGTTAAGAAAGGTTAACGGCAAAGGCTTAACAGGCGGTGAAACCGCCGCCCTTGTCGAATCTCTTAACCATGTCAGCAGTCGCCGCTGCTTCTGCCATTGGACCTGATGATGCAGACCGAACTGGGCTCCGGCTGCAGCACACTGCGGCGCACCGTATAGGTTTCGCGATGGCTGACCGAGCCGGTGGCCGTCATGTCGAGCCCGCTGGCAAAATCGTCGCGGGCCGACAGCGAGCGTGTCTGGCTGTCGAGGAAAGGCGCGGCGATCAGCGCCAGCGCCACCGCGGCCGAACCGAACAGAAGCGTGATGCGCAAGATGCCCATGCCCGCGTCGGCGGCGCGAAAGGCGCGATCGGGCCGGATCGAGTCCCAATCCCTGTCCAGGTTCATTCTATCGCTCCCCAGCGAATCGGCGGCACGGCCACGAAACGACCATGCTTCACTTTTTCACGGCGAGATAAATCTTCCATTAACGCTGACTGATACAGCGCTTCGACACGGCAGGCGGAAGGCGTCCCTAGAGGAGATCGATCAGGAACGGGATCAGCGGCGCGTCCGCCGGCGGCATCGGATAGTCGCGCATCTGCTTTGGCCGCACCCATTTCAGCGCCTGCCCCTCCCTGGGTTGGGCGATACCGCGGAAGCGGCGGCAGATGAACAGCGGCATAAGCAGGTGGAAATCGTCATAGGAATGACTGGCGAAGGTGAGCGGCGCAAGGCAGGGAATGTCGGTCTCGATGCCGATTTCCTCGTGCAGTTCGCGGATGATGCATTGTTCCGGCGTCTCGCTGGGCTCGACCTTGCCACCGGGAAATTCCCACAGGCCGGCAAGTTGCTTGCCCTCGGGGCGCTGTGCCAGCAGCACCCGGCCATCGGCATCGACCAGCGCACAGGCGGCGACCAGCAGCAGGCGCTTGCCGGCGATCGTCACATCACTCATGCCCAATTTCACTCCTGAACAGGCGGCCGGCGATAGTGGTAGCGATAGACCTCGTCGAAGCCGAGCGATCGATAGAGTGCCAGCGCGGGCACATTGCCGGCCTCGACCTGCAGCCAGGCTTCGCGAGCGCCACGCAGCCGCGCCCATTTCAGCGCCGACAGGATCAGGTTGCGGCCGTGGCCCTTGTTGCGCGCCGACTTGTCGGTGGCGATCTCGAACAGGCCGGCAAGATCGCCATCGTGCACGCAGATCAGCGTCGCCAGCGGCTCGGCTCCGTCTTCGAGCGCGAACAGCCCGGCCTCGGGCTGGATGGCGCCGATGATCTCCGATAGGCCGGGTCGCAGCGATACGTCCGAACCGCTGACCTTGAGCGACGCGCCGATGAAGCGGCTGATGTCCTTCAGCGGGATCTGGTCCATGGCGGCATCGAGTTGCGCGTCGGCCAGCGGCAGCCGCATCACCAGCGACTCGTCGAATCGGCTCCAGCCCTCGCGGTCGAGATGACTGGCGAGACTGGGACCCGACAGCGGCGACATGCGGAATGTCAGCGGCCTGCCATAGGCATCGAAACGGCGGCTGGCACGGCCGATGCGGTCGGCGATATGCTGGGTGTCACCGGGATCGAGAGGATTGACCGAATTCAACCGCTTGGCCGGATGGCCGGCGGTCAGCCGCACCACCCAGGTGCCGTCATAGTGGACGGCCGCTGCTGGCCAGGCGCGAAAGCCGGCCGCCTCGTAGCGGCGGACGATCGCGAGCATGCTTGCCGGATGCCTGGAAGCCAAAGCCATCAGCTCCGATAGTCGCCATTGATGGCGACATATTCCTTGGTGAGATCGCAGGTCCACACCGTCGCCTTGCCGCGGCCGATGCCGATGTCGGCGAGGATGCGGATGTCGTCGCGCCTCATATAGGCCGACGTCGCTTCCTCCGAATAGCCGGGGTCGCGCTCGCCCTCATGCGCCAGCCGGTTGTCGCCGAACCAGATCGACAGCCGGTCGCGGTCGGCGGGCTCGCCGGCCTTGCCGACCGCCATGACGACACGGCCCCAATTGGCGTCCTCGCCGGCGACCGCTGTCTTGACCAGCGGCGAATTGGCGATCGACAGCGCGATGCGCTTGGCCGACCGTGCCGATTTTGCGCCGGTGACCGTGACTTCGACCTGCTTGCGGGCGCCCTCGCCGTCGCGCACGACTTGCAGCGCCAGCGATTTCAGCACCTTGCCGAGCGCCCGGCGGAACGCGCCGAGGCGCGCATCCTTGGCGTCGGTTATCTCTGGCGCACCGCGCTTTGCGGCCTTGCCGGTGGCGAAGATCAGCAGCGTGTCGCTGGTCGAGGTGTCGCTGTCGACGGTGACCGCGTTGAAGGTCTTGGCCGTGCCGCGCGACAACAGGTCCTGCAGGACGGGTGCGGCGATCGGCGCGTCGGTGGCGATGAAGGACAGCATCGTTGCCATGTCGGGCGCGATCATGCCGGCGCCCTTGGAGATGCCGTTGATGGTGACGTCGGTGTCGCCGAGCTTGACGATTGCGGTCGCGACTTTCGGATAGGTATCCGTGGTCATGATCGCCTTTGCCGCTTCGGTCCACAAATCAGGCTTGCCGTTGCTGACCAGTCCGGCCAGCAGATGGCTGAACTTGCCGGTGTCGAGCGGCTCGCCGATGACGCCGGTCGAAGCCAGGAAAACCTCGCTCGCCTTGCAGCCGGCGGCTTTGGCCGCGGCTTCGCCCGTCAGCGCGGTGGACTCGCGGCCCTTCTTGCCGGTGAAGGCGTTGGCGTTGCCGGAATTGACGACCAGCACCCGCGCCTTGCCGGCGCCGAGATTCTGCCGGCAGAAATCGACCGGCGCCGAGGGACACTTCGATTTCGTGAACACGCCGGCGACCGCGGTGCCTTCATCGAACACCATGGTCAGCAGGTCGGTGCGGTTCTTGTATTTTATCCCCGCCTCGGCGGTGGCGATACGCACCCCCTCGATGGCCGGCATCTTGGGGTATTTCTTCGGCGCAAGCGGCGAAATCGTCGTGGACATGGGGACCTCGGGCGGGAAAATCGCAAGGGAAGGCCGGTTTGCCCGATACGACGCGCGGGCGCAAGGGCGTTTTCGCTTGTCGCCAGGGGCGGAAACCCAATCGGAATTAAGCCTGCATTTCAAATCCGTTGGCATCGCGCGGGCCGATGACGTTATGATCTCCCCAATGGGCAGGCTTGCGATCCTCGCATGGGCGTTTCTGGGACTTTTGCTGCTGAGCGCCGATGCCCAGCCGCAGCGGCGCGTGGCGCTTGTCATCGGCAACGGCACCTATGCCGAAGCCGGTACGCTGGCCAATCCGGTCAACGACGCACTCGACATCGCCGACAAGCTGCGCGCCATCGGCTTTGAGGTCATTGAAGGCAATGATCTCGGCAAGCGCGAGCTGGAACGCAGCATCGGCGCGTTCTCCGATGCGCTCGAAGGCGCCGGTGTCGGGCTTTTCTACTATGCCGGCCACGGCTTGCAGGTCGAGGGGCGCAATTACATCGTGCCGGTCGACGCCAGGCTCGACATGCCGGTCAAGCTCCAACTCGAGGCCGTGCCGATCGACGAGGTTCTCGACATCATGGAACAGCAGACCAAGGTCAGCCTGGTGTTTCTCGATGCCTGCCGCAACAATCCGTTTGCCCGCAGCCTGAGCCGCACCGCCACCACGCGCTCGGCGACGGCGCTGGCCGGGCTGGCGCAGTTCGATTCGACGCGCGGCTCGTTCATCGCCTTCTCGACAGCACCTGGTGCGGTCGCCATGGACGGAAGCGGCCGCAACTCGCCCTTCGCCGAGGCCTTGCTGCGGCACATCGCCGAGCCCGGCCAGAGCATCAACGACATGATGATCGCGGTGCGCCGCGACGTGGTGTCGCAAACGCGCGAGGCGCAACGCCCCTGGGAGCAGGGCTCGCTGCTCGAGCGCTTCGAATTCGTCCCCGATGGACAACCCGCCCAGCCGCAGAAGCCGGCCGCGGCTCCGGCCCCCCCGACGGAAGTTGCCGCGCTCGAACGATCCGTCGGCGACGACAAGGGCTCGATCGAGAAATTCCTGCGCCGCGATTATCTGGCGCCGGACACCAAGGCGATGAGCGAGACCGTCAAGCGGCTCTACGGCCCCTCCGCCACCATTTTCGGCACGCGCTACGACGCCGACGCCATCGCCAGGGTCAAGGCCGACTGGTTCGCGCAGTGGGCCTCCTGGTCGCTTGGCCTGGAGCCCGGCAGCCTGGAGGTCACCTCGCATGGCGAGGATCGCGCCGAGGCCGCCTTCGCGATGCGCTACGACTATCTGCCGAAGGACAAGTCGGCGGCGCGCCTGACCGGCAAGGCACGCGTCACGCTTGGCCTGGTCAAGGCAGACGGCGGTTGGCGCATCGAGTCCGAGACATCGCAAGTGATGCAGTAGAGATCGGCGCAAAGCATGGAGCAGTTGTGTGGCAATCCGTTGCCTTGTCAAAATTGAAAACGAAGCCTCGATGTGGACCTTCGCGTCAATGCCTGTGGTTGGCGACTGGGTGCACATGCCATCCGGCGAGAGTCTGGCCATCTACGCGGTAACCGAGATAACGCATGTACCGCAGCCAGCCACAGCAAGCGCCGAGGAAGTGCCGCTAGTGTTTATCACTTTGGAAGGCGCAGGGGAGTAACATGCAAACCGGACCTAAAGGCCAAGGCTAACGGATGTCGGCCGGACCGGGGCGGCGATGACGCGCGTTCGATTGTTTCAAACTGGAACTACCGCCCGTCGATAGGAATTTTTTCTTGAAACAGTGAGGGCAGCTATGCTAGATTTTTAGCTATCGTGCTATTTGCGCCAGTGACCCGCCGTAAGGCGGGTTTTGCATTTTGGTGCTTCGCCAACCAACGCGCGGCGAAGAAACCCGTTAACCCGGGATCGTTGCCCCTGCCGCCGCCACTGCCTCCAGCAGCTTGAAAACGGGGCGTTTCGTTTAATCGCCGGGTCGCGTATATTGCCGGCGAAATTGTTGGCGAGGACGACAGAAATGGGCGTAGACGTCGATCCGGCGCGCAAATCGATCGGCGCGCGGCGCAACCCAGACAGCGCCGATGCCATTCTCGAAGCCGCCGAGGCCGTGCTGGTCGAGGCCGGTTATGCCGGTTTCTCGATCGAGGCGGTGGCGCGGCGGGCTCGCGCCGGCAAGCCCACCATTTACCGCTGGTGGCCGAGCAAGGCCGCATTGCTGCTCGAAGTCTACCAGCGCCAGAAGCGCGTCGATGTTCCCGATACCGGGCGGCTGGAGGAGGATCTCGTCGGTTTCCTGAAAAACCTGTTCGCCCACTGGCGCGAGACATCGTCTGGCAGCGTGTTCCGGTCGCTGATCGCCGAGGCACAGTCGGATGACGCGGCGTCCACGGCACTTGCCGGCTACGCACTGGGCCGAACGTCGCATACCGGCCAGATAATCGAACGCGCCAAGACGAGGGGCGAAATCGGCGTCGACATCGATTCAGCGCTGGTCGCCGACCTGATCGCCTCTTTCGCCTGGAAGCATCTGTTGACCAACCGGCTCGACGAGGACGAAGCCACGATCCGCAAGACGGTCAGCTACGTGATGCGAGGCATAGCAGCGCCTGGAAAGTAAACGCGGCCCGCGCCGGCCGATAAAAGAGGGCGCGGCAACCCTTGGCTGCCGCGCCCTTTTCAGGCTTACTTCCTTCAGGCTTACTTGGCGCTTTCCAGCGTATCGACCGCCTTCTTCAGCTTCTCGTCGGGGATCTCGACCTTGGCGCCGCCGCGCAGCGACTTGACCAGCGCAAAATACTTGTCGCGGATGACCGCCTGCCTGGCCTGGTCCTTGACGTCGTCGAATGCCGGCGGCTGCTTGGTGCGCTTGTCCTCGAGCTTGATGACATGCCAGCCGAACTGCGACTGCACCGGCTGCTCGGTGTATTTGCCGACCTGGAGCGCGAAAGCCGCCTTGTCGAACTCCGGCACCATCTGGCCAGGTCCGAACCAGCCGAGATCGCCACCGCTGGTCTTGCCCGACGGATCGCTGGTGTGCTCGTTGGCGAGCTTCTGGAAGTCGGCGCCGCCGTCGAGCTGCTTGATGATGGCCTCGGCCTCTTCCTTCGTCTTCACGAGGATGTGACGGGCATGCACCTCGTTTGTGGGCGGTGTGTTGGCGATCTCCTGGTCGTAGCGGGCGCGAACCTCGGCGTCGGTGACCTTGTCGACGACGCCCTTCTCGACCATCTCGCCATGCAGCGCGCGCTGCTGCAGGAAGGCCATGCGGCGCTGGAAGTCGGGATCCTTGTCGAGGCCGGTGGTGACCGCCTGGGCGGCCATGACGCGGATTTCGATGGCCGCCGAGAGGGCCGCGGCGCGGCGCTGCTCGGGCGGCAGCTGGGCGAACTGCTGCGACAGCTCGCCTTCGGCAAGCACCAGGTCGGCTTCGGTCAAGGGCTGGCCGTTGATCGTGGCGATCACGGTGTTCGGATCGACCGGTGCCGCGGCAGGTGCTGCCGCATCCGCCGGGGCAGGTGCTGCCGCATCCGCCGGAGCGGGAGCGGTCTGCGCCATCAGCGGCGACAACGAAAGGGCCGACAAGCCGAAGGCCAGGCCAAGGCTGGCAAGCGACGCGCGGCGGAACAACAAGGACATAAGATGACTCCGGTAAGGATTATGAGGGCGGAAGGTTTCCAGATCAGCCGGATTGTGGCGGAATTTGGCGCGACCGGCAGGGCCAGCGCGGCGTTGACATCAGTTGAGCCCCCTCTTATCTGTCCAACGACTTTGCGTCCAGAACCGTTTTCCGGGCGCTTTTTGTGTTTGCCCGTGTTCAAGCGGTGCGTTCACGTGGATTTGATGGGGCCAGCCGGCGTCCGTCTCAAGATTGAGAATTCTATCGAAAGGACCATTGGATGGTCAGTCTCGGCGGTCTCGCCCGTAAGGTTTTCGGTTCCTCCAACGACCGTCGGGTCAAATCGACCCGGCCCCGTGTCGAGGCGATCAACGCCATGGAAAACGAGATGCGGGCACTCTCCGACGAGGAGTTGGTCGGCCGCACCGCGAAATTCCGCCAGGACATCGCCAACGGCGCCACGCTCGATGACCTTTTGGTTCCCGCCTTTGCCACCGCCCGCGAGGCGGCGCGCCGCGTGCTCGGCATGCGGCCCTTCGACGTCCAGCTGATCGGCGGCATGGTGCTGCACAATGGCGGCATTGCCGAGATGCGCACCGGCGAGGGCAAGACCCTGGTCGCGACGCTGCCGGTCTACCTCAACGCGCTCGCCGGCAACGGTGTCCACGTCGTCACCGTCAACGACTATCTCGCCAGCCGCGACTCCGAATGGATGGGTCGCGTGTACAAGTTCCTCGGCCTCTCGGTCGGCGTCATCGTCCATGGCCTGTCCGACGAGGAGCGCCGCGTCGCCTATGCCGCCGACGTCACCTACGCCACCAACAACGAGCTCGGCTTCGACTATCTGCGCGACAACATGAAATACGAGCGCGCCCAGATGGTGCAGCGCGGTCACAATTACGCGATCGTCGACGAAGTCGACTCGATCCTGGTCGACGAGGCGCGCACGCCGCTGATCATTTCCGGTCCGCTCGAGGACCGCTCGGAAATGTACAACACCATCGACACCTTCATCATCCAGCTGCAGCCGCAGGATTATGAGATCGACGAAAAGCAGAAGACCTCGATCTTCACCGAGGAAGGCACCGAGAAGCTGGAAAACCTGCTGCGCGATGCCGGCCTGCTCAAGGGCGAGTCGCTCTACGACGTCGAGAACGTCGCCATCGTCCACCATGTCAACAATGCGCTGAAGGCGCACCGGCTGTTCCAGAAGGACAAGGACTATATCGTCCGCAACGACGAGATCGTCATCATCGACGAATTCACCGGCCGCATGATGCCGGGCCGCCGCTATTCGGAAGGGCTTCACCAGGCGCTCGAAGCCAAGGAGCATGTGACGATCCAGCCGGAGAACCAGACGCTGGCCTCCGTCACCTTCCAGAACTACTTCCGCCTCTACAAGAAGCTTTCCGGCATGACCGGTACGGCGCTGACCGAGGCCGAGGAGTTCGGCAACATCTACAATCTCGACGTCACCGAGATCCCGACCAACCTGCCGGTCGTCCGCAAGGACGAGGACGACGAGGTCTACCGGACGGTCGAGGAGAAGTACAAGGCGATCGTCAAGGAGATCCGCGAAGCCAGCGCCAAGGGCCAGCCGACGCTGGTCGGCACCACCTCCATTGAAAAATCCGAGCAGCTGGCCGAGCGCCTGCGCAAGGAAGGCTTCAAGGATTTCGAGGTGTTGAACGCCCGCCACCACGAGCGCGAGGCGGCGATCGTCGCCCAGGCCGGCAAGCCGGGCGCTATCACCATCGCCACCAACATGGCCGGCCGCGGCACCGACATCAAGCTCGGCGGCAATGCCGAGATGCGCATCGCCGACGAGCTGGGCGACATGCCGGCCGGGCCCGAGCGCGAGGCGCGGGAAAAGGAAATCAATGACGACGTCGAGCGCCTGAAGGAAAAGGCGCTGGCCGCCGGCGGCCTCTATGTGCTCGCCACCGAACGCCATGAATCGCGCCGCATCGACAACCAGCTCAGGGGCCGCTCCGGCCGTCAGGGCGATCCCGGCCGCTCGAAATTCTTCCTGTCGCTGCAGGATGACCTGATGCGCATCTTCGGTTCCGAGCGCATGGACGGCATGCTACAGAAGCTCGGCCTCAAGGAAGACGAGGCGATCATCCATCCCTGGATCAACAAGGCGCTGGAAAAGGCGCAGAAGAAGGTCGAGGCGCGCAACTTCGACATCCGCAAGAACCTGCTGAAATACGACGACGTCTCCAACGACCAGCGCAAGGTGGTGTTCGAGCAGCGCATCGAACTGATGGACGGCGAAGGCCTCTCGGAAACCATTGCCGAGATGCGCGAGGGCGTCATCGACGAGATCGTCGCCAAGGCCATTCCCGAAAACGCCTATGCCGAGCAGTGGGACGTTGCCGGGCTGAAGGCCGAGGTCGCCGAATTCCTCAATCTCGACCTGCCGGTCGAAGACTGGGCCAAGGAAGAGGGCATCGCCGAGGACGATATCCGCGAGCGCATCGCGCGGGCCGCTGACGCCGCCGCCAAGGAGCGCTCCGAGCGCTTCGGCCCCGAGGTGATGAACTATGTCGAGCGCTCGGTGGTGCTGCAGACGCTCGACCATCTGTGGCGCGAGCACATCGTCAATCTCGACCATCTGCGTTCGGTCGTCGGCTTCCGTGGCTACGCCCAGCGCGATCCGCTGCAGGAGTACAAGGGCGAGGCGTTCGAGCTGTTCCAGGCGATGCTGGGCAATCTGCGCCAGGCCGTCACCGCGCAGCTGATGCGCGTCGAACTGGTGCGCCAGGCCGCCGAAGCACCGCCGCCCGAGGCGCCCGACATGTTCGGCATGCATATCGACGGCACCACCGGGGAGAATGATTTCGACGGCGGCGAGACCGCCCTCCTGGTCCGTCCGGAGACGACCGCGATTGTCGCTCCCGAGAACCGCGACCCGAACAACCAGGCGACCTGGGGCAAGGTCGGCCGCAACGAAGCCTGCCCCTGCGGCTCCGGCAAGAAGTACAAGCACTGCCACGGCGCATTCGCGTAAGCACGCTCTTTCCTTCTCCCCGTCACTATACGGGGAGAAGGTGCCCGAAGGGCGGATGAGGGGCGGCGCTGACGCTTGCGATTAGCCAATCTCCCCACCTGAGGGGGAGATGGCCGGCAGGCCAGAGGGGTACATTCTTCAATCCTTCGATGGCGACCCGCACTCGCCATGCCACCGGCGTGGAGAATGTGCGTGCTGCGCACCCCCTGCGCCTCCCGGCCCTTCGCTATGGCTCCGGGCGTTCGTCGCTCGAAAAGCCAAATCGTTGGCTTTTCGTCCGCTGCGCGGACCACTCCTCACCCAACCGTTTCTTAATGTGTCTTTGCTACACCACGGCCTGAAAAAGAGGCGGAAAACGGAGAGTAATCGGGGTGCGCTTTTCCGCGGCCACGACAGCCGGGCGGTTCTTGCCGCAGCGTTTGGCGCTGCGCATCGGGCCGTTGCTTGACCGCATCGACGCCGTGCTGTTCACCGCCGACGAGCGCGGCGAAGCCGGCCGCATGTCGGTCATCGCTTTCTCCATCCGCATCATCAGCGCCGTCATCGCCTTCGTCAGCCAGGTGCTGATGGCACGCTGGATGGGCTCGTTCGAATACGGCATCTTCGTCCTCGTCTGGGTGACGATGGTTATCGTCGGCAACCTCGCCTGCCTGGGCTTCCACACCTCGGTCATCCGCTTCATCCCCGAATACCGCGAGCGCGGCATGCTGGCCGAACTGCGCGGCATCGTGCTGGCCAGCCGTCTGTTCGTGCTGATCGCCTCCACGCTCATCGCCGGGCTCGGCGCGCTCGGCGTCTGGCTGGCCGCGCCATGGATCGAGAACTACTACGTGGTGCCGTTCATCCTCGGCGTCATCTGCCTGCCGATGATCGCCATGTCCGATTTGCTGCAAGGGCTGGCGCGCGCCAATTCATGGGCGCTGTTCGCGCTGTCGCCGACCTATCTGGTACGCCCGGTGCTGATCCTGCTGTTCATGGCGCTGATGCTGGCCGCCGGTTATGCGCCCGACGCCAGGACCGCCATCTTCGCTTCGATCGCCGCGACCTATGTCACCACGCTCGGTCAGCTCATCGGCGTTACCCAGCGCATGGAAAGGCGGATCCCGGCCGGGCCGATGAAAGTCCATTTCGCGCAATGGTTCCTCGTGTCGCTGCCGATCTTCCTGGTTGAAAGCTTCTTTTTCCTGCTCACCAACGCCGACGTGCTGATGGTCGGCGCCTATATGGATCCCAACGACGTCGCCGTCTATTTCGCCACCGTCAAGACACTGGCGCTGGTGCATTTCGTCTATTTCGCCGTGAAGGCCGGCGTTGCCCAGCGCTATGCGCAGTTCACCCATGGCGAGCCGCAAAAGCTCGCCGCCTTTGCCCGCGAGACCGTGTCGTGGACGTTCTGGCCCTCGCTGCTGATGGCGATGCTGGTGCTGGCGCTGGGTGAGCCGATGCTGGTGCTGTTCGGCCCTGAATTCAGCAGTGGCTATCCGCTGCTGTTCCTGCTCGTTTTCGGCGTCGTGGCGCGGGCCGCCGTCGGTCCGTGCGAAAGCCTGCTGACGATGAGCGGCAACCAGAACATCTGCGCCGCCGTCTATGCCATGACGCTGGCCTTCAACATCGGCCTCAACGTGATGCTGATCCCGCATTTCGGCCTGTGGGGCGCGGCCATGGCCACCGCCTTTGCCATGATCTTCGAAGCCTGTGCGCTGTCCTTCACCGTATGGCGCAAGCTCGGCATCGTCATGCTTATCTTCGTGCCTGCGAAAGGAGCCGCGTGATGGCCGCCATCCCGTTGCTTGAGGAAACCAGCGGCGGCACGGCCGGCGCCATGGTGTCCGGTCTTGCCGGGCTGACCCGCGACCCCGACCCCGCCCATATCGAGATCCTCGCCAACAACCGGCCGGAGCGCAAACTCGCCATCTACCCGGCATCGGCCGGCTTCGACCTGGTCGAGGAACTGGATTACCTCTGCACCCGCACGGTCGAGCCGAACGTCTTCTTCAACCCGCGCTTCCTGGCGCCGGCCATGCCGCGGCTGGAGGATCGCGAGGTGCGGCTGGCGGTGATCCGCGACGGCGACGAATACCGCAACCGGCTGCGCCTTCTGGTGCCGTTCTCGGTGGAACGACCGGGAATGCCGCTCGGCGTTCCAGTCATGCGCACATGGTCGAGCCCGTTCGGTCCGCTCGGCACGCCGCTGGTCGATCGCGACGACCCGGTCGGCGTCGTCGAGGACTTCTTCTCGATGCTGTCGCGCCCGCACTTGAAGCTGCCGAAAGTCTTCGTCCTGCCCGATATCCGGCTAGACGGCCCTGTGGCGAGCCTGTTTGCCACCGTGGCCGAGACGCGTGGCCTGATGCTGGTCACCACCGGCCAGACCCAGCGCCCCGCGCTGGAGAGCCAAGCCGACGGAGACGAGTATCTGAAGGCCTCGCTGCGCGCGCACCATTTTCGCGAGTTCCGCCGGCTGAAGCGGCGCCTCGGCGACCTCGGCAAACTGGAGCATGTCGTGGCGCGCGGCCCTGAAGAGATCCGCCACGCCATCGAAAGCTTCCTGACGCTGGAAGCGGCCGGCTGGAAAGGCCGCGAACGCACCGCCATGGCGATCGACCGCTACCGCGCTGCCTTCGCCCGCGAGGCGGTGCACCGGCTGGCCGAACAGGACATGTGCCGCATCCATTCGCTGACGCTGGACGGCCGCACCATTGCCTGCCTGATCGTGTACGTCGAAGCCGGCGTCGCCTACACCTGGAAGACGGCTTATGACGAGACGCTGGCCGCCTATTCGCCCGGCACATTGCTGATGATCGAGGTGACCAGGCAGCATCTCGACGATCCCAACATCATGATGACCGATTCCTGCGCCATGCCCGACCATCCGGTGATGAGCCGGCTATGGACCGAGCGTAAGCCGATGGGCACGCTGGTGATCGGCCTGACGCCGGATGCCGATCGCCTCACCCGCCAGGCCGCCTCGCAGCTGCATCTCTACCGCGAGACCCGCAACATGGCCCGCCTGCTGCGTATCCGCATGAAGAGCCTGCTGGGACGGCGGTAGACCAGAGCTTGGTGGTAACCGATGCCCAGGCTTCCCAGGTGGCCAGGCGACTAGAATAGGCCGGTTCGGCAACCGTCCCCTGGGAACAGGCGCAGCGGCCGCTCCGGCTCATCCACGACCGCCGGGATCGCCCGTGCGGTCGCCGAGGGATCACCCAGTTTCTGGCCTTCATCCTGTCGCGCCGCCGGGCATATTCGGGCATCGGCACGGCCGGGTTGGCCGAAGAGCCACGCCAATCAAGGGCGCACCTTGCTTACGTCACGAGATGTAACAGTAACGTACTTACCTAGCGTCATCGCCAGTCGCAGGGTGACATCATGTCGGGCCGCTAAAGACTGGCTTGGGTAGGCGTGCCCAAGGGAGCGAGCAATGGCCAAACAGCAGCAAGAACACGAAATCGATAGCAGTACCCTCAGCCGACGCAGCGTCCTGCTTGGAGGCACCGCACTTGCGGCGGCAGCCGCCACCCTCACATCGCGGCCGTCGATCCAGCCCGCGCAGGCGGCGGGTGGCAAGCCGAACATCCTCGTCATCTTTGGCGACGATATCGGCTTTTGGAACATCAGCGCCTACAACAGAGGCATGATGGGCTACCGCACGCCCAACATCGACCGCATCGCCAATGAGGGCGCAATCTTTACCGACCTCTACGCCCAGCAGTCCTGCACCGCGGGACGCGCGGCGTTCATCACCGGGCAGAGTTGCTTCCGCACCGGCTTGCTCAAAGTCGGTCTGCCGGCCGCCCCGGAAGGACTGTCGGGGAAGGACCCGACGCTCGCCGAGTTGCTCAAGCCGCAGGGCTACGCCACCGGCCAGTTCGGCAAGAACCACGTCGGCGACCGCAACGAGTTCTTGCCCACCGTCCACGGCTTCGACGAGTTCTTCGGCAATCTCTACCACCTCAATGCCGAGGAAGAGCCGGAGAATGTGGACTATCCGAAATCGCCAGAGTTCCGCGCGAAATTCGGCCCGCGCGGCGTGCTCAAATGCACCGCCACCGACACGGATGATCCCACCGAAGATCCCCGCTTCGGCCGGGTCGGCAAGCAGAAAATCGAGGACACAGGCCCGCTCACCAAAAAGCGCATGGAAACGGTCGATGAGGAATTCCTGGGCGCGGCCAAGGACTTCATCGATCGGCAGCACAAGGCCGGTAAGCCATTCTTCTGCTGGTTCAACACGACCCGCATGCATATTAACACCCATCTCAAGCCCGACTCGGAAGGCAAGACCGGCTTGGGACTGGAGGCTGACGGCATGGTCGAACTCGACGGCTATATCGGCCAGATTCTCAAGCAGCTGGACGATCTGGGTATTGCCGACAACACCATCGTGCTGTGGACCACCGACAACGGCGCCGAAGTTTTTTCATGGCCCGATGGCGGCACGACGCCGTTCCATGGCGAGAAAAACACCAGTTGGGAGGGCGGCTACCGCGTTCCCGGCATGATCCGCTGGCCGGGGGTCGTCAAGCCTGGCACAGAGATCAACGACATCGTCTCGCACGAGGATTGGGTTCCGACTCTGGTGGCGGCAGCCGGCGAGCCGGACGTCAAGGAGAAGCTCCTGACCGGTTACGAGGCTGCGGGCAAGACCTTCAAGGTCCACCTCGACGGTTACGACCAGCACGATCTGCTGGCCGGTACCGGCCCCGACCCTCGCAAGGAGTTCTTCTACTGGACCGACGACGGAAACCTCGCCGCCTTGCGCTATGACCGTTGGAAGATCCTTTTCCTGGAGCAGCGGGCGGAGGGCTTCGACGTGTGGCAGGAACCGTTCGTAGCCTTGCGGGTGCCCAAGATCTTCGACCTGCGAGCCGATCCGTTTGAACGCGCCCAGCATGAAGGGGCCGAATATATCAGGTGGCGCTTCGATCGGACGTATCTGCTCATGCCGGCGCAGGCCTTCGTAGGCCAGTACATTCAAAGCTTTGTCGCGTTCCCGCCGCGGCAGAAGCCGGGCAGCTTCTCGCTCGACCAGGTGCTGGCAAAACTCCAGGAAGCCGGCGGCGCTGGCAAGAACTGAAGCCAGCTGACGAAACCTTTCAGCGGGCCGCGCCGGTTCAACCGGCGTAGGCTCCGTTCGCGACTTGACGCATCATTTTTGACTCCTCTCCCTGCCGTCGCATATTCCGCGCCACGTCCCGCTTCGGAGGTAAGGCAACGTGTGGTCGCCAGTGGCTTTCTACCGCCAATAGGCGTAATTGCGCAGTTGCTAATATACCCATAAATTAATCAGTGCGGCAGTAACAAACCCACCGGAGTGGCCGGTACGCTGCATGACTTTGGCAATTGGCATTGGAGATCTGGTGGGGGTCACGGCCACTGTGCGCAGGCGGATTGACGATGAGCGCGTCAGCGTGTCGGTCCCGAACTATGATTGCCCGCAATCGATCCGAAGCTATGATTTTGCGCATTCGATCCGCACCGAGGTGCAGCGGGGAGATCAGATTGAGCTTGTTGGCGAGGTCACCCGGATCGATGACCAGACGGTGACAATCGACCTGGGGCCGCTGGTGACAGTCGAAATCGATATGGTCAGGCTCATCGAGAGACACCGGCCAAAGCAGCGCAGGACGACTCTCTGAGGCCCTCTCTTTCTAAGAATTCCTCAATCGATCCGCAACGCCAGCATCTTATGCACGATGGACCCGATTCTGCTTCGACCTCGCACGGTTATGGGTTTGAGCTATCCTTCGCCAAAGCGTTGAAAAGCAACGTGCACGCCACCAGCGATACGAGCCCGCCTAACAGGTCGTCCCCTGTCAGGCCGAAAAGATAGACCGTCTCAAACGCCAACGCTGCCACTGCTGTTCACCCAGGTGCGAATTGATCAGCCTTCCTGTCCATCACCAAGGCTACACCGCGAGCCGCAGCTATCTTCGCGACAAGAGCCTCTAGATCGGCATCCGATCGCATCGACCCGGTTTTCTGTCGGAGTCGGGAAACCGCCAGTGTGACAGAAAGGGGAACCTTCCCCTTCGCCTCGCTCACAATTTCGTCGGCCGCCGCCGCAACGTTACAGAGCTCTGGTGCAACTTTGATCCTCATGGCTAGCCACCTCCATACAAAGGTCGCGCGCCATAAACTCTCGAACCCAATCCAAGTTCCAACCAAACCGAGCTGGCTGGTGTCGCGCCTCGGAGCGGCGGCGGGCCAGTCATGGATGCTGGGGATCAAAACCAGCATAGGGTCAACGAGCGGCTGTGCGGTTGGTCGCGGACCGATCATTCTGGTAGTGGGTCAGTTTGAAATTTGACCGGATGCAATATGCATTCAAGCATGTCAGCACATCATTCGCGGAACGTCAGAACCTGACAATGCGGATGCACATGCGCCGCTTCACGCGTCTGACAAACGGCTTTTCCAAGAAGGTTGAAGCTGATGCAAACGCGGTGGTTTTGCACTATTGTTGCGCTGGTGGAAGCGGAAGAGGCGAAGATTGACCGCAAGCGTGTTACAAGAAGCTCGTTGCCGCCTAAACATTCGGGGGAAGCCAATGCAAATCACGGAAATATATGCTGACGAAGTTAGCGAGACGCACTTGCGCAATGTTGCGGTGAATCTTGCGGCACGCGACTTTGCCCCTCCATCTGCCCCCATAGGCGCGTCTGCCGAAACGCCGATGACGACCGGTGTATTTCTTGAATTGCCGCCCGGATGGGACCCGCAATACCATGCGACGCCGCGCAGGCAATTGGTGGTGTTGCTCCAAGGTCACCTCAAAATCACGACCACCGACGGAACTTCAGCCGACTTCCGGCGGGGTGATGTTCTCTTGCTCAATGACAAAGACAGCAAGGGCCACCGGTCGCTAGTCCAAGGTCAAGAGGCGGTTGGCCTGCTTCTCGTTGGCATCGCAGATTGATTCATCGACAAATTTCAGACTGACCCACTGCCGTCATTTTAGAGAAATTGAATATTCAAATAAACGGCCTATAATTTGCCAGCCGGCAAACCCACCCCTCTTTGCCGGTAAGGCCCGGCGGTCAAACCCCGAGCCACCGCTATGGCCGCCGGACCGCTGAAGACGGTCGGCAACGCTACGACGTTGTGCCGGGGTGAGGCGGGCACGAATCGGTGGCGGCGCCCAGCCAAGGGAGGTCATTCGCATGCACACGGCAGCACTGCAGCTTCGATCGCTCCGAGAAGCCTTATTGCCAATGATGGGGTTTACCGCCTGGCACGAAAGCGTCAGCGAACAAGGCACGCCCATTTGGACACGTTACATCGCGAAAACGGACTCGTGGGAGGTCCGTCCGATGACGCCTGAAGAGGAAGCCAAGGCTTTCTGGTGGTATTGTCCACCATTTATTTGAACCCCGTCCGAGGCGCCGCAGCTTCTGTCTGGCCTCAAAGCCCGCGCCACGGAGGGACCGCTGGCGCGGGCCGGCCGATGTGCCCACCAGCCTGCGACGGAGCCAAGCAGCGGCGTCCGAAGCATGAACTCAACAATTCAAGCCCGCTAATGTTCCAGCCTCTTTTGTCGGCGCGCATACCGGCCCGGTATTCCCTCACAGTCGCGGCGCTGGTCTCGTGCCTGATCTGTGTCGCAGGGTCCAGAACCAAGCCGTCGAGGAGGATGGTCACGCGGTCGTCAATCTGTACGCGCTCCCGTGGCGCGCGTCCGCGTGGGACCGACAGAACCGAGTGTCCAGCCCGTCCTCCGTGCCCGCTCTGGCCGGCTTGCTGCATCCAACCACGCGACTGCGGCTAAACATGCTGCTCGGCTCCTAAGCCCGCCTCTTCACCTCAGTCTTGCGTTCGCGCCTCGCCGCCCAATACGTCAATCCGGTATCCCTCAAGATGGCCACCCCGTATCATCGGGCAGGCAAGCGTCTAACAGCAGGGAGAGCGAACGACACCGGCAAAAGGCCGCGCCATGGTTACGCGGCGTTACCGTTACGTACTTGTGTGCGCCACCGATGGGCGAGACCCTTGCTGACGATTGCCGTCGTCAGAATGGAGGACTGGCAAATGATCCGTATGCCGCTTGCCGTGCTGTTAGCTGCCTCTCTGCCTGTGCCGACATCAGCTCAGATTGTGTCCGAGGAGCAGGCGTCCGAGATAGCAAGAGACGCCTATGTCTACGCCTATCCGCTGATGTTGATGGATGCCTTCACACAGGGCACCAACTATGCTGAACCAACTGGGATCGTCACCCAAGCACCGTACAATCAGTTCAGCCACGCGAAGGCGTTCCCTTCTTCGGACTTCAAGGCCGTTGTCCGTCCGAATGTCGATACCCTGTATTCCTCCGGGTAACGGTCAACTTGCGATCTGACTGGGGTACACCAGCGCTCCGGTTCGTCCTGACGCGAACGTGGAAAGAGTGTCGGAAAGGCTGGAACCGGCGATTGACAGCGTGGAGCGGCGACATGACCTTCATCGACATCTTCGCCTGGATCGTCCTCCTCGTCGTCATAGCGACACTTGTTGCGGTCGTCGTGGCGCTGGGAGCAATGCCGGGCCGTATTGCACGCAAGCGGGGCCATCCCTGGGCGCAAGCGGTGGCAGTTGGTAGCTGGGCAACCTTGATCTTCGGCTTCGTTTTCTGGCCGCTGGTGCTGATCTGGGCCTATGTCGACTTCCCGGAAAAGAGGGACGCGACCAAATGATCGTCGTCCTTCTCAATGGTTACATTGCGCTTCTCGCCCTCTTCGTCTGGCTGAGGTTCATCCCGTTCAACCTGTTTTGGAAGCTGTCCCCGGTCATCGTGCTGCTGGCTCTTCTCATCGGCCTGTTCATCCCGATGGGATGGGGAGCGCCGTCCGGGCCAGCCGCAGTGCAGCGCAACTCCGTACAGATCATTCCGTCCGTGGCGGGCGAAGTCATCGACGTCCCTGTGCTTGCTAACACGCCGCTCAAGGCAGGCGATGTTCTTTTCCGCATCGACCCGACGATCTACGAGGCACAGGTTCGCGGCATCGAGGCGCAGCTCAAGCTGGCGGAGCTGCGGCTTGGTCAGTTCTCACAGCTTCAGAAGAACGATGTCGGACGCGCCTTCGATGTCGAGCAGCGCCAGGCCGAGCGTGACCAGCTTCAGGCGGAGCTCGACGCGGCGAAATGGAACCTCGACAAGACGACCGTTCGTGCGCCAACCGACGGCTATGTGACGAACCTCGCCCTTCGCAAAGGAGCGCGCGTCAACGGCCAATCACCCGTCATGGCCTTCATCGACACATTCGACACCATCTTTGGCGCCGAGATAGCGCAGAACAATGCGCGCTACATCGAGGCTGGTCAGCCGGTCGAGGTCACGTTCAAGACGCTTCCCGGCGAGGTCTTTGAAGGCAAGGTCGAGACGGTAATTCAGGCGATTGCCACCGGGCAGTCGCAGCCGGGAGGCCTCGCAGTGGCGCCGTCGGAGGTGCTGGCGTCTCCCTTTGTAGTGCGCTTCAAACTCGACGATCCGTCGGTCGGGCACCGGCTACCAGCGGGAAGCACTGGCGTTGCCGCCATTTACACCGATCATGTCAAGGCGGCGCATGTGATAAGGCAAGTTGTACTCAGACAAAGCGCCATCCTGAACTACGTCAACCCGTTCTGAACCGGACCGCGCCGGCCAGAGGTGCAGCAACAGGTCAAGGCGCTCGCCTACTTGCGCCCGATTGGTTCG
The DNA here is from genome assembly GCF_056403655.1 of Mesorhizobium sp. P2_F8. Taxonomy (NCBI): domain Bacteria; kingdom Pseudomonadati; phylum Pseudomonadota; class Alphaproteobacteria; order Hyphomicrobiales; family Phyllobacteriaceae; genus Mesorhizobium; species Mesorhizobium sp. P2_F8. Next base: position 47,856 of record NZ_JBFUFB010000001.1, read on the forward strand.
AGGCGCTTGGCCAGCCTCGCGAGCGTCGAGCGTGAGCAGTTAGTGGCCTTCACGATGGTGCTCCAGCTCTGGCGCTTGCGCAGCAAGTCCATGATGGCCTCGTTGCGTTCGGCGTCCGGAACCGCATGAAGGTCCTTGGCAACAATCGCACAACGGCAGAAACTCCATTTGGCAGGGGGCGCGAGCTTGGAGGAGAGCGCGCTATGCTCAATGAACGAAAGCGAGATCAGTCCGCAGCGCCGCCGACCATGTCTGTCAGCCGACGCAGCATCCTGCTTGGCGGCAGCGCACTTGCGGCTGCCTCAACTCTCATGGGTGAGACACGGGTTGCCCAGGCCCAGGACCAACCCACGGCGGCGGCCGACGGCAAGCCGAACATCCTGGTCATCTTCGGCGACGACATCGGGCAATCAAACATAAGCGCCTATACATTCGGCGTGATGGGCTATCGCACGCCGAACATCGACCGCCTCGCCCGCGAAGGCATGATGTTCACCGACTACTATGCCGAGCAGAGCTGCACGGCAGGGCGTTCGACATTCATCACCGGGCAGGCGACGCTCAGAACCGGCCTGTCCAAGGTCGGCCTTCCGGGGTCAACGCTCGGCCTGCAGCCGCAGGACATCACAATCGCCGAGGCGCTGAAGCCGCTCGGCTACGCCACCGGCCAGTTTGGCAAGAACCATCTCGGCGACCGCAACGAGTTCCTGCCGACGGTGCATGGCTTCGATGAGTTCTTCGGCAACCTCTATCATCTCAATGCCGAGGAGGAGCCGGAGAACCCCGACTACCCGAAGGACCCGGCCTTTAGAGCAAAGTTCGGACCGCGCGGCGTTCTGAAGTGTAAGGCCTCGGACACTGACGATCCGACCGAGGACCCACGCTTCGGGAAGATCGGCAAGCAGACTATCGAGGACACCGGACCGCTGACCAAGAAGCGCATGGAGACGATCGACGACGAAACAAGCGCGGCGGCAATCGACTTCATCCAGCGTCAGAAGCAAGCGGGTAAGCCGTTCTTCTGCTGGTTCAACTCAACCCGCATGCATTTCATCACTCACGTGCGGGCGTCAATGCGAGGCCAGAGCGGCATGCCGGACAATGAATATGCCGACGGCATGATCGAGCATGATGGCGACGTTGGCAAGCTGCTCAAGGCGCTCGACGATCTCGGTATCGCGAACGACACCATCCTAATCTACACCACTGATAATGGTCCGCATTTGAACGGATGGCCGGACGCGGGCATGACACCGTTCCGCAACGAGAAGGCCTCGAACTGGGAGGGCGCCTACCGCGTGCCCGCCTTTGTACGCTGGCCAGGTCACATCCAGGCCGGAAGCGTGTCGACCGACATCATATCGGGGCTGGACTGGTTCCCGACGCTACTCTCAGCGGTCGGCGATACCGACGTGAAGGATAGGCTGCTCAACGGCTGGGACATCGGCGGGAAGACCTACAAGGTGCATCTCGACGGCTACAACCAGCTTGCATATCTCACCGGGCAACAGGAGAAGTCGGCGCGAAAGGAGTTCTTCTACTTCAACGACGACGGCCAGTTGGTGGCGGTCCGCGTGGAGAGCTGGAAGATGCAGTTCTGCGAGCAGCGCGCCGAGGGGGGGCTGGCCGTCTGGCGCGAACCGTTTGTCTGCATGAGGGGACCGACGATGTACAACCTGCGTATGGACCCGTACGAGCGGGCGAGTATCACATCGAACACCTGGAACGACTGGATGCTGAAGCGCGCCTTCCTTGTTGTGCCGACACAGGTCGCGGTCGCGCAATTCATCGGGACGTTCAAAGCGTTTCCGCCACGCCAGCGGCCTGCGAGCTTCAGCGTCGACCAGATCATGGAGCAGTTGCAGGCGCCGCAAGGAGGCTGACACAATGAGACCGTAGCGTGGTGCCGACCACGTCACGCACGCTGTACACGAGGTACCTGGAGCCGCTTCGCCAACCTCGACAGGGTCGAGCGAGAGGCTCCTGTCGCCTTCACGATGGTGTTCCAGCTCTGCCCCTTCCGCAGCATGTCCATGATCGCCTCGTTACGGCCGGCGTCCTCTGGGCGACCCTTCATGCGCCCTTCAGCCTTTGCCTTGGCGATCCCCTGAGCCTGCCTGCGGCGTCGGTCGTCATAGTCCTTGCGGGCGATGGCGGCGAGCATGTCGAGCAGCATCCCGTTGAGCGCATCGAACATCCGCCCGGTGAAGGCGTCCTCGGTCTTCAGAATCATGTGCGAAGTCGGCAAGTCCACCGCCACGACCTTGACCTCTCGGTCCTTGATCTGACGGGTTGTCAGTGGTGCCCCTAGCCGGGATCGAACCAGCACTCCTTGCGGAACTCGATTTTGAGTCGAGCGCGTCTACCAATTCCGCCATAGGGGCTCAGGCCGGGCGGCCTGGATGGGCGCGGACTATACGGTTGGAGGCCTGTTCGTCAACTGGCCAATTGTCGATGGCCCGGATGCGACCAAACTTCACCTTTCGATTTCGTGGCGGCGCTGCCATTGTGCAGCGCGGAAAATCTTTCTAGACAGGCGGCGCATCAAAGCGAGGCGCGTCCCACTGGATGGATGGCGCGCGCTTTGGGTCTTTGTTTGTGCATGCCCTTTGGTTTGTGCATGCCAATTTCCCGATACCGCTGCGCACCGTTTGGGCGACACGCATAGGAGTGCCGATGCTTCGCGGACTTTACGACTGGACCTTGTCGCTGGCGGCAAGGAAATCCGCGGAATGGTGGCTTGCCATCATCGCCTTCATTGAGAGCTCGTTCTTCTTCGTACCGGCCGATGTGCTCTATCTGCCGATGGCGTTGGCACGCCCCGACCGCGCCTACCGCTATGCGCTGACCGCCACGGCCGCCTCGGTGCTGGGCGGCATCGCCGGCTGGATGATCGGCTATTTCGCCTTCGACGCCATCGCCCGTCCGATCCTGGAGCATTTCGGCGGCCTGTCGACCTTCGAGCGCTGGCAGAATTCTGGTACCGGCCTGATGCTGGTGCTGCTCGTTACGTCCGGTCTCGCGCACCTGCCGCCGATCAAGGTCGTCACCATCCTTGCCGGCGCCCTGCACGTCAATTTGCTGATCTTCATCATCTCGGCCATCGTCGCGCGCGGCGCCCGCTTTCTGCTCCTGGCCTGGCTGCTGCGCCGCTATGGCGAGCCGATCCGTGAGTTCATCGAAAAGCGTCTCGGACTAATCGCCGGCGCCGGGGCGGCTGCCCTGATTTTGCTCTATATCCTCGTCAAATACGCGTTCTAGTCCTGTCGCCCAAAGTGCCCGGCGCTGTTGGGACAAGGACAGGGACAAAGAGCGCGGCGAACTCAACGGACGAAGAACACGATGACAGCGACCATGAATGCCGACACCGGACGCCAGCGGACGCGCACCGCCTTGTTTCTCGCCGTCGCCATGGCCGCTACCGTGGGCTCGGCGCTGGGCTTCCAGTATCTCGGCGGCTACATCCCCTGCCACCTCTGCCTTGAACAGCGCACGCCCTACTACATCGGCGCGCCGCTGATGCTGCTGGCGGTGCTTACATCCATGCTGCACGCGCCAGCATGGCTGACGCGCGGCCTGCTGGCCATAGGCGGCCTGCTCATGCTCTACGGCCTCTATCTCGGTGTCTATCACTCCGGCGTCGAATGGCAGTGGTGGGCCGGCCCGACCGATTGCACCGCCGGCGCTGGACCGGTCGACACCGGCGGCAAGGGCGTGCTCGACGCGCTCGACAAATTCGTGCCGCCCTCGTGCGACAAGGCGGCGCTGCGCATCCTCGGCCTGTCGCTGGCCGGCTGGAACGCCATCGCCAGCCTCGTCCTGGCCGCCGTCGCCTTCCGCGGCGCCCTCACCCGCGATTGAGCAAATTCGTTTGGCCGGCGCGACGCAGAGTTCGCGCAAAAATTCGGCAGGCTGTGTCGGATGGCGCGGCTTTCGAGAACCGGAGCGGAGCGTACTCAGGTACGTGAGCACCGGAAGCGCAGAAAGCCGCGTCAGGCGGCCAGCATGGCGGATTTGTGCCGAACTCTACGGTTCGAGTTCGACATCCCAGTACAAATAATCCATCCAGCTTTCATGCAGATGGTTGGGCGGGAACAGGCGGCCGTTGTTGTGCAAATCGTGCACCGTCGGCTGGAAGGGTTTCTGCAGCGGCCACATCTTGGCATGCGCCGGCATCATGCCGCCCTTCCTGAGATTGCAGGGCGAACAGGCCGCGACGACATTCTCCCACGTCGTGGCGCCACCGCGATGGCGGGGGATGACGTGATCGAAGGTCAGATCCTCCGGCGTGCCGCAATACTGGCACTGGAAGCGGTCGCGCAGGAAGACGTTGAAGCGGGTGAAGGCCGGGTGCCTGGACGGCTTCACATAGGCCTTCAGGCTGACGACGCTCGGCAGCTTCATCGAGAAGGTCGGCGAGGAGACGGCGTGCTCGTATTCGGCGACGATGTTCACCCGGTCGAGGAACACCGCCTTGATGGCATCCTGCCAGGACCAGAGCGACAAAGGGTAATAGCTGAGCGGACGGTAATCCGCATTCAGCACCAGTGCTGGAAGCCCATCCGGAGATACGGCGACCGTCACGTGTTTACCTCCTTGGTTCTAGACCCGAACGGCGGGGATACTGTAAGCCTGACATGACAGGGATGTGAAGCGGATTGTCGCGCCGCTGAAGCGCCAAAAATGCGTGATTCTCATGCCTTTTTGCAGATTAAGCCGGCGGCGCGGCGTCCCGCCCTCTGGTTTCGCGATAATAGGACCAGAAAAGCCGCGATGCGACACCTCGCCACGGGCTCCATGATTCGGCCAGTGCCATCAGTGTTTTCTCCGGCGGACGCGGCTCGATGCCGAGCGCGTGACCGACCGCGCTCTGCAAGGCGACGTCGCGCGCCGGAAAAATGTCGGGGTGGCCGGCGGCAAACAAAAGATACACTTCCGCCGTCCACGGGCCGATCCCGGACACCGCCGTCATTGCCGTGATCGCCTCCTGGGCGTCGAGCGAACAGAGGTGATGGAGGTCGAGCCCGTCGGCCACCGCCTGGGCAATGGCGATCAGCCCACGCTGCTTCGGCCGCGACAGGCCGGCCTCGCGAAACATGTCTTCGCCGGCGGCAAGAATCGCCTGCGGCGTCAGCGGATCGACGAGTTTGGTCAGCCGGCCGAAGATCGCATCGGCGCTGGCGCGGGACACTTGCTGCGAGACGATGATCGAGGCCAGGCTTCGGAACCCGGGCTCGGAAAGCCGCAGCGGCACCTCGCCGGCCATGCCGCGCACCTTTTCCAGGCGCGGGTCGATCAGGCAAAGCGCATCGAGCCCCCGGGCAATGTCGTCTGATGTGGCAATGCGCTGCATGTTTCTTGTTCCTTGACCCTCGACAGGGTAGCAATTGGCGAAGCGCCGCAAAACCTGATTGCCGCCGGACAAATGACACTCCTGACATTCCGCTTCGCCCCCAGCCCAAACGGCGACTTGCATCTCGGCCACGCCTATTCGGCACTGCTCAATCAGAAATTGACTGACGCCACCGGCGGCCGCCTGCTGCTGCGCATCGAGGATATCGACACGACGCGCTGCACGCCGCAATTCGAGGCCGGCGTGCTTGCCGATCTGACGTGGCTGGGGCTTGGCTGGGAACAGCCGATGCGCCGCCAGTCCGAGCACTTCGCGGAATACGAGACGACGCTTGATCGGCTGATTCGGGACGAACTCGTCTATCCCGCCTTCATGAGCCGTGGCGAGATCCGGGCCTTCATCACCGAGAGCGAACAGCGCGGACGCGACTGGCCTCGCGATCCCGACGGCGTGCCGCTGTACCCCGCCGCCGACAAGGCGCTGCCGGCGAAGGAACGCAAGCGACGGATCGCCGAGAACGCGCCCTTCGCCTGGCGGCTGGATATCGATGCGGCCGTGGCGCGTGTCGGCAAGGACCTTGCATGGGCCGAATTCAGCGATGAGAGGCTCGTCGCGACACGCGCGATAGAAGCCCGGCCGCAGGACTGGGGCGACGTGATTGTGGCGCGCCGCGACATCCCGACCAGCTATCACCTCGCCGTCGTCATGGACGATGCCCTGCAAGGCGTCAGCCATGTCGTGCGCGGCCAGGACCTGTTTTCCGCCACCGGCGTGCAGCGCCTGCTGCAGGAACTCCTCGGACTGCCGCAGCCGGCCTATTTCCATCATCGCCTCATCCTCGGGCCGGATGGACGAAAGCTGTCGAAGAGCCTCGGCGATACCGGCCTTGCCGCCTTGCGCCATGCCGGCGCTTCGGTGGACGACATCAGGCGGATGGTCGGCCTTTGAGCCTGGCGGGCCAGAGAAACCGCGTGGCGAATTCGGGTCATGTCGGTTTGAAATTGCTCCCTCGTCAATCTCCATCAAACGATTGTCGCGTGACGGTCAAAACTTCTGTATGCTCGGCGCCAAGCGATGGAGGCTTCCATGAAGCGACATCTGACTGACCAAGAAAAGGCGCGCGTTCGCGACAGGCTGACGGCAATCGAGGGCGCCAAGTACCCGGACCACATCGTTTCGGTCATGGTGAACAACGAGACCGACGACAACGGCGATCCGGTATGGTCGGTGGTCAAATCATGTGACGACAGGGAAGCTGTCTATGGGCACAGCCCGCTTATCAAGTGGCCGGGGTGCACCTGGTAACAGAGATCAGTCTCCCGAAATTTCAAACTGAGCCGAATATCGGGTAGTGGGTCAGTTTGAATTAAAAGAAGTCGACGGCCTGACCGACCTGCACATAACCGAACACGCGAAAGCCGTCGGGAGTTTCCTCGCCTGGCACGTGTACCTCCTTGAGAGCCGCCCGGACACGTTCTCGCTGGGCTGGTGTTTCGACATGAATGTCTAAGTGAAGGATGGTTTCGTATCCGCCCTCCCTAAAGTGGTAGAACCATTCACGGTCGGGCTGTGAGCGGTAGCCGTTCATGGAAAGTGTGCTCCATGACGGGGGCGGAGTGAGCGCGTACATTTCCAGCCGGAGCTCATCCCACTTTGTGTTGTTCATCGCCGGATGGAGCATTTCATTCCTTTCAAAGCCCTCGCTTCTTGTACGTGCCGCGCACGGTAGGCTTTTCGGCTTCCTTCGCCTCGACCTGCGAAACGATGTCCGCGATTTCCCAAGCTTGTCGGTGACGCCAGCGGCCATCGCCGGAGTCATGCGCAGCGAAGCATGGATGCGAACAAAAAAGTACATGAAGTGTAGCGCAACCGCGTTGGCGTGAGCCTCGAATTCGCCGTCGGTTGAATTCCAGTGATGTATGGATCAATCGTTTCGTTTTGCGCGCCGCCTTGAACCGCATTAGAGCAGCGCCACGATCAACTCTCCCCAGTGCGGCGGTCTCCCGAACATGCACAGCATCAAGCGGTTCATCCCCGCCACCTTCGTTGTCCTGTGGGCAACCGGCTTCATCGGCGCGCGCTACGCCATGCCGTGGGCCGAGCCGTTCACCTTTCTTGCCGGGCGTTTCGTGCTGGCTGCGATCCTGCTGGCCGTCCTGATGGTCGTACTGGGATCGAAGAGAGCCACCCGCACTGAAGCGCTGCACGCCACCGGCGCCGGCATCCTGATGCATGGCGTCTATCTCGGCGCCGTCTTCTGGGCCATCCACCGGGGCATGCCAGCCGGATTTTCGGCCCTCATCGTCGGCCTGCAGCCGCTGATCACGGCCGTGCTTGCCGGCAAGTTTCTCGGCGAGGCGATCCTGCCGCGTCACTGGGCCGGGCTTGGCATCGGCCTCATCGGCATCGTCATCGTGCTGTGGCCGAAGCTCGGCGCGCTCGGCGGCGGCGTGACGGCGGCGACGCTGACCGCCTCGCTGGTCTCGGTGCTCGGCATGAGTGCAGGTACGATCTGGCAGAAGCGTTTTGCCTCCGGCGGCGACCTCGTCGCGGCGACCATGTGGCAATATGTCGGCGGCGCCTCTTTGATGATCCTGGCTTCGCTCGCCTTCGAGACACGCACCGTCGTCATCAACGGCGAATTGATCTTCGCCATGGCCTGGCTGGTGCTGGTGCTGTCGCTCGGCGCCATCTTCCTGCTGATGGTGATGATCCGTGACGGCGAGATGTCGAAAGTGGCCTCGCTGTTCTACCTGGTGCCGGCGGTGACGGCCATCATCGCCTGGGCCCTGTTCGACGAGCAGCTCAACGCGCTGCAGATTGTCGGCATGGCGATCACGACATTCGGCGTCGGCCTGGCAACGGCTCGACAGGCCAGGCCTCGGCCTTTCAATCAACCGACTCGGGCGCGCGCCTCCAGATAGCGGCTGATCGCGGCATTGAGTTCGCCGCCGAGGATGAAGATCGCCGAGAGCATATAAAGGAAGACCACCGCGATCATGATCGAGGCGAGGCCGGCATAGGTCGTCACATAAGACGAGAAGTGATCAAGATAGGTGGCGAAGACGGTCGAACCGACGAGCCATGCCGCCAGCGTGAAGATGATGCCCGGTATGATCGAGACAAAGCGGCGCCTGCCCGCCGGCAGCCAGAAATGCACGGCAAACAATCCGCCGACGATGACCACCGAGGCGATGACGTAGCGCCACAGCGTGATCGTGCCCATGTAGGGCTTGATCCCTTCGATATGGGCTTCGGCGAGCCGCGCCAGCAGTGGCGCGAACACCAGGAGCACGCTGATCGCCAGGAAACCGGCCGTCGCGATCAGAACGAAGATGATGCTCTGCACCCGGCGATAGATGATGCCGCGCGTTTCCGAGACGCGATAGGCGCGGTTGAGCGATGTGCGCAACGCCTCGATGCCGTTCGAGGCAAAGTAGGCGGCAAGCAGCACGCCGTAGGTCAACAGGTCGGTGCGCCTGACGGTCAGCACATTGAGCACCTCGCGCGCGATCGGCTTGGCGATCTGCTCGGGCCAGGTGTCGAAGACCAGATGCACCGCCGTGTCCGAGAACGCCTGCGCTCCGAGGAAGCTTGCCAGAGTCGTGGCGAAAATCAGGAACGGAAACAGCGCCATCAGCGAGGTGATGGCCAGATGGCTGGCCATTGCCCAGCCGTCATCGGTGTTGAAATGGCCGAGCGCGTCGTAGAGCACGCGGCGCAGGGCGACAATATTCCGCAGCAAGAACCCGCGCTCCCTTCGATTGTCTCGACGCCGCGAATATGGGAAGGGATTGCGGCAAATGGCAACCCTTGGCGAAACCACGAACAGTCAGGCGCAAGCGTTGCGCTCGATCATCGTTACCGGCGCCTCTTCGGGAATAGGCGCCTACTGCGCCCGCGCATTGAAGGCGGAAGGCTGGCGGGTGTTCGCGACGGCACGCAAGCCGGACGACATCGCTGCACTCGAAGCGGACGGCATCGAGGCCTTCTATCTCGACTACACTGAAGCCGCATCCATTGAAGCGCTGGTCGCATCGGTTCTGGATCGCACAGGCGGCCGGCTCGACGCCTTGTTCAACAACGGCGCCTACGCGCAAGCCGGCGCTGTCGAGGATCTGCCGGTGGCGGCGCTCAAGCAGCAATTCGAGGCGAATTTCTTCGGCTGGCACGACCTGACCCGGCGGCTGGTGCCGGTGATGCGACGCCAGGGCCATGGCCGCATCGTCCATTGCTCGTCGATCCTCGGCCTCGCGCCGGTGCGCTTTCGCGGCGCCTATTCGGCTTCGAAGCACGCGCTGGAGGGTCTGATGCTGTGCCTGCATCAGGAACTCAGGGGCAGCGGCATCCATGTCTCGCTGATCGAACCCGGGCCGGTAACGTCGAAAATCGCCAGCAATGCACTGCCATGGTTCCTGCAGAACGTCGATCACGAGAATTCGGTCCACCGCCTAGACTATGAGGCGCAACTGGCAAGGTTGCGGGCCGGCGGCAGCCAATCGGCATTGAAGCCGGGGCCGGAAGTGGTACATGCGGCGCTGCGCCATGCGCTTCTGTCGCGGCGCCCGCGCCCGCACTATGTGGTAACAGCGTCGGCTAAGATCGGTGCGGCGCTCAAACGCATCCTGCCCGCATCTATACTCTACCGCTTCCTTGCCAAACGCGCCTGAACCAACCGAACTGGGAACACACCATGGCAACCGTCTTCAACATCCTCGCCATTCTGGTCATGGTCGCCGTGGTGATCGTGCTCGTTCGCGGTCTCATCAACATGATGCGAGGCGGGTCCGGCGTCACCTCGAACAAGCTGATGCAGGCGCGTGTTCTGCTGCAGGCCGTGGCGCTGGCGCTGATCCTGCTGGCGGTGTATTTCACCCGCAAGTGAGGCCGTTCGGGAGGCGATGTGGTCAAGCTCAACAAGATCTACACCCGCACCGGCGATGATGGCACCACCGGTCTCGGCACCGGCGAACGGCGGCTGAAATCGGACCTGCGGGTGGACGCCTACGGCACGGTCGACGAAGCCAATGCCTGCATCGGCATCGCCCGGGTCCACACGACAGTCACCCACCCGGTGATCGACGCCATGCTTTCCCGCATCCAGAACGATCTCTTCGACCTCGGCGCCGATCTCGCCGTGCCCGACGACGGCAAGCCGCTCGGCTATGAGCCGCTGCGCATCATCGCCACGCAAACCGACCGGGTCGAAAAGGATATCGACCTGCTCAACAAGGATCTTCAGCCGCTCAGATCCTTCGTGCTGAACGGCGGCACGCCGGCCGCCGCCGCCCTGCATCTCGCCCGCACCGTGGCGCGGCGGGCCGAACGGCTGATGGTGGCCCTGGCCCAGGACCCCCGCGAGCACGTCAACCCCGACGGGCTGAAATACATCAACCGCGTCTCGGATTTCCTGTTTGTCGCCGCTCGGGCGATCAATGACAATGGAAATGCCGACGTGCTATGGGTTCCCGGCAAGAACCGCTGAACTGTCCGAAAGCGCGAGGGGGCCAGGGGACCGATGTTCATCCCGCTTTACGACACCAACAGGCTGCGGCACATCCGCCTGCAATATGTGACGATCGGGTTGATCGTGGTCAACGCCCTGGTCTACTTCGCCACCGCGCTCGGCGGCGAGAATTTCTCCAATGCCGCCGTGCTCGGCCTCGGCTTCATCCCGGCCGTCGTCCATGACACCGCTGAGCTTGATCCTCGCTTTGTCGTCGTCCCCGAAAGCCTGAGCTACCTCACCTATTCCTTCCTGCATGCCGACATCTTCCACCTCGGCGGCAACATGTTGTTCCTGTGGGTGTTCGGCGACAATGTCGAGGACGCCCTCGGCCACGTCCGCTACCTCATCTTCTATCTGTTGTGCGCGATCGCCGGAGCCGCCTTCCAGGGCCTCATCGCCTGGGATTCGCAGGTGCCGCTGATCGGTGCGTCCGGCGCCATCGCCGGCGTGGTCGTCGCCTATCTGATCCTTTATCCGCGCGTGAAGGTGTGGGTGCTGGCCTTTGCCCGCATCCCGCTGCGCATTCCGGCCTTCATCCCGCTGGTCCTGTGGGTGGCGTTCCAGGTGGTGATGTTTGCCGCAGGCGGTGAGGACCGGATTTCATGGGCCTGCCACATCGGCGGCATCATCGCCGGCGCCATTCTGGTGCTTGTCTTGCGCAGCCGTGGCGTGCCGCTGTTTGCCGGCCCCGACGAGGATGTCCCTGTCGCTCCCGCTGACCAGCCTGCGGCCGAACCGGTGACCCCCGACCCGCCTGCCGCGACGCCACGCTGGGGGCGGGGAAACGCTTCCGGTTCGGATTGAACCGATTTGAGCGCCTTGCGGCGTATTGACGTGCAGGGTTACCGCAACTACGGAAACGTCTCCGTCGCAGCCTAAGGCGGTCAAAGACCAGAATTTCCATCCGGAATGTCGGCTTTCGACAACTCAGAAAGGGCGCAGGCTGTTATAGCGCGCCTAATTATCTTGAAGAGGTGACAGGCAATGAAGATCCTTGTGCCCGTAAAGCGGGTTGTGGATGCGAACGTCAAGGTTCGCGTGAAGGCTGATGGTTCGGCGGTGGAACTCGCCAACGTCAAGATGGCGATGAACCCGTTCGACGAGATCGCGGTTGAAGAGGCGATCCGGCTGAAGGAGGCCGGCAAGGCCGAAGAGATCATCGTTGTTTCGATCGGTCCGCAGCAGGCGCAGGAAACCTTGCGCACCGCGCTTGCCATGGGTGCCGACCGCGCCATCCTGGTCAAGACCGACGAACAGACCGAGCCGCTCGGCGTCGCCAAGGTGCTGAAGGGCGTCGTCGACGCCGAACAGCCCGGCCTCGTCATCCTCGGCAAGCAGGCGATCGACGACGATTCCAACCAGACCGGCCAGATGCTGGCGGCCCTGCTTGGCTGGGCGCAGGGCACCTTCGCCTCCAAGGTGGTGCTCGACGGCGACAAGGCCAAGGTGACGCGCGAGGTCGACGGCGGCCTGCAGACGGTGGAGCTGAAGATGCCGGCGATCGTGACCGCCGACCTTCGCCTCAACCAGCCGCGCTACGCCTCGCTGCCCAACATCATGAAGGCCAAGAAGAAGCAGCTCGACGAGAAGAGCCCGGCCGACTACGGCGCCGACGTCAAGCCGCGGCTGAAGGTCATCAAGACCGAGGAGCCGAGCGGCCGCAAGGCAGGCGTCAAGGTCAAGAGCGTCGCCGAACTGGTCGACAAGCTCAAGAACGAAGCCGGCGTTTTGTAAGCGGTCGGGAAAGGAACACGAAAATGGCTATTCTTCTGATTGCTGAACACGACAACGCCACCCTTTCCGACCAGACCGCCAAGGCGCTCTCCGCGGCCCTGCAGATCGGTTCGGACGTGCATGTGCTGGTTGCCGGCAAGGGCGCCAAGGGTGCGGCCGACGCCGCAGCCAAGCTGAAGGGCGTGAGCAAGGTGCTGCTGGCCGAGGCCGAAGAGCTTGCCGAGCGCCTCGCCGAACCGACCGCAGCACTCGTTGTGTCGCTCGCGGGCGGTTACGACACCATCATCGCGCCGGCGACCTCGTCGGGCAAGAATGTCGCGCCGCGCGTGGCGGCCCTGCTCGATGTCGCGCAGGTCTCCGAGATCATCGAAGTCGTCTCGCCCGATACGTTCAAGCGGCCGATCTATGCCGGCAACGCCATCCAGACGGTGCAGTCGACGGACGCCAAGAAGGTGATCACTGTCCGCACCGCCTCCTTCCAGGCAGCCCCCGAGGGCGGATCGGCCGCGGTCGAGACCGTGAAGGCGGCGGCCAATCCCGACCTCTCCACCTTCGTCGAGAACAAGCTCTCGGAGACCGACCGTCCGGAACTGACCTCGGCCAAGATCATCATCTCGGGTGGTCGCGCGCTGGGCTCCTCGGAGAAGTTCCAGGAAGTCATCCTGCCGGTCGCCGACAAGCTTGGTGCCGCCGTCGGCGCTTCGCGCGCCGCGGTGGATGCCGGCTATGCGCCGAACGACTGGCAGGTCGGCCAGACCGGCAAGGTCGTTGCCCCCGATCTCTACATCGCGGTCGGCATCTCCGGCGCCATCCAGCACCTCGCCGGCATGAAGGATTCGAAGGTCATCGTCGCCATCAACAAGGACGAGGAAGCGCCGATTTTCCAGGTCGCCGACTACGGCCTCGTCGGCGATCTCTTCGTCATCCTGCCGGAACTGCAAAAGGCGCTTTGACGCTCTCTGCCAAAGCGTATTAAATAGTGAAGGGTGGGGTAGACGAAGTCGCCCCGCCCTTTTAGTTTGCACCGCACAAAAAGCAGGCCGCAAAGGCCTTTTGACGGGATCGGTGTAATGAGCAAGATCGAGACGATCGGCATCATCGGCGCGGGCCAGATGGGCGGCGGCATCGCCCATGTCTCCGCGCTTTCGGGCTACAAGGTGCTGATCTACGACATATCGCCCGACCGTATCGAGAAGGGCATCGCCACCATCAGCGGCAACATGGCCCGCCAGGTAGGGTCAGGCAAGCTCGACGAGAAGGTGCGCAACGAGGCGATGGCGCGTATAGCCTCCGCCCCGGCGATGGCCGATCTTGCCGGCGCCGATCTGGTGATCGAGGCGGCGACCGAGGACGAGACGGTCAAGCGCAAGATCTATGCGCAGCTCTGTCCGCAGCTCAATCCCGAAGCCATCCTGGCGACCAACACCTCGTCGATCTCGATCACGCGGCTTGCCGCGCAGACCGACCGGCCGGAGCGATTCATCGGCATACATTTCATGAACCCGGTGCCGCTGATGAAGCTGGTCGAACTGGTGCGCGGCATCGCCACCGAGGACCAGACCTTCGAGGCGGCGAAGACCTATGTGAAGCAGCTCGACAAGACGATCACGGTCTCGGAGGATTTCCCGGCCTTTATCGTCAACCGCATCCTGCTGCCGATGATCAACGAGGCGATCTACACGCTCTATGAGGGTGTCGGCTCGGTCGACGCCATCGACACCGCCATGCGGCTCGGCGCCAACCACCCAATGGGCCCGCTGCAGCTGGCCGATTTCATCGGGCTGGATACCTGCCTGTCGATCATGCAGGTGCTGCACGACGGCCTGTCGGATTCGAAATACCGCCCCTGCCCGCTGCTGGTCAAATACGTCGAGGCCGGCTGGCTCGGCCGCAAGACCGGACGCGGTTTCTACGACTATCGCGGCGAGCATCCCGTTCCGACGCGCTAATCAGGTCCGGGGGCTGATCGGCCGAGATCAGGAGGCCGCGGCAAGCGGCTCGGGCGGTTTCGTTCTGTCGTCCATGACCTCGCCGTCCGGCGCCACGCAAACGCAGCCGCGGCCGGCCGCCTTGGCCGCATAGCAAGCGGCGTCGGCCCTGGCGATGATCTCGTCGACTTCGCCGCAACTGGCGCCGATCGCAGCCAGGCCGATGCTGGCGCCGATCACGTGAGGACGGCCATCCCAGGCGAAGGCCAGTCCGCGTATCGCATCGATGATGGAACGCGCCGCGATTTTGGCGCCGGCAGCCGAACCCGATTTCAGGACGACCGCGAATTCGTCGCCGCCCAGGCGCGCGACCATGTCTTCGGGACCAAGCACACCGCGAACCGCCTCGGCAACCCGCTTGAGCAAGGCATCGCCGGCTGCATGACCGCCGGTGTCGTTGACCAGTTTGAAGTGGTCGAGGTCAATGAACATGAACTGATATCCGCTGCCTGTGCCCGAGATGCCGCCCTTGCGCGCCTGATCGACCAGGTCCTCCATGGCGCGGATGAAGCTCGAGCGATTGGCAAGGCCGGTCAGTGCGTCATGCGCGGCCGCATGGGCAAGCTGGCGCTGCAGCGCGCGCGCGTCGGTGAAGTCCTGGAAGACGATGACCAGTCCGCAGAATTCGTTTCGCTCGTTGATGATCGGCGACACCACCTGGCGGATGCTGCAGCGCGTATCGTCGCGCCGGATCAGGACGGCGCGGCTGTTCTGGTCGGCGGGCGCCTGGCCGCCGATGGTCGGCCGGGTGACGCCGATCCGGTGCCCCGTCTCCTCATCGACCGCCCAGTAGACATGGCCAAGCATCTTGCCGAGGGCCTCGCCACCGGCAACCCCGGTCAGCTTTTCGGCGACCGGGTTCATGAAGGTGACGCGGTTTGCGGCATCGGTGCAGATGACGGCATCGCCGATCGACTGCAGCGTCACCCTCAGCCGCTCCTTCTCATCGGCCAGCATCGCCGCCGATACGGTGAGGCGTGCTTCCGCCTCCTTGCGCTGGGTAATGTCGGTCAGGCTGCCGATGGCCCTGACCAGCCGCCCCTCCTCGTCACGCTCAATGGCCTTGCCGCGGTCGAGTATCCATATCCAGTGGCCATCCCTGTGGCGCATCCTGAATTCGGCTTCGAAGTAGGGTGTCTTGCCGTCGAGATGGGCGCGATCCGCCTCGGCGACGGTCTCGCGATCGTCGGGATGGATCATCGTCAGCCAGCAGTTGGGATCACCGTCGAGCTCGCCTTCGTCAAAGCCCAGCATCTTGCCCCAGGTCTCGGAGTACGTCGTCCCGCCCTTGCGCATGTCGAGATCCCAGACGCCTTGGCCGGCACCGGCAAGCGCGAAATTCCAGCGCGTTTCGGCTTCGGCAATGCGCGCCTCGGCCTGCTTGCGGGCGTCGATGTCCTCGATCTGCGAGACGAGATAGAGCGGACGGCCGCTCCTTTCGTCACGGATGACGGAGCCGGCAAGATGCGCCCAGACGGGTGTGCCATCCTTCCTGAGATAGCGTTTCTCGAAGTGGAAGGAATTGACCGTGCCCGCTTTCAGACCGGCCATCGTGTCCCGGCCGATCTGGATATCGTCGGGATGCGTGATCTGGAAGAAGGTCAGCGCCTCGATCTCCGCGCGGCTGTAGCCAAGCATGGCGGCGAAGGCCGGATTGGTCTGGAGAATGCGCCCGTCGAGGCCGACAACGGCGATACCGATCGCCGAATCCTCCATGGCGCGGCGGAAGCGCTGCTCGCTCTCCCCGATCTGCCGGCGATCCTCGCTGATCCGGCGGATGCACAGGGCGGCAAGGAAAAGCGCACCCGCCGCCACCGCCACCGAAACCTGCATGCAGAGCTTCAGCGCCTCGGTGCCGGGATCCAGTCGCGACAGCAGGATCGAGGCTGCCCCCACACCAAGGCCGGCCACGAGCAGCGCCAACCCTGCGTGCCCAAAAGATCTTCGGCCGGTCAATCCTCGCCCCATCACGATACGTGCCACCCCCGTGCGCAAACGCATGTTGTCGCGCCGACCTTGGCGGATCGATTTTAAGGAATGGTTGCGTGCGGCATGCCGGCGCGATTGGTACCCGACAAACAATTGCCGGCATGATTAAGGATCGGTGTGCATGGGGCGCGACTGAGCAATTCCAGGAAAAGTGTGAGACGGTTTTCCGTCCAGAGTTGCGTCAAACAAAAAAGATGGAGCGGTTCGGCGTTTCCGTGAACCGTTCCGGGCGCCGCACTACCAGCGCACGAAAAACCGCCCGCCGAGTGCGCCAAGCAGCGCGAGGAACGCAATCGCTATCGTGTACCAGGTGGCGACGAAAAGCGGCGAATCGTCGAAGCAGTGCGCGGCGTAGAAGGTCGCCGCCAGCCCGCCCGCAAGCAGGCCCGCGACCGCGCCGGCAAGCACCGGCCGTGTCGGCGCGCCGTAGCGTAGCATCCACAGGAAAATGGCAAGCGGGCCAATGCCGATCAGCGGAATGAAGCCCATGCAGATCATCATGTTGGAGCCGACCATCCTAGTGCCCCAGTCGGCCTCGGGCACGGCAAGCAGCTCAAGAACCACGGCCAAGGCTACCAACAGCGGCGCGGCGATCATCCCGGCCATTGCCCTGCTGGTTGGCGCACCGGGTGTCGACAAGGCGCGGATCAGGGCGAAAGCGCTGATCGCGAGCACGATGGTGAAGACGAATTTGGAGAGAAAGCGCATCGTGTGCGCGGCGACCATGAAATCGGGGCGCGGGCCGATCGTCAGCAGGAAAACGATAGCCGCGATAACCGCCGCCGCACCGGCGGCCATCCACCAGGCCGATTGCAGCGGCATCGCCTTGCTGCGGGCATCGGCGTCCAGCGCTTTGATGAGATCGTCCGTCCTCATGTCATTCCCGCCCGAATCGCCCCTGCCCGAATCGCTTGGCTATCGCGGCAAGTCCCCGATGCAGCGACACCCGCACCGCCGTCTCGCTGATGCCGAACTTTGCCGCCGTCTCGCCGATTGACTGCCCCTCCACCGACACGGCCGAAACCACCGAACGCTGTGCCGGCGACAGGCCGTCCAATGCCCGGTTGATGTCGCGTTCGCTGACGCTCTCCTGTTCCGGTTCGGCGAAGGTCTCGGCGATATCGTCGACATCGATCTCGATGCGCCGTCCGCGCCGCCGGAACGCGTCGATCAGCTTGAAGCGGGCGATCGCATAGACCCACGGCAACACTGGCGCATCCTGGCGCCAGGTATGTCGTTTCACATGAATGGCCAGCAAGGTTTCCTGCACGACATCCTCGGGATCGACCCCGCCCTGCACGATCTTGCGCCTGACAAAACCGCGAACCAGCGCGGCAATCCGGCGCAGAAAGTCGGCGTAGGCCTTTTCATCTCCCGCGATCGCGGCCCGCATCAGCCGGGAAAGCTCGGCCTCATCCTTGCCGGTCACAAGAGTTACTCCCCGATTTTCGCGTCTCGGCGGTGATTTGTTACGTGGCCGGCGAAATAATGTCCAAGCCAAATTACCGGCAAATCACGAAAGTTTGCGCCTCGGCGTTCGATCAAAATCGGCAAGTCAATGTTGACTATCCCTGTCAGGTATTGATAGGTGCAGCCGTCACAGACGCAAGACTCCGAAATCCGAGGAAAATGCCATGAAGTATGCTCTTTCCACCCTCGTCGGCGCCGCCGCGCTGGCAATCAACCTGATCGCCGGACCAGCGATGGCGGAAGATGATGGCATCATTGTCTACAATGCCCAACACGAGAACCTGACCAAGGCGTGGGCCGAAGGCTTCACCAAGGAAACCGGCATCAAGGTCACAGTCCGCAATGGCGGCGACAGCGACTTCTCCAACCAGATCGTCGCTGAAGGCGCGGCCTCGCCGGCCGACGTGTTCCTGACCGAAAACTCGCCGGCCATGGCGCTGGTCGAAAGTGCCGGCCTGTTCGCGCCGGTCGACGCCGACACGCTGGCCCAGGTTCCCAACGACTATCAGGCGGCCAGCGGCAAATGGGTCGGCGTCGCGGCACGCAGCACCGTCTTTGCCTACAACAAGACCAAGCTGACGGCCGACCAGCTGCCCAAGTCGATGCTCGATCTCACCGATCCGAGCTGGAAGGGCCGCTGGGCCGCCTCGCCGTCGGGCGCCGATTTCCAGGCCATAGTCAGTGCGCTGCTGCAGCTCAAGGGCGAAGCCGCCACCGCGGACTGGCTGAAGGCGATGAAGACGAATTTCACCGCCTACAAGGGCAACAGCACGGTGATGAAAGCGGTCAATGCCGGTGAGATCGAAGGCGGCGTGATCTACCACTATTACTATTTCGGCGATCAGGCCAAGACCGGCGAAAACAGCAAGAATGTCGAACTGCATTATTTCAAGAACCAGGATCCGGGCGCTTTCGTTTCGATCTCCGGCGGCGGCGTGCTGGCCTCGAGCAAGCATCCGAAGGAAGCCCAGGCGTTCCTGAAGTGGGTGACAGGCAAGGGCGGCCAGGAGATCTTGAAGACCGGCGATTCCTTCGAATACGCGGTCGGCAAGGGTGCAGAGTCCAACCCGAAGCTGGTGCCGCTGGCCGATCTGCAGGCACCCAAGGTCGATGCCACGACGCTGAACTCCAAGAAGGTCACCGACCTGATGACGGCAGCCGGCTTGCTTTAGTTGCCATTCCTCCTAAAAGGACAACCAACCACGCTCCCGCGGGAATTGGCCTTCCGCGGGAGTGATTTTGTTTTTCGAGATGGCATTCGTCGATGACGACACGCTGTGTTCCCGACCGCAATTGCGGTCCTTCAACTGCTGCCGCTGGACGGCACCGGCACGGCGTCTGACCTGATGCAGTCTGCGGTCGATCTCGCGCGCTCGGGCCTGCCTGCGGGCACAGGCCGAAGGGCTCGGCGACGCGCGGCACCCTGGCTGGTCATCGCCGCCCTCTTCGTTTCGCTGCTGGCGCTGCTGCCGCTTGCCTTCATCATCTGGACCGCGGTGCAGACCGGCTGGGAAACCGTCTCGGCACTGGTCTTCCGGCCGCGTGTCGGCGAGCTTCTTGTCAACACGGTCCTGTTGGTCTTGCTGGCCGTGCCGATCGCCGTCGTGTTGTCGGTGGCGCTGGCCTGGCTGACCGAGCGCAGCGACCTGCCTGGCGCCCGGCTCTGGGCCTGGCTGTGCGTGGCGCCGCTCGCCATTCCGGCTTTTGTGCACAGCTACGCCTGGATCACCATGGTGCCCAGGCTGCACGGTCTGGGAGCCGGCGTGCTGGTTTCCGTCATCGCCTATTTCCCGTTCCTCTATCTGCCGGTGTCGGCGGCATTGCGCCGTCTCGATCCCGCCCTCGAGGACGCCGCGGCAGCGCTCGGCCTTGGGCCATGGCGCGTATTCTGGCGCGTCGTGCTGCCGCAACTCAGGCTTGCCATCTGCGGGGGCTCGCTGCTGGTCGGGCTGCATCTGCTGGCCGAGTACGGGCTCTATGTCTTCATCCGCTTCGACACCTTCACCACGGCGATCGTCGACCAGTTCCAGTCGACCTTCAACGGACCGGCGGCCAACATGCTGGCCGGCGTGCTGGTGAGCTGCTGTTTCGTGCTTCTGGGCCTCGAAGTGCTGGTGCGCGGCGAGGAGCGCTATGCACGCGTTGGCTCCGGCGCCGCACGATACCAGCAGCGCGCGCGCCTCGGCCGCGCCACCATTCCGTGCCTGGCCTTGCTTGTCGCCACCACGCTGCTGGCGCTGGGCGTGCCATTCATCACCATCGGCGGCTGGCTTGCCGCCGGTGGCACCGCCGTCTGGCGCTTCGACGAGATCGGCCTTGCGCTCGGCCAGACGCTGTTCCTGGCGCTCGCCGGCGCGCTGCTCGCCACTGTCGCCGCCATGCCTATGGCCTGGATATCGATCCGCGCGCCCGGGCCATTGCAGCGCCTGCTGGAGGGCTGCAACTACATCGTCGGCTCGTTGCCGGGGGTCGTCATTGCGCTGGCGCTGGTCACCATCACGGTGCGCGTCGCCATGCCCCTCTACCAGACCCTGTTCACCATCCTGGTGGCCTATGCGCTGATGTTCCTGCCGCGGGCGCTGGTCAGCCTGCGCGCATCGATCGCGCAGGCGCCGGTCGAACTCGAACGCGCTGCTTCCAGTCTCGGCCGGCCGCCGCTGCAGGCGCTGTGGTCGACGACGATCCGCCTGTCGGCGCCAGGTGCCGCGGCCGGCATGGCGCTGGTGGCGCTCGGCATCATGAACGAACTGACCGCCACCCAGATGCTGGCGCCGAACGGCACCCGCACGCTGGCGATGGCGTTCTGGTCCTACAGCGGCGAGATCGATTATGCCTCGGCCGCCCCTTACGCCTTCATCATGGTGGCGATGTCGCTCCCCTTGACCTGGCTGCTCTATGTCCAGTCGAAACGGATGGCCGGACGATGAGCTTTCTCGAAATCAGTGGCCTGCACAAGCATTACGGCCCGGTGGCGGCACTTGCCGGCGTCGACCTGAGCGTCGTCAGCGGCAGCCGCACGGCGATCGTCGGCCCGTCCGGTTGTGGCAAGACGACCTTGCTGCGGCTGATCGCCGGCTTCGAGGCGCCGGACCAGGGTCGCATCACGCTCGATGGCGAGGTGCTGGCCAAGGACGGCAGCGCGGTGCCGGCGCATCGTCGAGGCATCGGCGTGGTGGCGCAGGACGGCGCGCTGTTCCCCCACCTGACCATTGGCGACAATATCGGTTTCGGCATGGGTCGCGGCGAGGACAAGCGCGCCGAGCGAATCGCCGAACTCGCCTACATTGTCGGGCTCGACAAGGCGATCCTCAAACGCCGCCCCCATCAACTCTCCGGCGGCCAGCAGCAGCGCGTGGCGCTGGCCCGCGCGATGGCGATGAAGCCGCGGCTGATGCTTCTCGACGAGCCGTTCTCGGCCCTGGATACCGGCCTGCGCGCCTCCATGCGCAAGGCCGTCGCCGAACTCCTGGAGGCAGCCGGCATCACCACCATCCTGGTGACGCACGACCAGGCCGAGGCGCTGTCCTTCGCCAGCCAGGTGGCGGTGATGCGCGACGGCAAGTTCTCGCAGGTCGGTACGCCGCGCGAGCTCTACCTCAAGCCGAAGGACAGGATGATCGCCGAGTTCCTCGGCGACGCCATCATCCTGCCGGCAAAGATATCGGGCGGCTTTGCCTATTCTCCGCTCGGCCGCATCGCCGTCGATACGTCGGACAGCCGCGATGTTGTCCGCATCATGCTGCGGCCGGAGCAGATTGCCTTGAAGCGCACATCGCGCGAGGGCATGTCGGGCACCCCTGACATGCTGTTCGGCGAAGTGACGGAATCCGAATTCGCCGGCTCGATGTGCACGGTCGCGGTACGGCTTCTGAACAGCGCCGATCCGCCCGACGCCGCCGCGATCGGCAACACGCCGCTGATCCTGCGCAAATCCGGCATGGACGCGCCGGCGGTCGGCGAGATCGTCCGGCTGACCGTATCAGGAACGGCACACGTGTTCGCCTGAACGGTCGAAGGCTGGCGACGTTGTGCCTCAACGCGGCGAGCAGGCTCACGCCGTGATGCGTTCGCCGGTTTCGCCGGAATAGATCGGCCATTGTTCAAGAAAATCGCAGCCATGTACGACCACGCGCCCGTTGGCGCTGTCGACGAGGATGACCGCGTAGGAGGGTGGCGCCTGCTCGACGATCTCGCTCGATCTGTCGAGGGCGAGCGCGAACCTTGCATGCAGGCCGCGCTGCGCCGAGAACGGAATGCCGGCGACCGTTCCGGCAATGTCGCGATGGACGTGACCGAAGAAGATGTGGCGGACGTTGCCGTGGCGCCGCAGCAGGCCGAGGAACCGTTCGGGCTGCTCGAGCGCCAGCGGATCGAGTTGCGGCAGGCCGAGCGCGACCGGCGGATG
This sequence comes from Mesorhizobium sp. P2_F8, assembly GCF_056403655.1. Classification (NCBI taxonomy): domain Bacteria; kingdom Pseudomonadati; phylum Pseudomonadota; class Alphaproteobacteria; order Hyphomicrobiales; family Phyllobacteriaceae; genus Mesorhizobium; species Mesorhizobium sp. P2_F8. The sequence goes on from NZ_JBFUFB010000001.1 coordinate 70,304, forward strand.
GTGCATGAAGACATAGGCGGGCCTGCCGGCTGTCTCCTCGAGCCGGGCGTCGAGCCAGGCAAGCCGCCTTTCGCACAATTCGCCTTTGATGCGTCCTTCCGCCAGACAGTCGAGGAACAGAAGCACCTCGTCGGCCATTTGATGAGCCGACTGCACGAAGCCGTTCTCATCGACCGGAACTTCAGGAAACGCCGCGGCAAGATTGGCTCGCCGGTCGTGATTCCCCGGCAGCAACCGCCAGGGCACCGACAGCGCATTCAGGGCTGTCCTGAGATCGGCATAGCTCTGGGGCGCTCCGGTCTCGGTCAGGTCGCCAGTAAAGACGCAAAGCGCCGCGTCGGCGTGATGCGCATTGATGTGCGCGATGCATGAAGCCAATCGCTGATGCAGGTCCACGCCATAGCGGCGCTCGCCCTGCCGGCCAAGATGGACATCGGTGACCTGGATTATTTTCATCGCACGACCGTTTTGCCAGTGCCGCCTGCCCCATCATCGGCGACAGTGACTGCCTTCAGAAATCAGAGTGCCGGCTCCGGCACCGAGGCCTTGAAGACCTCGAGACGGGTTCCCGTGTCTGACGAGAAGAAATGCAAGTCATCCGGCGAAAACCGCAGGCCGACAGTGCTCCCCGGCTCGGGGTGGACGGCCTCCGAAGTCATGACGGAGAACGACGCGCCGTCCAGATCGACATAGATGACCCGTCCAGCGCCCAGTTCCTCGACGAGGTCGACCGTGGCGTCGAGCGCGCCTGCCGTGCCGGGCGCCACCAGACGGACGGCCTCCGGCCGGATGCCTACGGCCACCTGCGTGCCGACAGCCAGACCGGCGCGTTGAACGGCAAGGCGCCGGCTGCCGCCGAGTAGCGAAAGCCCGTCGAGTTCGACCGTGCCTTCGAGCATGTTCATCGCCGGCGCACCGACGAAGGTGGCGACGAAACGGCTTGCCGGACGGCTGTAGACCTCACCGGGCGTGCCGACCTGTTCGACACGTCCGCCATTCATCACCACCAGCCGGTCGGCCAGTGTCATCGCCTCGACCTGGTCATGCGTGACGAACACGGAGGTGGCGTTCAAGCGGCGATGCAATTTGCGGATCTCCGAGCGCATCTGGACGCGCAGTTTGGCGTCGAGGTTGGACAGCGGCTCGTCGAACAGGAACACCTTGGGTTCGCGGATCATCGCGCGGCCCATGGCAACGCGCTGCCTCTGGCCTCCGGAAAGCGCCATCGGCTTGCGGTCGAGCAGATGTTCGAGCTCCAGCGTACGCGCAACCGTCTGGATGCGCTGCGTACGCTCGGCGGCCGGAACACCCGCGACCTTGAGCGAATAGCCGATGTTCTGCGCCACGCTCATATGCGGATAGAGCGCATAATTCTGGAACACCATGGCGCAGCCGCGCTCGCGCGGTTCCAGCTTGTTGACGACGGTGCCGTCAATCGCGATCGTGCCGCCGGAGATATCCTCCAGCCCGGCGATCATGCGAAGCAAAGTGGACTTGCCGCAACCGGACGGCCCGAGGATTACGACGAACTCGCCCGACGCGATGTCGAGGTCGACGCCGTGCACGACCTGCGACTTGGCGTAGCTCTTCTTGACGTCGCGAATGGTGATGGAGGCCATTGGCCGTCTCCTTGTTACTTTTCGGTGGCGATCAGGCCGCGCACGAACCAGCGCTGCATGGCGACCACGACAATCAGCGGCGGCAGCATGACGATAAGCGTTCCGGCCATGGCGATGTTCCATTCCGGGATGCCGCCGACATTGGGGATAAGCTGCTTCAACTCGGTGACCGCTGTCGCATGCGACTGGTCGGTGGTGATGAGCAGCGGCCACAGATACTGGTTCCATGCCCACAGGAACATTATGGTTCCAAGCGCCGCCATGTTGTTGCGCGACAGCGGCAGCAGGATGTCGATGAAAAAGCGCAGGGCACCTGCGCCGTCCATGCGCGCCGCCTCGGTCAGCTCATCGGGAACCGTCAGGAAGAACTGCCGGTAGAGGAAGGTGCCGGTTGCCGTCGCGATCAGCGGCAGGATAAGTCCGGAATAGGAGTTGAGCAGCCCGAGGCTGAGCGAGACCTGCACGCCCGAGACTTTCTCGATGAGCCAGCTCAGACCAGTCAAATCCAGGATGGTCTGATAGGGCGACAGAACGTTGGCGACCACTGCATAGGTCGGCACGATGCGCACCTCCAGCGGCAGCATCAGCGTGACGAAGATCAGCCAGAAGATGAAGGTGCGGCCGGGGTAGCGGAAATAGACGATCGAGAAGGCGGTGAGCGCCGAGATCATCACTTTGCCCGCCGCGACGCCGGCGGCCATGATGAAACTGTTCAGAAGCTTGGGGCCAAGGTCGGCGGTCGTCCAGGCCGTCTTGATGTTTAGCCAGAAGTCGCTGCCCGGCAGCAGCGACATCGGCACGTCGTTGACATCCTTGAGATTATGCGACGCGGCAATGGTGACGACCACGAACGGCGCGATGCAAAGCACGAAGCCGACGAACAAGATCACATGCGTGAAGAAATTGAGGAAAGGGGTGCGCTCTACCATATCGGCCTCACCTGTAGTGCACACGCCGCTCGATGAAGCGGAACTGGAAAATGGTCAGCACGATGATGAGCAGCATCAGGATGATGCTCTGCGCGGCGGCACCCGAGTAATCGAGCCCTTTGAAGCCGTCGGAATAGATCTTGTAGACCATCAGGTTGGTGGCGTTGGCCGGCCCGCCCGAGGTCATGATGTCGACGATGCCGAAGGAATCCTGGAAGCTTTCGGTGATGTTGATGACCAGCAGGAAGAAGATCGTCGGCGTGATCAACGGGAACTGGATGTCCCGGAAACGCCTCATTACGCCCGAGCCGTCCATCGCCGCCGCCTCGATCAGCGAACGCGGAATGGCTTGAAACGCGGCGAGGAAGAAGATGAAATTATAGCCGACATATTTCCAGGAGAAGGCGATGATGATCGAGGCCATGGCGTCGGCGCCATCAAGGCCAGGGTCCCAGAAGCCGGGCCAGACCTGGTTGACGACGGCCATGAAGCCCGCTTCCGGCGCCAGGATGAATCGGAACGCCATTGCCAGCGCCGGAGCGGCGATGCCGTAGGGCCAGATCAGCACCACGCGATAGAAGCGCGAGCCGGCAAGCTGCCGGTCGGTCAGCGCCGCGAGCACGAGCGCGATGAACATGGCAAGCCCGGTGCTGATCCCTGCAAAGACCAGGCTGGCGGTGATCGAGTTCCAGTAATCGGCGTTGGATAGGATCGAACGGAAATTGTCGAGCCCGACCCAGATGTTGCCGCCGCCCCAAGGCTGTTGCAGCGTCAGCGACCAGTAGACCGCCTGACCGGCCGGCCAGTAGAAGAACGTGAAGATCAAGAGGAGCTGCGGCACCGCGAAAAGGATGCCGATTGTCCAACTGCTGAAGGTAACGCGTTTTTCCATCGGTCCGCCGACGCCGCTTAACAGCTGGCCTAGAGCAAAGGGAGACTAGTCTACGAAATGGCCGCCCGTCGACCCAAGCATGATCCCGAAAGTGGAAACCGGTTTTCGGAAGAGATCATGCCTGGACAAGACCGGCGGGCGGCCGCGTAGATCCGAGATCAGGGCAGGGTCTTGCCCGGATAGGTCTGCTGGAAGCGGTCGAGGATGGCATCGCCATTCTTGACCAGCGTGTCGAGGCCTTCCTGGACGCTGACCTTGTTGGCGAAGATCGCCTGCATCTGCGTGCCGAACTCGGCGCGGATCTGGGTGAAATTGCCCAACCGGATACCACGGGTGATTTCGGTCGGTTCGGACGCGGTCAGGCTGGCGATCGCGGTTTCACGGCCCTTGAAGGGCGCCTTGTCGTAGAAGCCACTGGACTTCATGTAGTCGAAGCCCGACTTGGTCACCGGGATGTAGCCGGTGTTGGTCGACCAGAACAGTGCGGTCTTGGGATCGTGGATGAAATTGAGGAACGCGGCCGCGCCCTTGTATTCCGCATCCGACTTGCCCGAGAGCACCCACAGCGAGGCGCCGCCGACCAGCGAATTCTTGCGCTCGGTACCGGCGTAGGCCGGCAGTTCGGCGACATCCCAGTTCATGCCTTCCTTCTGGGTCTTGCCGACGGTGCCGTGGTCGCCGACCGAGGTCATGATGACCTGGCAGGTGCCCGAAGCGAAAGCCTGGACCATGTCCTGGCCAAGGTCCTTCGACTTGATCTTGATCAGGCCGGCGTCATACCACTTCTTGAGGTCGGTGACGTACTGGACGAACTTGGTCTTGTTGACTTCCAGGCGCGCGTCGAGGCCGTCATAGCCGTTGTTCTTGGTGGCGATCGGCTGGTTGTGGATGGCCGAGAACTGCTCCATCAACTGCCAGCTTTCATTGGCCGAGATGTTGATCGCCATCGGGCATTCGTAGCCAGCGTCCTTCATGGCCTGCAGGTCGGCGCCGACATCTTCCCAGGTCTTCGGCGCTTCGGTCTTGCCGATCTTGGCGAAGGCGTCCTTGTTCCAGTATAGGAGCGCCGTCGAGGAATTGAACGGGAACGACAGCATCTCGCCCTTCGACGTCGCGTAGTAGCGCGCGATACCGGGGAAATAATCGGCGTAGTCGATCTTGTAGCCGTTTTCTTCCATCAGCTTGTCGGCCGGCTTGTAGGCGCCCGACAGCATCATCGTAGCGGTACCGACATCATAGACCTGGACGATGGCGGGCTGTTTGCCGGCGCGGAAGGCGGCGATGGTGTTCTGCAGCGTGGCGTCGTAGTTGCCCTGGCTGGTGCAGACGACTTCATAGTCGGACTGCGAGGCGTTGAAGTTCTTGCACAGCGTATCGACGACACGTGCGAGGTCGCCCGAAAGGCCGAACCAGAAATCGAACTTGGTGGGCGCGGCGGCCGCTGGCAGCGCCATGGAAACGCTGATTGCACCGGCGGCAAGAGCCGCCAGGCCATTTTTGATCATCGACATGAATCTCATTCCCTGTTGAGTGGCTCGTTTCAAGGATCGTTGCGCAGGTCCCGGGCCGTCTCATAGAGAAAGTATGTGACAGTTCTGCTGTGCCTTTTCGGGCCTGTGGACAGCCAATCTCTCCTCCCTCGACGGCTTGCGCCGGCATGAAATGAAAACGTCATATCGGCGCCCTAGGTACCTAGGGCGTCGAAAACTGGCGTAAAGGCCCAGGTCGTTAACCGGCTAAAAATGGGTAGACGAAATGCTTGTCTCGCAGCTGACACATGTGCTGATCGCCGACCGCGAGGCCATGCGCGACGGGCCGCGTGATAGCGCCACCCATCTGCGCCTCGCTGCCGCCACTCCCGCGCTCGGTCAGATCGAGATCGGCGGCAGGGCCTCGCGCGAAAGCGCCGGCGAGACGCTCACCGTGGTGGCATGGAACGTCGAGCGGCTCCGCCACGGCGATGCCGTCGCGGCCACGCTTATCGGCCAGTCTCCCGACGTTGTGCTGCTGTCCGAAGTCGACGAAGGCATGGCGCGCTCCGGCATCCGACGCGCGGCGACGTGCCCCCGACCATATTCATCCCGATCGCCGAAGACAGTGGAGCCATTGGCCAGATTGGCGAATGGGTGCTGACGGCGGCCTGCGAGGAAGCCGCCCGCTGGGAAAATCCGCTGACGGTGGCCGTCAACGTTTCGGCGGTGCAGCTTCACAATCCGAATTTCAGCCGCAAGGTCCACGAAACACTGCTGAATTCCGGTCTTGCGCCCGGCAGGCTCGAACTTGAGATCACCGAGACGGCGCTTGTGAAGGACATGCCGCGCGCGCTGGCGACCTTGCGGCAGGTCAAGGCGCTGGGCGTGCGGGTGGCCATGGACGATTTCGGAACCGGCTATTCCTCGCTCTCCAACCTTCGCGCCTTTCCCTTCGACAAGATCAAGATCGACGGCTCCTTCATCAAATCCGTCGACAAGAACGGCCAGGTCGCGGCAATCGTGCGCGCCGTACTGGGGCTCGGGCGCGGCCTCGGCCTGCCGGTCCTGGCGGAGGGTGTCGAGACGCTCGGCGAGCTGAAATTCCTGGATGCCGAAGCCTGCGAGATCGGCCAGGGTTACTATATCGGCAGGGCTGGCCTCATCGAGGAGTTCGGCGAACTAACCGGTGTCGACGCACCCCGCGTCAGCAACGACACGGCTGGCCAGCGCAACAGAAGCGTCCTGGCCTTCGCACCCGCGCCTGCCCTGAGTGTGGACAGAGCCTAGCTTTCGGGCTGGAGCGCGGCCTCGACCAGCCGCTTTGCGTCCGGCCCCGACCATTCGGCAGGGCCGTTCATATGGGCGATCAGGCAACCTTCGCCATCGATCAGCATGGTGGCGGGAAGGCCGAGCGCCAGCCCGCGCGTCTTGAGGTCGTTGAACACGGCCATCGTCGAATCCCGGTAGTAGCCGAGCGTCTTGACGCCTGTCTCGCTGAGGAACTTCTTCGGCTTAACATCGTCGCCGGCATCGACATTGACGGCGACCACCTGAAAGGCGTCGCTGCCCTTTTCCTTCTGCAGCGCATCGAGAGCCGGCATTTCGGCACGGCACGGCGCGCACCATGTCGCCCACAGATTGAGCAGCACCGTCTTGCCGGCATGGTCGGCGAGCGTCATCGGCTTGCCGTCTGGCCCATTGAACGCAAGGCTCTTCAACGATTGCGGCGGATCGGCCGGCAACAATGCCGCGACCTCGCCGGTGGCCGCTGCCGCCACCTTCTTGGCGCGCTCGCCCTTGGCGGCGCAGGCGACATCGTCCTTGCTGTCGCCGACAGCCACTTGGTGCTCGGCGTTGTTGCCAGACCGGCTCTCGCTGACATATACCGCGACCGCGCCGGCCAGCGCGCCCGCCACCAAAGCGGCGAGGATCAGGCGCGGGGCCGGGAAGAATCTATTGCCGTCTGCCATTTTCTCAAAACTGCTCCGAAGCACGGGTTATAGCCATGAGCGACAAGAAGACCAGCAACCAGATGTGGGGCGGACGTTTTGCCTCGGGTCCGGCCGCGATCATGGAAGCGATCAACGCGTCGATCTCGTTCGACCGCAAGCTCTATGCGCAAGACATCCGAGGTTCGATCGCGCATAGCGAGATGCTGGCGCAAACGGGCATTATTTCGGCGGCCGATCAAGAAAAAATCGCTCACGGGCTGAACACGATTCAGAAAGAGATCGAGGCCGGCACATTCGAGTTCTCGACCCGGCTGGAAGACATCCACATGAATGTCGAGGCTCGCCTCGCCGACCTGATCGGACCGGCGGCCGGCCGCCTGCACACCGCCCGCTCGCGCAATGACCAGGTCGCGGTCGACCTGAGGCTGTGGGTCAAGGACGAGTGCCTCCGCGTCGCCGGGGCATTGAAAGGGCTGATCGAGGCGCTTCTGGCACGGGCCGACGAGCATGCGGCGACGGTGATGCCGGGCTTCACCCATATGCAGGCGGCGCAGCCGGTAACCTTCGGCCATCACTGCATGGCCTATGTCGAGATGTTTGCGCGTGACCTTTCGCGGGTTCGCGACGCGATCGAACGGATGGACGAGAGCCCGCTCGGCGCCGCAGCCCTTGCCGGCACCAGCTTCCCGATCGACCGCCACAAAACCGCCAAGGCACTCGGCTTCCGCGAGCCGATGCGCAATTCGCTGGACAGCGTTTCGGATCGCGATTTCGCGCTTGAGTTCCTCGCCTTGGCGGCGATCTGCGCCACGCATTTGTCGCGGCTCGCCGAGGAGATCATCATCTGGTCGACGCCGCAGTTCGGCTTCGTCAGGCTGTCGGACAGCTTTTCCACCGGCTCGTCGATCATGCCGCAGAAGAAGAACCCCGACGCCGCCGAACTGGTGCGCGGCAAGACCGGCCGCGTCACCGGCCATCTGGTCGGCCTGCTGACGGTGATGAAGGGCATGCCGCTGACCTATGGCAAGGACATGCAGGAAGACAAGGAATCGGTGTTCGATGCCGCCGAGACGCTCGACCTGATGCTGGCGGCGATGACCGGCATGGTCTCGGACATGACGATCAACGCAGCGGCGATGAAAAAGGCCGCCGGCTCGGGCTACGCGACCGCCACCGATCTTGCCGACTGGCTGGTGCGCACGCTCGGCTTGCCATTCCGCGAGGCGCATCATGTCACCGGCCGGGCGGTGGCGCTGGCCGAAGACAAGAAAGTGGGGCTGGAGAAGCTTTCGCTGGAAGACCTGCAGTCGATCAATCCAGGTATCACGGCAGATATTTTTTCGGTGCTGGCGGTGCAGAACTCGGTGAAGAGCCGCACCAGTTTCGGCGGCACCGCGCCGTCGGAAGTCAGAAGGCAGATTCGCGGCTGGAAAAAGCGCATCGCCAAGGCGTGATCCCAGCTATTGCGACCAGCAATATCCGGGGTGCAATGCTCTGAGAACTCGGCTAAAAGCGGCGGCTGGAAAAAGTTTCGGACGGATGGATCGATGACCGGAAGCAGGATTTTGGTGACGCTGACGCTGCTGGTGGCGATTGCGGCCGTCTCGGCCTGCGGCAGGAGGGGCGGTCTCGACACGCCCTACGAAGCAGCCGTCCAGGCGCGCAAGGATGCCTCAAAGGCGCATCAGCCCGTGCCGCCCGAGCCGGAAAAACCGGTCAAGGACAAGAAGTTCTTCCTCGACCCGCTGATCTAGTGCCGATGACACCGGGTTGGTCTTTTGAACCCGGTCTCATCGTGCTCCAACTTCCGGAACCACTCTCGTGAACCATTTCGACTACCGCGACGGCGTGCTGCATGCCGAAGACGTGGCGATCCCTGATATCGCTGCACAGGTCGGCACGCCGTTCTATTGCTATTCGACGGCCACCTTGACCAGGCACTACCGGGTGTTTGCCCAGGCCTTTGCCGGGCTCGACGCGCTGGTCTGCTATGCCATGAAGGCCAATTCCAACCAGGCGGTGCTGCGGACGCTGGCAAGGCTCGGGGCCGGCGCCGACGTGGTGTCGGAAGGCGAATTGCGGCGGGCGTTGGCGGCCGGCATCCCCGCGAGCAAGATCCTGTTTTCGGGTGTCGGCAAGACCCCGCGCGAAATGGACTTTGCCCTTGCGGCCGGCATCCTTTGCTTCAACGTCGAATCCGAGCCGGAACTGGAGCTGTTGTCGGCCCGTGCCGCCGCCCTTGGCAAGGTGGCGCCGATCTCGCTGCGCATCAATCCGGATGTCGACGCCAAGACCCACAAGAAGATTTCCACCGGCAAGGCCGAGAACAAATTCGGCATTCCGTGGCAGCGGGCGCGTCAAGTCTATGCCCGTGCTGCACAGCTGCCGGGCCTCAAGGTCACCGGCATCGACACCCATATCGGCAGCCAGATCACCGAGCTGCAGCCCTTCGACGACGCCTTCGCCCTGCTTGTCGATCTTGTCGGCGCGCTGCGCGCCGACGGCCATGCCATCGAGCATATCGATCTCGGCGGCGGCCTCGGCATCCCCTACCGCATCGACAACAACCCGCCGCCCTTGCCCGACGCCTATGCCCAGATCGTTAGGAAGCATGTCACCAAGCTCGGGCTCAAGGTGATGTTCGAACCCGGCCGGCTGATCGTCGGCAATGCCGGCATCCTCGTCTCGGAAGTGATCTTCGTGAAGGAAGGCGACGCCAAGAATTTCCTGGTCGTCGACGCCGCCATGAACGACCTGATCCGGCCGACGCTCTACGATGCCTTCCACGACATAAGGCCGGTGGTGCAGCCGCCGGCCGACACGCCGCGCATGATGGTCGATGTCGTGGGCCCGGTCTGCGAGACCGGCGACTATCTCGGCCTCGACCGTGACCTGCCCAGGCTGAAGGCTGGCGACCTGATTGCCGTTTCCACCGCCGGCGCCTACGGCGCGGTGCAGGCCGGCACCTACAACACCCGCCTGCTGGTGCCCGAGGTGCTGGTCGACGGCGACCGTTTCCACATCGTGCGCCCGCGCCTGACCTATGACGACCTGATCGGGCTGGATTCGGTACCCGACTGGCTAAGGTAGACGCTGCCCCGTCCGCTGCGCCGGCGCTACAGCCGGTTCTGGATGAGCGCCCTTGTGTCGGCGATCCTGTCCTCGTCGCGTCGGTAGAACGTCCATTGCTTGATGCGCTTGGCCCGCAGCAGGCCGGCCTGGGTGAGCACGCGCATGTGTTCGCTGAGCGTCGCCTGCGTGATGCCGAGCTTCTCGGCGATCAGCAGCGCGCAGACACCGTCCTCGACCAGATCGCCGTCGGCTTGGCGTGGGAAATGCGCACGCGGATCCTTCAGCCAGTCGAGAATCTGCAGCCTGCGTTCGTTGGCGATCGCCTTGAAGACATCAACCTCTTGCATTTAGCCATTTTGCCAAGTTACTAATTGCTGTCAATCCCAAGGAGACGTCCATGAGCAATGTCAACACCGTCACACGCGAACGCATTGCCGCGATGGAACCGCGCATCCGGCCCTATGTGCGCCACACGCCGGTGCTGCGCGTCGACATGGCCGACTTCGACCGCCCGCCGCTGACCGTCGACCTGAAGCTCGAGTGCCTGCAGCATTCCGGCTCGTTCAAGGCGCGCGGCGCCTTCACCAACCTCCTGGAGAGAACGGTTCCCAAGGCCGGCGTCGTCGCCGCGTCGGGCGGCAATCATGGCGCGGCGGTCGCCTACGCCGCCATGCGGCTTGGGCACAAGGCGACCATCTTCGTTCCAGAGGTGAGCCCGCCGGCCAAGCTGGAGCGGATCCGCAGCTACGGCGCTGAGCTCATCGTCGGCGGCGCCCGCTACGCCGAGGCGCTGGCCGCCAGCGAACGCTTCGCCGAGGAAACCGGTGCCTTGCAGATCCATGCCTTCAACCAGGAGGAGACGCTGGTCGGCCAAGGCACGCTCGGGCTGGAAATAGAGAGCGATTTGCCTGAGATCGACACGTTGCTGGTCGCCGTCGGCGGCGGCGGCCTGATTGGCGGCATCGCCGCCTGGTTCGCCGGCCGCATCCGCATCATCGCCATCGAGCCGGAAGGGGCGCCAACGCTTTACCGCGCCTTCGAGGCCGGCCGCCCCGTCGACGCGCCGGCCGAGGGCATCGCCGCGGATTCGCTGGCGCCCAAGCGCGTCGGCGAAATGATGTTCCCGATCGCCGAGGCCTTTGTCGAGCGTTCGATCCTGGTCAGCGACGACGACATCGTCGCTGCCCAGAAGGCGCTGTGGGACCGGGTGCGCATCATCTCGGAACCGGGCGGTGCCGCCGCCTTCGCGGCCGTGCTGTCCGGGCGGTATGAGCCCGCGCCCGGCGAAAGGGTCGCCATACTGGTCTGCGGTGCCAACGCCAACCCCGCCACGTTCTGACAGCAACCAGTCCGGCAGCTTCACGTTTTCTCAAACTGCCTCGCCTTTGCCGTGTTTGCTGGTATTCTTCGAGTCGTGAGGATCGGGCTATCCTGCCCGCCCATGGAAGGGCCGATGACGCAACGACCCACCTTCAGCAGCCATCGCGGCCTGGCCCGGCGCCTTGCCTTGAGCCGGCTGGCGACGCGGGTCTCGATGATGGTCGAGCGTGGCTGGCCGTTGCTGCTTCCGCTCGTCATCGTCGCCAGCTTGTTCCTCAGCGTCTCCTGGCTCGGCATCTTCTCGCGCCTGCCGGACGTGGCGCGCATCGGCCTGCTCGCCGCATTCGGTGTGGCAGCACTTGCGGCACTCTATCCGCTGCGTTTCTTCCGCTTGCCCGCCGCCGCCGAAATCGACCGCAGGATCGAAGCGGCCAATCAATTGCTGCACAGCCCCGTGCTGGTGCAGACCGATCGGCCGAGCGGCAGGGAAAGCAGCTTCTCGCAGGCACTGTGGCGCGAACACCAGAAGCGAATGGCCGGAAAGCTCGACAGCCTTGGCGCCGATCTGCCGCGAACGCGCGTGCCGGAGCGCGACCGCTGGGGTCTGCGCGCGGTGGCCGCACTTTTGCTGGTGACCGCCTTTGCCTTCTCCTTTGGACCGAGCGGCGGCAGGATTGTCGACGGATTCAGTGCCCATGGCGTCCACGATGCCATACCACCGCGCATCGACGCCTGGGTGACGCCGCCGGCCTATACCGGCAAGCCGCCGATCTTCCTGACCGCCGACGTCAACCAGGCGACGCCGACCTTCATCATTCCCGAAGGCAGCGACGTCTCGCTGCGCGTCACCGGCGGCTCGGGCGAGGAAACGCTCGCCTATGCCGACAAGAACGGCAATTCCCGGGCCATCGACCCGGCTGGCCCGCAGGCCGCCGCCACGGCCAAGCCGGCGGCAAGCCCGGCGACGCCATCCAAGGTGCGCCAGTTCACCGGCAAGCTGACCGGCGACGGCACCCTGACGCTGACGTCGGGCGAGGATCAGCTCGGCCGCTGGGCCTTCGCGGTCATGCCGGACAAGCCGCCGCAGATCCGTTTCGTCGGCGAGCCGAAGCGCGCCGCCAACGGCGCCTTCGAGCTCAACTACCAGATCGACGACGACTATGGCGCCGCCAATGCCAAGGCGGTTTTCGCGCTCGCCGATCCGCAGGCGCCCAATGCACATCCGCTCTATGGTCCGCCTGAAATGCCGCTGTCGCTGCCGCGTCGCGGCGGCAAGTCGAATGCCGCCCGGACGACGAAGGACCTGACCGAGCATGTCTGGGCGGGCAGCAGCATCAAGCTGACGCTGGTCGCCACCGACGATGCCGGGCACGCCGCGTCGAGCGAGACCAAGACGCTGGTTATGCCGCAGCGGCCATTCGCCAACCCGCTGGCGCGCGCGGTGCTCGAGCAGCGCCGCCTGCTGGCGCTCGACGCCAACGCCAAGCCGCACGTGCTCGACCTGATGGACGCGATCACGCTGCGGCCCGAGGACACGTTCGACAACATGTCCCACTACCTCGCCATCATGAGCGCCCGCAGCCGGCTGAAGCTGGCCGTCAATGACGACCAGCTGCGCAGCGAGGTGTCCTATCTCTGGGAAATCGCGCTTGGCATCGAGGAAGGCAATCTCTCGGCCGCCGAAAAGCGGCTGCGCCAGGCGCAGCAGGCGCTGCAGGACGCCATCAAGAACGGCGCCAGCGACGCGGAAATCGAAAAGGCGATGAAGGAACTGCGCGAGGCGATGAACCAGTTCCTGCAGGAATTCGCCGAACGCGCCAAGCAGAATCCCAACGCGCCGCAGATGCAGCAGAACGGCCAGGAACTGCGCCAGAGCGATATCGACCGCATGATGGACCAGATCGAGAACCTGGCGAAGTCGGGTGATCGCGACAAGGCGCAGCAATTGCTGTCGCAACTGCAGGATATGATGAACAATCTCCAGGCCGGCCGTCAGCAGCAAGGCGGCCAGCAGGACAGCGAGATGCGCCAGCAGATGGACAAGCTCGGCGAAATCCTGCGGCGCCAGCAGGAGATGATGAACGACACCTTCCGCATGGACCAGATGCAGCGCGGCGAGCGCCAGCGCGGGCAGAACCGCGAAGAGCAGCTCGGCCAGGACGGTGAGCAAGGTCAGTCGGGCGAAAACGGCAAGCCCGGCGCGGATGGCCAGCAGAAGCCGATGACACCGCAGGAATTCGCCGATGCGCTGAAGCAGCTGCAGCAGGGCCAGGGCCAGCTGAAAAGCGACCTCGAGCAGCTGAAGAAGGGGCTCGAAGGCATGGGCATGGAGCCCAATGAGGGATTTGGCGAGGCCGGCAAATCCATGGGCAATGCCGAACAGGCGCTCGGCGAAGGCGACGGCGACCAGGCGGTCGGCCACCAGGGCCGGGCGCTGGAAGCGCTGCGCAAGGGCGCCAAGGACATGATGAAGCAGATGCAGGCCATGCAGGGCGATCAGGGCGGCAGCGAGGAAGGTGGCCGCCAGCAGAACGCCGACCGTGACCCGCTGGGCCGTCCGCGCGCCAGCCAGGGCCCTGATTTCGGCGATTCGGTGAAAGTGCCCGACGAGATCGACGTGCAGCGCGCCCGCCAGATTCTGGAAGCGATCCGCAAGCGGCTCGGCAATGCGCTCAGCCCCGACATCGAACGCAGCTATCTGGAACGGCTGCTCGAGCTGAAATAGGGATCGCCGCCCCGCTTCCAACCTCACCCGAAGACACTCGAACGGTTGCAACACCATGCCGAAACTTGGCGCCGTCACCCCCATCCTGCGCATCTTCGACATTGCCAAGGCGCGTGAATTCTATGTCGGCTTTCTGGGCTTCGAGGTGCAATGGGAGCATCGCTTCGACGACAACGCGCCGCTCTACATGGCGGTCGGCCGCGACGGCTGCGTATTGCATCTGAGCGAACATCACGGCGACGGCGCGCCTGGCATTGCCGTGCGCATCAAGGTCGAGGACATCGCGGCACTTCATCGCGAGCTGATCGGCAAAAATTACCGCTTCGCCAGGCCGGGTCTGGAGGAAACGCCGTGGAAATCCCGCGAAATATCGGTCGCCGATCCGTTCGGCAACCGGCTGCATTTCCACGAGGAAGCGGCCGCTTGAGTCTTTGTTTTGTGCATGTCGTTATCCCAAGACCGCTGCACAGGTTGGACGACAGGCACTAGATCTGCCTGTTGACGAACGCTTCGCGGATTGCCTCCTGCATGCCGTCGATCGCCTCACCCGAGGCATTCGGGTTGCGGTGCATCACCACATTCGAGGAATCGATGTCGCCGAACCCGTCCGCCGACGTCAGTTCGCGGCAGCCGGGCGGAATGTTGCTGCGCGAGATCGGCGCGATCGCCAGCCCGGAGGTGACGGCGAGCTTTAGGCCGCCAGTCGTGTCACTGGTATAGGCGACGCGATAGGCAAGACCGCGCTGCTCCAGTGATTTGACGGCAAAATCCTTGCACCAGCCGGCCCGGTTGTAGAGCGCGATCGGCACCGGCCGCTCCTCATGCATGTGATGCAGGGTCGATGTCACCCACACGGTCGGATCGTGCATCAGCACTTCGCCGCCGGCAGGATCCTGCCATTCGAAAACCACGCACAGATCGAGTTCGCCGGCGGCGAGCGCCGCCACCTGCGCCCCCGAATGCGCATAGCGCACGGTGACCTCGACCTGGGTGTGGCGCTTCGAAAAGGCGCCGAGCGCGCGCGATAGGATCGCGTGGCCATACTCCTCCGGAATGCCGATGCGGACCGGCCCGCCAAGCGGCGCCGCCGCCATCGACGCCGCCGTCTCGTCGAGCAGCGAAACGATGCGGCGAGCATTGACGATGAGTTCGCCGCCGCGCCGCGTCAACACGACGCCGCGCGAACCGCGCTCGAACAGGCTGTCGCCGATCAGGTCCTCGAGCTTCTTCATCTGCATCGACACCGCCGACTGGGTGCGGCCGGCCTGCTCCGCCGCTCTGGTGAAATTGCCGGCTTCGGCAATAGCCACGAAGGTGCGCAGAAGGTCGCTGTCGAGGGTCGGCCGCATGAAATCCGCCATAAGGAATTTTGATCACTGATATCATTCCAATTCGTTTGCAACATGTCAAACGCCGAACGATAGTCGCCTCACCCATTGGATATGCGGCTGCGAAATCGGCCGCGGACCAATTCGAAGAGTCCTCACTCATGCCCGCTGCCCGAAACGGTGGCGGGTTCTTTTTCGCTTGCAGGGAGCCCCGAGGCACATGCAGAACCGGATGGTCCTTGGCATCCTGAGCCTGTGCCTTGGCGTGCTGGTCTTCTCGCTGCAAGACCCGCTGGTCAAAGCCGTGTCGAGCGGTTATCCGGTGACCGAGGTGATGGCGATCCGCTCGATCGTCGCCTTGCCGATCCTGATTGTTCTCGTCCATGTCGATGTCGGCTTGCCTGCGATCCTGTCGAGGCGATTCGGCATGCTGACGATGCGCGCCTTCATCCAGTTCACCTCCTATACGGTGTACTATCTGGCTATCGCCGCCTTGCCGCTGGCCGACGCCGTGGCGCTCTATTTCATGGCGCCGCTGTTCATCATGGTGCTGGCCGGGCCTTATCTTGGCGAGCGCGTCTCCTGGCAGACGCTGGCGACCGTGCTGATCGGGCTGTTCGGCGTCGTCGTCATGCTGCGCCCGGGCGCCGGTCTGTTCGACTGGGCGGCGCTGCTGTCGCTGGGCTCGGCGGCGCTCTACGGCTTTTCGCAGTTGATGGCCCGCAAGATCGGCGATACCGAATCGTCCACCGTCATGGCCTTCTACCAGAACGGCGCCTATCTGGTCGGCGCGGCCGTGGTTGCCGGTACGTTTCACCTGGCCGGTATCACCCACGCCGTCCACCCGAGCCTCGAATTCCTGGTGCGGCCCTGGCTCTCGCCGACATTGCCTGATTTTCTCAAGATGGCGGCCTGCGGTTTCGTCGCCTCCGCCGGCATGGTCCTGCTGTCGCAGGCCTACCGGATGGCACCGGCCAACCGCGTTGCCACCTTCGAATACACCGGCATCCTGTGGTCGCCGCTGTGGGGTTTTCTGTTCTTCGCCGAGGTGCCACGGTCGACGACGGTGATCGGCGCGACGCTCATCATCGGCGCCGGCCTGCTGGCGCTCAACTTCGAACGCCGCAAGAGCGCTCCGCCCGTGCTCGCTGCAGCCGATCCAGCCTGATCAGGCGAAGCAGATCAGCGCCCGTTCCACGCGGGAGCGGATTTCGGCCAGCGTAAACGGCTTCTGCACGACATCGAGGATCACGCCGTTCAACTCCTCGGCGCGCTCGCGCTGGTCGGCATAGCCCGTCATCAGCATGATCTTCATCGACGGGAAGAGCGCTGCCGCCGCAATCGCCATCTCGATGCCGTCCATCTCCGGCATGCGGATGTCGGAGACGACGAGATCATAGCCACCATTTGCGGCTCGGATCAGCGAAAGGCCTTGCGCGCCGTCCGCGGCGATATCGATTGTGTGTCCGGCGCGTTCAAGCGCACGGGCGGCCAGGGTGCGGACGGACTCATCGTCCTCGACGATCAGAAGCTTTGCCATGGCGGCCATGTTTGGCTGCGAAAAGTTGACTTTTTCTGAAGGCGCAGGAGACCAACAAGCCTTTTTGAACGTCGCTTACACGTCGCCTTTGACGACACCGACAAACGGCAATTCGCGAAAGGCATGCGCAACGTCCATGCCGTAGCCGACGACGAAATAGTCGGGACAGTCGAAGCCGACATAGTCGGCGTTGAGTGAGGTCTGGCGGCGCATGCGCTTGTCGAGCAGCACGGCGATGGCGCAGCTCTTGGCGCCGCGCGACAGCATCAGGTCGCGGGTGAAGCTCAGCGTCTTGCCCGATTCGAGAATGTCGTCGATCAACAGCACGTCACGGCCGGCCACCTCATTGTCGATATCGCGCAGCACCCTCACCTCGCCGCTTGTGGTGCCGGCGCCGTAGCTGGAAATGAAGATGAATTCGACCTCCGGCGACAGCCCGACATCATGCATGGCGCGGATCAGGTCGGCGGCGAAGATGAACGAGCCCTTCAGCACCGAAATCACCAGCAGATCGTGATAATCGTGGCCGGCGATCTCCTTGGCGAGTTCAAGATTGCGCCGTGCGATCGCCGATGCCGAAAACAGGACCTCGATGTCCTTGCCGCGTACGTTTGGCATTGGTGGTCTTCCTCGGTGATCGCCTATTGGGCGAAAGTGACCAAAACGGTTCTTACGCCGTTCTTAGGCACGTCGAGCCGGCTGGCAAAGCCGAATCTTTCGCCCGACGCCAGCGAACGACCGGATGTCCCCAACGAATAGCGGGTCGTGCGCCCGTCATTGCCGGTCACCCGGATTTCGAGCGGCGGCAGCGGCGCCGGTTTCGCGCCGTCATTGGCGGCCTCGCCATCGACGAACAGCACGGGGTTCGGCCCGGAGGCGTCGACGCGTGACGTGACGCCTGAAATGCTCAGCGCCGACGCCTGCGCACTGGACAGGAACGGCGCCTGGCGCACCAGCGCATGCCCTCCGGAGACCCAGAAAGCGGCGAACGCGGCGCCAATGCCGGCGATCCAGAAGATCGGCCCGCCGCGTGAAGGCGGTGGCCGCTCCGCCGGGGCCTCGGGCTTGCGCAGCATGTCCATGCCCTCGATGGGCGGCGTGACGATCGCGCGTGGCAGCGGCGAAACGCTTTCCGCGGCGGGGACAAGGGGCGGCATCACGACATAGTCGGCATCGACGATGTCGGAGGCTGGAGCGCGCATGAACCGGTCCGTTGCGGCAATTGCCGCCGGATCGGTCATGATTTCGCCGGAAACCGGGCGCGCGGTTCTATCGTCAGCCATCATGGCCCCAGCATTGCAGCACGTGTTCGCTTTTCGTTTCTTTTGAGTAAACACAAATGGTTAACGCTTCCCCACCGGAGCCCGAGTGAAGAGTCGAAAAAGCCCAAGAATTAACCGCCGGTTAACCATGCCGGCCGATGGTCATTACCCAGAACAGGCTGGCTCGCTGCCGCCGCGAATTTCAGGTCGCCGAAATTGATTCGCTTCGAAAATGTCGGCCTCCGCTATGGCATGGGTCCGGAAATCCTCCGTGACATCTCCCTGCACATTCCGGAGCGCTCCTTCCAGTTCCTGAGCGGGCCTTCGGGTGCCGGCAAGACGACGTTGCTGCGCCTGCTGTTCATGTCGTTGAAGCCGACGCGCGGGCTGATCACCATTTTCGGCAAGGACCGCTCGCGCATCTCGCGCGCCGAACTGCCGCATCTGAGGCGTCGTATCGGCGTGGTGTTCCAGGACTTTCGCTTGCTCGACCATATGACCACCTACGAGAACGTGGCCTTGCCGCTGCGCGTGCGCGGGCGCGAGGAGGCGAGCTACCGCACCGATGTCACCGAGCTGTTGAAATGGGTCGGGCTGGGCGAGCGCATGCATGTGCTGCCGCCGGTTCTGTCCGGCGGCGAGAAGCAGCGCGCGGCGATCGCCCGTGCGCTGATCGAGCAGCCGGAGATCCTGCTGGCCGACGAGCCGACCGGCAATGTCGATCCGCCGCTGGCGCGACGCCTGCTGCGGCTGTTTATCGAGCTCAATCGTCTTGGCACCGCCGTCGTGATCGCGACCCATGACCTTGGCCTGATGGAACAGGTCGACGCGCGCCGCATGATCCTGGCCGGCGGAAGGCTGGACATCTATGACTGAGCTGTCCGCCGAACATCTTGAACAGCAGGAGCAGGACGCCGAGGCGGCCGAGGCGAGGCCGCGTGCCCAGCGCCGGATGGCGCCGATCGTGCCGGCGCAGAACATCGCCGGCCGGGCACTGGTGCTGGTCATTGCCATCATGACCTTCCTGTCCTGCCTGACCTTCGGCGCGGTGACGCTGGTGCGTGACACCGCCTCGGTCTGGGAGAACCAGATCTCGCGCGAGGCGACGATCCAGATCAAACCTGTCGACGGCCTAGACATGGAGGCCGCCCTTGTGGAGGCCTCGCAAATGGCCAGCGAGTTTCCCGGCGTGAAGGCGACCCGGATCATCGATCGCGACGCGACCGCGAGGCTCCTGGAGCCGTGGCTGGGCTCCGGCCTCAACATCGACGAGCTGCCGGTGCCGCGCCTGATCATCGTCACCATCGACGAGAGCAGCCCGCCCGATTTCGCCGCCATGCGCGCCGCGATCACGCCGAAATTGCCAAGCGCATCGCTCGACGATCACCGCACCTGGGTCGACCGGCTGGTGGCCATGGCCCGCACCACGGTGACCATCGGCATCGCCGTGCTGGCGCTGATGCTGTCGGCGACCGTGCTGACCGTGGTGTTCGCGACGCGCGGCGCCATGGCGGGCAATGGCCACATCATCGAGGTTCTGCATTTTGTCGGCGCCGAGGCGAGCTTCATCGCGCGTGAATTCCGCCGGCATTTCCTGGTTACCGGCATGAAGGGTGCCGCCGCCGGCGGAGCCGCGGCTGTGCTCGTGTTCATCGTCTTTTCATGGTGGTCGTCGCGCAACATGGCGACGCCGCAGGCCGACCAGGCGACCGCGCTGTTCGGCAATTTCGCCATCGGTTCGGCGGGCTATCTCGGGGTCGTTCTCATGGTGCTGGTGATCGGTGGGCTGACGGCGGCAACCTCGCACGCCACTGTCGTCGCCTATCTCAGCGACATCGAGGTCCGCCAGCCGGATGCCGGCTAATTTACGTCGCTTGGAAGCAGGGACAAGTTCGGGACAATGACATCGATAGAAACAGGATGATCACGGATGGAGAATTGGCGTAACGCAAAGTGCGTCTTTCTACTACCCAAAGCCACATTTGGGGATTAACCATATGGCGATGGACGCGGGGCAAACGACCGGGACGGCTGGGCAGATGCCAGTGGTGGTTGCCCATTCGCGCGACCTCGGCAAGGTCAGCCGCCTAAAAGCCGCTCTGCGCCTGTCCGGGCTTTCCCTCCTCATCCTCGCAACTCTGTTTGCCGGCGGCTTTGGCTGGTTCGCCAACAAGGTCAGCCACCTGACGACGCCCGCCAATCCGGCTAAGGCCGACGCAATCATCGTTTTGACCGGCGGCCAGTCACGCCTTGACGCCGCAATGGATCTGCTGGCGTCCGGCAAGGGCGAGCGGCTGCTGATCAGCGGCGTGCATCCTTCCGCCAGCCGCCGCCAGCTGCAGGCGGCGATTGGTGGCGACAAGCGCTTGTTCTCCTGTTGCGTCGATATCGACCGCGCCGCGCTGGACACGATCGGCAATGCCGAGGAGAGCGCCAAATGGGTGGAGAGCCACGCCTATGGCACGGTGATCCTGGTCACCAACAACTATCATATGCCGCGCAGCCTGCTGGAAATGGGCCGGCTGCTGCATGGCGCCAAGCTCGAACCGTATCCGGTGGTCAACACCAACCTCGACAATGGCAGCTGGCTGACCAAGCCGCGCGCATTGCGCGTGCTGTTCACCGAATACAATAAATATCTGCTGGCGTTGGCGCGCGGCATCGTGCCGATGAAGCCGACGCCGGACGGCATCGCGCTGGCCGAGACTGCGGCCGGCGGCTGAACCTCATTCCCAGGCTGCAGCGCCTGAAATCCCCTTGAGGCGCGCTATCTCCTGTTCGAGGCCCTCGATACGCTTGTCCCGTTCGCCAAGCGCCGCTGCCACGTCAGCCGCCTCGAACCGCTGCGGGATGTGTTGCGGGCAATTGGAGTCCCAAGCCGAGACCGTGAACAGGATGACCTGCTCGGGACGCGCTTTGTAGTCCTGCGGCATCAACCTCGCCATCAGCTCGGCATCGTTCTCGACGACGCGGGCCGTGCCCCAGATCTTGATGCGCTGCCGGTGGGCATAATCGATCAGGAACAGGAAGGCCTGCGGATTGTCGGCCAGGTTGCCCTGCGTGATGAACTGCCTGTTGCCGGCAAAATCCGCAAAGCCGATCGTGTGTTGATC
The DNA here is from genome assembly GCF_056403655.1 of Mesorhizobium sp. P2_F8. Classification (NCBI taxonomy): domain Bacteria; kingdom Pseudomonadati; phylum Pseudomonadota; class Alphaproteobacteria; order Hyphomicrobiales; family Phyllobacteriaceae; genus Mesorhizobium; species Mesorhizobium sp. P2_F8. The sequence goes on from NZ_JBFUFB010000001.1 coordinate 91,528, forward strand.
CAGCACCTTGAGAAACCCGGCGGGTCCACCGCGATGCTGGATGTAGGGCTGGCCATCGCCATTGGCCGTCGACAGGAAGACGCTGGTCTGCATCTCGATGAAGGCGGCAAGGTCGGGCGTGATATCGGCCTGCCAGCCGCCACGCTCCTCGACGCGGGCATAGGACTGGCGTGAGCCCTTGCGGGCCTGGATCGCCTTGACGGTCGGCGTGAAGGCGACGTCGCTGGTGAAAGCATGAGCATTCATGAAAGCCTCCTTGCCCCGGCGACCCTAGAGCCCAAGCTCCGACAATGACGGGTGGTCGTCCGGGCGCCGGCCGAGCGGCCAGTGATATTTGCGATCGGCCGCACCGATCGGCAGGTCGTTGATGCTGGCGATGCGCACGCGCATCAGCCCATGTTCGTCGAATTCCCAGTTCTCGTTGCCATAGCTGCGGAACCATGAGCCGCTGTCGTCGTGCCATTCATAGGCGAAGCGCACGGCGATGCGGTTGCCGTGGAAGGCCCAGACCTCTTTGATCAGCCGGTAGTCGAGTTCGCGGCTCCACTTGCGCGTCAGGAACGCCTGGATGGCATCGCGGCCTTGTAGGAATTCGGCGCGATTGCGCCAGCGGCTATCCGTCGTGTAGGCAAGCGCCACTCGGGCCGGATCGCGCGAATTCCAGGCATCCTCGGCCATGCGCGCCTTCTGCGCGGCGGTCTCGGCTGTGAACGGCGGCAGCGGCGGCCGGCCTTCAGACATGGTAGCTCCTTGTTTGTAGAGGCCCTGCTGCAGGCAGGCCAGGAATTGTCATATAAAGCCTTCCATCCTTCAAATGCAGATGACATATTCGCAATCCGTCCTTCCATTTTCTGGAAGAAGCTATGGATCGTCTCGAAGCCATGTCGCTCTTTGTCGCCGCGGTGGAGGCCGGCAGCCTTTCCGCCGCGGCCCGCCGTTTCGGCATTCCGCTGGCGACGGTCAGCCGCAAGGTTTCCGATCTCGAACGACATCTGAACACACGCCTGTTGAACCGCTCGACGCGCCGGCTGACGCCGACCGACGCCGGCCAGGCCTATCTTGCCGCCTGCCGCCGCATCCTCGACGACGTCGGTGAGGCCGAACGCACGGCAGCCGGCGAATACAGCGCTCCGACCGGCGAATTGGCCATCACCGCGCCGGTCGTTTTTGGCCGCCTGCACGTGCTGCCGGTCGTCACCGGTTTTCTCGCGGCCTATCCCGACGTGAACATTCGCTTGACGCTAGCCGACCGCATAACCCAGCTGGTTGAGGACCATTTCGATCTCGCCATTCGCATCGGCCAGTTGCCTGATTCGAGCCTGGTCGCCATTGCTGTCGGCTCGATCCGCCGCGTCGCTTGTGCGAGCCCGGCCTATCTGGCCGAGTATGGCACGCCGATGACCCCGCAGGATTTGGAAACACACAGTTGCATCACCTTCGAGGGACTTGCTTCCGCCGCCACCTGGAGCTTCGCCCAGGGCAGGACGGAAGTCCCGGTTCAGGTCCGCTCGCGGCTTCAGGTCAACACCGCCGAGGCGGCCATCGACGCCGCGATTGCCGGCATCGGGGTGACAAAAGTGCTTTCCTACCAGATCGAAGCCGCACTGCGGTCAGGCGCGCTGCGCATCCTGCTGCAGGAGTTCGAGCCTGAACCATGGCCGGTAAGCCTGGTGCATGCCGGCCACGGCCTGCTGCCGGTCAAGCTGCGGGCCTTTCTCGATTTCGCTGCCCCGCGTCTGAAGGAGCGGCTAGCGCGATTGACGTAGCTGAAACGGGCCGCCCGACCATCGTTCTCCTTTGCTCGTCAGAGCGGCTCGCGGCCATTTCCTTTTTCGCCGCGCTTGGTGTAACCAACGCACACCTCTCACCGGGCCTCCCTCCATGCTGTATGTCCGATCGCTGGCGTTCAATTTCGTCTTCTACGTCAATCTGATCGTCCAGATGATCCTCTGGACCCCCTACTATTTCCTGTCGCCCCGTCACCGCGCCTGGTTCGTGCCGAAATTCTGGTCACGCACGTGCATGTGGCTCTATGACAAGATTGCCGGGACCAAGAGCGACATCACCGGCCTGGAAAACCTGCCCGATGGTTCCTTCATCCTGGCGCCCAAGCATCAATCGTTCTGGGACGCGATCGCCTTCTTCCCGTTCCTCCAGGATCCGCTCTACATCCTCAAGCGCGAGCTGACCTGGATCCCGTTCTTCGGCTGGTACATCATGAAGATGCGCATGATCCCGGTCGACCGCGGCAGCCGCTCGAAAGCGTTGAAGGCGGTGGTCGCCGCCACCAGGCAGGAAATGGCGCGCAACCCACGCCAGCTGATCATCTATCCCGAGGGGACGCGCCGCGCGCCGGGTGACGAGCCGGCCTACAAATACGGCATCGTCGAAATCTATTCGCAGCTTGGCGTTCCGGTGGTGCCGGTCGCCCATGTCGCCGGTCTCTACTGGCCGCGCCGCAAATTCCTGCGCTACCCCGGCACGATCAAGGCGCGGTTCCTGCCGCCGATTCCGCCGGGCTTGGGCAAGGACGAATTCATGGCCCGGCTGATCGGTGAAACCGAGGCTGCCTGTGACCAGCTTCTCATCGAGGCATCCCGCACTCCCAACCCGCCGGCATTGCCCTCAACCGCGGTGAAGCGGTTGCGGGAACTCGGCGCGAAAGCCTGAAAAGCTCCGAGCCAACACTCAGCCGAACACGGCCAGCGCGGTGGTCAACACCAGCGTCGCGGCAAAGACCAGATTGATGGTCCGCGAAGCGGCCGGCCTGCGGAGGAACCGGGCGAACGCCGCTCCCGCAACGAGCCACACAGCATGAATAGCGACGATCATCAGCGCCAGAACGGTCAGCTTAAGCCATATGCCGATATCGCCGGCGCTTTGGCTCGACGAAGCGCCGGCGAACACGGCGGCGATCGCCACATAGGCTTTTGGGTTGGCGACAGCCAGCAGAAACCCGGCCAGCCATGTCGGGCGCGAAGCCTCGGCCGCGCGCGCCGCCAATGGCGGAGCCGTGGCGATCTTGAACGCGAGATAGAGGATATAGGCACCGGACGCGAAAGCCAGCAGCGGTGCCAGCTTCGGCATCGACGTGAGCACCGCCATGACCCCGGTAGCTACCACCAGCAGCACTGCAATCGTGCCCAGGGCGATCCCCCAGGCGTACCGCAATGAATCTCGCAAGCCGAAGGCAGCTCCGACGGCGGTGACGCTTATCGTTGCCGGCCCTGGGCTGCCCATGACGACGGTGGCGGCAAGCACCAGCGCGACCAACTGGCGCCAAAGATCCGGTTGCGAAAGAAGCGGCTCAGTCATCTCACCCTCTGCCTTGCCCCGTGCGAAGGACGGTATGGCAAGACAGGTGCGTGGTCTTGGACGTTCGTGCGTGCGGCGCCGCCGGAAGTTTCAGCCGCTTGCCTTGTCGAGCTCGGCCATGTCGTCGGCGGTCAATTTCAGCGACCCGGCCTTGATCAGGCTGTCCATCTGCTCAGGCCTGGTGGCGCTGGCGATCGGCGCAGTGACGCCTGGCCGTGCGATAACCCAGGCAAGCGCCACTTCCGCCTGCTTGGCCGAATGCCTGGCCGACACCGCATCGAGTGCCGCGAGAATGCGCGTGCCGCGCGCGTTGAGGTAGTCTTTCACCCCGCCGCCACGCGGGCTTTGGCCAAGATCGGCCTCGCTGCGGTATTTGCCGCTGAGGAAGCCCTTGGCCAGGCTGAAATAGGTGATGACGCCGATATCCTCGGCCACACACAGATCGCGCAACGGCCCATCGAACGAGGATCGGTCGTAGAGATTGTACTCCGGCTGCAGCACCTCGTAGCGCGGCAGGCCGCGCAGGCTCGCCACATCGAGTGCCGCGCGCAACTGGCCGGCGTCGAGGTTCGAGCAGCCGGCATAGCGGATCTTGCCCTTGGCGAGCAGCTTCTCGTAGGCGCCGAGGGTTTCCTCGTAGGGCGTGGTCGGATCCGGCCAGTGCGACAGATAGAGGTCGATGACGTCGGTCTGCAGCCGCTTCAGCGACGCGTCGACGGCCTTTTCGATATAGGCGGCGGACAGGTCCTTGTGGCCTTGTCCCATATCCGAACCAACCTTGGTGACCACCACGACATGATCGCGATTGCCGCGGTCCTTCATCCACTTGCCGATGATGGTTTCCGATTCGCCGCCCTTGTGGCCGGGCACCCAGCGCGAATAGGCGTCCGCCGTGTCGATGGCATTGAGACCGGCCCCGACGAAGCGGTCTAGCAGATCGAACGAGGTTTTCTCGTCGGCGGTCCAGCCGAAGACATTGCCGCCCAGAACCAGCGGCGCGATGGAAAGGTCGGTGCGACCAAGGCGGCGTTTCTGCAAGGCGTATCTCCGGGATGATTGGGGGCCAGTGAATGCAGCCCTGGCTGAGGTTCGGAACCTAAACTAGGTCTTCCATCATCGAGGTCAAAGGCCTGGCGGCCTTTTCCGCAGAGCCAGCGCTTCACAAAGGTGCTACCCGGCGCGCGACATCCTCCAGCCAGTGGTCGCTTATGCCCAGCGCCTCAAGGTGTTCCAGCGTGCTGATCACATAGTCCTCATTGTTGCCGGACTGGCCGACCGCGCCGCGCACCACGGCGGCTGCGTGCGCCGCGTCGAGCGCGCCGGCATATTGCTCGTGCTGGCGGTCGACGATGTAGGCTACGGCTTCGACCGTCCGGCCGCCGTCAAGGCGAATCCTGAGCGTCCGTTCGAGATAGACGTTGGTGACCAGCTCGCGCTCGCGCAGATAGGCGATGACCTCATCACGCAATTCGCCGGGCACGCGGAACGCCAATCCGACGCAGGAGCCACCACGGTCGAGACCGAGCACCAGCCCCGGCCGCTGACGTGTGCCGCGATGCACGAAGGAATAGACGCACAGCGAGCGCCGGTAGCCGTGCAGGCGCGCGCGCTGCGTCTCGACATGCGCGAAACCCGGCCGCCAGATCAGCGACCCATAGCCAAACACCCAAAAATCGCCCATATCGCCGCGCCTGATTGTAAAGAATGGCAGCACCACACCGGAATCGGTGTTTTTTCCGTCCGCCTCTGTCTACCTGTTGTTGTCGGAATCGCGAGTCCGCCTGCAACACCCATGCGTTAACGAGAGCCAAAGCATGACGTCAAGTGACGAACGCCAACCGAAGCGCCGACGCCGCCTGTTCTGGCTTGCCGCGTTCATCCTCGTGTTGTTCGCCATCTACAGCGCTGGCTGGTTCTACCTGGCTGACCGGGTCCGAAGTGAAGCCGACAAGGCGGTTGCCTCGCTCAACAAGAGTGGCGTCGAGGCCGGCTGTGCCAATCTCCAGGTCAGCGGCTATCCGCTGAGTTTTGCCGTCTCCTGCGACAATCTCGCTTATGAGGACGATGCCAGGAACATCGCCGCCTCGGCCGGCAGCTTCAATGCCGTCGCCCAGATCATCCAGCCGCTGTCGCCGGTGGCCGATCTGCGCGGTCCGCTCAGGACCTCCGTTCCAGGCATGATGCCGCTGTGGATCGACTGGGACAACCTGCAAGCCAACGTCAAACTGTCATGGCCGCTGCCACGGCGGATTTCAGTGCAAGCCGAGGGCCTGTCCGGCCAGACCGATCCCGCTGATGACACCGATCCAGTCGAACTGTTCAGTGCCGGCAAGGCGGACAGCCAATTGCAGCCTAACGGCGGGGATATCAACTATCTCGGCAATTTCACCGATCTCGAGATCGATGCCGAGGCGATCGGCGGACGGGTGCTGCCGGCGCTCGATGCCAGCGGCGACGTGACGCTGAAGAATGGCGTCGCGCTGATCGGCAGGCAAGTGAAGAGCCTGCGCGGCCAGGCGATCGAGATCCGCAACCTCGACCTGTCGTCAGGCACGGCGCGCGTCACTGTTTCCGGACCATTGTCGGTCGATGCTGATGGTCTCATCGACGCCGACCTGTCGATCACGCTGAAGGACCCGAAAGCCGTGGCGGCGATCCTCGGCGGTGCCATCCCCGAGCAAAAAACGCAGATCGAGCAGGGCTTTGCTGGCCTGGCGCTGCTCGGCAACCAGCCGTCGATGCCGCTCAAGGTGGTCAAGGGCAAGGCCTCGCTCGGCTTCATTCCGCTGGGCAAGATCAAGCCGGTGGAATAGCGCATCGATGGCAAAAACCGTGAGACTGCTGAGTGTCGGCGCGCTGACGCTGGATACGATCCTGCGTGTCGAGACGCTGCCCGACCACCAAGGCAAGTTCATCGCCTCCGACGGCGTCCAGATCGCCTCGGGCATGGCGACGAGCGCGGCCTGCGCTGCACATCGCCTGGGCGCCGACGTATCGCTGTGGGCGAGCGCGGGCGACGATTCTGTCGGCGATCAGCTGATCGCCGGGATCCAAGCAGAAGGCATCGATTGCAGCTTCGTGCGCCGCGTCAACGGCGCTCGCTCGGCGCTGGCCTCGATCCTGGTCGACGCGCATGGCGAGCGCATCATCGTGCCCTTCTACGACAGCCAGGCCCAGGCCGATCCCGAGGCTCTGCCGCTCGCAGACCTCTCAGCATTCGATGCCGTGCTGGTCGACGTCCGCTGGCCCGGTGCCGCAGCGCTTGCCCTGGAGGCGGCGCACGCCATCGGCCGGCCGGCGATCCTTGATGCCGATACCGCGCCGAGGGACGTGCTGGAACTGCTGCTGCCGCTGGCTTCCCATATCGTGGCTTCCGAGCCGGCGGCGCGTATATTGTGCGGCAAGGAACTGGATTCGCGCCAGGCCTGTGAGGCACTTGCCCGTCGCGGCGATGCGTTTGTCGCGGTTACCGGCGGCGCGGCTGGAACCTGGTGGTTCGATCGCGCGACGGGATCATCACGCCATGTCGCGGCGCCAAAAATCAAGGCGGTCGACACGCTGGCCGCCGGCGATGTCTTTCACGGCGCCTTCGCCATCGGACTGGCGGAAGCCATGCCGGTCGAGCAGGCCTTGCGCTTTGCCAGTGCGGCCGCCGCGCTCAAATGCCTGCGCTTCGGCGGCAGGCTAGGCGCGCCGGACCGGGCCGAGACGCTGGCGATGATGAAAAGCCACTGGCCAGCAGGTTGAAGAACCGATCTACGCCTTCGCCGGGTGCTCGACCGCCTGACGACCGAAATCGGGCACGTCGATGTCCTGGCCCGCCTCGATGATAGAGCGGCGCACCGCGCGGGTGCGGGTGAACAGATCGAACAGCTTTTCGCCGTCGCCCCAGCGGATCGCCCGCTGCAGCGACGCCAGATCTTCCGAGAACCGTGCCAGCATTTCGAGGATGGCGTCCTTGTTGTGCAGGCAGACGTCGCGCCACATGGTCGGATCCGAGGCGGCGAGACGGGTGAAATCGCGAAAACCCGAAGCTGAATATTTGATGACTTCGGACTTGGTCACCGACTGCAGATCGTCGGCGGTGCCGACGATGTTGTAGGCGATGATGTGCGGCAGGTGCGAGACGATGGCCAGCGTCATGTCGTGATGCTGCGGATCCATCGTGTCGATGTTGGCGCCGCAACGGCGCCAGAATTCCGACAGCCTCTCCAGCGCCTCCGGGTCGGTGTCGGGCAGCGGGGTGAAGATGCACCAGCGATTGTCGAACAGGTCGGCGAAGCCGGCATCGGGGCCGGATTTTTCCGTGCCCGCCAGTGGGTGGCCGGGAATGAAATGCACGCCATCGGGCACATAGGGCTGCATCTGGGCGATGACCGATGCCTTGGTCGAGCCGACATCTGTGAGGATTGCGCCCTGCTTCAGTGCCGGCGCGATTTCCTCGGCCACAGCGCCGGACGAGCCGACCGGCACCGAGACGATGACCAGATCGGCATCGCGGACCGCTTCCTTCGCATCGGTGGAGTAGGAGGAGCCGAGCCCAAGCTCTTGCGCACGCGCCAATGTCGCGGCACTGCGGGTCGAGATGGCGACGTGGCGGGCGAGGCCCTCGCGGCGGATGACGCGGGCCAGCGACGAGCCGATCAGGCCGATGCCGACCAGCGCGATCTTTTCAAACATCGGTGATGTCATGGTGTTCTAGCTTTTCAGGAATGTCGTGAGAGCAGCGACAACGCCGCGATTGGCATCTTCGGTGCCGACGGTCATGCGCAGCGCGTTGGGAAAGCCGTAGCCGGAAACACGCCGCAGGATATAGCCGCGCGCCGTCAGATAATCGTCCGCCGCGGCAGCCGAATGGTTCTGGTCGTCGGGAAAATGGATCAGGATGAAATTGCCGACGCTTGGCGTCACCCGCAGCCCGAGCTTGCCAAGCTCCCCGCTCAGCCATGTCAGCCAGGTTTCGTTGTGCCTCACGCTGCGTTGGACGTGGTCGCGGTCACGGATCGCGGCGATGCCGGCCTCGATCGCCGTCGCATTGACGTTGAAAGGGCCACGCACACGGTTGATGGCATCGACGATGTGCATCGGCGCGTACATCCAGCCGATCCGCGCTCCGCCGAGACCGATCTTGGAGAAGGTGCGGGTCATCACCACGTTCTCGGCGCCGCCGACCAGTTCGATGCCGGCTTCATAGTCGTTGCGGCGAACATATTCGGCGTAAGCCGCGTCGAGCACCAGAAGCACATTTCCGGGCAGGCCGGCATGCAGGCGGCGCACTTCCTGGAACGGCACATAGGTGCCGGTCGGGTTATTGGGATTGGCGAGGAATACGATTTTGGTGCGCGGCGTGACGGCGGCCAGCATCGCATCGATGTCTGCACGCTCATCGGTCTCCTTGACCGCGACCGGAGTTGCACCGGCCGACTGGATGTAGATCTTGTAGACCATGAAGGCGTGTTCGGTGAAAATCGCTTCGTCGCCGGGAGCGAGATACGTCTGCGCCAGAAGGCCGAGAATTTCGTCGGAGCCGTTGGAACAGATGATGTTCTGCGCGTTGAGACCATGCACCTCGGCGATCGCCTCACGCAGCCGCCTGGCGGTGCCATCGGGATAGACGTCGAGCTTCGCAGCAATCTCCCGCGCGGCCTCGATCGCCTTCGGCGACGGACCCAGCGGATTCTCGTTCGACGACAGCTTGTAGACCTTGGCGACGCCGGCGGGCGCCGTGCTCTTGCCCGGCACATAGGCGTCGATGTCCATGATGCCCGCGCGCGGGGTTGGACGTGCCTTGTCCGGTGTCTGGCTCATGTCGCAAAATCCGTCGAGAACGCTTCCGTCTGGAAGCCGCAGCGGAAATACAAGCCACGGCCCGCAATGTCGAGAGGTGGCAACCTCCGGACCGCGGCTGGCCGTTGACGCGGGCGCGCCACAGTCCTAGAAGAGGTACGAGATTCCGTGGTGATTTGGCCGGTCGGCTTGCAGCCACGTTAAACAACTTGCTAAAGGGCCGTTTGCATCCTGTAACCGGCTTTGCGGCGGCAATGCCGGTTTTTTGTTGTCCGCGCCGGCCGGACACCGCATCGGCCTCGAATTTCGAAAGCGCCGTGCGGATTCAAAGTGTGAGATGGATGCAATGGCCGCTCTGCGCGCTGGAAAAACCAACAACGAGGCTGATCAGCCGTCGAGCCCGGTGCTACGCTTTGGGCCCGACAAGCCGCTAAAGCTCGATGCCGGCACCCTGCTGTCGCCGTTCCAGATCGCCTACCAGACCTACGGCACGCTGAACGACGCCCGTTCCAACGCCATCCTCGTCTGCCATGCGCTAACCGGCGACCAGCATGTCGGCAGCACCAATCCGGTGACCGGCAAGCCGGGCTGGTGGGAAGTGCTGATCGGCCCCGGCAAGATCATCGATACCAACCGTTTCTTCGTCATCTGCTCCAACGTCATCGGCGGTTGTCTGGGCTCCACCGGCCCGGCCTCGACCAATCCCGCCACCGGCAAGCCCTATGGGCTCGACCTGCCGATCATCACCATTCGAGACATGGTGCGCGCCCAGCAGATGCTGATCGACCATTTCGGCATCGAAAAACTGTTTTGCGTCCTCGGCGGCTCGATGGGCGGCATGCAGGTGTTGGAATGGGCGTCCAGCTATCCGGAGCGCGTCTTCTCGGCTCTGCCGATTGCCACCGGCGCGCGCCATTCCTCGCAGAACATCGCCTTCCATGAGGTCGGCCGGCAGGCCGTGATGGCGGATCCGGACTGGCATGGCGGCAAATATTTCGAGCACGGCAAGCGCCCGGAAAAGGGCTTGGCGGTGGCGCGCATGGCCGCCCACATCACCTATCTGTCGGAGGCTGCCCTGCATCGGAAGTTCGGCCGCAATCTGCAGGATCGCGAGGCACTCACCTTCGGCTTCGACGCCGACTTCCAGATCGAGAGCTATCTGCGCCACCAGGGCATGACCTTCGTCGATCGCTTCGATGCCAATTCCTATCTCTACATGACGCGGTCGATGGATTATTTCGACCTCGCCGCCGACCATGGCGGCCGGCTGGCGGATGCGTTCGCCGGCACGAAAACCCGCTTCTGCCTGGTGTCCTTCACCTCGGATTGGCTGTTCCCGACCGAAGAGAGCCGCTCGATCGTTCATGCGCTCAACGCCGCCGGCGCGTCGGTATCCTTTGTCGAGATCGAGACCGATCGCGGCCACGACGCCTTCCTGCTCGACGAGCCGGAATTGTTTGCCGCGATCAATGGCTTCATCGGCTCCGCAGCACGGGCGCGAGGGCTCGCATCGTGAACGTCACCCGCAACCAGCGCGTCGACCTCGAAGTCGTCGCCAACCTCATCCCGCCACAATCGCGCGTGCTCGACGTCGGTTCAGGCGATGGATCGCTGCTCGAATTGCTGCAGGACACCAAGCAGGTCGACGGACGCGGCCTTGAACTGTCGCAGCGTGGCGTCAACGAATGCGTGGCGCGCGGCTTGAGCGTCATCCAGGGCGATGCCGACAAGGATCTCGAATTCTATCCCGACAAGGGCTTTGACTTCGTCGTCCTGTCGCAGACCCTGCAGGCCACCCGCAACCCGAAGCTGGTTCTCAACGAACTGCTCAGGATCGGCAATCGCGCCATCGTGTCCTTCCCCAATTTCGGCCATTGGCGGGTTCGTATGTCGCTGTTTCTCAATGGCCGCATGCCGGTGACCACGGACCTGCCCTATTCCTGGTACGACACGCCCAACATCCATTTCTGCACCATCCGCGACTTCGTCAATCTGTGCGACGAGCTTGGCGCTACCGTGGAAAAAGCAACTGCGCTCGACGCCAATGGCCAGAAGATCGGCCTGTCGATGCCATGGTGGTTCTGGAACTTCTTCGGCCAGCAGGCGGTGTTCTTGCTGAAACGGTGATCCCGCCGCGCCATTGTCGACTTCACGCCTGGTCAAGGACATCCGTGGCCTTATGCGGATGCTCAACGCCATCAACGAAGATCACGTCGGCTTCCGAGTTGTCGGTCCGCAACGTCAGTATCGCCTGATAGGCGGCCGAATTGTACCATCCGCGCACGTGTTGCCTGTCGGGAAATTCGATGATGATCAGGTGGCCCTGCCATTTGTTTTCGATGACCTCGACATCGCCGCCATGGACCAGAAAACGACCGCCGAAAGGGGCCAGCGTGGCATCGATCTTCTGCAGATATTCGACGAGCTGCGGACCCATCCGGGCTTGGCGCATATGGGCAACGGCGTAAGCAGTCATGACAGTACTCCCTCTGGGACCGAAGCCGACCAGCCGGCCTCGCGACGGCAATCTGCCCAAACACCGGCCGCGATGCGATTACGTCCGACGTAGTAGAATGCATTCGGATCATAGACGCGTCATTCATCGCAAGGGCGATTCGCAAGCATAGCGCGCGGCAATAGTGTTGCAGTTGAAGCGCTAGATACTGGAATTCGTCGTTTCACGCGCATTGAGCAGCATCCCGGTGGGGTGACAGGTACGTCTGTTTTTTGTAGCGTCGTGGCCAATACGGGGGATATGGAAGGGGGAGTCCGATCCATTTGACCGTCCTGAAGATCGAAAGACCTGGCAGGAAGCGTATTTTTTCGATGGAAATGGCTGACGCAGTATGACCGGGAAGACAGAACACGCTCCTCTCATCACGGTCATCACGCCGACTCACAACAGGCGTGAGGCGGTATTGCGCGCCATGGAAAGTGTACTTTCCCAGAGCATGCCGAGGTTCGAGCATATTGTCGTCGACGATGGCTCGACGGACGGAACCGCGGCGGCACTGGCCGGCATTCGTGATCCGCGACTGATCTATGTCGGCGCGAAATGGCGAGGCGCCAATGCCGCCCGCAATGCAGGCATCGAGCGCGCGCGGGCACCCGTCGTGACGTTCCTCGATTCCGACGACGTCTATCTGCCGCACAGGCTCGAACGGACCCTGACCTGGTTCGATGCCAATCCGGCGCTCGAAGTGCTGATCAGCTCCTATGTCTCCCTGAAGGGCGGACGCGCCACCGATTGCATCAATCGCGATGCATTCCTAAACTCTGCCACGCTGGAGCGAACGCTGGTCGCGGAGACAATCTTGATCGCGGGATCGGCGATAACAGCGCGCCGCGAGGCGTTGCTGGCCATCGGCGGCTACGACAGCGACATCGCCAGGATGCAGGATCGGGAATTGCTGCTGCGCCTTGCCCGGCGCTTCGGCGCGCAATTGTCTCAGGACATCGACTGGACGAAGCACAATTCGGAGAATTCGATTTCGCGACGTCGCCACGGCTATGTCGAAGCCTATGCGAACCTGATGCGCAAACACCCGAATATTGCCCGCTCGTACCCACATATTCCGCCCTACATGATTACGCGGCAGATCATTTCCGATATTCTGAAGTGCCGGATTCCTGAAGCCTTGTCGGGCTACATGACCAACCGGTCGTCGAAAGATCTCGGCTATTCGCTGCCCGAACTGATCAAAGGCTATGTCTCTGGCCGGCGCTGGCGCCGCGACCTTCACGACGAGTTTCGCCAGAAGTTCGGCGTCCGTCCGGCCTGACCCTGTCACTACGACGAAGCTATCGGTCGAGCTCCGGAAAATACGGGTCCGAAAAAAACCGTCTGTCCCGCTCGCCTTTCAGGCAGTCGACAGGCGCACCAGTGTCGACGGGGATGACCCTCGTCCTATCTTGAATGCCGCTCACTTCGAGGATCAGCTTGCGCCGGATGGCCGTAGAAAATTCGGCGGCAGCGTAAATCGGCAGCACAAAGGAACCAGGCCCTCCGGTCACGCACTGCGCATAGTACTGGTCGAGATGGCTGAAGGTTGGTGACGGATTGATCAGGATCGGCAGGCCGTTGATGACGATGCCTTTGGCTGTTGCCGCATCGCGCGTCGCGGTGACCGGCGGCCCGATATTGTTGGGACCATCGCCTGATATATCGATGACGCTGCGTTCGCCCTCGAAAGAAGTGCGATCGAAAATCTCGGTGCCGAAAGCCAGTGCACTGGAAATCGAAGTGCCGCGGAAGCTGCGGAACGGCCGGGCCGCGACTTTGTCGGCAAAGCTGTTGGCGCTCTCGGCGCTGTCGATGATTTGCCAGTCGATGATCGCGTCGTCGCGCACCGTGCCGGCCCATTCGAAATAGGCGAGCGCGATGCGGCCCGTCTTGCCGGCGCGGACAGCCTGGATGAAATCGGGATGCCGCAGCGCCTCGACATAACCGGCGCGCTGCAGGGCAAACTCCTTCTCGTCCATCGACAGCGAAATGTCGACCGCCAGCACCAGCTCGACATCGACCGCCAGCGCATCCGGCGGCGGGGCGGTCGGAGCAGCCTGGGAATAGGCAAGACAGGCAAGCAGGCGTAAAGCATCAAGCATGGCCGACGCCAGAGTTGTTTCTTCGCGAAATCTTCCTTCGCGATCGCGGCAAAATAAAGCTTGGAGCCCGTAACCGGGGAAAACAGCCTATTTCTTGCGGCGGGCGGCCGCCGGCGGCGGGTCGATCGCACCAGCCCTGACGCGGACAGGTTTCAGCGCCTGCGCACCGGTATCCTTGACGATCGTCAGCGCGCGCGGAAAGAACTGATTGTTGTGCAGCCCACGTCCGATGTTGAGGATCGCTGTCTCGGGCAAGCGCTTCTCCAGTGTCGACAGCACTCGTCGCAGCGAGGGTCCGTCGAACGCGTCAAGGGCTTCGTCGATGATCACCCACTTCGGCTGCCGCAGGGCGAGCCTGGCGAAGGCCAGCGAACGCTGTTCGTCATCGCCCAGCTCATGTTCCCAGCGCGCGCTGCGGTCGAGTGAGGATGACAGCCGTCCAAGCCCGACTTCGGCAAGCACCGCCGAAATGTCGGCGTCGCTCGCCGGCGCAGGTCCGTTCGGGTGATCGAGGACCTCGCGCAGAGTGCCGGCCGGGAAATACGGGACGCGCGGCACGAATATGGGGTTTTCTCCCGCAGGCAGGCCGATCCGCCCACTCCCCCATGGCCACAGGCCGGCAATGGCACGGAAGAACAACGTCTTGCCGGCGCCGGGGTCGCCGGTGATCATGACGCGCTCGCCGGGACGGATTTCGACATGCTGGTCGGCAAGCTTGGTGCAGCCGTCCCGCGAGGCCACTTCGAGCTTTTCGAAAGTCAGGCTGCCATTGGCGTTCTCGCCGAAGGCAATGCGCCTTTCCTTGTCGTGCAGCACATCGGTCTCATTGAGCGCGATGCGGAAGTCGGCGACGCGCATCAACGTGGCGCGCCAGTCGGCGATGCTGCCGATATTGTTGATGAACCAGCGCAACGACGAGTGAACCTGGTTGAAGGCGCCGACCGCCATCATCAGCCCGCCAAAGCTGATATCGCCGGAGAAATAGACCGGTGAGGCGACCAGGATGGGTGCCACGACGGTGATCCAGCCATAGGTGTCGGTCACCCAGGACAGGTTGATCTGGGCGGTGTAGATGCGGCGCATGGCGCCCAGGACCGTACCGAGGTCGAGTCCGAGCCGTCGCCTGGCGTCGGCCTCGCCATGGTACAGCGCGATGGCATCGACATTCTCGTTGACGCGCACCATCGACGAGCGAAGCTCGGCTTCGCGTGTGTAACGGTCGCTGTTGAGGCGGATCAGCGGTCGCCCGACCAGCCAGCTCAGCCAGGAGGCGGTGCCGGCATAGAGGATGGCGGCCCAGACCATGTAGCCCGGTATGGCCAGCGCGGTGCCGCCGATATGAAACACGAAGCCCGCGGACAGTTCCCACAACACGCCGACGAAGGATACGAGCAGGATACACGACTGCAGCAGGCCGACGCCGAGGTCGGTCGACAGGTCGGACAGATGAGCGGCGTCCTGCTGCATGCGCTGGTCGGGATTGACGCCGATGGCGCCGGCATTGGCCAGCCGGAAGGCCCGCGCCGGCCGCATCCACTGGTCGATCAGATCCAGCGTCAGCGCCTCGCGCAGCTTCAGCCTGATCATCTGGTTGAGCCAGGTCTGGCCGATGTTGAGCACCAGAAGCCCGCCGGCGATTGCCGCAAAGACGAGAAGCTGGTGCAGGAAGGCCGCCATGTCGCGGCGTGCAAGCGCATCGTAGAAAGGCTGGTTCCAGCGGTTGAGCAGGACCTGGCCGATCGACGTTGCGATGATGACGGCCATGATGCCGACCGATGTCCAGAGCAACCAGCTGCGAACCGGCGATCCCGTCAGCGCTTGCCTGATCGTCGCCACCTGATCGCCCAGGCTGCTGGCTTCGACCGCCACGGCAGCCGGCTGAACGGTGGCTGCATTGTCCAGTTGATCAGCCATAGCTGAGGTCCTTGCGTTCAGTGCTGAAACCGGATGGAGAGACTTGACCGCATCCGTCGTTCAAATGGGCTGCGAGCCCCCTTGCGACAGATAGGGTGGGACAAGGCTCCAGGCGTTCTTGTCGCGATCACGAAGCCGTCACCCCCGCAGCCGATGGCTTGGCGTCCCCGGCCTCCTTCTGACGCCCGAGCCGCGTGGCGCCATGCGGCGACAGCACCGGCACGAAGACGCGACGCGAGGCGCGCTGGGCGACCGGAACGCCTTGATAGAGCCGCTTCTGCGCCTCGACGACGATGACGCCGGAAAAGATCGGCCACAGCCGCCGGCCGGCGCGTTCCAGCACGTTCTGGAAGCGCATCATGAAGCGACGCCGCGATGGCGGGAAGAACAGCGCATCGGACCAGGCGGCCGGCGTGAAATTCGTCTCGCGCAGCAGTTCGGTAAGCTGGCCGCGCGAGAAAGGCCGGCCATTGCCGAACGGCGTGTGCTCGAAGCGCGCCCAGACGCCGCGCCGGTTGGGCACGACGATGACGACGCGGCCAGCCGGCGACAGCACCCGCCAGATCTCGTTCAGCGTTTCGCGCGGATTTTCGACATGTTCGAGCGAATGGACGAGCAGCATGCGGTCGATGCAGGAATCGACCAGCGGCAGCTCCTCGTCGAAGACCAATGCCGTCGCCGTCGGCCCCGTCGCCGGCCACACCACGGCGCCTTGCGTTGCCGGCATGAAGGCGAAGACCCGCTCGGCATCGGCGCCGAAGCGCTCCAGCCACGGCAAGGTATAGCCGAGGCCGACCAGCCGCTCATTGGGCACGGCCGCCCAGATCGACGACAGCGCCATGGTGATCGAGCGCTCGGCGAACCGGCCGAGCGTTGTCGAATAGAAGGAGCGAAGATCGACGATGTCGGAATGCATGCGAGGGATGTAGCCGTGATATCGGCGGGTTTCAACAAAAGGCCTCGACGAGGTCGACATTCCCGAGTGACACTTGTCATCTCCCTGGAAATGTCATTCGACATTCCGGGATGACATCGGCGCCTTGGCGCCCTATGTCTGCGGCGACAATGGAGAGATGCGATGCCGGTCGAAATCGAACAGTTCATGTGCCGCAGCGACAATTTCGGCGTGCTGGTGCATGACCCCAAAAGCGGCCAGACCGCGATCATCGATGCGCCCGAGGAAGCGCCGATCCTGGCCGCACTCAAGCGCACCGGCTGGACGCCGACGATGATCCTGACCACGCATCACCATGTCGATCATGTCGAGGCCAATCTGGCGCTGAAGGAGCGCTTCAAGCTGCGCATCATCGGCCCGGAAGCGGAAAAGGCGAAGATTCCCGGCATCGACGAAACCGTCGAAGAAGGTTCCGTCGTTCATCTCGGCGATGAACGGATCGAGGTGATCGCCACGCCTGGCCATACCGCCGGCCACGTCTCCTATCACTTGCCGGCATCGAAGGTGGCGTTCACCGCCGACACGCTGTTTGCGCTGGGTTGCGGGCGGCTATTCGAATGCAAGCCGCCGGTGATGTACGAGTCGCTGAAAAAGCTTGCAGCGCTGCCCGCCGCGACCGTCATCTATTGCGGCCATGAATACACGCTCTCCAACGCGCGTTTCGCGCTGACCGTCGACCCGACCAATTCGGCCTTGAAGGAGCGTGCCGCCAAGATCGAGGCGTTGCGGGCCGAAAACAAGCCGACGCTGCCGACGACGATCGGCGAGGAACTGTCGACCACTCAGTTCCTGCGCTGGCACGACCCAGCGATCCGCAAGCATCTTGGGCTGGAGAAAGCTTCGGACGCCGAGGTGTTCGCAGAAATCCGCAAGCGCAAGGATAATTTCTAAACAAAGACAGGATGGTCTGGAACCCATGACCAGCGCAGCCGAAATCACCGCGATCCTCGGTCTGAAGCCACATCCGGAGGGCGGCTGGTATGCGGAGACCTTTCGCGACGGCGCCGGCGGCGCGCGCGGCCATTCGACCGCGATCTATTTCCTTTTGGAGCAGCACCAGGTTTCGGCCTGGCACCGGGTCAAGGACGCCACCGAGGTCTGGCATTTCCACGCCGGCGCCCCGCTGGCGTTGTCGATGAGTGAGGAAGATGGCGCCGTGTTCGAGCAGGTGCTCGGCATCGATCTGGCGGCGGGCGAGCGGCCGCAGATCGTCGTGCCGGCAGGCTGGTGGCAATCGGCGCGCAGCCTGGGCGAATGGACCCTGGTCGGCTGCACCGTCGCACCGGGCTTTGAGTTTGCCACCTTCGAGCTGGCCGAGCCCGGCTGGCAGCCGAAACAACCCCAACTCAGCAAGAACCGCTAGCTCAGCAGGAATCCTAGGGTGATCGCCAGTTGGGCGGCGTAGTATAGACCCCAGACGGCCAAACGCATCCAGACGCGGTGCGGCGAGATGGCAGCCACCAGGAATTTTTCAGCGGCGAGCAGCCCGTCCGATGCCATGAACAACAGCGCGCCGCCGACAATCGAGACGCTGCCTGTCGTCAGCGCCGAAACGCCCATGGCGAGGATGGCCGCGATATAGACGACGATCGGAACGCGCAGGCCTGGACCGACACGCCGCCAGAGCGCCGCCAGCATGACGATCGCGAACACCGCCATTGCCAGTGCGATCGCCCCGCGCCACGACTCGGCGCCAAGCAACTCCAGGCCGCCGCCACCGCGCAGGAACAACGCGACATAGACGATGTGCGCGACGAGAAAACTGACCAGCCCGCCGAGAAAGGCCCTTTCGCCGTCGCGCGACAGGAAGGCGTCGCCAACCGCGCTGAGCGTGAGCGCCGCGACCAGCAGCGGCGGGCCGCCTTGCAGCGCCGCCAGCACGGCAAGCATCGCCACGGCGAGTGTCTTTACCGCCGAGCGGGCGAGCGTCGGCGGCATGTCTGATATGAAGGCGTAGATCACCGCCGCCACCAGCGAAAAGATCAACGTAGCATTGGCATTGGCGTCGATGCCGCCTGCAAACGGCATCGTCATGCCTTGGCTCCGCTTTCGGTCACGACCGGCTTGCGCAGAAACAGCGATTTTGCCGCCAGCGCCGCCCCGCCGGTGATGAGCACGCAGGCGGCGAGGATGCGCAGCGACGGCTCGGCGACGCCGGCCGCGATCAGCACCAGCGTCGACAACAGCGGCGCCGCATAGCTTGCCGCGCCGAGCACCTGGATGTTGCCGCGCTTGACGCCGATATCCCAGGCGTAGAAGGCCGCGCCGACCGGCATCAGGCCGAGCCCGAGCACGGCCAGCCACTGGCCGGCACCGTTCGGCAGCACGGTTTGTTCCAGCGCCAGGTGGCAAGCGAGCGACAGCATCGCGGTGGCGGCGCAGAACCAGGTGACGATGCTGGTCGGCACCGACGGGAAGCGCCGCGACAAAAGCGAATAGGACGACCACAGAACCGCACAGACGGCGGCCATGGCATAGCCGAAGGCGTAGCGGGCATCGAAGGCGAGGCCGCCGCCCTTGGTGACGATCAGCACGGTGCCGGCAAGGCCAAGCAGCGCGCCGACGACATGGTTCCAGGCCAGGCGCTCGCCCGGCATCAGCGCCGAACCCAGCACGATCAGCAGCGGCCACAGATAGGCGATCAGGCTCGCCTCCACCGCCGGCGCATTGCGCAGCGCGGTGAAGTAGAAGAAGTGGTAGCCGAACAGGCCGGCAATGCCGATCAGCCAAACCTGCGGCGGTATCTTCTGGCTCTTGTCGGGGGCCCGCATAACCAGCCGCGCGACAAGCCCGACCCCGGTGCCGATCGAAAAGGTGATTGCCGACAGCAGGAACGGCGGCACCTGGCCGGATGCATCCGTAAGCAGCGCCAGCAGCGCCCACATGGCGACCGCCGAAAAGCCGATGAGTGTAGCGCGCCCCATTCTGTCTCCAGTGGTGCGCCCCATTCTGTCCGCAGTGGCGCGACCTATTGTACCGCTTCGAAACGCCTGGCGCTGATGGTCAACGTGCCGATCTGCGTTCCAACCGTGGCGTGGATCGGCGCATATACGCCGGTTTGGCCGAGCGGCGCAAACGTCACCATCATGCGACTGCGGTCCTTCAGGTAGTTGAGCGCCTTGCGGCCCTTGCGGTACCCCGCCACAGGATCGAAGCCCATCCGGCAGGTGATGGTATCGCCCTTGTAACCCGGCACCGAGATCGTGCCTTTCGACGCGTAGGTCAGCGTCAGATCGGCGCGCATCTCGCCATCATAGAATTTCACCGTGCGGCCGCAGACCTGGTCGAGGCTGTCGGCGTGGATGACGGTGGCGGCCATCGGATCGAGCACCGATGCCAGGTCGCCGGTGCCAATCGGCACCCAGCTCTTGGGATCGCGCTTGTCCGGCGCCGGGATGACCTGCGTCGAGGTGACCGTGCCATTGGCAAAGCGGATATCGACCACCGATGCCTTCTTGCCGGAGGTGTAATCGGCACGGAACGCCTGCGGCACCATCTTCTTGCCCGAGATCGTGCCCTTGGACGAGACCGTGCCCTGGGTATCGTCGAACAGCTTGGCGAGACCGGCAGCTCTGACGCTGCCTTCGATCGCGTAGGCACCATTCTCATAGTGGCTGGAAAACGTTGATTTCGCTATCGAAAGACCAAGGAACGACACGATGTACTCGCCCTTGAACGACTGCGGCGAGGCAGCTGTGGCGGCGGACGGCAAGGCGATGGCGAGCAGGGCAGCAAGGGCGTGAGAGGAACGAGGCATGGCGGCATCGGGTCCTTGATTCTTGGCCGGAGGCGGGCAACTCCGGGGCTGGCATGTCCCTGTCAGACCGCTTATAGGATGAATTCCGGCCTTAATATGAAATGCCGGGCGCGTCCGTGGGCATGCCGGAGCTTGACGCACCGGTGAAATGCAACTATGGAACGCCAACTTTTTCCATAAGGCCGCCTGACCAGAACCGCGCGCCACCCGGCGTGGGCATAAAGGTTTGGCAGACCCGAGAACTGAAGGTTAGAACTATGTCCCGCACCTGCGAACTCACTGCCAAGGCAGTCATGTCCGGCAACAATGTGAGCCACGCCAACAACAAGACCAAGCGTCGCTTCCTGCCGAACCTCGTCAATGTGACGCTGATCTCGGAAGCGCTGAACCAGAACGTGCGCCTGCGCATTTCCGCCAACGCCCTGCGTTCGGTCGAACATCGCGGCGGTCTGGATGCCTTCCTGGCCAAGGCCGACATCAAGGAACTGTCGCAGCGCGCGCGTCTGTTGAAGAAGCAGATCGCCAAGAAGCTTGCCGATCAGCCTGCTGCCTAACATCGTTTAAAGGCGGGGGACGACCGCCTTGGGCATCGGATCCAAGCCCTTTCAACGTGGCTTCCGATGCTCAAACAAAGCGAGCGTGATCCGGTTTCGGAATAACGCTCCGCTGGTTCCATTACCCAGGATAAAAAAATGAGTTCCTTCTCGCGATACCTGCCCTTCGTGGCCGCCATGGCGCTCGTCGTCGTGGCATCGAACATTCTCGTGCAGTTCCCGATGCAGGGGCAGATTGGCGGCTTGTCGCTGGCCGACCTTTTGACCTGGGGCGCCTTCACCTATCCCTTCTCGTTCCTGGTCACCGATCTGGCCAACCGCCGCTATGGGCCTGCCGTGGCGCGCAGGATCGTCTTTGTCGGCTTCATGACGGCCGTCATCTGCTCGATCCTCGTCCCGCCCTTCCTGTTGCGCCACGGCCTGATCGAATTCGAGACCGCGGCCGACCGGCTGGTGCGCATCGCCGCGGCGTCAGGTGCTGCGTTCCTCTGCGCGCAATTGCTTGACGTCACCGTGTTCAACCGGCTGCGCCGGCAAAGCTGGTGGCGGGCGCCGATCGTCGGCACGCTGGTCGGCTCGGTGTTCGACACCGCCGTGTTCTTTACCGTCGCTTTCTCTGCCGCTTTCGCCTTTGCTGGTCCCAACGACAGTTTCGCGCTCGAAACCGCACCGCTGATGGGTGTGTTCCATGTCGACGCTATGCGCTGGATCTCCTGGGCGCTCGGCGACCTCAGTGTGAAGCTGATCATCGCCATTGTGGCGCTCATCCCCTACCGGCTGCTCGCCGCCCGCTGGAGCCAGCCGGCTGTCGCGGTCTAGGCCTTTCGGATAAGATCACGCCAAACAGAAAGAAAGCCCGTGATCCCCTGGGTCCAGCTCGATTCGGCAAAGACCCCAGACGGCCAGCAAGAGCTTCGCCTCAAGCGGCGCGGTTCCGAATTCTCGATCATGCTCGGCACCAATGAGCTGATGAACAGCCGCCTCAGCGGCTCCGAGCAAGCGCTGGCAAAACTGTCTTGCCAAAGGATTGCCGACCATCGGCGGCCGAGAATGCTGATCGGCGGGCTCGGCATGGGTTTTACCTTGCGCGCCGCCCTCGCCGAACTCGGCAATGATGCCAGCATCGTCGTTGCGGAGCTGGTGCCGACGGTCGTCGCCTGGGCACGCGGCCCGATGGGCGAGGTGTTTGGCGGCTGCCTTGACGATCCGCGCGTCACTGTCGAGGAAACCGACGTCGGCCAGTTGATACGGTCTGAGCCGGCAGCCTGGGACGCCATCCTGCTCGATGTCGACAACGGCCCGCAAGGCATCGTCCACAAATCCAACGACGCGCTTTACAGCCTGCAGGGGCTGGGAGCCGCGCGCACCGCCCTCAAGCCGGGCGGTGTCCTGGCGGTATGGTCGCAAGGTCCCGACGGCGGCTTCACCCGGCGGCTGAAGCAGGCAGGCTTTGCGGTCGAGGAGATCAATACGCGCGCCAACGGCAAGCGTGGCGCCCGCCATGTCATCTGGATGGCAACCAACGGCCCACGATCCTGAGCGAGAGCCGGTCGCGGTCCGGTCTACTTCGACTTCTGGAGTTCCGCGGCAAGGGCTTCCAACAGCGCGCGTGTCCCCTCTTCCCGCCCTTTCGCGGAATCGACACCGTCGAAAAACGCGCCCTGCTCGGTATAGGTCAGCCGCGTGCCACTGCCCGAGGGGGTCAGCTCGACGGTGGTGAGGGATGCCGACATTGGCTGGGGCCCGATCGCCATCCTGTAGGAGAACACAATGCGCTGGTCGACAACGATGTCCTGGAACTGCGCGTCGAGCCTGATCTCCGGACCGCCGGCATAGCTGAATCGCGACACCTCGCCACCGCCGACGCGGAAGTCGAAGCTGAATTCGGCGATGGCAAAACCATCGCCATCGATCCGCCAGCGCCGCACCGTCGCCTTGTCGGCGAAGGCATGGAAGACTCGGGCCGGCGATTGCGGATAGGTCCGCTCGATGGTGAACGTGGAGTGGATGACGGAATGCTCGTCTTTCACGGGGGCGATCTGGTTCATGTCTGTTCGTCCTTTTCCTGATCTTGAACTTTCGGGGGCGATTGATCTGTCTCGGCCAGGATCTGGCCAAGACGGTCGAGGTGACGTTCCGCCGGTATGCGGCGTTCAGCAATCCAGTCGGCCAGCGGGGCAAGCCCGCCCGGTTCGATCCGGCAGGTGCGCACCCGTCCGATCTTTTCGCTGCGGATCAGCCCGCAGGCTTCCAGCACCTGCAGATGTTGCAGCACGGCGGCGAACGTCATGCCGAACGGCTCCGCCAGCTGGCTGACGGTGGCTGGTCCGCGGCTCAATTTTTCCAGGATCTGGCGGCGGGTGGGCTCGACCAGAGCCCGCAAGATGCTGTCGATCTCGGAATAGTTAAGCATGGACTTGAGTATTGCGGCGGCGTCATCAATTGTCAAGTCTAGACTAAAGTATTTTGATGCGCGACCGCGCGGCTGGAAAACCGTTCAATATCAATGACTTGGCAGGGCAAATGCGGAGCGGGTCAGTCGCGTCATCGAAAATTAATGGCGACTGTCAGCTTGTGAGGCGTTGCTCAATCCTGATGGAGAATAAATTCCAGATAGAGATTGCGCTGCAGGATCGAGTGGTTGTCGTCGGAGACCAGCGACACCATCAGCGCGCCGTCGTCGCGGGTCCAGACGTCGAGCCCTTCCATATTGTCGATCTGGTAGCCCATGTCGGCCTCCAGCAGCACCGGCCCGTCGGCGACGGCGCCCTTCTCGACGCTTTCGCCATAAATGCGCCGCAGCCGCATCTTGACGCCGCGGGCCATCGAGAAGCTGCGCTCCAGCAACAGCAGGTCGCCATCCGGCAGGAAGGCGCCGTCGGTGATGTCGAAGTCGCCGTTGCGCTTGACGGTAAACACGCCCTTGTGCGGCCCTTCGATGATGGCGGCATAGATGTTGCCGGCCTTGTCGAGGCTCTTTTCGGAGACCACCACCAGCCCGCCCTCATGCTGGCCGTTGGCATTGGCGTGGGTGACGGTCTCGAAACCGCGGTTCTGGCGCAGTTCCCGGGCCGGCACCAGGAAATCCAGCTGCTTGAACGGCGCCTTCATATCGTCGGGGTCGATCTTGAACTGGGCGACGTGATGGCTGCGCTCGAAGCCGACAGTGGCGATGCCGTCCTTGACGGCGAGGCCTTCGGCGTCGACCTCCCACTTCTCGTCGATCGCCCGCCCCGCTTCGTCGACCATCTGCTGGATGCGGAAATTCTGGATGCCGGACGGTCGCTTGTCGGCGTCGCGGACCACCGTTCCGAAGAACCAGAAGCCTGTGTCGGCGACGCCGATGAAATCGCTGCCGCCTTTGAGAAAGCGGAAGGCCGACAGCGCCCCGAAATCGCGT
The DNA here is from genome assembly GCF_056403655.1 of Mesorhizobium sp. P2_F8. NCBI lineage: Bacteria > Pseudomonadati > Pseudomonadota > Alphaproteobacteria > Hyphomicrobiales > Phyllobacteriaceae > Mesorhizobium > Mesorhizobium sp. P2_F8. Next base: position 115,815 of record NZ_JBFUFB010000001.1, read on the forward strand.
GTCGCCGAGGTCAGTTCCAGCCCACCGACAAATTCGAATGGGCCGAACTGTTTGTCGGCGCGGCCGATTTGGAATTCTGTGATCGGGCGGGCCGAGATTTCGACTGATTCAACTGAGGTCGAGTCGGGCGAACCGGCCAGCACCGGAGCCGCGCCGGCAAATAGGGCGATGGCGGCGAAAAGCGTTTGCTGGAAGCCGCCGCGCGAAAAGATCATCCGGCGCGCCGCATGCCGCCGCGCCGCGTGTCGCGGGCGCTTTCCTCGGCGAACAGCGAGGCCAGTTGCTCGGTCATGGCGCCGGCCAGTTCCTCGGCGTCGACGATGGTGACGGCGCGCCTGTAATAGCGGGTGACGTCATGGCCGATGCCGATGGCCAGCAACTCCACAGGCGAGCGCGTCTCGATCAGTTCGATGACGGCGCGCAGATGGCGCTCGAGATAATTGCCCGGATTGACCGACAGCGTCGAATCGTCGACCGGCGCGCCGTCAGAGATCATCATCAGGATCTTGCGCTGTTCAGGCCGCGCGATCAGCCGGTTGTGCGCCCACAGCAGCGCCTCGCCGTCGATGTTTTCCTTGAGCAGGCCCTCGCGCATCATCAGGCCGAGATTGCGCCGTGCCCGCCGCCACGGATGATCGGCGGATTTGTAGATGATGTGGCGCAGGTCGTTGAGCCGGCCGGGGTTCGGCGGCTTGCCGTCCTTGAGCCACTTCTCGCGCGCCTGGCCGCCTTTCCAGGCCCGGGTGGTAAAGCCGAGGATCTCGACCGAGACGCCGCAGCGTTCCAGCGTGCGCGCCAGGATGTCGGCGCAGGTGGCGGCGACCGTGATCGGCCGGCCGCGCATCGAGCCGGAATTGTCGAGCACCAGCGTCACCACCGTGTCGCGGAACTTGGTGTCGCGTTCCTGCTTGAAGGACAATGGCTGCATCGGGTCGATGACGACGCGCACCAAGCGCGCCGGGTCGAGGTAGCCTTCTTCCAGGTCGAAATCCCACGACCGGTTCTGCTGCGCCATCAGCCGCCGCTGCAGCCGGTTGGCCAGCCGCCCGACGACGCCGGACAGATTGGCAAGCTGCTTGTCGAGGAAGGCGCGCAGCCGGTCGAGCTCTTCCTCTTCGCAAAGCTCCTCGGCGCCGACCGTCTCGTCGAAAGCGGTGGTGAAGACCTTGTAGTCGATTTCCTTCGGCAGATTGGTGAAGGGATTGTCGTTGCGGCGCGCCTCGCCGGGCGTCTCGGCATCCGCATCGTCATCGTCGGACAGGTCGTCGGCGGTGGCGTCGGAGGCTTCGGTCTCGGCGGATTGCTCGTCATCGGCGGACGCCTCGGCATCCTCGGACTGTGACTGCTCGGAGCCGGAATCCTCTTCGCCGCCCTCCTCGCTCTGTTCCTCGCCTTGCGGCTGGTTGTCGTCATTGTCCTCGGAGTCTTCGGTCTCCTGGTCGTCGCCGAGTTCCTCGGCCATTTCCATGGAGGCGAGCATCTCGCGCACGACGCGGGCGAAGGCCTGCTGGTCGTCGAGCTTGGCCGAGAGACCGTCGAGATCGGCGCTGGCCTTCTCCTCGACCCAGGGCCGCCACAGCTCGACCAGGCGCTCGCCGCTCTTCGGGATCGGACGGCCGGTCAGCTTCTCGCGCACCATCAGCGCCAGCGCTTCCTCGATCGGCGCGTCGGCTTTGTCCTTGACGTCGACGAGGTTGGCCTTGGCGTATTTGTCCTCCAGCATCGAGCCGATATTGTCGGCGACGCCTTGCATGGCGCGGCTGCCGATCGCCTCGACGCGGGCCTGCTCGACCGCGTCGTAGACGGCGCGGGCCTGTTTGCCCTCCGGCGCCAGCTTGGTGTGGATCCGCACGTCATGGCAGGCGCGCTTCAGCGCCATGGAATCGCCGAGGCCTCGAGTGATGGCGATGTCGGCCTTGGACGCCTTCTTCGGCAGTTCGGGCAGCCGGGCGCGGCTGCCGGCAAGTGCCGGCCTATCCTTGGCGAAGCCGACTTCAAGCTCCTTGTCGCCGGCGATGGCGCGCATGCAGACAGTGACGGCACGCTTGAAGCTGTCGGCTTCAGACCCCGTCTTCGACTTGTTGCGCGTATTGTCGCCCGGACCCGCCATCGAGACTCTGCTTAGCCCAGCACCACATTGGCAGCTGATTCCGGCAAATCCTCGCCGAAGGCGCGCTGGTAGAACTCGGCAACCACCGAACGCTCCAGCTCATCGCACTTGTTGAGGAAGGTCAGCCGGAACGCCATGCCGATATTGCCGAATATCTCGGCATTCTCGGCCCAGGTGATGACCGTACGCGGGCTCATCACGGTCGACAGATCGCCATTGATGAAGGCCGAGCGCGTCATGTCGGCGACGCGCACCATCTTGTTGACGATGTCCTTGCCCTTGCCGTCGCGATAGTGCTTGGCCTTGGCCAGCACGATGTTCACTTCATTGTCGTGCGGCAGGTAGTTCAGCGTGGTGACGATCGACCAGCGGTCCATCTGCGCCTGGTTGATCTGCTGGGTGCCGTGATAGAGGCCGGTGGTGTCGCCCAGGCCCACCGTGTTGGCGGTCGAGAACAGCCGGAAGGCCGGATGCGGACGGATGACCCGGCTCTGGTCGAGCAGCGTCAGCCGGCCCGACGATTCCAGCACGCGCTGGATGACGAACATCACGTCCGGACGGCCGGCGTCATACTCGTCGAAGCAGAGCGCGACATTGTGCTGGTAGGCCCAGGGCAGGATGCCGTCGCGGAATTCGGTGATCTGCAAGCCGTCCTTGACGACGATCGCGTCCTTGCCGACGAGATCGATACGGCTGACATGGCTGTCGAGGTTGACGCGCACGCATGGCCAGTTGAGGCGGGCGGCGACCTGTTCGATATGTGTCGACTTGCCGGTGCCGTGATAGCCCGACACCATGACGCGGCGGTTGTAGGCAAAGCCTGCAAGGATCGCCATCGTCGTGTTCTTGTCGAACAGATAGTCCGGATCGATGTCGGGTACATGCTCGCTGGTCACCGAATAGGCCGGCACCACCATCTTGGACTCGAACCCGAATTTCTCCTTCACCGACACCGTCGTGTCGGGCAGGTTGGCGATGTCGCGATCGACCTTGTTCATATCTCTCAACGTCTCCACGGGCGAAAGCCTGATTTCGCCGGCAATCGATTTTGTCCGGGGGCGGTCTTAGAGCCTTTTCCAACCTTATGAAAGTTGGAAAACGACACGAACCGTATGGTCGCTCAGCACAGGCCCGCCTGTTTGAGCACGCGATAGGCCTGCAGCACATCGCGGAACCGGTCTTCCGAACCTCGGTCGCCACCATTCGCATCCGGATGGTGACGCTTCACCAGTTCCTTATAGCGCGCCTTGATCTCCTTGCCAGTCGCCTTTGTATCAAGGCCAAGCGTTTCCAGCGCCTTGGCCTCAAGCGGCTTGGCCTTGCGCTCGCGTGCCTCGCGCGGATCCTTTGGCCCCTTGAACAGGTCGAATGGGTCGCGCATGCGATTATAGTAGCCGGCGCGGCCGGAGCGCATCTGGGCCACATCCGGCGACGAACGCGTCGAGGCGCCGTTGACGCCCATCTTCCAGGTCGGCCGGTGTCCGGTCATGGCTTCCTTCTGGAAGCGCGCGACCTCGGTGTCCGGCACACCGGAGAAATAGTTGAAGCCCTTGTTGTACTCGCGCACATGGTCGAAGCAGAAGCGGAAATACTCGCCCTCCTTCATGCGCCCGACCGGCGCACGATGGGTGCCCGCTTCCTTGCAGCCGTCCCACTGGCAGATCGGCGAGTGCGACTTCAGCTCCGCATCCTTCTCCGGGCGGATGCGAATCTTCTCGAAATATTTGGGATACGGCTTCATCTCACCCATTTATGGGGCGTTCGCAAATGCGAAACAAGAATTGACATTTTCGCGATGATCGCCCTAACCGCTGAATCGCGGCATAAAGCAGGCGAATGGCGGATTTTGTTGCGCGGCAGCGGCTTTTGCGAGCCCGATTTTGGTTTTGCCGGCTGCTACGCCAGGCATATGTGGTGAAGGGAGACGGCGATGTCCATACAGGCGACCATGGAAGACAAGCTCAACAAGGCCTTTTCGCCGGACCGGCTGGTCATCATCAACGAAAGCCATCTCCATGCCGGCCATCACCATCACGGCTCCGACCATCACGGCGCCTATGACGGCACCGGCGAGACGCATTTTCGCGTCCGCGTCGTCTCTTCGGCCTTTGCTGGCATGAGCCGCATCGACCGCCACCGCGCCGTCAACGAATTGCTTGCCGACGAACTGAAGGCCGGCGTGCATGCGCTGGCGATCGAACCGGCGGCTCCCGGCGAAAAGACCCGCTGGTAGGTCGGTTCCGCCTTCGCTGTGCTCAGAGCACCGCTTCGATGAGGAACGGTCCGCGCCGCGACAAGGCGCTCTCCAGCAGCGCGTCGAACCGCTCGCAGGTATCGGCGCGAGCCGCCTCCACGCCCATGCCTTTGGCCAGGCAAACCCAGTCCAGCGACGGCTGGTCGAGGTCGAGCATCCGCCTGGCGTTCTCGCCGATCGCGCCGACGCCGACATTGCGCATCTCGCCATGCAGGATCGCATAGGTCCGATTGGAAAAGACGATCGTCACCACGTCGAGATTTTCCCTGGCCTGCGTCCACAGCCCCTGCACCGTGTACATGCCACTGCCGTCAGCCTCCAGATTGATCACCTTGCGGCTCGGACAGGCGATCGCCGCCCCGGTAGCAAGCGGAATGCCTCCACCGATCGATCCGCCTGTGGTCATCATGTAATCGTGCGGAGCGGCAAAGGCCGACAAGGCGAAGAAACGCCGTGCCGAGGTGACCGCCTCGTCGCAGACGATCGCATCGGCCGGCAGCTTGCGCGCCACCGACAGCGCGATCGCATCCTCCGTGAGTTGGCCGCTCGGCGTCGCCTCGTCGGGAAAGGCAGTTGCGAACACCGTCTGCTGCGACGGCTTGATACCGAGTTCGTCGCGGAGCGCTTCCAGAGCCGCATTGAGATCCTCGCCATGCGCGGCCAGCGTCAGCACCTGGCAGCCTTCCCGCACAAGCCGCCCCGGCTTTCCCGGATAGGCGAAGAAGGCAACCGGCTCCCGCGCGCCGGCCAGCACCAGAACATCGATATCCCTGAGCAGTGCCGTCGCCGCATCGATCGGATAGGGGATGCGCGTCGGCGCGACACGCCCGCACCCGCGCTGCATCCGGGCGATCAGCACGTCGCTGAACACACGGACATCGCTGCCCGTCGAGATCTGCCCGGCGACAGCAAGCGCATCGGCTCTTGCCGCCTGTCCGCGAACGATGATGCCCGCCCGACCCGGAGCGGCACGGATAGCTGCGGCGACCGTGCGCACGGCGTCCATGTCGACGGCGGGCGGCGGCGCCAGCGTCGCCTTGCCGACTGAGGCTGCGGCAACTTCGCCCCAGGCGGCATCCGCGGGCAGGATCAGGGTGGTTACACCGGGAGGCGTCAGCGAGGCGCGGAAGGCGGCCTCGGTCGCCGGCGCGACATCGTCTGGGCCGGCGATGCGGCGCACCCAGTTCGACATCGGCTTGGCAAGGCTCTCGATATCGCTGGTCAGCGGAGCATCGAGCGGCAGATGGTAGGCTGCATGGTCGCCGACAATGTTGATCATCGAGCTGAGCGCGCGCCGGGCATTGTGCATGTTGGCCAGGCCGTTGGCCAAACCCGGACCGGTATGCAGCAGCGTCGCGGCCGGCCGATCGGTCATCCGCGCATAGCCGTCGGCGGCACCGGTCACCACGCCCTCGAACAGGCCGAGCACGCAACGCATCTCAGGTTTCCGGTCGAGCGCTGCGACGAAATGCATTTCGGATGTGCCGGGGTTGGCGAAGCAGACCGTCACATCATTGGCCAGAAGCACATCACACAGGACATCGGCGCCGTTCATGGAATTCTCTCCCGCTTGACGATCGAAGAGAGCAGTTGCACCGGCAAACGCCCGCGCAGCAATATCCCGTCGGCACTTTTGATCTGATCCAGTCCCTCTGATGCCTGTGCCTCGTCGGGGTCGGGGGTCAGCTGACGGTCGATTTCAGGAATGCCAGCGCGGCGGCGGTCAGCGCGTCGCCATCCTCGCCGAAATCGCGATTAATCGACATGTGCGTATAGGCACTGCCGTCGAACACAGTGACCTTGGTGCCGGTCGCCCGCAGGCGCGCGGCGAAGGCCTTCGAGGCCTCGCCACGGCCCGCGGCGTTTGAATAGGCGATGAAGGTCGGCGGATGCTTGTGGCCGTCGACATAGCTGGCGGGCGACAGCGCGGCCCATTGCGTGGGGTCGGAAAAGACGCGGGCATAGGCCCGGACCATGCCGCCATTGCTGGAAAGCGCTGCAAGATCATAGGCCCTGGTATCGTCGAGGATGAGTGCCGCGACGCCAGGCAGGCCACCGCGCATGCCGGTCAGCGCAATCAGATGGCAGCCGGCCGAGTGGCCCATGCCGACAATGCGATCGGGATCGCCGCCATGCTGCGCGATATTGGCGCGCACATAGGCATAGGCCTTTTCGACGTCGCCGGCCTGGGTGGCGACGTCGGCCTCGGGCAACATGCGATAGTCGATGGAGACGAAGCAGAACCCATTGGCCAGCAGGAAGGCCGGCTTGGCGTTGACCTGGCTGCGTTTGCCGAACTGCCAGGTGCCCCCATGGACGAAAAAGACGACCGGCAGGCCGGTTGCACCGTCAGGCGCATAGATATCGAGCTTGGCCGGCCCGTAGTCGAAGGTTTTTGGCGCGGGTTGGCGCGGGCGCCGCGCGGCCGATGCTCCCAATGGCAGCATCGCCGCCACGGAGGCCAGAATGAGGCTTCGTCGATCGATCATCATGGTCTCCCGACCGTGTAGGCCAACAGTGCCCGCAGGCGCAGCGAGCGTCCAGTTAAGGATTGTTAATACCCGAGTGGTCTGGGTCGGCGCGCCATCATCGATCCGAATCTCGAACGGCACTCGAGTTTTTGGGGGCTCATCCGCTGTAGAGGGGCCGGATCCACCGGCTTTGCCGAACTCGCATCGGGTCGCAAATGTCGCAGCATCAGGCCGTATCAAATGCACTGTCTTGCAGTTCAGCTCACGAAATCAATATCTGCCCCTTGACGGTCTCATCTGGCCATCACCACCTAAGTATTTGGCAAGCATTTTTGCCACATGGGTGGTGTCCCGGGTTTCAATGCCAGATGCACGCGCTCTCCTTCGTGTGAAGGGAACCACAATGCATTCCGGCAGTTGAATACATGATGAGCCGGCAGGCAGCCAAAACGGCTCTGAGGGCAGAGTATCATGCGCGAGAATCAATCCGACGTCTTCGACCTGTTTTCGGAGATTTATGCGAACGCGGCTCAGGAAGAAATCAGCCTCCAGCAATATCTCCTTGCCTGCCGAGAGGACAGATCGATGTATGCCTCGGCGCCTGAACGGATGGTCGAGGCTATCGGCGAGCCGAACCTGGTCGACACCAGCAAGGACGAACGGCTCGGTCGCATTTTCTCGAACCGCACCGTTAAGATCTATCCCTCCTTCTCCGATTTCTACGGAATGGAGGACACGATCGAACGCATTGCTGGCTATTTTCGCTACGCTTCCCAGGGGCTCGAGGAGCGCAAGCAGATCCTTTATCTCCTGGGCCCGGTTGGCGGCGGCAAATCCTCGCTTGCCGAACGGCTGAAGAAATTGATGGAGCAGCGCCCGATCTACACGCTGAAGGTCGGCAACCAGGTCAGCCCGGTTTTCGAATCGCCGCTTGGCCTCTTCCATCCCGATCGCATGGGCGACCTGCTGCAGGATAAATACGGCATAGCCCGACGCCGGCTGAACGGGCTCATCTCGCCATGGGCGGCCAAGCGCCTCGACGAACTCTCTGGCGACATTTCCAAGTTCAGCGTCGTCAAGCTGATGCCTTCGCGGTTGCGCCAGATCGGCATCGCCAAGACCGAGCCGGGCGATGAGAACAATCAGGACGTCTCGGCCCTGGTCGGCAAGGTCGACATCCGGCTATTGGAAAATTTCAGCCAGTCCGATCCGGACGCCTATTCCTATAGCGGCGGACTGAACCGGACCACCCAGGGCCTGCTTGAATTCGTGGAAATGTTCAAGGCGCCCATCAAGGTCCTGCATCCGCTGCTGACCGCCACCCAGGAGGGCAGCTACAACGGCACCGAAAATTTCGGCGCGTTTCCCTACCAGGGGATCATCGTGGCCCATTCCAACGAGTCGGAATGGCAGCAGTTCAAGAACAACAAGAACAATGAGGCCTTTCTCGACCGCATCCTCGTGGTCAAGGTGCCCTATTGTCTGCGGATCACCGAAGAGAGGCAGATCTACGAAAAGCTGCTGCGAGAGAGCGAATTGGCCGCTAGCCCGTGCGCGCCCGAGGTGCTGGACATTCTCAGCCGGTTCACCGTCTCGACCCGCCTGGCCGAGCATGACAATTCGCCACTCTACACCAAGATGCGTGCCTATGACGGCGAGAACCTGAAGGACGTCGACCCCAAGGCGAAGTCGGTTCAGGAATATCGCGATGCCGCCGGGGTCGATGAGGGCATGAGGGGCGTCAGCACGCGCTTCGCCTTCAAGATCCTGTCGCAGACCTTCAACTACGACACCAAGGAAGTGGCTGCCGATCCTGTGCACCTGATGTACATTCTGGAGGAGGCGATCAAGCGAGAGCAGTTTCCCAAGGAATCGGAAGCAGCCTATCTCGATTTCATCAAGTCGGAGATCGCCACGCGGTATGCCGAGTTCATCGGCCACGAGATCCAGAAGGCCTATCTCGAATCCTATAGCGAATATGGCCAGAACCTTTTCGACCGTTACATCGCCTATGCCGATGCCTGGATCGAGGATCAGGACTACAAGGACCCCGACACCGGCCAGATCTTGAAACGCGAGGTTTTGGAAAACGAATTGTCGCAGGTCGAAAAGCCGGCCGGCATCGCCAATCCCAAGGACTTCCGCAACGAGGTGGTTAAGTTCACGCTGCGCGCGCGCGCAAGGAACCATGACCGTAACCCGTCATGGACGAGTTATGAAAAACTCCGCGAGGTCATCGAGAAGCGGATGTTCGGTCAGGTCGAGGACCTCTTGCCGGTGATCAGCTTCGGCTCCAAGCAAGACAGCGTTACGGAAAAACGGCACAACGAATTCGTTCAACGCATGGTCGAGCGCGGCTACACCCAGCGGCAGGTGCGTCGCCTGGTGGACTGGTACATGCGGGTGAACAAGGCGGGCTGAGAGAGCCCGATGGGTCCATGCCGATCTTCATCGACCGCCGCCTGAATCCAAAGGACAAGAGCCTCGGCAATCGCCAGCGCTTCCTCAAGCGTGCCCGCGAGGAACTGAAGCGGAACATACGAGATCAGATCCGCTCTGGCAGGATCGCCGACGCGGATGCCGAGCACACCGTGCCTATGCCCGAAAGGGGCACAGGCGAGCCGAGCTTCAACAACGCCCGCAACAGCGGCAGGCGCCAGCACATCCTGCCGGGCAACAAGCATTTCTCCCCTGGAGACCTGATCCCCAAGCCCGGCCAGGGTGGCGGCGGGGGAGCGTCGTCCCCGGGAAACACGGCGTCTGAAGACGACTTTCGTTTCGTGCTGTCACGCGAAGAGGTGCTCGATCTTTTTTTCGAGGATCTCGAACTTCCGGACATGGTCAAGCTCAACCTCAAGGAAATCCTTGCCTTCAAACCGCGCCGAGCTGGTTTCGCCGCTACCGGTTCACCGACCAACATCAATGTTGGGCGCACGATGCGCAACAGCCATGGCCGCCGCATTGCGCTGAGGCGTCCCAAGCAGGCGGAACTGGACGCGGTCCTCCAGGAAATCGCTACGCTTGAGTTGGTGCCATCCAGCGCAGCGGCAAGCCAGCGCATTGCGGCATTGCGCGAGGATCTCGACCGGCTGGAACGCCGCCGCCGGCGAATTGCCTATGTCGATCCAGTCGACATCCGCTTCAACCGCTTCGATCCCCAGCCTGTGCCGAACGCCAACGCCGTCATGTTCTGCCTGATGGATGTGTCCGGCTCGATGGGCGAGCGCGAAAAGGATCTGGCCAAGCGCTTCTTCGTGCTGCTGCACCTGTTCTTGAAACGGCGCTACGACCGCATCGAGATCGTCTTCATCCGCCACACGCACCTGGCCCAGGAGGTCGATGAGGACACATTCTTCTACAACACGCAAAGCGGCGGCACTGTCGTTTCCACCGCGCTGGAGGAAATGCATCGCATTATTGACGAACGTTACCCGGCCCGCGAATGGAACATCTATGCCGCCCAGGCCTCGGACGGCGACAATTTCGCCGGCGATTCCGAGCGATGCAAAGCCTTGCTCAACGGCAAGCTCATGCGGCTGTGCCAGTATTTTGCCTATGTGGAGATCATCGACGAGCGTGAGGCCCATATCTTCCGCACAACCGAAAACGGGACATCGCTATGGCGTGCCTATAGCGAAATCGACGTGAGATGGCCGAACTTCCAGATGAGCCGCATCGCCACGCCCGCCGATATCTACCCGGTCTTTCGCCAGCTCTTCGGCAGACAGCTGGCTCCCCTTAAGAGAGCGTGAAGGGTACGATGGCCAGACAAGCCAGTAAATCCAGCCTGCTTTTTTCAGGGTCCGACTGGGATTTCAAGACATTGTCGCGGGCCTATGACGCGATCGAGACAATCGCGGTCGAAGAGCTTCATCTCGATACCTACCCCGTGCAGATGGAGATCATCTCCTCCCAACAGATGCTCGACGCCTATTCGTCGGTCGGCATGCCGCTGATGTACCGTCACTGGTCTTTCGGCAAACATTTCCTCTACCAGGATCTGCTCTATCGCAAAGGCGCGCGAGGGCTTGCCTATGAACTGGTCATTAATTCCAATCCCTGCATCGTCTATCTGATGGAGGAAAACACCATGGCCCTGCAGGCCTTGGTGACGGCCCATGCTGCGCTCGGGCACAACCATTTCTTCAAGAACAATCAGTTGTTCAAGCAGTGGACGGACGCCGGGGCGATCCTCGGCTACCTGGACTTCGCCAAAGGCTACATTGCGCGTTGCGAGGAGCGGCACGGCCTCACCGCCGTCGAGGCTGTTCTTGATTCCGCCCATGCGCTGATGGCGCAGGGCGTGTTCCGCTATCACCGGCCGCCGAAGCTGTCGTCGGAGCGGCAGCGCGAAGGGCTTCGCGAGCGGCTCGAGTACGAAGAGCGCTCCTACAACGATCTGTGGCGCACGCTGCCGCCTTCTCAGCAAAGGGTCAGCGATAAGGAGCAAGAGCCGGAGCGCAAGAAATCGCTCAACCTGCCCGAGGAAAACCTGCTTTATTTCCTGGAAAAGAACAGCCTGGTCCTGGAGCCTTGGCAGCGGGAGATCGTCCGGATCGTTCGTGTCATAGCACAGTATTTTTATCCGCAGGGGCAGACACAGGTGATGAACGAGGGCTGCGCCACTTTCGTGCACTATACGCTGATGAACATGCTGTTCGATCGCGGCCTGATCAGCGAAGGCGCCATGCTCGAAATCCTGCGCAATCATTCCAATGTGGTCTTCCAGCCGGCATTCGACGATCCGCGCTTTTCCGGCATCAACCCCTACGCTCTCGGCCTCGACATGATGCAGGACATAAAGCGTATGTCGACAGAGCCGACGGCCGAGGACCGGGACTGGTTTCCCGACATTGCCGGCCATGGCAACTGGCGCGAGATCCTGCTCGACGCCTGGGCGGATCACCGCGACGAATCCTTTATCCGCCAGTACCTCAGTCCGACTTTGATCCGAAAATGGCGGTTCTTTGTGCTCGGCGACGTTGCCGACCAACCGCATTGCCAGGTCGCCTCGATTCACAACGAGCGCGGCTATGCCAAGATACGCGCCGCGCTCGCTCACAGCTACGACGTTGGCGCGAAGCGACCGGACATCCAGGTGGTGGATGTCGATCTGCTCGGCGACCGGCATTTGCGACTGCAGCACAAGGTCAATGACGGCGTCCTTCTCGAGGATGCCAGCCGCGACGCCACGCTTCGTCACATCCGCAGGCTTTGGGGTTATGAGGTCAGCTTGGCCGCCGTCGACGCTGAAACGGGGGCAACGATCCACGAACGCTCGACGAGCCAGATCACAGAATGAAGCTGCGCAGTTGCGCTGGTTCTCATGGCGTTAAAAAGTGCGCGCCGGTCTTGGGCGTCATGCATCAAGACAGGGGCTTGAAGCACGTCGCCTGAATTCGTTCAACGCGACACGCCCTGGAGCAATTCCAGGAAAAGTGTGAAACGGTTTTCCCGGGAAAAGCGCGTCGCGCTTTCCCTCAGGGAATTGCGTCGAAACAAAGAGTTAGAGCCGTTCGCCGTTTCCGTGAAACGATGAATTGCTCTAAGCGTCGCCGGCTGGCCGTATTCTCAACCTTGCGATCCGGTTCTTGTCGCGCTTCATCACGACGAAGCGTTTGCCATGGAAAGTAAACGCCTGTTTTTCCTCGGGGATCGACTGCGTCTCGTGGATGACCAGTCCGGCGATGGTGGTGGCCTCCTCATCCGGCAGGTTCCAGTCGAGCGCCCTGTTCAGGTCGCGGATCGGCACCGTGCCATCGACGACGACGGAACCGTCCGCCTCCTGCTTGACGCCTTGGATGTCGACGTCGTGCTCGTCGGCGATCTCGCCGACGATCTCCTCGATGATGTCCTCCAGCGTCACCAGCCCTTCGACCTCGCCATATTCGTCGACGACGACGGCGAAATGCGCCTTGCGGCGCAGGAAGGCATTGAGCTGTTCCTGCAAGGTCGTGGTGTCAGGCACGAACCAGGGTTTCGAGGCGATCTTCATCACGTCGATTTTGGAAAAGTCATTGCCGACATCGTTGAGCGCCCGCAGCAGGTCCTTGGCGTGCAGAACGCCGACAATGTTGTCGAGCGAGCCTTTCCACAGCGGCATGCGGGTGTGCGGGCTCTGCAGGATCTCGCGCACCACCGCCTCCGGCGCATTGTCGGCATTGACCGAGCGCATGTTGGTACGGTGGACCATGATATCCGACACTTCGAGTTCGGCGAGATCGAACAGGCCGCCGACGCGATCGCGATCCTCGCGCACCACCTGGCCGTCGCGGCGGAAATCGTCGACCGCGCCGCGCAACTCGGCCTCACTCGAGCGCTGCGGCCCGATGCGCGACAGTTCATAGCCGAAAGCGGCAAGCAGGCGCGTACGCAAGGCAACGGCCAGCAGGACGAGGACGGCAAGGACAGCGACGACGATCCAGCCGGTCTCGTTGTTCATCTCGGCCGGCTCTTCTGCTGGCCCGGATGGCTCCGCTGCTGGCTCGGCCGCATCTTCTGCTGGCCAGACCGGCTTTCCTGCTCGCCCGGATGGCTCTCCTTCAGGAACGACAGCACTTCCGAAGCCGGCACATCCTTGGCGATGAAGGCCTGGCCGATGCCGCGCGTCAGGATGAAGGTCAGCGCGCCGCGCGACACCTTCTTGTCCTGGGCAATGAAGGAAAGCAGCGCCTCGGCATCGGGCAAGTCACCGGGAATGTCGGCCATGCGCCACGGCAGGCCGACGGCACGCAGATGCGCCTCGACGCGTGCCGCATCGTCGGGGCTGGCGAGGTTGAGCCGCGATGAGAACCGATGCGCCAGCGCCATGCCGATGGCGACACCCTCGCCATGGACGAGCCGGGTTCCGTCATACTGGGTGGCGGCTTCCAGCGCGTGGCCGAAAGTGTGGCCGAGATTGAGCAGCGCACGGTCGCCGGTCTCGAACTCGTCGCGGGCAACCACATCGGCCTTGGCGCGGCAGGCCTCGGCAATGGCCTGCGCCCTCTCCGGCCCGCCGGCGAACACGTGGGACCAGTTCTCTTCCAGCCAGGCGAAAAACCCCGGCCGGTCGATGAGCCCATATTTGGCAAGCTCGGCATAGCCGGCGCGGAATTCGCGGATCGGCAGCGTGTCGAGCACCTCGGTATCGGCCAGCACCAGCTTCGGCTGATGGAAAACACCGACCAGGTTCTTGCCGCGCGCGCTGTTGATGCCTGTCTTGCCGCCGACCGAGGAATCGACCTGAGCCAGCAGAGAGGTCGGGATCTGCACGAAATTCATGCCGCGGCGCACGATACCGGCGGCAAAGCCGGCAAGGTCGCCGATGACGCCGCCGCCAAAGGCGATGACGATGTCGCCGCGTTCCAGTCGGGCGGCCAGCACGCCGTCGACCACCTCTTCGAGATGGGCGAAGCTCTTGGTCTTCTCGCCGGGCGGCAGCGTGATGATAGTGGGCTGGATGTCGTTCCTTTCGAGACCCTTCTTCAGTGCGTCGAGATGCGCTGCCGCGACATTGGCATCGGTGATGACCGCGGCGCGTGTACCAGGCAGGCGGCGCGAAATCTCGGCACCGGCGCGCGACAGCAGACCGGAGCCGATCAGGATGTCGTAGGCCCGGTCGCCAAGGCCGACTTCGACGGTGACCGGCTGACTTGCGCTCACGATCGCACCTCGTCTGTAGGGACAGTCTCATCAATGCCGAAATGCCGGCAAAGCGCATCCACCACCTCGGCCGCGATGACCTCCTTGCGGTCGTCGCGGGTCGGCACGGTGACGTCCGATGTCGCGTAGACGGGATACCGCTCCTGCATGAGCCGCTCCAGCACGGCGCGGGGGTCGGCGCTTTTCAGGAGCGGCCGGTTCTGCTTCTTGGAGACGCGCTCCATCAAAAGGTCGAGCTCGGCCTTCAGCCACACCGACACGCCATGGCCGGCGATGGCCTCGCGCGTGTGGGCGTTCATGAAGGCGCCGCCGCCAGTCGACAGCACCTGCGGGCCGTTCTCCAGCACGCGCAGGATGACGCGTTGCTCCAGGGCCCTGAACTCGGTCTCGCCATAGCGCTCGAACAGCTCCGGAACGGTCATGCGCGAGACGCTTTCGATCTCCTGGTCGCTGTCGATGAAGGGCAGCGCCAGCATCGCCGCCACCTTGCGGCCGATCGCCGTCTTGCCGGCGCCCATCAACCCGACAAAGACGACGGAACGGCTGCCCAGCCGGCCAAGCAGCGCGGCGTGGTTCTCCTCTGGAGGATTTGATGGCAGCGCGTTCATCTGATGCTTCGAGTGCCCCCTTTGCCGGCGTATCGACATGAAAAGCCGGTTTTCGTCAAGCGTAGCGAGCAGCCCTGAGCATGATATGGGCTGGCCGTGCATCATCAGAAGTTGCTAACAAACCTCAGCTTCTTCCTTGAATTGGGCGGATTGGCGTCCCATAAGGGCACAGGGTTTGGAAACGCAGAACAAGAAGACGGGCGAAAATTGATGCCGACACTGTTTCGCTTTGTCGTGATCCTCGCGATTCTGGCCGGCATTGCCTATGGTACGATGTTCGCGCTGGTGATGTTCGTCGAGCCCAGAAAGGCGGAAATGAGCGTGCGCATCCCTCCCGAAAAGCTCAATCCCAAGAAAAGCTGATCGCCGCCAAAGAAAAGCCCGCCCAAGAAAACCCGAATGAACAGCGCCGCCCGCATCGAAGCCTTCCTGGAAATGATGAGCGCCGAGCGCGGTGCCGCCGAAAACACGCTGTCCTCCTATCGCCGCGACCTCGAAGACGCTTCGGACGCGATCGATGGCGGGCTTGCCGGTGCCGCCGCCACCGATATCCGCGCCTATCTCGACGATATCGCCGCGCGTGGCTTCGCGCCGACATCGCAGGCGCGCAAATTGTCGGCGATCCGTCAGTTCTTCAAGTTCCTCTACGCCGAGGGTCTGCGCGCGGATGACCCGACCGGCACGCTGGACAGCCCGAAAAAGGGCCGTCCGCTGCCGAAGACGATGAGCGAGGCCGACACCGGCCGGCTGATCGACCGCGCAGCGCTTGAGGCCGGCGATCCCAGGCTCGGCAACGATGCGGTGCCTGGCGACAGCGATTGGCTGGCGGCACTGCGCCTGCATGCGTTGGTCGAGGTGCTCTATGCCACCGGCCTGCGCGTTTCCGAACTGGTCGGCCTGCCGGTGACGGTGGCGCAGCGCGACGACCGTTTCTTCATGGTGCGCGGCAAGGGTGACAAGGAGCGCATGGTGCCGCTATCGGCCAAGGCGCGCACGGCGATGCGGAGCTGGCTTGCCGCCCGCGCCAAGGTGCCTGCCTTCGCCGACAGTCCGTTTCTGTTTCCGGCCGCCTCGGATAGCGGCTATCTCTCGCGCCAGGTCTTTGCCCGCGACCTGAAAGGGCTGGCGGCAAGGGCCGGCATCGCCTCCGCGAAGATCTCGCCGCATGTGCTGCGCCATGCTTTCGCCAGCCATCTCCTGCAGAACGGCGCAGATCTCAGGGCCGTGCAGCAGTTGCTCGGCCATGCCGACATATCGACGACACAGATTTACACCCATGTGCTGGAAGAGCGGCTGGTGCGGCTGGTCAACGATCATCATCCGCTTGCCGACTAGGCCTCATATCGCTATGTGAGGACGACGTTCCACCGCCCGGAGCCTTGGATTTCAGGGTTCCGCCAGTCCTCGCCTTCCGACGTATCGGTCCGCTCACGCATGTACAATTACCTCGATTTCGAAAAGCCGGTGCAGGACCTCGAGGGCAAGATCCTCGAGCTGAAGAAGCTTGCCGAGAGTGGCGAGGCGGTCGATGTCGGCGACGAGATCAGCCGTCTCGAGAAGCGCTCCCGCGACGCGCTGCGCGACGCCTACAAGGCGCTGACGCCGTGGCAGAAGGTGCAGGTGGCGCGCCATCCCGACCGGCCGCACTGCGTCGACTACATCAAGGGCCTGTTCAACGATTTCACGCCGCTGGCCGGCGACCGCAATTTCGGCGAGGACCAGGCGATCGTCGGCGGTTTCGCCCGCTTCCGCGGCGAGCCCGTGGCCATCATCGGCCAGGAAAAGGGCTCCGACACGACCAGCCGGCTGAAGCATAATTTCGGCTCGGTGCGGCCGGAAGGCTACCGCAAGGCGGTGCGGCTGATGGAACTCGCCGACCGCTTCAATATCCCGCTGCTGACGCTGGTGGACACCGCTGGCGCCTATCCCGGCGTCGGCGCGGAGGAGCGCGGCCAGGCGGAAGCGATTGCCCGCTCGACCTCGGCCTGCCTTGGCCTGAAAGTGCCGTCGATCTCGGTGGTCATCGGCGAAGGTGGCTCGGGCGGCGCCATCGCGATCGCCACCGCCAACCGCGTCTACATGCTCGAACACGCCATCTATTCGGTGATCTCGCCGGAAGGCGCCGCCTCGATCCTGTGGCGCGACACGACACGATCGAAGGACGCGGCGACCAACATGAAGATCACCGCGCAGGATCTTCTGGAGCTCAAGATCATCGACGCCATCATCCCCGAGCCGCTCGGCGGCGCGCATCGTGGCGCCGAAACCGTGATTGCCGCGACCGGCGACCTCATCGCCAAGACTATGAAGGATTTTTCTGGCGCCAACACCGACTTCCGCGAGCAGCGCCGCGAGAAATATCTGGCAATGGGCCGCAGTCTCTAAACCAAGGCCCTGCCCCGCCCGCCGCAATGTGGCGGCACGGAGCATTTTTGCCACAAAAATGCCGCTGCATTCGGCTCAATGAGACTGCCGCGGGGGGACGCGTCGACACTTGCGGTAAGGAATTTTCAAGGTTAACGGGCTTAGTGTCCGTACACGTTCAGTGCAGAAGCCTTGGCATGAATCGCCTTGGCGCCAGAGAAAAGACGATATCCGCAGCCATGTTCGCCAAGCTTGCCCGCACTGGAATCCTGATCGCTGCCCTCGGCGTTGCCGGCTGCAACGATTCGTCGATGAAGGATTTTGCCCCGGAGGCCAACAAGCCGCTGCCCGACAAGATCCTCGCCGACATGAGGGCCAAGGGCATGGTGCGCACCTCGTCGGTGATGGCCCGCATCTTCAAGGAAGAGGGCAAGCTAGAAATCTGGAAGGCCAAGACCAACGGCCGCTACGACATGGTGGCGAGCTATGATATCTGCAAATGGTCGGGCAAGCTCGGGCCGAAATACACCGAAGGCGACCGCCAGGCGCCGGAAGGCTTCTACACGGTGCGCCCGTCGCAGATGAACCCGCGCTCGAACTACCATCTGTCCTTCAACATCGGCTTTCCCAATGCCTATGACCGGGCCAATGGCCGCACCGGCGCCAATCTGATGGTGCACGGCGCCTGCTCGTCGTCGGGCTGCTATTCGATGACCGATGCGCAGATCGAGCAGATCTATGCCTTTGGCCGCGATGCCTTCCAGGGTGGCCAGACCGAATTCCAGATCCAGGCTTTTCCGTTCCGCATGACCGCCGCCAACATGGCGCGCTACCGCAACGACCCGAACTATGAGTTCTGGAAGATGCTGAAGGTTGGCTACGACAATTTCGAAGTCACCAAGGTGCCGCCGAAGGTCGACGTCTGCGAGAAGCGCTACGTCTTCAACCAGGTCGCCGCCGACGGCCAGACTTTTGATCCGACCGGCGCCTGCCCGGCGACCACGCAACCGGATTCCTTGAAGAGCGCCTACAACGCCTATCAGAGCACCTATGACGCGGCGTTCAACGGCGCGCTCAAGGCCAGCGCGCCGCCGCCGAAGCCGACCATCGCCGGCGTCAAGGAAGCCAGCATCGTCTCCGACTGGTCCAAGCGCCGGGCGCGCGGCGAGCGCGTGCCGATCGATCCGCCGTCGCTCAACACCGATGGCTCGGTGACCGAGACGGCGCGCATGGGCCGCATCGATTCGCCGGCCGGCCGCAAGATGGCGGCACTCGACGCCGAAAAAGCCGCCAAGCAGAAGGCCGAGGAGCAGAGGCTTGCCGCCATAGAGGCAGCCAGGCAGGCCAAGGAAGCGGCCAAGGCGCAGGCCCTGGCCGAGAAGGAAGCGGCCAAGGCCCAGAAAGAGGCGGCCAAGGCCGCCAAGGAAGCGCCTGTCGCCACCGCCACGATCGCAGCCCCCATGGAGGCCGCGCCTGAAGCTGAAACACAGGCGGCGAGCGCCGACGAGAGCAGGGTCACCAGACTGAAGAACAAGCTGCTCGGCATGTTCGGCGGTTGAGGCTTTTCGCCAATGCAGGTCACCCAAAGGTGCGTAGCGGTTTTGGGACAACGACATGCTTGAAAACAAGGTTTCCAAGCCTGCGACCGTCTACGATCTCAAGGGGCTGAACTGCCCTTTGCCTGTGCTGAAAGCAAAGAAACGGCTGGCCGGAATGCAGCCAGGCAGCCGGCTCTGGCTCGAAACCACCGACCCGCTGGCCGTCATCGACATCCCGGCATTCTGTTCGGACAGCGGCCACCATCTCGTCGAAACGGCGGCGGTGTCAGGCGGTCATCGCTTTCTGGTCGAGCGCGGCGAGCGGCAATCGTAGAGTTTACCGCCCCGCGATCGCCAGCGGATTGTGTTCCAGCGCCGCGCGGTCGGGCGTGTCGATCGACGGCCGGTTGGTGAAGGCGGCGAACAGCCGACGCACATAGTCTTCCGGCATATCGAGCGTGATCAGCACCAGCCGCGTTCCGCGCTGGCCATCCGGCCAGGACGGCAATTGCACCGGCGGATGCAGGATCTTCTGCACACCATGGATCACCAACGGCCGCGACGGGTCTTCGCTGAGCTCGATGACGCCCTTCATCCGCAGCAGACGCTCGCCATGTGCCGAGCGCAACAGGTCGAGAAACATCTCGATCGCTGAAAACGGCACCGGGCCGTCGTGGACGAGCGAGTAGGAACGCACGCGCTGATCGTGGCCGTGGTCATGCTCATGATCATGGCCGTCATGATGATGATGATCATGCGCCTCGCCCAGCCAGCGCCGCACATCGGCGGATTTGGTCGCCGGATTGTAGAGACCGCAATCAAACAGCGCCGCCACGCCTGTCTTCGTGTCGGCAACGTTAAGCAAATCGGCGCCCGGATTGATCTGCCGCAGGCGCGCCCGCAGCATTTCCAGTTCATGCGGGTCGGTGACCAGATCGGCCTTGCTGAGCACGATGCGGTCGGCAACCGCCACCTGCTTGACCGCTTCGACATGCGCGTCGAGCGTGGCATTGCCATTGACCGCGTCGACCAGCGTGATGACGCCGTCGAGCCGGAAGGCCTGGACCAGCGCGGGATGCGCCATGATGGACTGCAGCACTGGCGCCGGATCGGCTAGCCCCGTGGTCTCGATGATGCCGCGGGCCAGACGGGCGATGCGGCCTGTCTGCAGCCGATCGACCAGGTCGGCCAGCGTGTCGACCAGTTCGCCGCGCACCGTGCAGCACAGGCAGCCGTCCGACAGCTGGATGATGCCGTCGGACGCCTGCTCGACCAGTAGATGGTCGATCGCAACTTCGCCGAATTCGTTGATGATGACCGCCGTGTCGGCCAGCGCCGGATCTTTCAACAGCCGGTTGAGCAGTGTCGTCTTGCCTGCGCCGAGAAAGCCGGTCAGCACCGAGACAGGGATCGGGAAGCCGCTCATCCGGCTAATTCGCAACCTTGACCGGCTGGTCGCCTTGCGCGGCGGGACCGGCAACGACCGGGCCTGTGCCGGCCGGCGCCGGCTGGTCGGGACGCCAGCTCGGGATCGGCACGTCGGCATACTCTTGGCCGCCCTGGTCGAGCATGGCCTTCGGCGCCGGACCGGTGGCACCGCCGAGGCCGACGGCAACCAGCGTCGGGACATGGTCGAGCTTCTCATGGTAGGGCGATTTCGGCACATCCTTGGCGGCAGCGGCGGGCGGTGCCTCGGACTGCTCCGCCGGCGCCTTCTTCTTGCAGATTTCATCATGCATGTCGTTGGGTGAGACAGTGTCGCCATAGGGCGCTAGCGTCGCGATGGTGGTCGAGCCGGCGGCCGGCGTATCAAAACCCTGGTCGAGCAGTTTCGCTGCGGCCTCGGCACGGGTGATTGCGGACTTCTCGCCAAGCACGACCGCCACCAGCGTGCGCCCATTGCGGGTCGCCGAGCCGATCATGTTGAAGCCGGAGGGGCAGACGAAGCCCGTCTTCATGCCGTCGGCGCCGGGATACCGGCCGATCAGCAGATTGTAGTTCGGAATCGCCTTCTTGCCGACCGCAAGCCCCTCGATCGAGAACCACGGCGCATATTGCGGAAATTCACGCCGGATGGCCATCACCAGCACGGCGAGGTCGCGCGCCGTCGTGTACTGGTCCGGCGAATAGAGCCCGTTCGGATTGACGAAATGCGTGCCGTTCATGCCGAGCCTGGTCGCCTCGGCGTTCATCCGTTCGGCGAAGGCTGCCTGTGAGCCGCCGACATTCTCGCCGACGGCCATGGCGATGTCATTGGCCGACTTGACCAGCATCATCTTCAGCGCGTTGTCGAGCCGCATCACCGAGCCCGGCTTGAAGCCCATCTTGCTTGGCGGCTGGGAGGCCGAGTGTTTCGTCACCTTGATCGGCGAATCGAGCTGGACATCGCCGGCCGCGATCGCCCGGAAGGTCACATAAGCGGTCATCAACTTGCTCAGCGACGCCGGATACCAGCGCTTGAACGCATCCTGATGCTGCAGGATCTGGCCGTTGTTGAGATCGAACACAACGACCGGATTGGCCTGCGCCGACCCGGCCAGGACCGACAGCACGATTGCGCCAGCCGAGAATAGTTTGAGGAAATGCCTGTGCCGCATGATCAAATCCGAAATCGCCTCTTGCCGTAGTCGCCCCTGGCTCCGTAAGATTTCGTTACGCGATCGCCAGCACGATGCAGTCCGACCCTCAAAAACCGGACTGCATCGTTGCGGTGCTATTTACTCTATGTGACGCCAACATGGCAAAGCGCCTGACGATCACAATTGCAAGGCAGCGGACAACACCCGCCTGTCCCAACAGCGAGATGGAACCATCATGCCAATCCTGAACCGTGCCGCCGAAATGCAGGACGAAGTTGCCGGCTGGCGCCAGCATCTGCACCAGACGCCGGAACTGAACTTCGACGTCTTCAAGACCGCCGCCTTCGTCACCGAGAAGCTGAAGGCCTTCGGTTGCGACGACGTGGTGACCGGCCTCGGCAAGACCGGCGTGGTTGGCATCATCCGCGGCCGCCAGGGCGAAGGCCCCACCATCGGCCTGCGCGCCGACATGGATGCGCTGCCGCTCAACGAGATCTCCGGCAAGCCCTACGCCTCGACCATTCCCGGCAAGATGCACGCCTGCGGCCATGACGGCCATACGGCGATGCTTTTGGGTGCTGCGAAATACCTCGCCGAGACGCGCAACTTCACCGGCTCGGTGGCGGTGATCTTCCAGCCGGCCGAGGAAGGCGGCGGCGGCGGCAACGAGATGGTCAAGGATGGCATGATGGATCGTTTCGACATCTCCAAGGTGTTCGGCATGCACAACATGCCCGGCCTGCCTGTCGGGCAGTTCGCCATCCGCCCGGGCCCGATCATGGCGGCGACGGCCGAGTTCACCATCACCGTGCGCGGCAAGGGCGGCCATGCAGCAATGCCGCACGGCACCATCGACCCGATCGTCATCACCAGCCAGCTGGTCGGCGCCTTGCAGACGATCGCCTCGCGCAGCACCGATCCGGTCGAGGCCGTGGTGGTGTCGGTGACCAAGTTCCATGCCGGCGATGCCTACAACATCATTCCCGAGACGGCCGAAATCGCCGGTACCGTGCGTACCCTGCGCAAGGAAATCGCCAAAAAGTCCGAAGAGCGCATCCGCGCCATCTGCGACGGGCTGGCGACCGCGTTTGGCGCCAGGATCGAGGTCGATTATCAGGCGAATTACCCCGTGACCTTCAATCATGCGGAAGAGACGGTGTTTGCCAGCGATATCGCGGCCGGTGTCGCCGGCGATGCCCACGTGCACCGCGGCATCCAGCCGGTGATGGGCGGCGAGGATTTCTCCTACATGCTGGAAGCCCGCCCCGGCGCCTTCATCTTCATCGGCAATGGCGACACCGCCGGCCTTCACCACCCGGCCTACGACTTCAACGACGAGGTCATCCCGCACGGCATGAGCTATTGGGTGAAACTGGCGGAGACGGCACTCGCCGCCTGATGCCTGTCGCGCAAAGGGCCGACCGAATTGCGTTCGGCCGGCCTCTTGGCGAAACGATCCGAAGCGGCTATGTGTCTGGCCGCGTGGTCCCGTAGCTCAGTAGGATAGAGCGGCAGATTCCTAATCTGTAGGTCACAGGTTCGATTCCTGTCGGGATCACCACTCAGTCACAGCAAATATGGCGCTGTCGCTAGCTGATTAGTTTCAGCAGATCCTTGTAGCGCGGGTGGCTGCGGATGGGATCGAAATCCGAATCGTTCTTGAACCATGATTTCATGTGGTCCCCTACCAGCCGCAAATAGGGCTCCAGCAGGTCGATGGCACAGGAGCGCCGACAGCGTGCCGGCTTCGTCAAGTCCCATCAGCCTGGAATAGCCGACCACGTCGGCGGCCAATATTGCGGTCAGGCGTCGTTCCATTGCTAACTCGCAAGCTCCAGCACCGTCTGCCAGCGCGGAAGGCTGTGCAGCGGATCAAAATCCGAGTCTTGCAGAACCCACGCTTTCATCTCGTGGTTGGCGCGCGGCATCACGCTTTCGAGCATGTCGAACGTCCGGTCGAAATCTCCGAGGAAGCAGTGGAAGCAGGCAAGGTTGTATTGGGTCAGGACATCGTCGGGGTCGATCGCGAAAGCGCGCGCGGCCCACTCCTTCGCCCGATCGAACTCGCCAAGTCCGGCGAGCGCGTTGGCGCCGAGGTAGGCAGGCCGGGGATTTTCCGGATTCCTTGCAAACTCGCGCTCGGCTCGCTCAACACCCCTGCGAGCAGTCTCCCTTTGTTCCTCATGCCGTCCCAACGTGCGATAGATCTGAATTAGCAAAAGCAGGGATTGGTAGTCGTTGGGGTCTATCTCGGCGGCGCGCTCCCAGTGGACGGCGGCCTTTTCGAGCTTTCCCCGCGCATAACAGCTGCGGGCGTAGAAATAATGGGTTTCGAACAGGTTGGGGTTGCCCGCGATCGCCTGCTCGAATTCTCGATCCGCTTCGTCGTACCGCTGGTCGATCGAGAGGGCCAGTCCGCGCGAGGCATGCGCTTCGGCCAGTCCGCTTTCGATCTCGAGCGCCTTGGCGGCGTTGGCCAGTATGCCGTCGAGCGACACCTCCTCGCTGTAGTCGAGGAACAGGAAGGAGTCGCAATCGGCGCTGCCGGCATAGGCGCGCGCATAGAGAGGGTCGAGCTCAATCGCCATCGTGAACATCCGTCTGGCGAGCCGGTAGTTCAGCTTCGTGCCGCGGTGGAAAAACTCACGGCCTCTCAGATAGTAGGTGTAAGCCTCGACACTCTCGGTCGGCGACGCCTCGATCGCCTTCTTTTCTTCCGGCAGCAGCCTGACCTTGAGCTGATCGACGATCGTTTTTGTGATCTCGTCCTGAATCGCGAAGATGTCCGTCAGGTCACGGTCGTAACGATCGGCCCACAGATGCGTGCTGTCCTTGCCGTCGATCAGCTGCGCGGTGATGCGCACGCGCTGGCCGGCCTTGCGGACGCTGCCTTCAAGTACCGTTGCGACATTGAACCGCCGGCTGACCTCCTGCACGTCGACGGACTTGCCCTTGTAGGTGAACACCGAATTGCGGGCGATCACCGACAGGCCGGAGATCTTCGACAGGTCGGTGATGATGTCCTCGGTGATGCCGTCGGAGAAGTATTCCTGCTCCGGGTCGCCGCTCATGTTGTTGAACGGCAGCACAGCGATCGACGGTTTTTCCTTCGCCGGCGCTGGCTTGGGCCACGCCGCGCCGGCGAAGAGGTCGACATTGTAGACTCGAACCGGCCGGTCGATGTTCTTCAGCGTCTGCTCGCCGGTGTCCTCGAAGGAGAGATCGAGCCGGTTGCCGACATTGTCGCGGACCGAGCCGGACACCGCGATGCCGCCGGGCTTGGCGATGCTTTCGATGCGCGCCGCTATGTTGACGCCGTCGCCATAGATGTCGTTGTCCTCGAAGATGATGTCACCGAGATGGACGCCGATGCGGAATTCGATGCGGCGCTCCTCCGGCACGTCGACATTGCGCTCGTGCATCCGGCGCTGGATGTCAGCGGCGCACGCCACTGCGTTCACCACGCTCGGGAACTCGACCAGCATGCCATCGCCCGTGAGCTTGACGATGCGGCCCTGGTGTTCGGCGATCTTGCCGTCGGCCATCTCGCGCCGATGCGTCTTGAGCGCCGACAGCGTGCCAGCTTCATCAAGCCCCATCAGCCTGGAATAGCCGACCACGTCGGCGGCCAATATTGCGGTCAGGCGTCGTTCCATACTCGGTTGCCCCGCTTCCTTCGGAAGCATACCTTAGCAGTTTCCCCACGTCGCAAGCAGCTTTTCGCCGACCAGAGGAAGAATACCGGCGTTCGCACAAGGGCAAACTGGCAAACCGCTGCTCGAATGTCCGTTCATGCCGCGATCCGCGCCTATCGCGATCGATGCCTTCGAAGCAAAGCCTTGTTGCGAGCGAATTCGCTGCTTTCCTGTTTTCAGGGAATTCAGGCGGAGACTGGTTAGCGCGAGACCGCCGCCTTCACCACTCAGTCACGGCAAAACTGAACTATGCTAGGTAGCCCGAAATTCGCTCGACTTATCCGTAAGATAGACTGGACCATCTCTGATCAGTCGGGCTTGGTCGCCCAGCCGGTCTCTGTTTCTCCCGAGTATTTGCGATCCGTCTCTGTGTCCGGATCGGGTCATTCTCACCGGTTGTGGCCTGTCTGTTCACGTCCGGTCACGAAGCAATCCCGGACATCTGGGTTCACCGCGGTGACGCACATCGCAACGCCAGCAAGCACCTTTGCGCTTGCCTTGAAGGCATTCTATTCTGGAGGTAGAAGCGGCTCGTGGGCACAGAATGTCGGTACTGCGTTTCTTAAGAATATACGCGCCGCTCAACGCGGTTCTGGCTGCGCCCGGCCTTTTGGCGGTGGCTACGCTCACGACTCCGAACATCTCCGGACGAAGCAGACTGGCTCTGGCTGCCGTGCTCGTAGTCATTTGGGGAGCCTATCTCCTGGAACTGGCCGCGACGCTGCTCAAACGCCGGGCGGGCGACGTTCGGGACAGGACGCCGGCGATCGCTATTGATGTGCTCGCGGTTTTGGTTCCACTCGCTGCATTTCTGCTTGTCGGCACCCCCGACTGGAGCCTCTACTGTGCTGTCTGGCTGTTGAAACCGCTGCGCGACTCGACTTTCTTCCCGGTGCTGGGCAGGGTCCTGGCCAACGAAGCGCGCAACCTGATCGGCGTCACCACGCTCTTCGGCGTCGTTCTGTTCGCTGTCGCGCTGGCCGCCTATGTCATCGAGCGCGACATCCAACCGGAAAAGTTCGGCAGCATCCCCCAGGCAATGTGGTGGGCGGTGGTCACGCTGTCCACGACCGGCTATGGCGACGAAATTCCGCAAAGCTTCGCCGGCCGCGTCCTTGCCGGGATGGTCATGATGAGTGGCATCGGCATCTTCGGGCTCTGGGCCGGCATTCTTGCCACCGGCTTCTATCAAGAAGTCCGTCGCGGGGATTTCGTCCGTAATTGGCAATTGGTCACCGCCGTGCCGTTGTTTCAAAAGCTAGGCCCGGCGGTACTGGTCGACATCGTGCGCGCGTTGAGACCTCGCATGGTGCCGGCGGGCGCTGTGATCTGCCGCATTGGCGAGCCCGGTGATCGGATGTTCTTCGTCGTTGAGGGGCGCGTCAGCGTCGCGACGCCGAACCCTGTGGAGCTTGGCCCTGGCGCCTTCTTCGGCGAGATGGCGCTGATCAGCGGCGAACCGCGTTCGGCGACGGTCAGCGCTGCAACGGTGGTCTCACTCCTGTCGCTGCACGCGGTGGATTTCCAGATGCTGTGCAGCAGCAGCCCGGAGATCGCGGAAATCATCCGCAAGACTGCGCTCGAGCGGCGCGGCGCGGTACCCACGGCTTGACCGTACCTCTGGTGTGCAGTCCCGGACTGTGATCGTGTACCGTCGATCTGTGCAGCACCGACAGCGGCCTCGGTTTCGTGAGTGGCGAGGGCGACCGCAGCGACATTCGGTAGTCGCCGCGGCCTCGATGGCCTCGGTCCTAAGATAATATCTGGGAACTGTGCTAGGATGGCCGCCGCGCGGCGCGACTTGTCATGCTTCAAAGCGGTCAGGAACGATTGTCATGCTCAATCCAATCTCCATCATGGCCGACCGGCTCGGCGACTATCTGTCAGACCTCTATCTCCAGTATTTCTCGCATCGCAATCCGGAATATGCGAGCTACATAGGTGGAGCGGCCCGCCTTGTCCTGGAGCGCATCGGCAATTCGAACGCCCTCTATCACAACATCGAGCACACGCTGATGGTTACGCTCGCTGGCCAGCAGATCATCCGCGGCCGGCTGCTTTCGGAATCCCTGACCCCCGATGACTGGCTGCATTATACCTGCGCGTTGCTTGTCCACGACATCGGCATGGTCCACGGCGTGTGCCAGGGCGACACCGAGGACAGCTTCGTCATTAACGAGGCCGGCGACTTCTTTACGCCACCGCGCGGCGCCTCCGACGCGGTGCTTGCGCCCTATCATATCGAGCGCGCCAAAATCTATGCGCGCCAACGTTTTGCTTCCTCGAAGTTCGTCAATGAGGAGCGCATTGTCGCGGCGATCGAGATGACGCGCTTTCCGGTGCCGAACGATCCGGCCTACCAGGTCACCAACACGGAGCCGGCGCTGGTCAGGGCCGCGGACCTGATTGGCCAGCTCGCTGATCCCTTCTATCACCGCAAGCTGCCGGCGCTGTTTGCCGAGTTCTCTGAGATCGGGATGGTGGAAAAGCTCGGCTGCAAGACCGCCGCCGATCTCGGCGCCATCTTCACCGATTTCTTCACGCTGCAGGTCGAGCCCTATATCGGCGACGCGATCCGCTATCTGGAGCTAACGACGGAAGGCAAGCAGTGGATCGCCAACCTCCACAGCAACCTCTTCCAGTCCGGGCATCGCGCCAGGATCGGCCCGTTCCCCGGCGTGTTGCAGCCGACCTCGGCGAGCCTTTCGGTGGTAACTTAAGAGCCTGGGATTGTTCGCTCTTTTCCGCCGGTGCCGAGCCGACTGCGAACCAGCGATTGGTCGACGGGGAGTGGCTCTCGCCGTCCCCGGCCGCAACTCGACAATCCCCTCCCGCGCTTTGCGCACGCTGGCCAAGTCCGCTTGGCGCTGCGAAATGCTGACATTCAGCATAGCCAAGGAAACGAACCTTTTGCCGCAGAACGGGCACAACTTATTTGCCTTTCGTTCCGCCAGCTAACGCGACCGATGCGCGTTTGCCCGCCATTGTGTTGATGTGCGTCAATGCGAGACGGCCCTACGGCCCCTACCATGGTCACGGTCAGCAATGATTTTGGAGACAGCAGATGGACGAAGAGAGCAGAAACAAGATCGAGACGTTGTTGGATCAGCATCGGATCATGACGGTTGCAACGCTGAGGCCGGACGGCTGGCCGCAGGCGACGACCGTCGGCTACGTGAACGAAGGCCTTACCCTTTACTTCCTCTGCGGTCTGGAAAGCCAGAAGGCTGCGAATCTGGCGCGAGACGATCGCGTGTCCTTGACCATCGATCACGACGCGCCACAGGTGATGGAAATCACCGGACTTTCTATGGCGGCGCGTGCGCAGCCGGTGGTGGACCGGGCCGAAGCGGAAAAGGTTCTGCGGATGCTGCCACTGAAGTATCCCGAGCAAGTTTCGTTGCCGGGCCCGATGCCGACGCCGGAGCAGGTGCGCATATTTCGCGTGATGCCTTCGGTCATCTCAGTGCTCGATTACTCCAAGGGCTTTGGCCACACCGAACTCGTCACTTGCTGAGCGCGCCCTCCCCAAGATAACCTTTGGGCTATGTGGGGCAAGGACGGCAAATCGCTTGCAAGTCTGTCCATTCAGACCTGGGGCTGGCACCTCGTCGGATGACCGCCAGTAGCGCATCCCTGACAGTTGATCGTTCAAGCGATACCGGGGTTGATGATCCTACCCATACGGCGTTTTGAACGGTTTCTCGCTTTGTTGGTGATGGGCGATCATGCGAAACCGCCGTCCTTTAGACTAGCGCCCGGGATGATAAGTCGCCATCAAACGCTCGAGTTCGTCGATGGCGGAGGACTTCGGAAGCTTCTCGCCCTGGAGTTCCGGCCGCACCTTCCAGCCCGGATCGACGCCCTCCATATTCGGCAACTCATGCGCGATGCCCTTATGACAGTCGATGCATGTCGCCTCGCCGGAAAGCAGGTAGCGTGTATGGATTTCGGCGGCCCGCACGGTCTGCTTTGACAGGTCCATGGCGACCGACGAATGGCAGTTACGACATTCGAGGCTGTCATTGGCCTTCAGCCGCGCCCACTCATGTTCGGCAAGATAGAGGCGCATGTCGAGAAACTTGCGTCTCGTGTTGATGGTGCCGAAGATCTTGCCCCAGACTTCTTTCGAAGCTTGCATCTTGCGCGCGATCTTGTCGGTCCATTTGTGCGGCACATGGCAGTCCGGGCAAGAAGCGCGGACTCCAGAACGGTTGGAGAAGTGGACCGTCCGCGTCAGTTCCTGATAGACGTTGTCCTCCATCTCGTGGCACGAAATGCAGAATTGCTCGGTGTTGGTCAACTCAAGCGCAGTATTGAAAGCGCCCCAGAACATGACGCCGCCAACGAAACCGCCGAGCGTCAGGAATGCGAGACTGAGGGTTGCGGCTGGGGCGGTGAGGATGCGCCCTGCCCACAGCGCAATTTTTATTATCCGCTGCATGCCTACTCGCTCCCAGCGGGTTTGACACCCAACTCGCTCATGTCCTTGAAGAGGTTTTGGACAAGAGGCTGAACGTTGGCCTGTGGCACATGGCAGGCCGTGCAGAAGTAGCGTCGCGGCGAGACATCGGCGATCATCTGACCTTCGCGCGTCATGTAGTGGGTGACGCTGATCATCGGTGCGCCAGAACCTTCGGTGAACTCGCGCTTGTGGCACGAGAGACAGCGGTTGGTGTTGACCGACAATTGATAACCCTCGATCGAATGCGGGATCACCGGGGGTTGGTCAGGATAGGCGCGCATCTTGCGAATATCGTCGACGATCCATTTCGGTAGAGGTTGAGCGGGAACTGACTCCATAGGCGGAGTCGCCCCTGTCAGTTTCGAGGCCATCTGGGCGATCGCCGCGGTCCCTGTGAGAAGGATGGCAACGGCGATGCCCATCGCCAGTTTGCGCCGCTTTATCAAGAGGCCGAAACGATCTTGACCGCGCATTTCTTGAAATCCGTCTGTTTGGAGATGGGATCGGTGGCGTCGAGCGTGACCTTGTTGATCAACTGGCTGGCGTCGAACCACGGTACGAAGATCACGCCCTTGGGCATCCGGTTGCGGCCGCGCGTTTCTAGCCGCGACCTGATCTCTCCCCGGCGCGAGATGATCCTGATCTCGGCGCCCTGGTTCAGGCCACGCTTGCGCGCATCGTCGGCGTTCATGAAGCAGCACGCCCCGGGAAACGCCCTGTAGAGTTCCGGAACACGCATGGTCATCGACCCAGAATGCCAGTGTTCCAGAACACGTCCGGTGACCAGCCAGAGATCGTATTCCTTATCCGGCGATTCCGCCGGCGGCTCGTAGGGCACCGCAAGGATGACGGCCTTCCCGTCGGGCTTGCCATAGAATCGCACGCCCTCGCCCGGCTTGACGTAAGGATCGTAGCCCTCGCGGTAACGCCATTTAGTCTCCTTGCCATCTACCACGGGCCAGCGCAGGCCCCTTTCTTCGTGGTAGCGGTCATAGGGCGCCAGATCGTGTCCGTGTCCGCGCCCAAATGTGGCGTACTCCTCGAACAACCCCTTCTGCAGATAGAACCCGAAATCCCTGGCTTCGTTGTTATCGTAGTCCGGGTCGACCTCGCTGACCGGAAATTTGTCGACATTGCCGTTTCGGAAGAGCACGTCAAAAAGCGTCTTGCCCCGGTACTCTGGGCTACTGTCGAGGATTTCCGCGGGCCAAACATCGTCGGTCGTAAAGCGCTTGGAAAATTCGACCAACTGCCAGAGATCGGAGCGCGCCTCGCCCTTGGCCTGCACCAATTGGTGCCAGACGTGCGTTCGGCGTTCGGCGTTGCCGTAGGCACCTTCCTTCTCGACCCACATGGCTGCCGGCAGGATCAAATCGGCGCTCATCGCCGTCACCGTCGGATAGGCATCGGACACGACAATGAAATTGTCGGGATTGCGGTAGCCAGGATAGGTCTCCTGACTGTCATTCGGCGCCGCCTGGACGTTATTGTTGACCTGCACCCAATAGAAATTCAGCTTGCCGTCCTTCAGCATCCGGTCCTGCTCGACCGCGTGATAGCCTGGCTTTTCCGGCAGCAGGCCATGCGGCAATTTCCAGATTTCCTCCGCATGCGCGCGGTGCTCGGGGTTGGTCACCACCATGTCTGCCGGCAGGCGAGGCGCGAATGTTCCGACCTCACGCGCTGTGCCGCAGGCCGAGGGTTGCCCGGTCAGCGAAAACGGGCTGTTGCCGGGCTCGGAGATTTTTCCGGTCAGCAGATGAATATTGTAGACCATCTGGTTGGCCCACACGCCACGGACATGCTGGTTGAATCCCATGGTCCAGAGCGACATGACCTTGCGACTGGGGTCTGCATAGAGTTCTGCAAGCTCCTCGAGGAATTCCCTCTCCACGCCGGTCAGTTCAACGGTCTTTTCGAGCGTGTAGTCCGACACGAACGCCTTGAATTCATCGAAGTCGATGGGCTCCATCTTGCCGGCGTTGGCCGCGCCGGTCGCGGCTATCTCCAGCGGATGTTCAGGCCTGAGACCATAGCCAATATCGGTTGCCCCCTTCATGAAGGTTGTGTGGTCGCGCACGAATGTCTCATTGACGCGACCCGTCGTGATGATGTGGTTCGCGATGTAGTTGAGGATGACAAGATCCGTACCCGGCTTGAATATGATCGGCACGTCGGCCAGATCCATGCTGCGATGCGTGAAGGTCGACAGCACCGCGACCTTCACATGCGGGTGGCCGAGCCGCCGGTCCGCCAGTCGCGTCCACAGGATCGGGTGCATTTCGGCCATGTTCGAACCCCACAGCACGAACGCATCGGCGGCCTCGAAATCGTCGTAGCAACCCATCGGCTCGTCCATGCCAAATGTCCGCATGAAAGCGTAGGCGGCGGACGCCATGCAGTGACGGGCATTGGGATCGAGATTGTTGGAGCGGAAGCCGGCCCGCATCAGCTTGGTCGCGGCATAGCCTTCATGGATCGTCCACTGGCCGGAGCCGAACATGCCGATTGCCGTCGGCCCTTTATCCTTCAGCACCTGCTTGCACTTTTGGGCCATCACGTCGAAAGCCTCGTCCCAGGAGACCGGCTCGAACTCGCCTTCCTTGTCGAACACGCCGTTGCGTTTGCGCAAAAGCGGCGTGGTCAGCCGATCGGCGCCATACATGATCTTGGACAGGAAATACCCTTTGACGCAGTTCAGGCCGCGGTTAACTTCGGCCTGCATATCGCCGTGGGTCGCGACGACCTGGCCCTCCTTGACGCCGACCATGACTCCGCATCCGGTGCCGCAGAAGCGGCAGGGGGCCTTGGACCATTTGATTTCAAGCGCGCTCAGGCCGCCGGGCACGGGCTGGGCGGACACAGGGAGCGCAATCCCTGCGGTCGCCGCGGCTATGCCCGCGGCATGGGCTTTCAGGATGTCGCGCCGCGTCAATTCGAACGTCATTGCCCGGTGCCCTCCTCAGCCTCGATATGTTCGAACACCATGTTCGCAGCAACAACCCCGTCGAGCAGCGCGATTTGGGTGAGATAGTCGCCCATCGCCCCTGTGCTCGTGCCCTCGATGACGACGACGATCTTGCCGCCTTCATGTGCATAGACCTCGACATCGCGCATCGCTGACAGCTGCGCCGCGACATCATCCCCCCTCGTCGGCAGCACCGAGACGACAGCGCTCGATATGTGATGGTAGCGCCGATCCTCAGGCATGGATGTCGTCCCTGGCGCGTTCACTCACGCCGATCGCGCTGGCGGGACAAACGCCGATGCACGCCCCGCATCCGCTGCAGGCGTCCTCGTTCAGTTCTGGAAGAAAGGGACCGCCAATGCGTGGCCGGAAGTGTATCGCCTGCTCGGGACAAGCGTCGAGGCAGGACTGGCAGGCGATGCCGGACTTCGCAAAGCAGGACGCGGATATGGCGACCGCATGCGCAAATCTGCGCGGCGTGTCTGCGCTGAACACGGGCTCCGGGCAGGCATTCGCGCATTCGCCACAAAAGGTGCATTCTCCGACGGTGAAATCGAGAGCCGGAAAGGCGTGAACGAGAGAAATAATGCCTGTCGGGCAAGCTTCGACGCAGGCTGCGCAGCCCGTGCATGTATCAAGACCATGGTTCGACATGCCTGGAGGCCGGATGCCCAAGGCCGGAACGGTGCGGCCTTGCAGAAAATTGCGGCGGCTAAGATTGCGGGCTTGGTCCATCGCCGACCCTCAATGCAAGCCGTGGGGAGGTCCCGGCGGGCCGAAGACAATCTGCCACATCCAGATGAGGAAACCGTATCCGCCGACCGCGCCAACGGCTGCAATCGGCCAAATGCCAAAAGCTAGGACGAAGAAAGTCAGCAACTCGGATCGCCGTTTCTGGCGAAAATCGGTCGCACTTGTAGCTTCGAGAGAGTCTTTGTTCACGGAACCTATCCATCCATGAGTGCAAAACTCGTACCCTGCATACACGCCGATAAGATAGCCTGATACCAGCGCCGGACCAACACATTTCAGATCGCTGTGCGGGTCGACGAAGGCTCTTTAGCTCGGCCCTTCGAGCGTCGCCGAAGGGCAGTGAGCTGTTGCCACCCCATAAGGGGACGTAGAGCTCAACCACGGGATTCTCAGCTAATTTCTTCGCGCGCCCGCTCGGATAAGGTGTGCAGCAATTCGACACGTCTTATCAGAAAACACGGCGGCGCTGCCTCAAGACGTCGCTCAGGCTCCAACGAGGGCTCTGCGTAGTGAGCTCAGTGGAGCGTCCGCTAGAATTGGCATTGTGGGGTTCAATGGTGGAGCTCTCTAAATTTCTGGACGCGTAGCCATGCCGGCCGTCGCAACCATGGTCATTGAGTTTGTCTGCGGCGCTGCAAGCGGAATTGCGCTCGGC
The DNA here is from genome assembly GCF_056403655.1 of Mesorhizobium sp. P2_F8. Lineage (NCBI taxonomy): Bacteria > Pseudomonadati > Pseudomonadota > Alphaproteobacteria > Hyphomicrobiales > Phyllobacteriaceae > Mesorhizobium > Mesorhizobium sp. P2_F8. The sequence continues at coordinate 149,919 of NZ_JBFUFB010000001.1, forward strand.
CGCCGGGTGCCAAGTTTCAGCCTTGGCAGGACAGCCGACGGCATAATCGGCGGCATTGGCGGTCTGCTTTTTGTATGGCCCTCCGCCCGGATTCCAGGTGTCGGGCCCCTCATCGGCCACCACGCCGATGGCCTGACGCCGACCATGTTGATCGGAGCTGCAATAGCAGGGCTGCTCGGAGGTCTCGTCCTGATTGTGCTGGCCGGATTCGTCAGGGCACTCCTGAAAGGCTGATGGCTGCGAATGAAGACGATTGCCCTAACGCACTAGGCTTTCCGCCCCATCCGGGTGCGCCACCGTTGAGGATTGCCAGTATCTACGAGGAGACCGTTATGAGGAAATTGGCTCTTGCGCTTGCATTCGCCTCAGGTTTGGCAGGCTGCACCAACGCGGAAAAAGGCGCTGTGATCGGGGGCGTTGGCGGCGCCGCGCTCGGAACAGCAGCTGGCGGTAACGACGTGCGAAATGCGGTCGTTGGCGGTGCAATCGGGGCCGTCGCGGGTACCTTGATCGGAACGGCGGCCGACCGTCGCGGATATTGTCGATACCGGGATCGGCACGGCCGAATCTTCGAGGCGCCATGCAGGTGATCGCGTTTCGTATCTTCCTCCGCCGTAACGCGCGCGGGGCGCGAACGACGCATGATCCGTTTGGCCCAGGAGAACAGGACATGAAACCCACTTCCATCTTCTGATGTCACCCAGCGGTGCTCTGTTCCCTGTTCGAATTCCCAATGCGCTCTCCCCCTTCGCGGAAGCCCGATCAGACAATGCCGCTCCATGCAGACCTCCGGATGACGGCTGCGTACCGTTGAGATGAAGTAACTGCCTGCGGTGATCGGGCGCCAGTCGAAGCCGTTCTGTCGTCTTGGGGTGCAATCAAAAAGGGACGGACCGCAAAGGCCTGGGATTCCCGGCTAATTTCTTCGCTTTGGTAGAGACCTAAAATGGCATCCGCAATCTTGTGAGCGCATCTCGATCCCATCGAATCTCGCAGTGGAGGTCCCATGTCCGACCTGGTCGTCATAGTCTACCCCTCCGAAGCCAAGGCTGAAGAGGTGCGCCAGCGCCTGTTTGCATTGCAGAAGGAATACCTCATCAACATCGGCGACGCCGTGATCGCGACCAAGACGGAAGCTGGCAACGTAAAGCTCAACCAGATCATGAACACCACCGTCACTGGTGCTGTGTCCGGTAGCTTCTGGGGGCTGCTCATCGGTGTCATTTTCCTCAATCCCGTCATCGGTGTAGCGATTGGCGCCGCTTCCGGCGCGCTTGGCGGCGCACTGACCGACGTCGGAATAAACGATGCTTTCATGAAGGATCTGTCGGCCACCTTGCAGCCGGGAAATGCTGCATTGTTCGTGCTCGTTCACGGAATGACCGCCGATAAGGTGCTGAGCGCAATCAAGGGATTTGGTGGCGTCGTACTCAAGACATCGCTGGACGAGACGAAGGAGCAGATCCTTCGTGAGGCGCTTAGTCAGGCGTCCAAAGCCGCATAAGATTCAACGCCGCTCAGGAATCGCGTGAGCCGATCGCCTAGCAACGTGGACAGAACGATGGGCGCATTCGAGACTGCTGTCGTACTCGCCATAGAGGTCATCTGTGGTGCAGCGGCCGGCCTCGCTCTGGGGCGATGGACGGGTCTTCATCTGGGCGCAAAAGCCGATGCCTTGACGGGTGCGATCGGCGGACTGGCTCTGACCTGGCTGGCCGGACAGCTGCCAGGCGTCGCCCGTATTGTCGGAAAGGTGGAAGGCGCGGTGGACGCCACGGCGCAAGGCGTTGGCGTCCTTACCCCGGCAATCCTTGTCGGGGTTGGCATCGCAGGATTGTTAGGCGGCCTCGTCCTTACCGCGTGCATTGCATTTGCCGTAGGCGGAGCCAGGCGTCGAGGGCGATCCGAAAGAGAAATGAGATGAAGCAGGTGCAATGCCTGTTTGCCCGCCCGAGCACGTGCTTGCTGGTCGCTGCATTGTTGTCGGCATGCACTGTCGCCGTCGATCATCCTCGTCCTGTTCCCCCGCGACCCCAGGCCTGCACCTTCCAGCATGCACCTGTTTGCGGTCGACGAGGTGAAAGGCTGCAGACATTTGGCAACGCGTGCATGGCTCGCGCCCAAGGATTCCAGGTGGTGAGCAATGGCCAGTGTCGCATGTCGCGGCCGACCCAGCCGATAGCCTGTACTCGAGAGTTTGCTCCGGTTTGTGCGAGCCGGAGTGGGCGCCTGCGCACCTTCTCCAACGCTTGCCTGGCCCGTGCGGATGGTTTTCGGCCAGTTCATGCCGGCCGCTGCCGTTGAGGCTTCCGGCAGGAATTTGAGCTTGGCTTCTTCTCGGCTGTGAACACTTCCGTTCCGGAGATTGCGACCGTTGCGCTCGACAGACGACAAGCCAGAAATGACAGAAACGAGCGGTCGCGGGGCGATTCATCCTGTTGCAACCGGCATCCTCGTCCTCGCATTGTTGTATTTCGCCAAGTCAATCTTTATGCCAGTTGCATTCTCATTGTTCGTTCTCGCGCTGGTCTTGCCCGTTCAAATGGCTTTGCAAAGGCGGATTGCGAAGCTGGCGGCGATGCTGATCACACTGTTGCTCACGGTTGCAGTGATCGTAATCGTCGGATCCGCCGTCGTGTGGGGACTCGGCGAACTGTCGCAATGGCTGTTCTATAATACCGGCCGGCTCCAGGAGATATACACGCACTGGGCGGACTGGCTGGAGGGCCATGGCATCGCAATCGTTGGTCCGCTTGAAGAGCATTTCAATCTGACCTGGCTGATCGGCTTGACACAAGGCCTTCTCAATCGGCTGAACAGCATGGCCGGCTTTGCCATATTGACCTTCATCTTTGTCATGCTTGGCCTGCTCGAAGCCGACGATTTCCACCGTCGTCTTCGCCTGAGTTCGGCTCAACCTCAAGGCGAGATACTCTTGCAAATCGGCCGCGAAATTGGCGCCAAGGTCCGCCGTTTCATGGTGGTCCGCAGTATCGCATGCGTGCTGACGGGCTTGGTCGTGTGGGGGTTTGCCTTGGCCGCCGGGCTCGAACTCGCAAGCGCTTGGGCGGCGATCGCTTTTGCGCTGAACTATATTCCGTTCGTCGGACCGCTGGTGGCTACAATCTTTCCGACCCTGTTCGCCGTCGCGCAGTCCGGGTCGTGGCAGCTGGCCCTGATTGTGTTCCTCGGCCTGAACTCTATTCAGTTCGTTATCGGCAGTTATCTGGAGCCATCCCTGACCGGCGCATCGCTGGCGATCTCGCCCTTTGCCGTGATGTTTGCCATCTTCTTCTGGAGCTTTTTATGGGGTTTGCCCGGGGCTTTCATCGGCGTCCCAATTCTGATTGTTGTAGTCACATGTTGTATGCACCAACACTCGACACGCTGGATTGCTGCGCTGCTGTCCGGAGGTCCTGTCGAAATATCTGGTGCTTCTTAGCTGTATTAACTACGCTTCACGGCCAGGCGGGGGCGTCGAAATCCAACTACCTTGTACAACCGGAAAAATCGGCTTAAATTGGCACTTGCGGGGAGATATTCTTGTCTTTGAAAGATATCTCTGATGAGAGTGCTCTTGCCGACAGTCGCGGGCTGCGCGAAAAGGGGTGCGCATAACGCATCCCTAATGTATCTTTGCTTTCGGCGTGCCGACGTTGTGGACTGGTTGTTGAAGACCCTGAGCGGGAAATCTGGCCCGGTCAGGGCTTGCGCCCGTTAGGAGGTCCGATTGTGACCGCTAACGCAGCGAGGGCGCTTTCTGTCGACTTCGCCGAGCCGTTGCCTCAAGCAGCAGCGGTCGCTCCCAAGAATGATCTGCGTCCGGTTGTCCCGGAACGCGTTCCGGTTCCCTGCTTTGAATTCTCGACTCGGGAGCTGCCTCCGAGGGACCAGTTTGCGGCATGGCGCCAGAACTTCGCGACTATGCTCGACTTTGTCGAGCCGAGCGATACTGCGGCGGGTTTCGCCGGCACGCAACTTCTCTGGGACCTAGGCGATCTTGCCCTGGCTCAGATCAGCACCAATGGCTTGGATTTTACCAGCCTGGCGGGTCACATTCGCCGAGACCCCATCGATCATTGGTTGGTGACCTTTATCCGGTATGGGAGATCGCAAACGACCACTCCATCCAGGTCTTTTGACGGAGAGGCCGGATCCGTGCAGGTGCATTCGCTTGGCCGTGTCTTCGAGGGAAGCGTTACAGACAGCGAAATGCTATTGCTCTTCGTACCCCGCGACTTCTGCCGCGACATGGGGTGGGGTCTCGACATGGCCGAGTTCACCGTGCTTGGTGGAGGCATGGGGACGCTGCTTGCCGACTATCTGGCCAGCCTCGCCCAGAGGCTTCCTACGATTAATGTTGGCGATCTTCCTGGCTTGCTCGGTGCTACCAGGGCGATGCTACAGGGTTGCATCGCGCCATGCTCTGACCATCTCGCCGAAGCCCATGATCCGATTTCCGCCACCTTGATCGAGCGCGCCCGTCGATTCGTGCAACTTCATCTGTTTGAACCGGATCTCGGCACCGAGCGTTTGACACGCGGACTCGGGATATCGCGTTCACGACTCTACCGACTGTTCGAGGCTTCCGGAGGGATCGTGCACTACATCCAGCATCGGCGGCTCCTGGCGGCCCATGCAGCGCTCGCTGATCCGAATGACCGCCGTCGAATTCTCGACATTGCTGACGAACACGGCTTCGGTGATGGCGCTGAATTCAGCCGGGCTTTTAGACGCGAGTTCGGATACTGCCCGAGCGAAGTGAGAGCTGGTGTCAAAAACGGACCATCGAACTGGCATATGAACGAGGTGCAGACCGCTGCCCCGTCCGAGCGTCTGAGCCGTTTGCTTCTTCGGCTCCAGGCGCAATGACCGGCGTGGTTCGATCTCGCTCAAATCGGGTAACCCGATCCAACCCCATCGAACAATGCGAGCACCATCTGCATTGACGGACCGATCCGCGGCCCGCAACGCAGCACCGCCCAGCGATCAAATCCGCGAGCCCGGCCGCGGCGAGAATTCACGCTGTCTTGGCCGCAGATACCCAGCCGTTTGTCAGCCAGGCAATGCCATGCGAAATGAGGTCGATACCCAGCAAGAATCCAAGCACCCAAAGGCCGGTCGTCGGCCATCCAGTCAGGACAACAAGTCCGGCCAGAAAACCGAATGCTCCGGACAGAACCATCGCCCAGCCGACGTCGCTCCAGTGCCTGACGCCGACAAAGAGGCGCACGATGCCCGAGGCCACAAGCAGCAGTCCGAGGACGTAGGTCAGGACAAGGGCGCCTGACACAGGCTGCCTCACCACCATGGCACCAAAAACAATATACAGGATGCCTAGGAGGAATTGCCATATGAAGCCGCCCCATCCCTTCATCCAGAAGGCGTGCATCATCTCGAACGCACCCACGACGATGGCCGTAACACCAATGACAATGGCGCTGATCACGGTAGCCAGCGCAACGTCACCCAAGACGAATATGCCCCCGACAATCAGCACGAGGCCAAGGAGAAGACGAACCGATGTGGGTGGCAAGGTCGATGCGGTTCCATTCTCATAGGCAGTCATGGCTCCCTCCCCGATTGCTGGACTCCCTCATTGGTGTCGATCCCTGCCTTCGGCCGGACAGTGGCCCACTCCGCAATATGCTGGATCGCCGCGAATAAGGCCGGGATGATGAAAAGGCCGATCGTCGTTGCGGCCAGCATGCCGCCAAAGATTGTGACACCCACCGCCTGGCGCGCGCCGGCTCCTGCGCCGGTGGACACCGCCAGTGGAATAATGCCCAGAATGAAAGACAGAGCCGTCATCATCACGGCACGGAACCGCTGCTCGGCGCCAAGTCTTGCCGCTTCGTTGATCGGTTGCCCCTCCTCGCGGCGTTCCTTGGCGAATTCGACGATCAGGATGGCGTTCTTCGACGCCAGCCCGATGAGCAGCACGATGGCGATCTGCACATAAAGACTGTTTTGCAGTCCGAAAAGCATGAGCGCCCCAGTGGCGCCGAACAAGGCGGCTCCAAGGGACAGAATTACGGCGATTGGAAGCATCCAGCTTTCGTACTGCGCTACCAAGAACAGATAGGCGAACAGGAAGGCCAGTCCGAAGATCATGGTCTCCTGTCCGGCGCTGCGCCGTTCCTGGAACGACAGGCCGGACCACTCGTAGCCATAGCCGGCCGGCAGCGCCTGGGCCGCGACGCGTTCGATGGCATCCATCGCTGCCCCGGAACTGCCGCCTGGCGCGACTTGGCCGTTGATCTGTGCCGCTACCGAGAGGTTGTAGCGGGAGATGACGAAGGGCGCGAGCACAGTGCTGGTCGACACCACCGCCCTGAGCGGCACCATCGCACCCGTCCGGCTGCGAACATGGAGATTGAGGATATCCTCGGCGTCCCCGCGATGCTCGGCGTCAGCCTGCAGGTTGACCTGGAAGACTCGCCCCTGCAGCGTGAAATCGTTCACGTAACGCGACCCGAAGCTGGCGCCGATCGTCGAATAGATGTCGGACACGCTCACCCCAAGCGCTTCGGCGCGGGTCCGGTCGACATCGACATAAATCTGCGGCACATCGGCGCTGAAGGTAGTCGCCACACCGCCGATTTCCGGCGCCTGGTTGATCTCCGAAACGAATGCACGGACCACCGCCGCGATCTCCTCCGGCGGCTGGCCCTGCAAAGCCTGGAGGCGCAGATCGAGGCCACCGACCGCCCCGATGCCGGAAATGGCCGGTGGCGAAAAGACTGCAACATTGGCGCCCGGAATGGTTGAGAATTGCGCCCGCAATCTTGCCAGGATGGCGTCCAGCCGCAGATCCGGCGTGTTGCGCTGATCCCAAGGATCCAGCGCCGCAACCACCATCGCACCGTTGGGAGATTGTGTCCCCTGCACGATGCTGAAGCCTGCGACCGAAATAACGTTCTCGACGCCTTTCGTTGCCGACAGAGTCCTTTGAACCTCGCCGACAATCGCCCTCGTGCGATCGAGCGAGGCGGCGTTAGGAAGCTGGATATCGACAAACAGGGCGCCCTGGTCCTCGTCCGGGAGGAAGGTGGAGGGGAGACCGCTGAACAGCAGGTAGGCACCCAGGAAACAGGCGGCAAGCGCGGCGAGAGGTATGATCCAAAGGCGCACCAGGAAACCGACCAGCCGACCATAGCCGACGCGCGTCGCGTTCATGAAGCGCGCGAACCAGCCAAGTGGACCGCGCCGGTATCCGCTCTGTCCGCGCCTCAGCAGGATCGCGCTGAGTGCCGGGCTGAGCGTGAGGCCGACAACGGACGAGATGACCAGCGCCGCCGACAAGGTGACCGCGAACTGACGGTAAAGCTGCCCGCTTATGCCGGATAGGAAAGCTGTCGGGATCACCACGGCGAGGAGGACGAGTGTGGTGGAAATGATCGGCCCCGTGATCTGCCCCATCGCCTTGCGAGCGGCCGCCGCAGTTTCGACCGCGGGGTCTTCCTCCATGACATGCTTGACGTTCTCGACGACAAGGATGGCGTCGTCGGCGACCAGTCCGATCGCCAGCACCAGGGCTAGCAGCGAGATCGAGTTTATCGAATATCCGAACGCCAGCAGGATGGCGATGGCGCCCAGCATTGCGACAGGCATGGCCAGCGCCGAGACCAGGGTGGCGCGCCAGTCCTGCAAGAACAGGTAGGTGACGACGAGCACGATCAGGAAAGCCTCGCCGAGGATCCGCACGATGAGCGAGAGGCTCGTACGGACGAACCGTGTCGCGTCGTAGACGACCTGGTACTGGAGGCCGGGCGGAAACGTGGGTGCAAGACGCTTTAGCTCGGCGAGCACGGCGTTGGCGGTCTGGATCGCGTTGGCTCCCGGCGCCTGGTTTATCTGAAGCATCGCCGTGTCATGCCCGGCGAAGCTCGCGCTCGATGAATAATTGCGCGCGCCGAGTTCGATGCGGGCGATGTCGTGCAACCGTACGATCGCTCCGGCCTCGCCGGTGCGCACGACGATGGCCCCGAATTCATCCGTGCTCATGAGGCGGCCGCGGGCCACGAGCGTATATTGCAGCTCGGTGCCTTCCCGCGCCGGTGGGGCCCCGGCCTGGCCAAGCGAGGCCTGGATGTTCTGCCGCTGAATGGCGGTGGCCACGTCATCGGCCGTTATGCCGAGCGCATCCATGCGTGCCGGATCCATCCATATGCGCATCGAGTATTCGGACGCGCCGACAACGGAAGCCTCACCGACACCGGTGACACGCGAGAGCGCATCGGCGATCGTTGTCGAGGTGAAATTGGTGATCTGCAGCACGTCGAGCTTGCTGTCCGGAGAATAGAAGGCGATGCCGAGCACGAAATCGGGCGATCTCGACCGCACCGACACGCCTTGCTGGGTGACCGCGGCCGGCAATTGAGAAATCGCCAGTTGCGCCCTGTTCTGCACGTTGACCTGCGCAATGTCTGGATCCGTGCCGACTTCAAACGTCACGGACAGCGAATATTGCCCGGCATTCGAACTTGTCGACGACATGTACATCATGTTGGGGACGCCATTGATGGCCGTCTCCAGAGGCCCGCCGACGACATCGGCTATTACTTCCGCGCTCGCGCCGGGATAGATGGCCGAGACGCTGACGGTGGGCGGCGTGATCTCTGGATATTGCTGCACCGGCAGCGAAAAAATGGCGATCGCGCCTGCAATCGAAATGACGATCGACAAGACGATCGCCAGCCGGGTCCGGGTGATGAAGAGATCGGAGATCATTGGCCATCGCCAACGGGCTGGCCTTGGCTCGGCTGAACCGTCATGCCTTCGACAAGACGCTGGATTCCCTGGACGACAACCTGCTCGCCGCCGCTGAGGCCAATGGTGACCGCCCAGCCATTGTCGACGCGTGCGCCCGTGTCGATGCGCCGTTGCGAGACGGTGTTGCTCTTGCCGAGCAGATAGACGAAGCGCCCCTCGCGATCCTGCAGCACCGCTGCTTGAGGTACTATCGGCAAGCTGGGCGCGTCTTTCTCCCGCACGTAGAGGGTGACGAACTGTCCCGGCAGGAGGATATGGCGAGGATTGGGGAAAACTGCGCGGGCCGCGACCGTCCCAGTCTGCGGGTCGATCTCGTTCTCGATAAATTCGATTCGACCGGGCGTGTCGTAGTCCGTCCCGTTGGCAAGACGCAGCGAAAGTTTCAATGTGCTCGGATCGACGTTGCTGCCGCTCGTCGCCTCCTGCTGCCGGATCGTCACAAGCAACCCTTCGGTCACGGCGAAAGCCACGCGGACGGTGTCCAGGCCGACTATGCGTGCCAGCGCACCGGAATCCGATCCGACCAGATTGCCGGACGTGAACGTCGCGCGGCCGATGTTGCCGGAGATCGGGGCAGTGATACGAGCATAGGACAGGTTGAGTTCGGCGGTAGTCAGGGACGCCTGGGCAACCTGCACGTCCGCGGCAGCGACATCGAATGCCGCCTGGACCTCGTCTAGAGCGGCCTGTGAGATCGTTCTTCGGGCGAACAGATCCTGGTTGCGCGCCAGGCTCCGTTCGGCCGATATTCGTGTTGCCTCGGCACGCGCCACCTGCGCCCGTGCCGACGCAACCAGGGCATTGAGTTGATCCGGCTCGATCTCGAACAGAGTTTCCCCAGCCTTTACCGCTTGTCCACCCTTGAAATCGACGGAGTGCAGAAAGCCGGTGACACGCGCCCGGATGTCGACTGCCTCTATCGCTTCCACGCGACCGGTAAACTGCACGGGAGTGCTGACCCGCTGAACCTCGATCTTCTCGACGACGACAGCGGGCGGCGGCGCCTGCAGTCCGCCAGGTTGCTGGGCGAATGAAATCGAACTGATGAAAGGTGGTCCGGCGCCCCCCAAGCCAGCAGCCATCAAGCATGCCCAAGAAGCGCGGCTGATCCATCGCCGCCTCGCGGCCGGACGATGTCGCTCGGACGTTTCGTACGGCGCCTTCATGACCGGGCTCTACGCATCGTCAGGGCAATGGCAATGTAGGCGCCGCCGGCGACAAGGAGGGAAATGCCAGCGACCGTACCTGGTGTGTAAATGCTGGTATAGGGCAACTTCAATGCGAGCGTCGCACTAGCGGCCAGGGCGACCAGGCCCGATACTCCGAACCACTGCCAACCGTCTTGATCGCGCACCCGAAGCGCGAGGGCGACTTGCAGGATGCCCTGCACCAGAAAAACCAAGGCGATCAGAAGCGTGATCGCGAGAGCGCCCTTGAAGGGATTGAAGTATATTAGGATGCCGCCGACCAACTCGACCGCGCCCGTGAGCTCTTGCCAGATGAATCCGCTCCACTCCTTGACTCGCAGGGATTGAACCATCTTCACAATGCCCGCGAGCGAAAGGACGATTCCAAGGACAACGCCTGCCGCGAATGTGGAAACCACGGGCAGCGCGACGGCCAGCACTCCAGCCGACGTCAGGCCGATGCCCAGCGCCAAAAACCAACCCCATTTGGAACGCAGGGAGTCCGCTTGATGCTGGTGATCGGTTCCGCTCGTGGATGCGCCGCTCATCGTCGCTTGCCTAACCAGAATTGCTGCACGAGTGGCGCCCATCTCCGATCTCCGGGAACGCTCTCTCGTCAGTAATCCACCGGATCACGGATTATCGGACAGGTCATGCAGTGGCCGCCGCCACGACCGCGGCCTAGTTCCGCGCCGATGATGGTAATGACTTCTATGCCCTCCTTTCGCAGCAGCGTGTTTGTATAGGTGTTGCGGTCATAGGCGTACACGACGCCCGGCGATGCACAGACCAGATTTGCGCCACTATCCCATTGGGTGCGCTCGCGGACGTAGGCATTGCCGCCGGTCTCAACAACACGCATCTTTTTGAGGCCGAGCGAGTCGCGCACCGTCTCGACGAAGGTGCCTTTGTCCTTATGCAGTTCGACGCCGCCCTTGCCGTCCGGCCGGTAGGAGAACGCCTCGATGCCATTGACGATATCGGGGTAGAGCAGCACGCAGTCGCGGTCGGCAAAGGTGAACACCGTGTCGAGATGCATCGCCGCGCGCAGTTTCGGCATCGCCGCGACGATGACGCGCTCGGCCGCGCCCTTCTCGAACAGCGTCGCAGCGAGCTGGCTGATGGCCTGACGCGAGGTGCGCTCGCTCATGCCGATCAGAACATTCCCCTTACCGATCGGCATGACGTCGCCGCCCTCGAGCGTGGCGAGGCCCCAATCCTTGGTCGGGTCGCCCCACCACACGTTGACCTTGCCGGCGAAGTCGGGATGGAACTTGTAGATCGAGGTGGTGAGGATGGTCTCCTCATGCCGCGCCGGCCAGTAGAGCGGGTTCTGTGTAACGCCACCATAGATCCAGCAGGTGGTGTCGCGGGTGTAGAGCGTGTTCGGCAGCGGCGGCAGTAGATACTCGTTCACCCCGGCCGCGTCGCGGATCAGCTCAAGCTGTTCGCCGCCGATGGATTCGGGGAACTCATGGGTTGAGAGGCCGCCGATCAGCGTCTCCGCCAGATCGCGGTTGGAGAGCCCCTCCAGATAGGAGCGCACCTCGTCGACGAGGCCGAGGCCAATCTGGTTCGGCACCACCTGATTGTCGAGGATCCATTTCTTCGCCTCGGGGACGGCGACAGTTTCGGCGAGGAGGTTATGCATCTCCACCACCTCGACGCCGCGATCGCGCATCTTGGTCATGAAGTCAAAATGGTCGCGCTTGGCGTTGTCGACCCACAGCACGTCATCGAACAGCAGTTCGTCGCAGTTGCTGGGCGTCAGGCGCTGATGGGCGCGGCCGGGCGCGCAGACCATGACCTTGCGAAGCTGCCCGACTTCGGAATGCACCCCGAATTTCGTTTCCATCGCCATGGCTTGTGCCTTTCTCGTCAAGGTGTAATGGCGCCGGTCAACAGGCCGACGAAACCGGCGAGTCCAGCGACCAGTGTGACGGCGAAGATGATGAGTTCGACCGATGTGAAGATCCGCGCGTTCTGTTCGCGCCGCGCCCAGAGGTACAGGACGGTTCCCGGCACGAAGAGCACCGCCACCAGCAGGACGTATTTCAAGCCGGCGGCCAGAAACATGACAAGCGTGTAGACGACGGCGATCCAGGCGAATAACTGGTCGCGCCCGCGCTGACCAGGCGAGGTCTCGTACCCCTCGCCGCGGCGGGCGATCAGCACGCCATAGCCCGCGACCAACAGGTAGGGCAGCAGCGCCGTAACGCTTGTCATGTCGAGCATGAAGTTGAAGGCGTCACGCGACCAATAGGTTGAGATGACGAATAGCGAGACGACGATATTGGTCAGCCAAAGCGCGTTGGCGGGAACCCGGTTGCCGTTCTGCGCCGCGAAAAGCTTGGGCATGTCCTCCGACTTCGCCGCGGCGAACAGTACCTCGGCGCAGATCAACGACCAGGCGAGATAGGCGCCGAGCACTGACACCAGCACGCCGATGGAAATGAACACCGCGCCCCAATGTCCCACGACCAGTTCGAGCGCGCCGGCGAGCGAGGGCTGTTGGACTCCGGCGATGGCCGCACGCGTAGCCGTGGCGTAGGGCAGAAGAGTGATGGCTACCATCAGGCCCGTGACGCCGACAAAACCCAGAATGGTGGCGGTGCCGACATCCGAACGCTTCTGGGCGAAGCGCGAATACACGCTCGCCCCCTCGATGCCGAGGAACACGAAAACGGTGATCAGCATGGTGTCGCGCACCTGCGCCAGCAGGGTCTTTTCCGGCATGCCCACGCCGCCGAGGAAGTTCTCGGAGAATTGCGTGTAATTGAACGCGAACGCCATGGCGAGGATCGCCACGATGATCGGTACGATCTTGGCGACCGTCACGACGCTATTGATGAAGGTGGCCTGCTCGACGCCGCGCAGGATCATGAAATGGAAGGCCCAGATGCCAACCAGTGAGACGACGATCGCGGTCGCGGTGCTGCCATCCCCAAAAATCTCCGGGAAAAAGCGTCCGAGCGTCGATCCGATCAGCACCCAGTAGAAGACGTTTCCGAGGCAGCTTCCGAGCCAATAGCCGAACGCCGAGAGGAAGCCCATATAGTCGCCGAAGCCGGCCTTGGCATAGGCGAAGACGCCGGAATCGATATCCGGTTTCTTCTCGGCCAGCGCCTGGAACACCCGGGCCAGCATGTACATGCCGGTTCCGGCTATCATCCAGGCGATGATGGCGCCGAACGGGCCCGTCGCGGTGGCGAACCTGCCGGGCAGATTGAAGATACCGGCCCCGATCATCGATCCGACAACCATTGCGATCAGGGCGAACAAGGACAGCTTCTGCTCGGACTTACTTGCCACGTGCCTCTCCCGAGTGATCGGAAATCATCTGTGCGTGAGCCAACGAGCGGGCTGGAATTTCAGTACAAACGGAACCCTATGCTTTTGGCGTGGTCGTGAAATTAGCTGAGAGTCTCATTCCTGTGCATCGCGTCTCTATTTCGAAGCCTCGACGCAATACACCGCCGCAGTGGAGTTACATCGGCTGGACTTGTGACTTTCTCCGATGCAGCATCGGGTGAGCGACCTGGACCGGTTTAGCAATTCGGACGGATTTCGCTTGTGCAATTGAAGACCGGCTCGAGACGCGGCCATGGCATCCCAGACCTCGCAGAAGCTTTCGCTCGCGGCGCTAACGGCGATGGTGGTCGGATCAATGATCGGCGCCGGCATATTTTCGCTGCCTCGTACCTTCGGCAATGCCACCGGACCGGTCGGCGCAATCATCGCCTGGTGTATCGCCGGGACCGGGATGTATACGTTGGCCCGCGTCTTTCAGGCGCTCGCGGAGCGCAAGCCCGAACTCGATGCCGGCATCTTTGCCTACGCAAAAGCCGGCTTCGGTGACTACGCTGGCTTCCTTTCTGCGTTTGGCTATTGGTTGGTTGCCTGCATTGCCGACGTCTCATACTGGGTTCTGATCAAGTCGACGCTCGGCGCGTTCTTCCCGGTTTTTGGCAACGGTGACACGGTCCCGGCAGTGGTGGTCTCGTCGATCGCACTCTGGCTGTTCCACTTCATGATCCTGCGCGGGATCAAAGAAGCTGCCGTCATCAACACCGTTGTTACGGTCGCAAAAGTCATTCCCATCCTTACCTTCATTTTCATTCTGGCCGGAACGTTCAAGGCGAACATCTTCGTCAGCAACCTATGGGGCGGAGAGCTGGCATCGCGAAGCGGTCTCTTTGAGCAAATCCGAGCGACCATGCTGGTCACAATCTTTGTGTTCATTGGGATTGAGGGAGCAAGCGTCTATTCTCGCTATGCCAAGGAACGCTCCGATGTCGGCAGGGCGACGATCGTCGGTTTCGTCGCCGTTTTGTTCCTGCTGGTGCTGGTGACGCTTCTGCCGTATGCCGTCCTTACACAGGCGGAAATCGCGGGAATGAGGCAGCCATCCATGGCTTCCGTTCTCGAGGCCGTCGTCGGTACTTGGGGCGCGGTTTTCGTCAGCGTAGGGCTGATTGTTTCCGTGCTAGGCGCTTATCTCGCCTGGTCGTTGATCTGTGTCGAGGTGCTGTTCGCGGCCGCAAAGAGCGGCGACATGCCAAGGATTTTTGCGCGTGAAAATGCCAACAAAGTCCCGGCCGCCGCGCTGTGGCTGACCAATATCGTCATTCAAGTCTTCGTTATAAGCACGCTTTTCTCGCAGGATGCGTTCGCGCTCATGGTGAAGCTGAGCAGTGCCATGGTGTTAATTCCTTACCTGCTCGTGGCTGGATACGGCTTCCTTCTCGCTTTACGCCGAGAGACTTATGGAACCCAACCCGCACAGCGATCCCGCGACTTGATCGTGGCTGGCATTGCCGCATTGTATGTTGCGTTCATGATCTACGCAGGCGGCCTGAAATTTCTGTTGCTGTCATCTATTCTCTACGCACCCGGTACGCTGCTCTATGTTCAGGTCAGACGGGAACAGAACAAGCAAGTGTTGGTCGGCGTAGAATGGATAGTGTTGGCGGCTGCGGCACTTGGTTGCCTCGTTGGCATTTACGGAATTGCCAGCGGCGACATCATTATCTAGCTGAGCGAGCGCTTAAGTTCCTTGGCCGACAAGACATACCAAGGAATGTCTGGCCTAAATCAAGTGCGTAATCCGGTTACCCTCCGTAGAATGTCGCCGCGAAGTGCTGTCGGCTATTCATCCCTGAACTGACAATCAGCGTGCCAATCGGTCCTGGTTGGCAACGCATGGGAGACGTCATGGGTATCGCAGCTCGCTTTCTGGCCACGACGACAGTTGCGATCCCTTCAGCCAGACCGCAGTTGCCGCGCCTTGCGGCTCTGAAATGCGGAACCAGCCTGCTCGGCGCAGAAGGATAGCGATCATGAACGACAGCCTCTCGCCGCGCGAAATCGTGCGGGCAATGGTGGATCTCGGCGCCGCTAAAGCCGCTCACAGCGCTCCTGATCTTTTGATCCGCGGCATGCTTTCCGGGGCGCTGCTTGCCTTCGCGACGAGCATGGCCCTGGAGGGTGCGCTTCAGACAAATGTCGCGCTCGTCGGCGCTCTCATCTTCCCGGTGGGGTTTGCCATCATCATCATCCTTGGCCTCGAGCTCCTGACCGGGAATTTTGGCCTGGTACCCCTGGCCGTCCTCGCTCACCGCACGACGGTCGGCCGGATGTTGGCCAATTGGTTCTGGGTTTTCGTCGGCAACATGCTCGGTTCGCTCATCTTTGCCGGGCTGTTCTATGTCGTCCTGACCGATGTCGGCAATGTTAGGGCGAGTGCGCTCGGAGATCATCTGCGTGCGCTCGCCGAAGCCAAGACGATCGCCTATGAGCCGTATGGATACGACGGACTGGTGACCGCCTTCGTCAAGGCCATGCTCTGCAACTGGATGGTCTGCCTCGGCGTCGTCATGGGGATGAGTTCGAAGTCCACCCTCGGCAGGATCGTCGGATGCTGGTTGCCCATATTCGCCTTCTTCGCGCTCGGATTCGAGCACTGCGTCGTCAACATGTTCGTCATTCCCATGGGGATGATGCTCGGGGCCAAGATCAGCTTCGCAGACTGGTGGTACTGGAACCAGATACCCGTGACCTTGGGCAACATTGCTGGCGGTTTCCTCTTCACCGGACTTCCTCTCTATTGGACCTACCTGAAGGGCGGTGCAGAAGACGTGCCTGCCCCTGCGGCGAGGATGTCACTCGGCCCGGCCGAGTGATGGACCAGCATTCCGGCGAACATATCTTCTTCCTCCGCATTGGGCCGCCCACATTGCTTCGCGAAAGAATGTAGTCGTTTCGAAAAGAAGGCCTCAGTCGGGTCCGCCATGGTGGCGCCGACAACACCCAGCCGAACAGCTTCGATTGGACACGGCTAGAGCCAGGAAAGGCGCCGGCACATGCCTGACAGACCAGATGTGCAGTCCCGAACCAGAGGATGGCTGTGGCCGTCAGGTTCGCGGCCGACCGAGTTCAGTCCGGATCACAAATTGCAATCGCCGCCATTGCGCATCGCCTGATGACCACGAACATGACGCAACTCGACCTTCCGCCTGATGTTTCGCCGCAGCCGAGTTTTCGTTCGGCTGACGCTTCTTCTTCAGAAAGCGGCGCGGCGGCCGAGATCACTGACGAACGCAGGCGAGCGATCGTCGCGGAGATCCCACGGCTGCGTGGTTATGCGCGCGCGCTGTTGCGAGACCGCGATGCCGCCGACGACCTTGTGCAGGACAGCCTCGAACGGGCGCTGTCGAGGATGGCGAACTGGACGGCCGGCGATACGCCACGCCGCTGGCTGCTCACGATCATGCACAATCTGTTCGTCGACCAGTTGCGGCGCGCCAAACGCCATGCCCAGGCAGTGATCACGATCTCAGAAACGATAGATGCGATCGCGACGTCGCCACAGGCCGACAGGCTCGTATTCGTGGACGTATTCTCGGCGCTTCAGCAGATCAATCCCGAACGACGCGCAGCACTCGTGCTAGTCGCGGTCGAAGGCCTCTCCTATGCCGATGCCAGGAAGGCGCTGGGCATTCCCGTGGGGACACTGACGTCGCGGATCGCCAGGGGCAGAGAGGAGCTGCGATCGATCCTCGAAGGTGTCTCGCAGCCAGGCCAACCAGGGTGAGCAAAGAATGAACCGTCACCGTTTTCAATGATGAACCAAGGCCCCTGCCGTCCACACCGGCGCTGCGTCACGGGGTCATATCCGCCGAACGGCGGAGGGTCGAGAACCGCTGGAGCGAGCGGGCGGAATCGATAGATTTTCGCGCGATACCGGATGACGACTTTGCCATAGCTATTGATTTGCGCTTCGAAGGCCCAACCGTTCTGCAATCCGTACCAGGTCGGGCAAGGTCCGCACCGCCATCTTCCGCATGAGATGCCCGCGATGGATCTTGACTGTAATTTCGCTAAGGCCCATCTCGCCCGCGATCTGCTTGTTCATCAGGCCCTTGGTCACGAAGAACATGACTTCCTTTTCACGAGAGGTCAAAGTTTCGTACAGGGCTGATATCGTCGCCGCTTCCTGGTCGGATTCCCACCTTATGCGGTCGTTTTCGAGCGCGCCGAAGACCGCATCAAGCATGTCCTGGTCCCGGAACGGTTTGGTCAGAAAATCGATCGCTCCGGCTTTCATCGCGCGCACCGACATCGGGACATCCCCGTGTCCAGTCATGAAGACGACGGGCATTTGAATGTTCGACTTTGCAAGGTGAGCCTGGAAATCGAGGCCGCTCACGCCGGGCAACCGGATATCGAGCACGAGGCAGCTTGGCGTTTCCGGCAGCTTGCCCTGCAGGAATTGGCTGGCGGAGGCGAACAGTTCGACATGCAGCCCCACGGATCTGAACAGCCCACTCAGGGCATCGCGCACAGCGTCGTCATCATCGATGACATAGACTGTCGGCGCAAAAGCGGTCGACGCGGTTTGGCCTGGATTGGAACCTGCTGTCACGATAGCAATCCGCTCTCACGATTCCTGCTCCGCACGGCCCAGGAATGGCACAACGCCATCTTAGCATATTAATTTGGCAACGAGCCCCGCCACTAGGCGAGACGTGGTCGCGACTGTCGGTAATGCCGAGGGGGCTGGGATGGCTTCCGCGCGCTACACCATCAATATCACCAATCCACCCATCGGCGCATGTGCGCTGATGTTTCTGCAGTCGCGCCCTCTTGTGCAGCGGGGCTAGGCAGGCGATCGCCGAAACCTGCCTGGAATTCAACCGCACAGGCTGACGGCAATCTTCCCGGAACGAACGCAAAATTCCGATTTGGAACGCACGCGACTTCGTTCCGAAAGCAATGGCGGTGGCAGCGCTCGGCTCATCACGAAGACGTCATTCCGGCTTGATTTCGCGTGGCCAGTTCAGCGCATCTTCGATGCACCGGATCATGGCGGCGGCGTCAAAAGGCTTGTAGAAGAAGCCTGCCGCCCCTGCAGCGAGGGCATTTTGCCGGGTCCGTTCGTCAGGATAGGCCGTGATAAGAATCACCGGAACGGTGTGGCCACGTGCCAAGAGCAACGTCTGCAGTTCCAACCCGTTCATTTCCGGCATCTGCACATCGGTAATGACACAGCAGGCGTCGGCGAGCCGTGGCGAACGCAAGAGTTCCTCGCCAGAAGCAAACAGGTTCGCGGCAAAGCCGCAGGAACGTATCAGATTCGCGGTGGACGTGCGGACCGCCTCGTCGTCGTCAACTATGGCAACCATCGGAATTTTCGACACATCGGTGTCCCCCGGAGACTGTGTCGCCCGGCGTCGCCCGGCGCGATCTCATCTCGGCGCCAGCATACGAACGTAGAGCCAAGACCGAAATCATACAGAGGTTTGACTAGCCTGAGGTTCGCAGGCAGCGATGCCGCGACCTGGCGACCGGTCGGAGAACCGTACGGCTACACAGCGGCGTCAACGTTCAACCGCACGGTGGGATCATTGTCGCACGGCACCGGCGACCTCCCTGCACAAGGTTGCCGACATCGCCAGACGCGCCCAAGGCGCCGCCGCCAATAGTAGATACCATCGTATACGCAGCATAGCTGATGATATGATTCATTCAGACGGCCATTCAATGGAGCAGATTTCCCACCCGTGTACCTTGACCAGCAAGCAGAAGAAAATTCTGAGGCTAGAGGAGCACGGGCCCAATGCAGTTCCACTCATTGTCTGCATCCGAATATTACGATCGGCAACCGAGAGAAGATCGGCCCGTCCTTCCTCGACGCGACGGCATGGTCCGAGCGATGCATGTCGCCGACCCGCCTCGAACGCCTGAGGTCGGCTCGTCATTGTTCGACCCATTCGACGCAGGCAACGGCGCCTACCCGGTGGCGCCAGACTGCCGCATGATTTCGATCCCCCTCACTCATATGAATGTGGTTCTCTCGGTGTCCGCTGCAGCGATGCCGCAACCCCGTCGCGGCGGTCTAACGATGCATGCAAATGCGGCGACAGACCCTGATCCTACGGCGGCGCCCAGTGGGGCCATGGCGCAATTTGCCCAAGCAGGCCAAAGCGCGATCGACGGTCTGAATGTTTTCCACGCGCCTCGGGACCTAGGCCTTGCCGAACTGGTCCCGGAACGGCACTCCTCTGATCCGGTCGTCCAGCGTCTTTCCAGGGCGCTCGAGGCGGCAGAAGACAGCCATGATGGATTTGGCAACCTCTATGCCGATGCAGTCCGCCTTGCCATCGTAACCCGCTTGCTCACGCTGCGCTCAGATCCGCAGCCAGACCCGGATGAGCCGGCGGCACGCTCTACGGCCGCCCTGTCCAAATGGCGATGGAAGCGCGTCGTCGAATACGTCGATTCACATCTAGATGAGACGATTACGCTCGCCGACATGGCAGCAGTGGCGGGGCTCAGCCGAATGTATTTCGCCGCACAGTTCCGGGCGGCCACCGGCATTCGCCCGCATGAATTCCTGCTGCGGCGACGGATTGACCGTGCCAAGCAGATGCTCATCGAGACCGAGATGACCCTGGTCGACGTGGCGCTGAGCGTGGGCTTTCAGAACCAGGCCCATTTCACCACGGTCTTCGGACGTTTCGTTGGCGAGACACCCTATCGCTGGCGTTGCGGCAATCGCAGGGATGTCGCAGATCGCCCTTTCGACAGCGATCCCGTCGGTTGGCGCCACCCGCCACGTGGGTCGGACACGCGGCCCATTCAGCTGGCAGCTCTGGGAGAGTTGCCGCCCCGCAGCTCTGCCGGTGCAACATAGTCGACAGCGCTGGCGGCAGCACTGCGATGGAAAGATGTTGCTTGCCGGAAGGCTTCTTGCCCACACAGGATTCTTCAGCTCTTCGTAGAGGCGTCTCCAATGGCCAATGACATTCGTCCTTACAATGCCCCGGCCGGCGGATGGGGAGCGCTCAAGTCGCTAGGCGAACACCTTGTCGAGCAGGGAATCCCGATCAAGGGGGCGGCCACTCTGGGGCGCATGAACCAGCCGGAGGGATTTGATTGCCCCGGCTGCGCCTGGCCGGACCCCAAGCACACTTCATCCTTCGAATTTTGCGAGAACGGGGGCAAGGCGGTTGCCTGGGAAGCCACGGCGAAACGCTGCACGCCGGAGTTTTTCGCCGCCCATACCGTTGCCGAGCTTTCAAGCTGGAGCGATTTCGATCTCGAGATGGTCGGACGCCTAACCCATCCGATGGCCTACGATGCCGCATCCGACCATTACGTGCGGGTCGGTTGGGACGAGGCCTTTGCAACCATTGCCCGCCACCTCAACGGATTGCCGGATCCCAACATGGCCGAGTTCTACACATCCGGCCGCACCTCGAACGAGGCAGCGTTCCTCTACCAGCTCTTCGTGCGAGAGTTCGGCACCAACAATTTCCCCGATTGCTCGAACATGTGCCACGAGGCTACCAGCGTCGGCCTGCCGCACTCGCTCGGCGTCGGCAAGGGTACCTGCCTGCTTTCCGATTTTGACAAGACGGACTGCATCTTCATCTTTGGACAAAATCCGGGCACGAACAGCCCTCGCATGATGACGAGCCTGCGCAACGCCTCGCGGCGCGGCGCAACCATCATGTCCTTCAATCCGTTCCGCGAGCGCGCCCTGGAGCGCTTCCAGTCGCCCCAGAGCCCGGTCGAAATGGCAACGCTTACGTCGACACCGATCAGCGCCAAGCTTTATCAGGTGCGTGTCGGCGGCGACGTCGCCGTCGTCAAGGGGCTCATGAAAGTGCTCATGGAAGCAGACGATGCGGCGCGGGCGGGCGAGCTGCCGGCGATCCTCGACTGGGATTTCATCAAGGGCCATACGACGGGTATCGAGGCTCTCACCGCCGACCTGCGAGCGACGCGATGGGACGACATCGTCTCTCAGTCAGGGCTCGCTAGCGAGGACATCGAATACGCCGCTCGCGCCTATATGCAGGCCGAACGAGCGATCATTGTCTATGGCATGGGCATCACGCAGCACCGGCGGGGAGCACAAAACGTGCAGCAGCTGGCCAATCTCGCGCTGCTGCGCGGTCATATCGGCCGCGAGGGCGCCGGACTTTGCCCGGTACGCGGCCATTCCAACGTCCAGGGCGATCGCACGGTCGGCATCACCGAAACGCCGACAAAGGAATTTCTCGATCGGCTTGAGCACCGCTTCGGCTTCAAGCCGCCGTCCGAACATGGCCACAATGTCGTGACCGCGCTGGAGGCCATGAAAGACGGGAAGGTGAAAGTGTTCTTCGCCATCGGCGGCAACTTCGTGTCAGCCATCCCGGACTGGGAGGTAACCCGCGCTGCCTTGCGCAAGCTCGACCTGACGGTCCAAGTGTCAACCAAGCTCAATCGCAGCCATCTGGTACACGGGCGCGATGCGCTGATCCTGCCTTGCCTCGGGCGCACCGAAATCGACGTCCAGGCAACGGGGCCGCAGTCGATCACGGTCGAGGATTCGATGTCGATGGTGCACGCGTCGGCGGGCCGCAATGTTCCGGCGTCGGAGCACCTGATGAGCGAACCTGCAATCGTCGCCGGCATTGCACGGGCGACGCTGGGTGCAGGTTCCGTCGTCGACTGGGAAAGCTTCACCGCCGACTACGACCTTGTCCGCGACGCGATCGAAGACGTGTTCCCGATCTTCCAGGGTTACAATGCCCGCATTCGCATCCCGGGCGGCTTCCATCTGACATCGAACGCGCGCGAACGCATCTGGGCGACAGTTTCCGGCAAGGCGAATTTCCTCGTCTTCGACGGCCTCGGCGAGGATCCGCCCCTGGACAGTCTCGACGCTCTATGGCTGACGACGGTGCGCAGCCATGATCAGTACAACACCACGATATATTCGATGTCCGACCGCTATCGCGGTGTCTTCGGTCAGCGCGACGTGATCTTCCTAAACGAACAGGAGATGGAAAGGCGTGGCCTCCAGGCCGACGACCGCGTCGACTTGATCACTCTGTCCACCGACGGCGTTGAACGCCGCCTGTCCAATTTTCGGATCGTCCCGTATGCCTTCCCGAATGGCAGCTGTGCGGCCTACTATCCCGAGGCAAACCCCCTCGTGCCGCTCTATGCGCACGATCCGATCAGTTTCACGCCCTCCTTCAAAGCAATTCCGATTCGCATTTCGCGGTCGCGTACCGAGGCGGTTTGATCATGGGTGAGGTCGAACTCGCGCGCCTTCATGACCAATGCCGATCCTATCCCTGGCGGCTAGACCGCGGCGATCTTCAGGCCGCGTCGCGCTGGGTCGCAGGCAAGTGGTCGGACGGGTTCGGTCGCGACACCGAAGGCGCGAGCGGCAGTGTCGAACTGGCGCAGTTTGGGGTTCTGGAACCCTATCTTGCCGAAGCAATCGTGCTTGAGCGGGGAGCAGACTTCATGTTTGCGAGATGGGGCGCGGCGCTGGACGCGCTTTGTGGCGGGGACCGTGGTGGTCACAGGCTGTCTGCGCTCCCCCAACCCAGCCGCGGGCAGCTGCGCCGGCTGTGTGTGCGGGCCGCTGCGGAGCAGCTGCCGCAGGCAAGACAAGCGACCTGGGCGCTCGATGGACGGATTTGGCAGTGTGCGATGCTGGCGCTGCCGACGGCCGGCGACGAGCTTTC
The DNA here is from genome assembly GCF_056403655.1 of Mesorhizobium sp. P2_F8. Classification (NCBI taxonomy): domain Bacteria; kingdom Pseudomonadati; phylum Pseudomonadota; class Alphaproteobacteria; order Hyphomicrobiales; family Phyllobacteriaceae; genus Mesorhizobium; species Mesorhizobium sp. P2_F8. The sequence continues at coordinate 172,915 of NZ_JBFUFB010000001.1, forward strand.
CGCCACGCGACTTCTCGTGGCCCTGCTCTTTGCCCCTCACTCAATGTTTGCCGCCCAGCCTCTTCCACGTGGCGAAGCGTTGCGTTGGAGGCGAAGCTCCCACGCACTCCGCGCACGCGCCATTCTGCCGAACTCCTAAGGCGCCCGTCCCCTCCTCCCGCGGGCGCCTGAACTGGCGGTGGGTCGCATCAGCGATCCGCCGCCCCTTTTTTGGTGACCTTTCGGTCGTTGCCGACGGCGGGCGCGCCCATCACATCGCCATCGGACCTGCCCGTTCGTGCGCGACGAGAAAGGCAGGGGTGTTTCTGAAAGACGCCGAACCGCGAAATCGGGATTGTCGCAACGAGCTGCCTCCGCAAACGCCTAGGCCACGGAGCCGGCCCGCAGGATTTGCTACCGCATCGCTGGCCCTCATCTCGGTCATCGGCGCATTCGATTGTTTGAAAAAGGGAAGGAAGAGACCCGTGCGCGAGATCGTCAATGCCATCGCAATTGCCCTCACTCTTGGCCTGTCGGGAGTCGCCGTGGCGGCTGACAATCCCACGCCCAAGCCCGCGCATACCGTGGCGCGCAACGTCGTGCTCGTGCACGGAGCGTGGGCGGACGGATCGAGCTGGGCCGAGGTGATCCCGCTCCTTCAGGCAGCCGGCCTTAGAGTAACCGCGGTGCAGAATCCGCTGACGTCGCTGGCAGACTCGGTCGCGGAGACGCGACGGGCGCTGGCGCTGCAGGATGGGCCAACCGTGCTGGTAGCGCATTCCTGGGCCGGCACCGTCATCAGCGAAACGGGGACTGATCCCAAGGTCACATCGCTGGTCTATGTGGCTGCACGAGCACCGGATGCAGGTGAGGACTTCGTCGCTCTTTCGGCAAAGTTTCCCGCAGGACCCGTTCGAGCCGGCATCCAGGTGAATGATGGCTTCACCAGATTGTCCGAAGACTCATTCCTGAAATACTTCGCGAACGGCGTCGCGCCCCGGCAAGCCAAGATCCTGTATGCGGTTCAGGAGCCCACCGCTGCGACCATCTTCGGCGGACGAACCACCGAGGCTGCATGGCATTCCAAGCCATCGTTCTATGCGGTGTCGAAGCAGGACAAGACGATCAACCCTGATCTCGAACGGTTTCTCGCCAAACGCATGCACGCGACGACGGTGGAGATCGATGCGGGCCACCTGTCGCTGGTTTCCCATCCCAAGGAGGTCGCCGACCTCATTCTGGCTGCGGCGGGCCGATGACATTGGATTTGCCCCGGCGAAGCTATGCGGACGGGCCTGACGGCCTGGGCGGGCCGTCCCGGCGACGGCCCGCCCGCCGCGCGCAGCATCCACATGCTGCTCGCAATGGTCTCGCCCACTGCACTGATGTTGCCCAAACCAGCCCGCCATCGGGCGCCCGGCGATGAGCTTGGCGACGTCACCGGGCAACGCTCGGCGCCAACGCCTTTTGGGCGCAAGGACCGGACATTCGAGGCAATGGGCGCAAAGTCATTTCGGAGACACTGAAAGAAAATCCGGCAATACGGCGACGTTCATCGCTCGAGCCGTTCCGACTAACGTTGCCAGGAAGGTCATCGGCTGAGGCATGGGTATCGTTCGGTTCGCGTTGCGATTTCCGCACACGTTCTATGTGCTGGCTGCCTTGATTCTCTTTCTCGGCGGCGTCGCAAGTCGCGAGATGCGGTTGGACGTCTTTCCGGAAATCAACATTCCGGTGGTGACTGTAATCTGGAGCTATGGCGGCCTCAGCACGCCGGAGATGGAACAGCGTGTAACCACGTACAGCCAGTATGCGATCAGCTCCAACGTCAATGGCATCAAGAACATCGAGGCGCAGACCTTAGGGGGGCTGTCGGTCCAGAAGATCTATTTTCAACAGGATGTGAATCTCGATCTCGCGATCGCGCAGATCGTTTCGGCCACAAACGCCATTCGTGCCCTCCTGCCGCCGGGTATCCAGGCACCGCTCGTGGTGCAGTTCAATGCCTCAAGCGTGCCGGTCCTGCAGATCAGCCTGAGCTCGGACACCCTCAACGAACAGCAGCTCTACGACTACGGCATCTATCGGATCCGCCAGCAGCTGGCCCCGATCCCGGGCGTCACCCTGCCAACACCCGCGGGCGGAAAATATCGCCAGATCATGGTCGACCTCGACCCGTCGAAGCTCCTGGCCAAGGGTCTGACACCGCTCGACGTCGTCAACGCGGTCAACGCCCAGAACCTGACCTTGCCGTCGGGCACGGCCAAGATCGGCAACACACAGTATGTCGTGCGCACCAACGCCACGCCAGCAACCATCGATGAGCTCAACGATATTCCGATCAAGGTCGTGAATGGCGCTACGGTGTTCGTCAAGGATGTCGGCCAAGTCCATGACGGATGGCTCGTTCAGCAGAACATCGTTCGCGAGAACGGCCGGCATTCGGTGCTGCTCAGCATCATCAAGAACGGCAATGCCTCGACGCTGGAGGTGGTCAATGCCGTTCGGGATGCCTTGAAGACGGCGCGCGCCGCGGCGCCTCCCGGCATGGAAATCAAAGAGCTCTTCGACCAGTCGGTGTTCGTCAAGCAATCGATCGCCGGCGTGCTGCGGGAGGGCGTGATCGCGGCCGCACTCACCGCTCTGATGATCCTGCTGTTTCTGGGATCGTGGCGATCGACGCTGGTCGTCATGATCTCGATCCCGCTGGCGATCCTGTCGTCGGTCGTGGCGCTGTATTTCCTGGGCGAAACGCTCAATACGATGACGCTGGGGGGCCTGGCGCTGGCGATTGGCATCCTCGTCGACGATTCGACGGTGACGCTCGAGAACACCCATCGCCTGCTCACCGAGGAAAGACAGACGCTGCCGCAGGCGACGCTGCATGGAGCCGCCGGTATCGCCGTGCCGACCCTGGTGTCGACGCTGGCCATAAGCTGCGTGTTCACATCAGTGGTCTTTCTGGAAGGTCCGGCAAAATATCTGTTCACGCCGCTCGGTCTTGCCGTGGTGTTCGCGATGCTCGCATCCTATGGCCTTTCGCGAACGCTCACTCCGATCACCATCGGATTGCTGCTCAAAAGCGAGCGCCACGGCGCCTCGACGGGCTGGTTCGGCAGGTTTCACGCCAGGTTCGAACGTGGTTTCGAGGCCATGCGCCTGCACTATGCCGAGCTGCTGGCCGTACTCCTCAGGCGCCGGTTCATCGTTCCCGTCATTGCAGCCCTGGTGCTCGCATTGGGCGCTGTACTGACGATGCTCGTCGGTCGCGATTTCTTTCCTGCGATCGACGGCGGCCAGATCCAACTCCATGTTCGCGCCCCCGCGGGAACCCGGATCGAGGAGACGGAGAAGATCTTCCAGGCTGTCGAGGACAAGATCCGCGAGATCGTTCCTGATCGCGACCTCCAGCTTGTCGTCGACAACATCGGCCTGCCGGCGCGTTCCTACAATTTGGCGTTCACGGATGGATCGACCATCGGCGTGAATGACGGTGTGATCCAGGTCGCATTGAAAGACGGCCACGCGCCGACTGCCGACTATGTGCGCAAGCTGCGCACGGCGCTGCCAAGCGCCTTTCCAGACGTTCTGTTCTACTTCCAGTCGGCCGACATCGTCACGCAGATCCTCAATTTTGGACTGCCGGCGCAGATCGATGTCCGTACGGTCGGCTATGACCGCGTCACCAATCTGCGGGTTGCATCGGAGTTGCGGCGCCGCATCGCCGCCATTCCCGGCGTGGTCGACGCACACCTGCAGCAGGAAGTCGACGCGCCGGCGTTCTATGCCGATATCGATCGCACGCGGGCGGCGCAGCTCGGCCTCAATGCCAGCACGATCGCCAACAACATCAATGTGAGCCTGAGTTCCTCCGAGCAGGTGTCGCCTAACTTCTGGACCGACCCGACCACGGGCATTCCCTACTACCTCGCCGTTCAGACACCGGAAAACAAGATCGCGTCATTGAACGATCTCGGCAACACGCCTGTGTCCTCAACCATCAACACCGCCGGCGCACAGGTTCCCGGGCAACTCAGCAACGTCGCGACGTTCAAGCGCGACAGTCTCCCGACAAACGCCAACCAGGCGAACGTCCAGCCAGTCTACGAAGTCTATGCAAGCGTCCAGGGTCGCGATCTGGGAGGTGTCTCCAGCCAGATCAGCACGATCGTCGCCGACCTGCAGAAGCAGCTTTCGCCCGGAAACACCATCCAGGTCATAGGGCAGATCCAGAGCATGAACGATGCCTTCTGGGATCTCGGCATCGGCATCCTGTTCGCCGCCGTGTTCGTCTATCTGCTGATGGTCGTGAACTATCAGAACTTCGGCGACCCCTTCGTCGTCATCCTTGGCTTGCCGGCGACCTTTTGCGGCATCGTGACGATGTTGTTCATCACGGGCACCACGCTCAACGTGCCCTCACTGATGGGTGCGATCATGGCGGTCGGGGTTGCTTCGGCCAATTCCATCCTGCTCGTGACCTTTGCCCGGGACCAGCAGTTGGCAGGCAAGTCCGCGTTCGACGCGGCGATCGACGCCGGTCATACCCGGATCAGACCTGTGCTTATGACCGCGGCCGCGATGATCGTCGGCATGGTTCCCATGGCGATCGGCGGAGCGGGCGAAGAGCAGAATGCCGCTCTGGCGCGCGCGGTCATCGGAGGACTTTTATTTGCAACGCCCACGACGCTCCTCGTCGTGCCGTACCTGTTCGCGATGCTGCGTAGCGGACAGGACGGCAAGACGGCTCACGGCGTCTTCGAAGAGGAAATCGCATGAAACCGAGGCACCGTTTGGATCAGGACGACGACACGGTGATGGATGATGCAATGAAGCGGCCGCCGCGCCGAGGCGGAGGCCGGCTGCTTGCGTTGGGCGCGCTCGCTCTGCTGATGACGGGATTGGCCTATGGCGCCCAAGGGTACTATTCGCGCAACCAGGAACTCGCGGCTTCGGCCAAACAGGCGCGTGACTTCATTCCGCTGGTGCGTGTTGCGGCGGTAAGGCCGAGCGACGACATCGTGAAAGTCAGTCTGCCCGCCACCACAACTGCCTTCGACGTCGCCGACATCTTCGCGCGAGCCAGCGGCTATATCGAGACGCGCGAGGCCGATATCGGGGACAAGGTCAAGAAGGGACAGTTGCTAGCCAAGATTGCCGTGCCGGAACTCGATGACCAGATTTTGCAGGCCCAGGCAACCTTGGGACAGTTCAAGGCGGCGCTGCAACAAGCACAAGCCAATCTCGATCTCGCCAAGGTGACGTGGCAACGAGACAAACCCCTGGTGGACCAGGGCTGGATCACCAAGGAACAGGGTACGATCGACGTCCAAACCCTCAAGGCACAGGAGGCGGCTGTCGGCGTTGCGCAGGCCAACGTGAATGCGCAGCAGGACCAGTTGCGCGTTCTCGACCAGCAACAGGCCTACCAGCAGGTGGTCGCCCCGTTCGACGGCGTCATCACTCAACGCAACGTCGATATCGGCAGCCTGGTGCAGGCCGACACGACCAACAGCACTTTCCTGTTCGCCATCATGCAGGGGGATGTGATCCGTGCCCAGGTCTTCGTCCCCCAGGACCAGGCCTTTGGACTGACCCCGGGGGTCAAGGCCGTGCTCCAGGTCCCCGAAATCCCCAGCCGTTCCTTCCCCGGCACGGTGACGCGGATTGCCGATGCGCTGGCACCGGGCACACGGACCTTGCTGACCGAAATCGACATTCCGAACCCTGACGGTGTTCTCACGCCCGGCACCTATTGTACTGTCGAGCTCCAGATCCCGCGCAAGACACCCAGCTTTTCCGTGTCCGCAGATGCGATCATCTTCAACGCGGATGGTTTGCAGGTTGCCGTGGTCGAGAACGGCATTGCGCATATCCGGAAAATATCGGTGGCGCGCGATCTCGGAACGGAGGTCGAGGTCCGTGACGGCGTCAAACAGGGCGACCTTGTGATCCTGAATCCGCCGGTCGAACTTGCCGAGGGCAGCAAGGTGCAGATCAGCCCTGCAGCCGTCGGGCCAGCTTAGTTCAGTTCCGGACGCCCGGGGTGCAAATGAAGCCCATTTCCCCCTTGGTGCCGTACATGCATCGCGAATTGGCGGTCCATACTATGTCATACATCGATGATACCTTGATATACTACATATTACTTCCACCACTTGCTAGTTAAGTAATGCAGGACGAGAACGGAAGCGGCGAGATCAACTTCGCAACCCGAAAGTTCCCGAGTGCCTGTGGCTCGGAATGCGCGGTGAACAAATCGCCGCCATCCTCATCGAAAAGGATATCTAATCATGCGTTCTATCCCTCTGAAGGCGGTGCTTGCCGCGATGATCGTCACCGTTCCGCTCACCGGGGCCTTTGCCGCCTCGTCGCACGGGGGAGACCGCGATAGCGGTCGCGACCGTGGCGATCACAGCAGCAATTACAGCGACTTCTCCCAGAATGGGTGGTTTGACGGCATCCATTCGTTCAAGGCCCATCCGGCTGCAGGCAAGGACTTCCTCCAGCAGCTCAAGGGTGAATGAGAGTATCCACCGTCTCGCCGCAGCCCCGCCGTCTCTCAGGAGCGGCGGGGGTCTGCGGTGTGAAGCCTTATGGACATGTCACAGGCGCGCCGCCTGTCGATCAAGGTAGGCATGTTGCTCGAGGCAGGCATGTTTTCGACTTCTCATGCCGCCGAAAGAGATCATCATAATGGAGCGCCGCGAAAAAGCCCTTCGACCTGGCGGTTCGTTCGCATCGTCCGCCGGCATCGACTCGATCCGACTGAGTTTGGCTCAGCTGTCTTTGGGATGACGAATTGGAAAATGCTGCCATGCGGAACATCGGGTGTGGCCCAGAGCCGACCGCCGTGGGCTGCGACGATAGAGCGGCATATCCACAGCCCCAATCCCATGCCCTCGCGCTTGGTCGTAAACAGGGGATCGAAGATGCGATCGATAAGTGCTGGATCGAGCCCTGTGCCCGAGTCCCCGACTGCAACCATCACATCGCCATTCTTGTCGAGTTGGGTGACGATGCGCAGCTTTCGCTGCCGGTCCTGCACCATGCTCATCGCCTCGATGCCGTTCGCGACGAGGTTGGCGACGACCCGCTCCAGTTGACAGCGATCGCCCCTGATCGGCTCCAGGTTCTCAGCGAGGTCCACCTCGACCGCGATGCGATGATGGCGCAGATCGAGGCTCACGAGATTGAGGAGACCTCTGATCAAGTCGTTGATGTCGAGGTTGTTCGGTATGGGCGGGGATTTTCGAGCAAGATCCCGAACGCCTCTGACGACATCGGCGGCGCGAAGGCTGTTGCCGATGATCCGTTCAATGGCCCGTTTCACCTCATCGAGGTTCGCTGGGTCTCTCGTCAACCACCGCAAGGCGGTTTCCGCGTTTGTCAGTATTGCGGTAAGTGGCTGATTCACTTCATGCGCAATGCACACCGCGCGCTCGCCTATCGTTGTCGATTGGGTGCTAAACATAAGCTGCGGACTCCTGCGCCAAGAGGGTTCGATTTGGTCGTGGGCGGTACCTAGGGCTGCGGGCGATCGATCCGCCTGACCTTGCAAACGCGCGCGCCAAGACTATTCCGCTGCCGGGGAGGAAATGTTCCGGAGCGTTCGGTGTGAGGAAGCCACGCGAATGTCCCAATGCTGACTCCCTCCAGCGTGCCGATTGCCTGGTACTCCATGCCTTGGAACTATCCGCTCTATGAGCTGTGAGGCGAGTTCAGCGTTGCAAATAGCTGTAAATATTCGCGCCTAAGACAGGCTGTGAATAGGCACATGCGTGGGGCATCGCTCCAGGCGCCTGGCGCGAGCACGAAAGAGCCACTGGGTTGAAGGCGGACCGCGACTGGCTTGCAGAACTCAGTTGGTCAAGCTCAGTTCGTCGAGAAGTCGGCGCGCGGCAACCAGATCTTGGGTTCCAAATCCCTCTTTGAACCGCTGATAGATGTGGTCGAGCATGGAGCGGGCGTCCCCGCTCCGGCCGTGTTCCCGCCACACACGTGCCAGAGGAATTGCAGCTCTCAACTCCCAGCCCAGGGCGGATTGCTTGCGGGCACGATCGATCGAGCGGAGCAGCGAACCCTCTGCTGCAGGAAGGTCCGGTCTCGGCCGCGCCAGCAGGATTTCGCCTCGGGCTCGCAGCAGGTCGGGCAACCAGAGTATCTCTCCGACTTGCTCCGCATGCGCCACAGCCTCGTCTATGGTGGCCAGCGCTTCCTCCGGCCGACCGGAAAGGGCCAGGCCCTCGGCCAAGGCACGCGATGCCGGCAACGTCACGATGCGGTACCGATTGGCATCCATCGCTTTCAGTCCTGCCCGCAGGATTTCGACGCCCGATGCCGCATCGCCGCGCGCGACCATGAATTCACCTTTCAGCGCGAGGCCAACGGCGTGATAGGGGGCAAGGGAGTATTTGATAGCCTGCTCGATTACGATTTCGGTATGCTCTTCCGCTGCTTTAAGATCGCCACTCCAGTGGAGAACAGGGATGAGATAGATGAGAGCAATGCAAGATGAGACGGGGTGATCGTAGCCTTGCGCAGTCTTGATTCCCTGACGTGCAATTTTGCAACCCTGATCCGCGAAGCCGCACAGCCACAAAGACCTGGCGAGCGTTGCGAGCCCTGATGCACGGTGGTCGTGGCCAAAGAAGCTCACCCTCCCCAGCTTGAAATCTGACGCAAGCCTCATGCCTTGTTTGCAGTGACGCAGGGCAGCCGCCTGATTGCCGGTTAGATGATACGATCCACCCAAGATCCATTCGGTCATTGCGTTTTCGGTCGGGCCGCCGCTCGCCTTGGCAACGGTGTCGCTTCGTTTGGCCGCCGCCAACGCGCCGCTGAAGTCGCCCTGGCGCGTGAGAAAAATGTAGAGTCCAGAAAGCAACTGGAGTTGACGTCCTCCATCCCGCAAAGTCTCGGAGAGGTCCAGGCCGCGCTCGATGCCGGCCCTGACTTCCAAGCTGTTGCCGCGGGCGTACATGGCTGACATCGCCAGAGCTCCCTGGAGCTCCAGTTCCAGTTGCATCCCGTGATCCGTCTCGTGCAGCGAGCCCAGTGCTCGCCGGCACCATTGTTGACACTCGTCCAGCAGTGAAAGCCCCAGGAATAACGCCGCCCCATGCGCAGCCAGCTTAATGGCGATGGAACGGTCGCCCGAGCTTGAAAAACTCCACGCGAGCGCTTTGCGGACGTTGCCAATGTGCGGAGCGTAGGCGGCTACGTTGTGGGCATCAAAAGCCGACCCTTTGGCCAAGCCATGCTCCAGCAAGTCGACGAAGTGGCAAGCGTGACGTCTTTCGGCCGCATCCGCCTCCCCGCCTTCCGCGAGCTTGGCCGCGGCATAGGCGCGTGTTGTGTCCAGGAGCCTGTAGTAAGCAGGCCCGCTTGTCGACAATACCCCCATGAGAGACTTGTCGATCAGGCTGGCGATCGTGTTGGTGACCATTTGCGTCTCGCCATCGCCCCCGGCGACTGCATGCGCCGCCGCCAGCGTGAATTGGCCAACGAATACGGACAGCCTGCAGAGGGTTCTCTGCTCATCCGCTGACAGGAGCCTGAAGCTCCAGTCGAGCATGGCCTGCAGCGTCTGATGCCGGGGCGACGCGCATCGCCGGCCCTGCAGGAACAGCCCGGCGCCGCTGTCCAGGAGATCGGCGGTTCCTTGAATACCGTTGGTGCCCACACGACTGGCAACCAGCTCGATCGCCAGAGCAATTCCATCAAGCCGGCGGCAGATATTCGCAACGATTGGAGCTTCGGTGTCGCTGAGCTCGGCACGGTGCCCGCTCGATCCCGCCCGCTCCATGAAAAGCTGGACGGCGGGCGAAGCCAGCGCCTGAACGGCAGATGGCGTGTCGTTAGGCGGACTGTCGAGATGCATCAGCAAATGCACATACTCGCCCTCAACGCGCAACGACTCGCGACTGGTCGTCAACAAGTGCAGCGACGGCACTGCGCGAAAGAGGCGTTCGCACAGCGGCGCAGCCGTCTCGATCACATGTTCGCAATTGTCAAGAACGACAAGGGTCCGCTTATCGGCCAGGAAGGCGCTTATGTACAGCTCGGGGTCGGGCCCCTGGACAAAGCAGCCGAGTGCCGACGCGACGGCAGCGGGAACGTCTGCTGGAGCGGTGAGCGAACCGAGATCAACGAAGCAAACCGCATCGTCGCCTAATTCCCGACGCAGCGCGTGGCCGACCGCGACGGCGACGGTCGTCTTTCCTATTCCGCCTGGCCCGACCACACTGACGAAGCGTCGCGACAACAGCAGCGAGGAAAGGGTGGCGACGGTCTCGTCCCGTCCGACCAGCAGTTGCAAGGGCGCCGGGAGACTCGGAGGCAGCACGGGACCGGCAGGAGCGACAATCAGGTCGGTGCCGTCCGCGTTTGAGCGCCGAACCGGTGCAACGAAAGTGTAGCCCCGGCCGGGAACATTGACGATGTATCGAGACCCGTCTTTGCCGTCTGCCAGCACTCTGCGAATGGCGGCGATGTGCACACGAAGATTGGCTTCCTCGACGAAGACGCCCGGCCAAACGAGATCGATCAGTTCTCGCCCGCTCACGATCTCCCCCGCTCGGTCGGTCAACGCAATCAGAACGTCAAGCGCGCGGCCGCCAATAGCGACCGGTGTGCCATCCTTGACCAGCAATCGCTCAGCCCCGATCAAGCGGTACGAGCCGAAAGACAGGATTTCGCCGATCCCTAATTCACCGCCACTTGCCATGACAGTCGTCCTGGGCGCTGCCAGCCTCATGCTCGAAGATCCGGGCGATCTTCTTTGCATCTTTTTGCGACCTTTAACTCGCCGGGACCGGCGCTCCGGGATCATATTGGGCCGTGTCCGAAAGACGTGGCGAAACGGAGGCGCCAGCGCATCTTGGTGCCGTGCTCTGCGCGAAGCGAAGAAACCGCAATTCTCTCGGCGGCAGCATGTGCAATGTCATTGTGCCTAGTTCCTTGTTGATGGACTCCATTCGAGGCTGAAAGGCGCGACCGGCGGCAAGGGATCTTGCTCCGGCACGTCTGCATTGGACCGATCCTGTCGCTGGCAGGTCCACTTTCTGACGATGTCTTCGGCGGAAGTATAGGCATTGAGCTTGCCGCGATCGACAAGGATCATGGCAGCGGTCGCGAAAATCGATGTCGATATCGAGAAAATACGGAAAAGCGCGTCCTCCGTGGCCCTGCCCAGCGGAGACGCTTCACTGGCTGAGCCGGAGCAGCGAACGCCGTTTCGGTCACCCACCAAGCCGAAAACGAAGGGCAAATCTCCTTCGGCCACGCTCCAGTCGAGAATGTCCTGCAACATCGACACCGATGATACCGCTCCCAGCCCCCCCTCTATTGCGATCGGGCAGAATGTCTTTCTGCGCGCTGCCGCGGAGAGAAGCGCAAGGATAAAGGAAGCGTGTCCGAGCCTCCATTCTGGCTTGGTACAGTTTCGTATTCGTTCGGCGGGTTGGACCACTACTTAGGTCTATCCAAAATAGCCCTGAGGCTAGTTGTGGGAGCAGGTGCCGAGCGCAGCAACTCGGCCATTCTGACTAAATCGGCCAGGGATTGCGCGCCCATCCTTCTCATGACTTGAGCACGATAAATCTTAACCGTGGATTCTACCACGCCAATCCTTCCAGCAACCTGCTTGTTCATCAATCCTGCTGTCACCAGATCCATCACCTCGCGTTCGCGCTCGCTCAGCGTCTGAAATCGGGTGAACGTCTCGATCGCCCGCCGATTGCTATCGAGGCGCATGCCGTCCAGCTCGATGGCCCTTGTGACGGCATCCAGCATTTCCTGTTCGCGAAACGGCTTCGTCAGAAAGTCGACTGCACCAGCCTTCATGGCTCTCACCGCCATCGGAACGTCGGCGTGGCCGGTCATGAATATGATTGGTATACGGACGCCGGCTGCGACAAGGCGAGCCTGAAAGTCGAGACCGCTGATGCCGGGCATACGAATGTCCAGCACGAAGCAGCTCGCAAGGTCGGGCAGTTCCATGTTCAACAGCTCGGTCGGAGACGAGAAGGCTTGGCTCTGCAAACCGACGGATTCCAACAAGTCGACCAGCCCTTCGCGCATCGCAACATCGTCTTCGACGATGAAGACGAATGCATTTTGGGTAGTCCCGGCATAGATGGGGGCAGCCACCGGACGGGCATATGACTGCGTCGGCTCCAGCAGCAGGCGTTCATAATCTCTGGTCATTAGATCACTTGTCATCATTACTCCCCTTGCGATGAGGCCAAAACGGCCAGGGCGACCGCCGCAAGCAATGCTGAAGCATCGAAGGGCTTTCGAAAGAACCCATGATGACCTTCAGCAGCCGCGCGCCTTTGGTCTGCGGCTTCATGGCGCGCCGTTATGAAAATGACGGGCAAGTCGGGGCGCACAATTCGCGCACGCCGGCGAAGCTCGAAGCCGTCGACAACTGGCATGCCGATATCGGCAATCAGGCAATCTATCTTACGCAACTCGTCGCGTTCGAGGAAAGACTGAGGGGATGAGAACAGACGCACCGAGTGCCCCGCCGACTCCAGGAGATCCTCGATCGACTCGAGGACCCGAACGTCGTCATCGACAACCGCGATCGTTGATTTCCGTACAGTTTTCATTTCGAAGATATTCCTGCGCGCCGAGAATGAGTTACTGGTACTTGCAGCCTTTGGGCGATCCTCACGAGATCGGCCAGCGATGCTGCCTGCATCTTGTGCATGATCTTGCCGCGGTGGATTTGCAGCGTCACCTCACTGATCCCAAGTTCGGCAGCTGCCTGCTTATTGAGCAGACCGCTGACGACCAGTGGCAGAACCTGGCGTTCGCGAGAGGTCAGGGAGGAAAGGCGGCGCTGTAGCGCCACAAGCTCGGCCCGCTCCAGGCGGACGCCGCAATCCCGATCGATTGCCGTGTGGATGGACTTCATCAACTCGGTTTCGCTGAACGGCTTGGTGAGGAAGTCCACGGCGCCGCGCTGGATGGCGCGTACAGAAGATGGAATGTCGCCGTGTCCGGTGATGAAGACGATAGGCGGATGTTGCTCGTGGCCGGTCTGTTTCTGGAATTCCAGCCCGTTGATGTCCGGCAGTTCGACATCGAGGATCAGGCAACCGGGCAGGTCCGGCCGGGGAAAAGCTAGATATTCGGCAATCGAGTTGAAGGCAACGGAAGCCAGGCCTCTTGCCGCCAGAAGGTCGCACAGCGCCACGCATATGCGCTTGTCGTCATCAACGATGAAAATGATACAGTCGTCCTGGGTCATGCCGCATCGCCCGATTGGATCGGCAGCGTAAACGAGAACACCGTTCCCCTTGGCTCGATGCTCTCTGCCCAAAGCCGGCCGTCGTGTGATTCCAGTATCGAGCGACAGATTGCCAGGCCCATGCCCATCCCCTCCGCCTTCGTGGTGAAGAACGGTTCGAAAATTCGTTCTGGTTCGGCAATTCCGTCGCCGTTGTCGCGGACGTCGACCAGGATCGCGTTCTCCCCATAGCGACGTGATCCAAACTTCAGTGATTTCGACACGTCGGTTGTCGACTTCATTGCCTCGATCCCGTTGCGGACCAGATTGACCAGCACCTGCTGCATCTGCACGCGGTCGGCGAGCACCAGCGGCAGCGCCGGATCGAGATCCGTCCCAACGAAGATGTCCTGCGAGACTATTTCGTCGAACAAAAGCTGACGCACCTCGCCGATCACCTCGTTGAGATTGATTGAAGTTCTGGACGAGGCGGTCTGTGTGAAGAGTGCTCGTATTCGGCTGACGACCGCGGCCGCGGCCATGGAATCGCGAACGATTCGCTCCGCGGTAATGCGTGCCCGCTGCAGGTTTGGAGGATCCGCCGACAGCCAGCGTTGGCAGGCATGACTGTCGGTGATGACAGCCGCCAAGGGCTGATTGACCTCATGCGCGATCGAGGCCGACAGCTCGGCGAGGCTCGCAAGCTGCGAAGCGCGCGAAAGCTTTTCCTGGGTCGCACGAACGGCGTCATGTGCTCTCATCTCGTCATCGATGTCGATGATGACGCCGTACCATTTCACGATGCGGCCATCGTCGTCCCGAAGTGGCAGGGCGCGATTGTCAACCCAGCGATAGACGCTGTCGCCCCGGCGGTTGCGGTACCGCATGGCGAAAGGCTCCCCGGTCTTCAATGAGTGCATCAGGTTTCTCTTTACAGCCTCCAAGTCGTCGGGATGCATAAGGCGTCCAAGTGCCCCATCCAGCCTGGAACCCTCCTTGGGCTGACTGGGGTCGATCTTGCGGCCGTAGTAGGTTTCCAACTGCTTGTTGATGTAGGCTGGTTCGCCCTCGGGAGTGACGGACCAGACGAGCGTCGGTATGGTGTCGATAAGTTGCTGGAGTTCATACTGTCTGGCTCGCAATGCCTCCTCGGTCCGCTTGCGATCGTCGATGTCGGTGTTGCTCCCGAACCACTGGACCACAGTGCCGGAGCCATCGCGCACTGGTTCGCCTTGGAAAAGGAACCAGCGGTACTGGCCATCGAAGCGGCGTAGCCGGGCCTCGATCTCGCCCGCCGCACCAGTTGCCAGGAGAGATCGCCAGTATTCGACAAGCCGGTCTCGATCGTCCGAATGTATGGCGGCAGTCCAACCCCAGCCGGCTGCCTGCTCCTGAGACAGCGCCGTGTATTCGTGCCATCTCCGGCTCAGGAATTCGGTGGAACCGTCTGGGCGGGCGGACCAGACCAGTGTCGGAAGGGTGTCGATCAGCCGCTGGAGCTGGAACTCTCTGGCCTCCAAAGCCTGTTCCACTTTCTTCAAGTCATCGATATCGAGCAGGACACCATACCACCCGATGAACTTGCCGTTCCGATCGTGCCTGGGGCGACCCGCGACACGGAACCAGCGATAAGTCCCATCGTGGCAACGAAGCCGGCATGCGCCATGAAATTCCTGGCCATTCTCCAGGCATTGCGACATGAGGCCTGCATTTCGGTCGAAGTCCTCCGGATGAATAACCTGCCGGCAAGGGAGATTGCTGGTGTCGACGGTGCCGAGATAGGCCCGAAGGCTCGTGCTCACCTCGGTTAACCGGCCTTCCGTGTCGACGATCCATGCCGGTCCGGGAATGCTCTCCAAGAACTCATGCGCGTCATACCCAGTGCGATCCAACGCACCCTGCCCTTGCGGCCCTTGAATGAGAAAGCCGGTCAAGATCGCAGTCGCGGCGAGGAGGGTCAAACTCACGTAAATATTGGGTCCGGCGGTCTCAACCAATTCGCTGGACAGCCAGAATACCGACAAGCCGGCGCCGGAAATGGCTATTGTCGAGCCATACTTCCGCAGCGGCGGCTTTGCTTTCATTTTTGGACACCTCCGGACGCAGCTACTGCTGCCGCGTAAATCGGCATCAGGACCTCGCCCTGCCAGAAGACGACACGATCGGTCCCCCGAGATATCGGACTTCTACCACACTATATCAGAACAGCATGCCACCCAGGCATAATGGAAAGATGTGATAGACGGCCGGTCGCCCGCCGCTGCCGTAGGGGTGATAACCGCAAGGAAGGGCCAGCCGCCGCAAAGCAGACAAAGCCGTCCACAAACCAGCGGGTATGCTGCTGTCGAACGCGATGGAAGGCGGCCCAAGAATGGCACGTAGATGAATGTCGGGCTGGCGGCGACCTGTCGGAGTCGGTCACGATGTGAACGTCGACGACTGACGTCTTCCAAGATCGAAGCCACCAATTTTCTGCGGTAGCGGTTGCCGGCGGAATACGAAGAGGAGACTACACAAATGGGCTGCAATCGAGCGCTGGTGCAGATTTCATCCATTGGCGCCGGCGTTTTCTTGTCGATCTGTCTCGCCGGCACCGTAGCGACCGCTGCAGCCAAAGACCAGGACACCGTGGCAAGCGTGGTTGCCGACCAGGTGCGAAGCCAAGGCTTCCCTTGCAGAAATCCAAGTTCTGCCAAGCGCATTGCGGCCGAGTCCGTACCAAATCAGACCGCCTACCTGCTCCGATGCGAAGGGACAACCTACCGGGTGCTCTTGATTCCAGATCAGGCAGCTGAAGTGGCCAGAGTTGACTGAAGCCTTACGCGGGCCTCCCGCGAGGTGACATGTCGACAATCGACGTGGTCGATCTCGAAAGACACTGCGTCGCGCCGCTAGTAGCCTTCGCAGTCTTGCCGACAAAGGCACAAACCGGAAGCAACAAGTACCAGCCTAGTAAATCGGCTTGATCGGAA
The DNA here is from genome assembly GCF_056403655.1 of Mesorhizobium sp. P2_F8. NCBI lineage: Bacteria > Pseudomonadati > Pseudomonadota > Alphaproteobacteria > Hyphomicrobiales > Phyllobacteriaceae > Mesorhizobium > Mesorhizobium sp. P2_F8. Next base: position 189,106 of record NZ_JBFUFB010000001.1, read on the forward strand.
GCTAATCAGCGAGGCTAGCGCATCCGATCGGCCGTACGCCGGATAGACGGTTCCGCTCGAGGAACACGCCACGGCGCCAGGACCAAAGCCTCGCACGGGTCGCGACCATGTCAACTTTCAACATCCTCCGCAGGCACCGCGCCGTGCTGCTTTTCTCCGCCGTCCTCGTAGCGCCGCTCGTCGCTGGGGTCGCTCTGAACGCGAGTTTGGCCGATACGAAAATGGCCTCCTCCCCGGATGCCTCCGCCAATCGCGCTCCGGCCACCTCCTATGCTCCGATCGTTGCGGCCGACAAACCGGCAGTGGTGACGATCACGTCGATCATGAAAACTTCATCGGCGCCCGATGGCCAAGCCCAGCCCTCGGACAGCGGTCTGTCGTCCGATGAACGGCTGCCTCGATTCTTCAGCAATCGAGGGATTCCGGCGCCCAAGGCACCACCGCAGGGAGCGACGCAACTGGCAGAGGCCCTCGGCTCCGGCTTCATCATCAGTTCAGACGGCACCATCGTCACCAACAACCATGTCATCGACGGAGCTTCGGATATCATGGTGACGCTGGACGATGGAACCGAGCTGCCGGCAACCCTTGTCGGCCGCGACGCAAAATCAGACCTTGCGGTCCTGAAAATAAGGGCTGGGAAGCCTCTTCCCACTGTTGCCTGGGGCGATTCCGACAGACTCAGGGCAGGCGACCCGATTCTGGCGATTGGCAATCCGTTCGGCATCGGAACGACAGTCACTGCGGGAATCGTTTCCGCCCGCGGGCGCGACCTCAACAGTGGTCCCTACGACGATTTCCTTCAGATCGACGCGCCGATCAACCACGGCAATTCGGGTGGACCTCTCGTCGACACCAACGGCACTGTCGTCGGTATCAACACCGCGATCTACTCGCCCAATGGCGGCAGTGTCGGCGTCGGATTTGCGATCCCTTCCAATGAGGCCGAAAAGATCGTCGCCAAGCTGGTGAAGAACGGTTCGATCGAACATGGGCTGCTCGGCATCGAGATGCAGCCGGTCACAACGGACCTCGCCAACGCCCTCGGCCTGCCGACGCCTGAAGGTGCTTTGGTCGCGGATGTCGGCGACGGATCGCCCGCCGCTCATGCCGGCATCGAGACCGGCGACGTCATCACCGGATTTGCCGGTCAAACCATCAACGAGCCCAAGACCCTGTCTCGAGCCGTGGCGGATCTCGTGCCGGGAAAAAGGGAGGTACTGTCCGTTTGGCGCAATGGGAAGACAGTTGCGTTGTCGGTGGTCATCGGCGGCAATGACGCCAGCGTCAAACCGGTGGCCACAATCAACTCTGCACAGCCGCTGCATTCCAGTTTTCCAACACTTGGTCTAGCGCTTGGTGACCTCGATCGAACCGTTCGCCAGGCCTTGAATGTGCCTTCACAGGTTTATGGCGCCGTGGTCGAGGGTGTCGATCCGGACCAGCCGGCAGCCACCTCCGGCATCGAATTGGGCGACATCATCATCTCGGTCAATGGCGTGCCGGTGAAGACGGCGAAGGACACCAGCCAAGCCATTAGTGTCGCAGCAAAATCCAGCAAGAAGTCGGCGCTGCTGCTGGTCAAGCGCGGCGACCAGCAGACGTTCATCGCTGTGCCATGCGGCAATGGTTGAAATGTGCGGATGCCAAAACCGCCGGAATGGTACGTCATATTGACGCGAAACGATTTCAGTCTCCTGAGGGGACGAAATGCGGTCACCGAGTTGCTCGGCGAGAGCGATCAAGCGGAAGTGGCGGATCGGGCGGAGAAAACTCGCCCGTCAATTGCGCCAAGAACCCAGATCTCCGATCAAGGCCGGGGAAGGTGACAGCCAGGACGAAGTCTCGATCGAAGAGCGCCGACTTCAGGGTCGAATTTCAAGAACTGCGCAATTCCCAGCCAGGCCGGGTCCAGCCAGCCGGGCCGTCTGGGGCCTATCCGAGGCTCCGCTGGTAAGCACTCGGCGTCAGGCCGGTCGCCTTGCGAAAAGCGGCCGTGAATGAGCTGGTTTCGCTGTATCCGACAGTCAATCCGATGTCCGTCACCGAATGAGCCCGCGTCGCAAGGAGACCTTTGGCATGCTCGATTCGACGGTTGATATGATACCGATGCGGAGGCATCCCAAAAGAAAGCTTGAAGGCGCGGCAAAAATAACATGGGCTCAACCGGGAAAGCTCCGCGAGAGTGGCGAGCGGTACCGGTTCGCCCAAATGGGCCTCGATATGGGCCTTTACTACCCGCTCCTGCCAAGCCGCAAGTCCCCCTCGAAGCTGAGGTTCGGCTCTCGGCGTCCTCTCGTGGAAACGGACCAACTCATGAGCCAGGACGATGCCCAGTGCTTCCAGGTAACGCCAATTCTCCAGGTTTGGACTTTCGAGCGACCTCATCAGTTTAAGGGCGGTGCCCAAAAGCGTTGCGTCCTCAAAGAAGAGCTTCGCGACGAACGTCACATCGGTCATGCCAGCGTTGAACGGAACTTGCAGCTTGGCAGGATCAAGATAGACAAACATGAGACGCGCAGCCGTCCGCGGCGCATGCCATTCGAGATATTCGCGACCGGCGGGCACCAAGGTAAGCCGGCGACCAAAATCCCGCAGTTTCGACCGGGGCAAACCTTCGACGAAGGTGTCACCGTCGCGGCGCGTGCCCTGCTCGTAGACCACCAGCAAGTGCATGGGCGCGCGAAACCGGAATTCGAATTTGTCATGACCGGCGGCTTGGACCACCTCGGCAACTATCCCATCCGAAATCACCGTGCGACTGCTCACCGCGTCGCCTGAAGATATCTCGACACGGCAATCGGCCCCATCGGCGCTCCGGCGCCCGAACTGCGCATGCGCCACGGAGTTGGTACGCTGTGCCTTTCCGCCGTTGAACGGAGCGCGCCAATCCGCCGACAAGAATGGGTCCGTTTGCTCCGGTCGCCGAGCATTGGCCGCGAAGGCAGCAATCGCGGGTAAATCGATGTCGCGGGAGGCAGGATTCATCAACATGGCTTGGCGCACATCCTTCGGGTTATCCCATCTGATGTCAGGGTAGAGCGCCGGTGATGATTTACTCCATTCTACATCCGTAGGTGGACTTAGAGTATTGGTCTGAACTGCTCATACTTTGGTTTGTGATTGGACGTCGCGATCGATTGTAATGGTGCATGTACCGAGCGGACCAATGGGCCGGTTCTTCAATTGCGGCCGATCCCAGGTGATTGGTCGATTTGGCGCGCGTGTGCGTCAGGTCTTGATGACCTTGAGCGGGGTCCCCTGCTTGGCCTGGGCCTTTTGACGTTCGCGCGAAATCCGCAAGCTGGATGCAAAGCCGGCAAGAACGACGAAGCACCGGCAGCAAAAAACACTAGGTTGTGGGTGGGCGTTGCGATCGGTGGTTTCGATCCGTTTTCGTCACCATCGTGGCAGCGCTCCAACTCGTGCCAGATTGGTTCTCCGGGCCCCCTCCCACGCCCGCCGATCGATTGTGAAGGCGCTCCGCCCCCCCGGGAGCGTTTCTCACCGCTCGAGTTCTTGGGCCGATGACATGTCGTCATCGGCCCATTTTTCCCTCCTGCCTTCGGAGCACGAACCGATTCACGGTCGATCGCCGGAGCGTTGCCGGCGTCGGGACCCTCGGCGATGCGGCTTGCTTGCGGCGCGATGCATCGCGCGGTTTCGGAGACAAGATCCGACGTCGCAACTGGCGCTCGTCTGTCGCAGGTGGGCCAACTCAAGTCGACGGCGCGGTCAAGTCAGCCTCTGCCGCAATCACCGTGTCGCGAGAGGCGCAACACCTCTCATCAAAACCGGTTCATGCCTGAAAAAAGATCGGTCGGGGGATACTTGTCCCCGTCGTTATCGAGCTGCGATGCCGGCTTCTTGGCCGATCTGGTTGTCGGTACTTCACCGTGCCTCGGCAACGAAGTGTGGTTGCCGTTCGTTTTTCGTTCGACACGATCGAACTTTGCCTGCATGCGTCCTGAAGGCGAAGCTGCGGCAGCGGCCCAAGCGGTTGACAGAAGGACTGCCGCGATTGCAGCCCCTATTGAAAGGGAACTCATGTGATTCACCTGTTGTGTGGTTCTGTTGCACAGCGCGGCAAATTCGAATGGGCGATAGAGATATCGCTCATGCCCGAAATCCTTATATAGGTTTCGAAATAAGTTCTGAACCATTATACAGAGCACATTAAACATTGATGCAATTGTTTAGTTACTTAATATTCAAGTATCATTCCACACATAAGAAATGATCTGGTACATAAGGCCAGCAGTTTATTCCTGCCGCCAGCTTTCGCCGATTGGCCCGCGGTCCTCGCGTGGCAGCTTCGTCCCTGGCCGCGGAGACCTGGACAGACTCATGCACGGCGCGGCGCGCGATCAGTCGAAGATCGGCTTTCCGATTCCGTTCGAAAAAATGTTACCGAGATAGAGGTGGAGTTGTGCACGCACGCCGATGTCGCGGCCCGAACTCGCATTGATCGGAACGATCGCCTCCACCCCGAGTTGGGCGTACTCGCCCACCCAGATAACGCCAGGATTGATCGTGCCCGTGGTCTGTCCAGCCGACGGCCCGTTCAGCGGCGTCTGCATTGCGAATTCCACCAGCGGCACCAAACCCTCGGCGAAGCGATGAGCATTACCCTTGTCAGCGGAATGCACATTGGTCAGCAGGCTGTATTCCAGGGCAAAGCCCCATTGCAAGATGTCTGGGTTGTCGACCGTGGTGGCGCCGGTCACCGTGGTGGATTCGGTTGGCAGTGCGACTCCTAGGGTCGCGGTGACGTTGACCGGACGCAGCCATGCCAGCGAATCCGACAGATCGCCGAAGCCCTTGCCGACGTAGAGGGTCGGTGTCAGCGTCGAGAACGACTTGGCACCGACGTCGGACGATCCGGTGCCGCCCAGCGCCAGCGTACCGCCTGCCGAGAACACGAACTCGTCCTCGGCACTGGAATAGAGTTCATATTGGGTGCCGAGCACCAAATCGTCGAAGCCCGAGCGCGTGCTCCCCCGATCGACCATGCGGTAGTTTGCGGTGAACGACACCGACCAATCCGGGGTGATGAGCTTGCTGTAGGAGAAAGGAAAGTCGATCTCGCGCGAGCCGGTGTCGGGCAACTGCATCAATTGGGGAAAATTGACGAAGTCAGCCGGGGTGGGAACCACGGTCGCAAGCGTTGAGGGGAAGAAACGGTCCCCAACGTAGGACGCCGATGCTTCCGAACATGCAACGAGAGGCACCAGGAAGCTGGGCACCACAAGGTACCACGCCCGGTTAGCCATCCCACTCTCCTGCTTGACGCGCCCGACGCCGGTCGCATCGTCGACTATGGGCTTCGCTTGCATCCACTGGCTGTAGGAACTGGGGATGATCATCCCTTTGGCCCTTCACGCATGGAACGATGCGCTTGGGGCGTGGATGAGACCGGGTCGGTTCAGTCCGGGCATCGTCTTTCTCCGCAAACCAAAGCAAGACGATCACCAGGTCTGAATAGATGGCGAAGAAAATCAGAAACGATCTGGCGACCACGTCCGCGGTTGAGCCCGCGAGCACGACGAAAAGGCAGAGCGGTCCCGTCATGGCGAGGAATTCGAACCAGTGCGTCTTACCGATACGGTCGCGCCACGACAACGCATCGATGATCGCCGAGTCGAGTGGGTCGATGCCGGCAGAGATCGCGGAGCCAGGCACCGAAGCATGCCGACGGCGGGCCAGAGGGAAGGAGCATCCGAGTTGGACAGTGCCCGTTGCTCTCGGCCTCCAGGCCGTCGCCTCGCGAGCTGCGGATCCGACTGGTCGAACTGCGATCGCCGTCCAGGGTGGCGTGAGATTCATGTGCAGCAGCGTCGTCGAGCCGCCAATGGCGATGCCCTGCCCAGTGAGGGCTGTTCCGGTCGCCAACAGCGCGCGCCCGCCTCCAGCGGCGGACTCGCAAGGCCGCATCGACTTCCTGGGTGCCATGCGTTCAAATCCTCGGTATTGAGCGCCGAATGTTGCGTCCAAGCAAAGAAATGTCTTTCGCAAACGCCACCCCAATTCGTGTTTCGCCCGTTGCGCCGATTGGCTTCTTCAATTGGTTTCAGGCGAAGCCGGGGACCAGCGTGCCAATTGCGGATCGCGCAGCGACCCCACTGTGTTCGTCGTTCTCGTCAAAAACGGCGTCCGTCAGACGCCTCCCGACAGATCCAAAGTAACTTCTTTGCCATTTGGGTTATGCAGCCATACCAATGGATTATTCATGCCAACGGCAAAATCTATGCATGCTTCCCCGACCGCGAAGGAGCAAAAGAATGAAATGCTTGAACTGCGTAGGCGCGGTGAAAATACCCCACCAGTACTACTTCTGCTCCCAGGAATGTTTCGGAGAGACAACCCGTAACACCAATTGGAGGATGTTGAGCGATGGCCTTCCGCCTACTGGTTTTCCTGCTGGTGGCCAGCCCCGCACTGGCCCAGGACCACACTTCCCACGTCCCCATTGGCCCTCCCGAGGGCAATTACGGCCAGGGGCACGAGAAGTGGCACAGCATCTACATGGGGATGCATAACACGCTGGGTGGCTCATGCTGCAACGGCGGCGACTGTCGGCCAACGGTTGGCAAGTTCGAGGGGGGAAAGTGGTGGGGCAAACTCAACGGAGTATGGACGCCGATCGAGCCATCCAAAAGGGTGCCTGAACACCCGTACTCATGGAACGAAACGGCCCACATTTGCGCGACTGGGAACAGCGTCTACTGCTTCATACCCTCTGACAACGGGACCTGAACCTCTCCCCTAGCCGGCTGGGTGCCTCGTTTCGGAGAAGAGTTCGCCCTGCTCGGGTTCCACAGGCGGTGTTTTTGCGCCTCGCAAGCCACCCAGGAATTTGCCGAGCCGCTCAAGATACAAGTAGACCACCGGTGTCGTGTAGAGCGTGAGAATCTGCGACAGCGCCAAGCCGCCCACGATCGTGTAGCCGAGCGGCTGGCGGATTTCCGATCCGGCGCCAGTGCCCAGCATCATCGGCACGCCACCTAGCATCGCCGCCATGGTGGTCATCAGGATCGGCCTGAAACGTATGGTGCAAGCGCGGTAGATTGCCTCCTGTGGACTGAGACCTTCGTTCCTCTCGACCTCGAGCGCGAAGTCGACAAGCATGATGCCGTTCTTCTTGACGATGCCAATCAGCAGGATAACGCCGATCATGGCGATGACGCTGAAATCCATATGGACCGCCATCAGCAAGAACAAGGCGCCTATAGCGGCTGAAGGCAGCGTCGATAGAATGGTGATCGGATGGATCAGGCTCTCATAGAGCACGCCAAGGATGATGTAGATCACCACCAGCGCCACTCCGATCAAGATTGGTGTGCCTGACAGCGCCGATTGAAAGGCTTGCGCGTTGCCCTGGAGGCTGGTTGCAAGCGAAGCAGGCTTTCCGGCATCGCGTTCGAACAGCTGGATAGCTGCGACCGCATCTCCAAGCGCCGCCCCGGGCTTTAGATTGAAGGAGATCGTGACCGCCGGAAACATGCCTTGATGATTGATCACGATCGGCGCAGCCTTCGTCATGCTGGTCACCAGGGCGCTTAATGGCACCTGCTGCCCTGTCGAAGAATTCAGATAGATATCCTTGAGCGCCTCGGGACCGTACTGGAATTCCGGGCTGACCTCGAGAACAACGTGATACTGATTGAGTTGTGTAAACATTGTGGAGACGATGCGCTGGCCGAAAGCATCGTCGAGCGTGTTGTCGATCGTCGACGGGAGGATTCCGAAACTCGACGCGACTTCGCGATTGACGGTCACATCGAGCAGTGGTCCTGCATTCTCCTGATCGGTGGCCACGTCAACGATTCCCGGCATGGCTCTAAGCTTGTCGAGGAATATCGGTGCCCAATGGTTGAGCTCGTTGGAATCGGCATCGGTCAGAGTATATTGATACTGCGTTTTCGAAACCCGACCGCCGACAGTGATGTCCTGTGCCGCTTGCATGTAAAGCGTTATGCCTTGAATCTTGGCGAGTTGGGATGACAGCCGGCTGATCACCTGATCGGCGCTGACGTCACGTTGGTTGTTTGGCTTCAAGGCAATGTACATTGTCCCGCGATTGAGCGTGCTGCCGCCAGTTGCTCCTATCGAGGCTCCGACCGAAGCTACCGCCGGATCCTTAAGCACAATGTCGGTTACCGCCTGCTGACGCTCGGACATAGCCGGGAACGAAATATCCTGGTCGGCCTCGGTGACGCCGATAATCAAGCCGGTGTCTTGTTGCGGGAAGAAACCCTTCGGGATGATGACGTAGAGATAGCCGGTGACAGCAATCGTTCCGAGCATGACGAGCAGCGTCACGAAAGTGTGCCGCAGGACGATCCTTAGGCCCCGTTCATACAATCCAAGCAGCGCGTCGAAGCCGCTTTCGCAAATATTATAGAGCCGCCCGTGCCTGACGTTGGCCTCATTCTTGAGCAGACGCGCGCACATCATTGGCGTCAGCGTGAGCGAGACCACCAGCGACAGGATCAGTGAAACGCTCACCGTTACCGCGAATTCCTGGAAGAGTTCGCCGACATAGCCTCCCATCAGAAATAGTGGAATGAACACTGCGATGAGCGACAGCGTAATCGAAATGATGGTGAAGCCGATTTCGCTCGAGCCCTTCAGCGCAGCCTCCATCGGAGTGAGGCCATCTTCGATGTGACGGACGATGTTCTCGATCACGACGACTGCATCGTCGACGACGAAGCCGACCGCGATCGACAAGGCCATGAGTGACAGATTGTCGAGGCTGTAACCAAGCACATAGAGCACGGCAAAAGTGCCGACGAGCGAGAGGGGTACGGTTATTGCGGGAATGACCGTTGCCCAGAAATTGCGCAGGAACAGGAATATCACCATCACCACCAGGGCGACGGTCAGCATCAACGTGAACCGCACGTCTGCGACCGAGGCACGGATGGTTTGGGTGCGGTCTGAGACGACCGATACCTTGATGCCGGGCGGGATCGACGCTTGCAGCTGGGGCAGCAGAGCCTGAATGCGGCCAACCGTCTCGATCACATTGGCACCGGGCAGGCGCCGGATAGCCAGCAAGATGGCGGGCTTCTTGTCGTACCAGGCGGCGACAAAGTGGTTCTCCGGCCCGTCTATCGCGGTGCCGATGTCGCGGATGCGTACAGGGGAGCCATTGCGATAGGCGACGATAACATCATTGTAGGCGTCAGGTTTGAGCAGTTGGTCGTTTGTGTTGAGCGTGAAGGTTTGACGCGGGCTATTGAGCGTGCCCTTCGCAATATCGACATTGGCCTCGCCGAGCACGTTGCGAACATCTTCAAGGCCAATGCCGCGGGCCGCGGCCGCTTGCGGATTGACCTGCACACGGATCGCCGGCTTCTGCTGGCCGCCAATGCCAACAAGACCCACGCCGGAGATTTGCGAGATCTTCGGCAGCAGGATGTTTTCCGCGTAGGCATCGACCGTCGTCAGTGGAAGGGTGTCGGATGTCAGCGCGAGCACCAGGATCGGAGTATCCGCCGGATTAACCTTGCGGATGGTCGGCGGATAGGGGATGCCCAGCGGCAGATCTGGGCTTGCGGCATTGATCGCCGACAGCACGTCAACCGCGGCGCTGTCGACGCTGCGGCTGAGGTCGAACTGAACGGTGAGTTGTGTGCTGCCAAGCGCGCTGGTCGAAGACAGCTGGGTCACGCCAGGGAGTTGGCTTATCTGTTGCTCAAGCGGGGTGGCTACCGACGACGCCATGGTTTCGGGATCGGCACCGGGCAACTGCGCTGACACCTGGATCGTCGGAAAGTTGACGTTCGGCAATGATGCGACCGGCAGGAGCCGGTAGGTAGCCAGCCCACACAGCAGCAGACCCGCCATCAGCAGGCCTGTCGCGATCGGCCGGCGAATAAAAGGAGCCGAGACATTCACGGGATTGCCTGCTGCACGGCGCTTTGCAGGGCGGCTTCATCAGCGGCTTTGCCCCGCAGCACTTGAACGGGGACGCCCTCCACGAGCTTGTATTGCCCGTCGACCACGACCGTTTCGTTCGCCTCGAGACCCGAATCGATAAGGGCTTGTCCCTCGGTCAACTGGGCAACAGTGACAGGCCGTATCCGCGCGGTTCCATCAGGTGCGATCACGTAGACATAGGAGCCGTTTGGACCTTGCTGCACTGCCGACCCGGCTACCGTCAGCCCCCCAGTGCGGGTATCAAGAAGCAAACGTACATTCACCAGGGCACCCGGCCAGAGTTGGTTCCCAGCGTTCGGAAACGTGGCTCGGAGGCGGATCGTGCCCGTCGTCTGGACAATCTGGTTGTCGAGAAGCAAAAGTTTGCCTTCGTCGAGCTTGGTCTTGTCGTCCTGGCTGTACGCAAAGACCGTAAGCTGCCCCTTGGCCATCTGCTTCTGGATTTGCGGGAGCGTTTCCTCGGGCAGCGTAAAGATCAACGAGATCGGCTGGACCTGCGCAACGTCGACCAGACCAAAAGTATCGGTCGGGTGAATGATATTGCCTTCGTCGATCTGCCGGATACCCGTTACACCGTCGATCGGCGAGGTCAGACGGGTGTAGCTCAGATTGATCTGCTCGGCCTGTAGCAGAGCCTCGTCTGCCTTGATTGTCGCCTGGAGCTGGATCACTTCGGCCTTCTGCGTGGCTACCAGTTGGGAAGTGGCAAAGCCCTTCGCCAGCAGTGGCGTGTAACGGTCCAGGTCTGCCTGCGCATTGACGAGCAGCGCCTGGTCGCGATCGCGAGTGGCGGTTATCTGATCGATTTGTGCCTGATAGGGATCTGGGTCGATCTGCGCCAGCAGATCGCCTTTTTTCACGGTCTGGCCTTGCGTGAATGTGATCTTCGTAATCGGTCCTGAGATCAGGCTGTGCACGACCACGTTGTTGTAGGCGATCACCGTTCCTACACCGCGAAGGTAGATCGGCACATCGTGACTGGCTACCTTTCCGGCAATGACCGGAACCGCCGAGGCAGGAACGGAGACCGCCGCAGGTTCGGAATGGTCGTAGACGTGTTTGGCTGCAAGCCCAACGCCGCCGATCATGATCAGCAGCGCAGCAACAATGAAGGGTCGCTTGCGCATTGAGGGCTCCTACGACAGCGGCTCTTAAGGGATCAGTTCTTTCAGCAGCCGGATGTCGACGGCGTGCCGCTAATGCCCGTCAGCCCCGTGCTGCCACATGATGTGCCTGATACATTGAGCATAGGAATCGCTACCTGTGGATTTGTTACCGGATCGGCCAACGCGGGTGTTGGAATGCCAATTGGCGAACTCACTCCCAAATTGCTGAGTTCCGAAGACCCAAGCGGAATCCCAACTGCGGCCCCAAGACTCGTGGACGATGTCCCGGTGGTCATCGATGGTGTCGCTGTGGTGCCGAAAGACGACGCGCTCGACGCCGTCGAGTTGCAGGTGCCCGACGCTGTTGAAACCGTCGGGTTCACAAACGACGTCCCGCTCGTGGATGTGGTTGCGTTCATGCCTCCGCCGTCGAAAGTGGAAAGGGCGGAAGTCGCTGCCGCAACTTCGGAACTTGATGCCAAAACACTTGGCGCCAAGACATTGGTACACCCGGAGTTGTTGGAACTATCCCCGATGCCCACGGTGCTACCCGTCAAGCCACCCGGATCGAGCTCGACCGCGCCCAAGGGAATAGCAACCGGATTGAGGGGCGAACCAATTGCAGAAAGCGGCGATGTCAGTCCTGTCGCGGGCGTGGTGCTGATTTGCGCCAAGCTCGGCCCGCTGAACAAGAGAGCGACCGCAACGGTAATCAGCAAGATTGGCATCGCAACGTCATACTCATTTCGCATTGGAACTACCGTCGTTTCATGTGTCTAGGTAGGGGCGGAGAACATCGTACTAATCCCACCGCCCTGACTGCCTGAGGCCAAGGATTTCATATGTGCAGGCAGCACTTCCTCGTGTCGTTTGGGTCGGATTTCGCCCGGTCAGATCGAGATGATGCCAGATGGAGGGGAAGCGCTCTTCTCTAAAGGCGGCTGGATTTCCCTATTCGCACGCCGACTCCGAGCATTTGTGAGATTTGGACAAGGTCGCGCTCCTTGTCGGAATGGGCCTCGCCCTTTCATCAACCCGACGATGCGCTGGCTGCTCAATATGAACGTGCGTTAACCGCGACGGGGCGCGGGGTCGGACCATGGATTGGCGGTTGGAAAGGTCTACTAAAGTGGTGCCGGAGCCTGCCAGCATTCCTTCCGATATCGCGCGACGGTGCCCGGATATTCACGCGGCCACCGCCGACATCGGCGTGGCGGTGGCGGAATTCTATCGATTAAGTTGAATGGATCGGCCGCCTTCGACGCCCAAGGCTGGGAACCAGCTGACGGCCAATGCGATCACAACCAATCTCGGCCCGAGCATTTCGAGACCGATTTTCCAGGGCGGCCGGCTGAATTGGGTTACAGGCAAGAGTGCCAGATACCATTGGATCCGTAGTAACTCGGGTTCACAGCGTCGAACGAGCAGTAAGCAGTGTCGGTGTCGTCGTTCAACCAGAGCTGGTTATCATATTCCCGGTCGCCAGCTTCCCGACCGCCAAAAAGGACCTTGTGGTGCTGGCGGTTGCCAATGGCACCGCTGCTGAAGTGTACGGTAGGACCATCTCCGCCGCCGCTGCGCGCCATGGAGACCGTCGCCGAGCCGGTCGCCAGCATCACGCCCAAAGTAATCTTTGCCAATATTGTTGCTGATTTTCTCACGATAGACTCCTTCGGATTGAGAATTCATGGACTCTTTGAAAATATTTCCAGTCAGGCCGTAGTTCTGCAGACGTGCGAGCCAAAACCTTCAGTGTTCGAATCCGGTCCCCACTCGCACTGTGGAGTCCGGATTCGAAGAGGCCGTGGTGGTTCACGGACAAAATGGGTAAAGGGTGCGATACTCATTGTATGGGTACGGGTAACCGCAGTAGCCGTCGTCATAGAAATCACTGCCGAAACCGCGGTCCCTTCCGAACCTATGACCGTCGCCGACATGGACACCACGGACATGGCCGCCGCCGCCCAAGATTGCGACACGACCGCCATTGGCAAAGCCTACGCCGTGGCCACCGCCAAAGCCTTCGGCATGGCCGCCACCGCCCATGCTCATACCATGACCGCCGCCGCCAAAGCCGCCGCCACCGCCATGGCCGCCGCCACCGCCGTGCGCCATCGAGACCGTCGCTGAGCCAGCCGCCAGCATTGCGCCCATGACGATCGTCGCCAAGAATGATGTTGATCTTTTCATAATACGCTCCTGTAGTTGAAGCTTTCTTAGTTACTGAAAGCAATATTAATATAGATACGGGAGACGCTCTTCAGCATGATACGCTTGTTTGATTTTTGTATATCTTATAACTACAAACAATCTCTCTTGATTGCATGGGAAGCCGTCAGTGCGCTCTGCGGGCAGTCCTTCGCGGCCTAGGATGCAAGGTGTCCTGCGCACTTTTGGGCGACAGGAATTTGGTGCCGGCTTGATTGGCATTGCTCAGCGCCGATTTGCGCTCCGCAGCCGACCCCTCTCCCGTCGTGTCATTTCACACCGACAGCGACCTGGGGGCGTCCCGTTTCGCATAGGTAACCTTCACTGCGTTTTGCAATTTTTCGAAGGCGCGCATCTCAATCTGGCGCACACGCTCGCGCGAAACGCCGAATTCGCTGGAGAGATCTGCCAGACTCCTCGGATCATCCGCAAGACGACGCGCCTCGAGGATGCGCCGTTCGCGTGTGTTGAGCACGCCAAGCGAGTCGATCAGCGCCCTGTGCCGGCCGGAAGCTTCCTCGAACTGAACGAACTTGTACTCCTGGCTGTCCTCGCCCTCGACCAGCAAATCCTGCCATTGGCCCTCAGCCTGGCCTCGCAGGGGCGCATTGAGCGACCTGTCCCCGTCCATGCGACTGTTCATGTAAACAACTTCTTGCTCCGTCACGCCAAGGTTGCTTGCGATGAATTCCACGTGCTCTGGACGCAGGTCACCGTCGTCCAGTGCCGAGAGACGAGCCTTGAGTCGCCGCAAGTTGAAGAACAGCTTTTTTTGATTGGGGGTCGTACCGACCTTCACCAGTGACCAGGAGCGCAGGACATATTCGCGAATGGACGCCTTGATCCACCAGATCGCATAGGTAGCCAAACGAAAGCCGCGCTCCGGTTCGAAGCGATTGACCGCCTTGATCAGGCCGATGCTGCCCTCTGATATCACCTCTGACATCGGCAGCCCGTACCCACGATAGCGCATGGCAATTTTGGCAACGAGGCGAAGATGCGACAACACCAGTTGGTGAGCGGCCTCCGGATCGTTGTCGTCGCGCCAGCGTTTTGCCAGCGCTTGTTCCTGCCCAAGCGTCAGCATGGGGAGATGTTTGATCTCGCCGAGATAACGGCGAAGCCCGTCTTCGTTTGCCAAATTTGTTATTGCTGCGCGCGCCATGAAGCACTCCTTGCCTACCTCGCAGGGGATCAATAGTTTCTCGACGCCCATAGACGTTCGATGTTGACTTCTCTGTTCAGCGCTGCCGCTGCTTGCGGCGTTGTTCGCCTGAAACGCGAAGGTGCATCAGGTGCTGCTAACGCGCGTCATGAAGCGCAGAATCGATACAGTTGATCATGGCCTGGCTGTCCAACGGCTTGCCGAAGAAGCCGATGGCGCCCGTTTCCCGAGCGCGTTTGCGGACACGCTCCTCTGGATAGGCGGTGATCAAAATTGTCGGTATGTGATAGCCATGTTCGATCAAATGATCCTGCAGCTCTATTCCTGTCATTCCGGGCATCTGGATATCGCAGATCAGGCACGACGTAGTTTCCAGATTAGATGACATCAGGAACTCCTCGGCCGATTCGAATGCAAATGCGATGAAACCCAACGATCTGACGAGGCTTGCAGTGGCAAGTCGAACGGACTCATCGTCATCGACGATCGAGATCATCGCGCTGCGGGTCAATTCACTATTCCTCCGTGCTTGCCGATGACCCAAACATTGCTGCTTCAACGACTGTTTCTCGGCGAGATATTGCACCCGCGCTTGCGAAAGCGAAAGTTATACAGAGGTGTAACAAGCTTATTTACCGGGAGCGTCTATCCCCAGGGCGCCGGCCATCTTCACCAGGTCGGCCAGAGTTCTGGCGCCCATTTTCTTCATCAGGCGACCGCGGTGGATTTTCACCGTGATTTCACTGAGTTGCATCTCGCCAGCGATTTGCTTGTTCATCAATCCAGTCGCGACAAATGCCATCACCTGGCGTTCCCGAGGGGTCAGGGTGCTCAGAAGGCTCTGCAGCTCCGACAGCGCCCGGTCTTTGTCTCGCCGTTGCCTGTCGCGCTCCAGAGCGCCGGCGACTGCATCCAGAATATCCTGATCTCGGAAGGGCTTGGTGAGGAAATCGACCGCTCCGGCCTTCATGGCTCGCACGGACATGGGAATGTCGCCGTGACCGGTCATGAAAATGATCGGCAAGTGAATGCCTGCCTTGCTCAATTGCGTTTGAAATTCGAGTCCGCTCACCTCCGGCAGTCGGATATCGAGCACAAGGCAGCTTGGACCGTCGGGAAGCCGACTGTTCAGCAGTTCGGGAGCAGAACCGAAAAGCTCGACACGCGTTCCAACAGATCGGAAGAGGCTGCTTAAAGCTTCACGCAACGACGGATCGTCGTCCACGACCAGAACAGTCGGAGGCATGGCGCCGTTGCCGACTTGTGGTTGAGAGGAAGAGGCGGGGCGTTGGATCATGAGCCGGCATCCTTTTCGACGCGTGGCAGAGAAAATTGGAATATCGCGCCGCCGCCTGGATTGGGCTCGATCCACACACGGCCTCCATGTGACTCGACGATCGACCGGCAGATCGACAGTCCCATGCCCAATCCCTCTGCCTTGGTGGTGAAGAAGGCCTTGAACAACTGACGCGCACTATCGGGATCGATGCCTGGTCCCGTATCCTGGACCCTCACATTTGCCTGGTTCGATTCATCGATCGAAGTCGTAACGAGAATTTCGCGCAAGTCGCTGTTGCCAGAGGCCATTGCCTGAATCGCGTTGATCAAAAGATTGATCAGGAGCTGTTGAAGCTGGATACGGTCGCCAAGTGCGGGCAGCGCCCGGTTGGCTAGATTCAGTTTCAGGGTGATGCGATTTGCAACGAACTCACGATGCACCAACGTGAGCGATTCGTTGACGATCTCGTTCACGTCGACAAGCGCCATCTGGATGTCGCCCTTCTTGGACAACGCCCGGATTCGATGGACAATATCGCTGGCGCGTTGGGCGTCAGCGATGCTCCGCTTGACCGCGCTGCGGACCTCATCCAGATCGGGCTTGTCCCGATCCATCCATCGCAGGCACGCCTCGCCGTTCATAACGATGCCGGCAAGCGGCTGATTGACCTCGTGCGCGATCGAGGCCGTCAATTCACCCAATGTGGTGAGGCGTGTCACATGGGCGAGTTCCGCCTGGGCCTTCAGGACCTCGGTTTCGGCTCGCCTGCGCTCTGATATGTCCGTATTCGTTTCGAGAACCGCCAACGGTCTGCCGTCGGCATCCGTCTTCAGCGACCACCGGCTGGAAACGACAACGACGGATCCGTCGCGTTTCGTGTGCAAGAGCTCACCTTCCCAGCGGTTGGAGCTGAGCAGTTCCCGATTGATCTCGTCGAGCCTGGCTGGAAAGACCGTCTGCAGGAGCTGATGGGTGGACTTTCCCGCCGTGTGTTCGGCCGACCAGCCGTAGATGGCTTCTGCACCACGATTCCAATAGGAGATCAGACCGCCCATGCTGCGAACGAAAATCGCGTCATGCGTCAAATCGAGCAGTTCAGCCTTTTCGGATAGATCGGTCGAGGTCGACTGGTTTTTGAGCACCAGAAGGGCGGTAATGACAATGGTCGCGATGCTCATGACGCAGCGGCTGAGGGCGCCACCACTGGCTTCGTGTCCGTGAACAAGCCAGAAGCTCAGCACGGTGAGCCCAACACAGGCGAGCGAACACAAGACGATGCCACGCCTGCGAAACGCGGTGGACGCAAGCAAAACAACGACCACATAGAGGACCGAGACAGATCCCGCAAATGGATCAAGAGTATCGACGGCGAATATTCCGGCGGCAAGAAGGTTGGCAAGAGGCGCCACCAGCCGCGAATTGCTCGATGTTCGCGGAAATAGTCTATGCCGCATAAGATCTTTGCCCAGCTTCTGGTCGACGCTTGCGTGCTGATCGACCTCCGTGTCGCACCGATGTCCAGGTCCACCTTAAGCAGCGAAATCCTTTCTGCTTGTTCGAAATTGCGGTCGTCGGTGCCTGATTGCACCTTTGTCACGGCAAGCGCGTCGCGAACCAATCCAGGGGATCGAGCGATCCGTCAGCGCCACAGGCTTGAGAGCGAGCCTACAGCATCCGATCCGGCGGAAAGCATGCAGGCAAAACGCAACGCCCAAGCTCTGGCGGCGACACGATGGGTATGACGACACAGGCTCGGGTGAGCCACGGCCACGATCATCGTGCGATTCAGCTATACCATGCGTCAACAGGAAAGACCGCGTCAGCGCCCGATCAATATCGTGTGCCGTGCGTGCCAAGCGGACACTCATGCGGTCCGTGGCCGAACCAATTCGCGCAGTCGAGAAGCCCACCGCAGCAAGGAATGAAGCAAAATGAGCATAGCCACCGATAAGATATCCCGTCGAACCATGTTGGCTGCGACAGCTGCTGGCGGCTTGCTCACGACGGCGACACTGGCCCAGGCGCAAAACGGTGACCCGCTAGCCAACGGCCGCGGAGGCACCAACCCCGGTCCGATGAATCCTTCCCGAATAGCCCAGAATCCGGACCTGATGATCCCACCGAGCACGGATGCGGGCAGCCTGCCGAACCTGCGTTTCTCGTTCGACGATGCCCATATCCGACTGTCTGGCGGCGGCTGGACCCGACAGGTGACCGCACGCGAGCTCGGCGTCTCCAAGGACATTGCCGGCGTGAACATGCGCCTGAATGCCGGCGGCGTGCGCGAGTTGCATTGGCACAAGGCCGCCGAGTGGGCCTATGTCCTCTACGGGAAAGCACGCATCACGGCAGTCGATGCCAATGGCCACAATTTCGTCGACGACGTCGGCGCGGGTGACCTTTGGTATTTCCCGCCGGGCATTCCACATTCGATCCAGGGCCTTGATCCAGACGGGACGGAATTCTTGCTGGTGTTCGATGACGGCGACTTCGACGAGGATAACACCTTCCTGCTGAGCGACTTTCTGAAGCACACTCCTCCCGAAGTGCTCGCCAAGAATTTCGGCGTCCCGGCATCGAGTCTTGCGAACGTCCCCGATCCCAGCGAGCTTTACATGTTTCCCGCGCCGGTTCCGGGGCCGCTCAGCGCAGACAAGATCGCGGGCGCGGTCGAGGTCCCGCAGAGCTTCAGCCACCGCATGACGGCACAGGCTCCGATGAGGATGAAACACGGAACGGTGCGAATTACCGACAGCGCCGTGTTTCCTGTTTCCAAAGCAATCGCCGCGGCCCTTGTCGAGGTCGAACCGGGCGGGATGCGCGAGCTGCATTGGCATCCGAATACAAACGAATGGCAGTACTACATCCAGGGCCAGGCCCGCATGGGCGTGTTCGCGGCGTCGGGCGAGGCCCGAACATTCGATTTCCAGGCCAACGACGTCGGCTACGTACCCTTCGCCATGGGGCACTACATCGAGAACACAGGCAATACGACGCTGCGATATTTGGAGGTATTCAAGAGCACCTACTTCGCCGATGTGTCACTAAATCAGTGGCTCGCCCTCACACCGCCGGAATTGGTCCGCGTCAGTTTGCGCGCCGACCCGCAGTTTCTGCAGGCCTTGCGTAAGGGGAAGTCTCCCATCGTGCCGACCTAAAGCGCGTCGCGTTGAACGGATCCAATCGACGCATCGTCCCAAAACCGCTGCGCACCCCGGTTCGAGAGCGAGCGTATGCTTTTGTGGTCCCTGCAAGTTGATGGCGAGGTAGCCGCCCAGCACCGTCAAAATAGCTGCGCCATGGCACACCGACGTCTCGATATTCACTTGCTTGAGTGATCTTTAAGCCAAGCGTGGGCGCCCTGAAGAGTTCTGAAGTCTTCCAGGCTTCGTGCTGGGATGTCGCGATACGCGCCGACTGCCATTTCGCTCAGCGCCCGCCCGGGCCCGAGTTCGAGGAAGGCCGTTGCGCCGCCTTCGACGCAACCCTGCAGGCAATCGGCCCATTGCACCGTTTGCGATATTTGCGCCGCCAGCTTGTCGAAACCTGCCTTGGTGTCGATGACAGGAGAGCCGTCGACTCCGCTCAAGACACGCGCGCCGTCAGTCGGAGAGCGCATCAGGCGAACATGGCACAGGCTCGCGCGAAACGCGGCAGACGCCCCGGCGAGTCGCCTCGTATGGGAAGCAACCTCCACAGGTAACCCGACAACCCTGGCTGCGTCCGCCTTCGCTTCGTCGGCAAGGGCTTCCAAAGTCGCGCGGCTCCCGCCGAGGACGAAGGCGTTACCCGGATTGACGATAGCGATTGCGGCATTGTGCCGTTCGCATAGTCTCTCGATGGATTTGCGGGAAAGGCCACGGACGAAAAGCAGCCCGTCTCCACCGGGGGAAGCAGCATCCATGGCTTCCGCCCGACGCGCGACGAGGTCCAGCGTATCGGTCGCGCTGAACAGACCTGCAACACCCCAAGCCGCCACTTCGCCGACGCTATAGCCGGCGACGGTCGGCCGGTCGGGCAGCGTGTCCCGCAGCGCCGCCGCGGCTGCCAGCGCCTGCAGCGAGCAGAGGATTTGCCCAATGCGGTTGCGGTGCAGGGCGTCGCCCGATCCGGTCCGCACGATCTCGCGCGGATCCCTGTCGCCGAGCAACGTTGCGGCATGGGCAAATAAACCGGCAGCTTGCGGCGCACCGGCGGTCAGGGCGAACATGTCCGGATGCTGCCGCCCCTGTCCGGAGCAGAGAATTGCAAGGACCATCGCCGCTATGGAAACATAATGGCGATGGCGATCGCCATCGTCACGATGCTCACGATGGTGCTGCCAATGACCATGGAGCCGACCGTCGAAGAGTCGAGCCGATAGCTCACGGCGAAAAAGATGCCGAAGAACCCTGCCGGCAGGGCAGCGAACAGGATCGCCGTCCTGGCGATCTCAAAGGGAACCGGTAGCAGGAGCACGATCGCGACCATCAGGAGAGGTCGAACGATGTCGGCCAATGCGGTCGCGCCCACGATCTTCCAGTTGAACTCGAACGATTGAGCCGACAAGACCAAGCCGGTCAGGAACAGCGCTACGCCGGCTGCGGCCTGCCCTATCACCATCAGACAGGCTTCGATGACAGGATTGAGCGTCACGCTGCATAGCGAGAGCAGGATTCCAAGCGCGGGGCCGACAACAATGGGTTTTGTCAGTGCGCGCCTCAGCGCGTCGAACATCTGAGCGCCTGGCGTCTTGACGGCGCCGTCCTCCTTCAGGCTGCCCATTTCGGCGACAACAAGTGTGATCGGAGTGACCAGGATCGAACCCGCGGCCATGGCAACGGCGACCGAGACCGGCCCCGTCGCTCCGAGCAGCGAGGATGCAATCGGAAGTCCGACACCGCCAAGGTTTGGGAAGGCAACGGTCAGAGCCTGCACCGAAGCGCCCACCTTGCCCGTCGCCAGAAAAAGCCGCGCGATGGAGTACCAGGCGAAATAGATGAGCAGCATGACCCCGCCGAAAATGGCGAAGAGCGGCGCCTGGACAAGCAGCTCGCCACGCGGGGCCGACGCGGTCGCCGCGAACAGCGATGCCGGCAGCGCGAAGCTCATGACGAGCGTGTTGAAGCCGTCGACATGATGGTTTTCGACGATGCCGAATCTTCCGGCTCCATAGCCGAGGGCCATCACGAAAAAGACCGGAGCGAGCGCCAGCAGGATTGTATTGGCCATCAGGCAAGCATCCTTTCCTGCGCGTCGACGAACAAGGTCATGGCAAGGAGGTCCGCTGAGCCCCCGGGACTGAGCCGACGGGCAACGAAGCTCCTATGCACAAAATGGGCGCGGTCTCGCCAGCCGGGTGCGCCGACGCCGCCCTGGTCGAGAAAGCGGCGCGCGGCTCGACGCGCAAAGCCGAGACCGGAGAGGCCGCCGCGGTGCAGCAGAGTGGTGTCCTCGACAACCGCAATGAGCGCGAAACATGTTTCGATGCGTTGGGCTTCGGCGTCGTCGGGAGCCTCAAGGACGCTCTTTCGCAGGGTGGGCAGGCCGACATGATAAATGCTGGGGAATCCGAGGGCAGCCTCGATCCGCGCACCACCCGCGCCGAAGCGGCGACGGGCCAACTGACCGTGGCTCTGCGGAACCATCGGTCCTTCGAATATGCCGCGGGCCCATAGCCGCAGGACCACAGTTCCCAACGACAGCGTGGGATCCACCTGCCCGCCGATCCTGGCGCCGGCGGCCGCGCATAGCAGGCCCAATCCGAATATGGCGCCGCGATGGGTGTTGACCCCCGACGTCGCCGCAAGCATAGCTGCCTCGGCATCGAGACCGATTTCCCTCAAGGCGACCATCGCGCGGCCGGCGGCGCCTGCTTCCGCCAAGGCCTGGAAGTACGGCCCGATGGCCGCGGCGCTGGCGCGAAATGTGCCGGCATCCATGTCTTCATGGCTGCCGGAATCGATGTGGCTGACAAGGCCCGGCTTGGGCCACGTCTCCAGCTCGTCGAGAAGGCAACGCACCGCGCTCGCGGCGATGGCCCCGGCATCCGGAAAACGTGGTACCAGCACCTTTGACGCAAGCGGCCGCTCCGTGCCGAAAGCAAGGGCGACGGTCACGATGGCATCCCTTCAGAAAGAAAAAGCTGGGCGTCGAGCAACGCCACATCGCTGAGGGTCTTGACCAGAACCTCGCGCGGGCCGGCGTGAAGCTCCCGCCAGTTCGCGGCCGCGCCGTCATGGCGGATCAGCTCACCATCCAGCCGCATCGGCGCGGCCGCCTCGATCCGCGCCAGATCGGCGGTCAGGCGGCTAAGATCCGTGTCGCGATTGACCTGCAGCAGGAGGTCGAGATCGGAGCGGTCGGTCAGATAGTCCAATCCTGTGACGACAGCCAAGGCAAGGCTGCCGAACACCCTGGCTTCCACACCATGCCGTGAGGCGAGATCCTCAAGCTTGGCGAGCGTGGGTCGCCAGGCGCGTGGCGCCGACGGGCCGGCGGACCGCAGCGAGGGCGGCGGAGACGTCGACAGGATATCCTCGTGCCGCATGAGAAACGAAAATCGCTTCTTTCCGGCGAAGTACGGCAGCGCAAAGCCCAAAGGCACGCCATGCTCTTCGCCCGGCATGGCACGTCGTCTAATGAGCGGCCAGCCTCTATCGACCCAACATGAGACGAGCGCGTTCGCGGCGACATCGCTGCGTGTCAGCAACAGCGAATGCCACGCCGCCGGCCTGACGAATATCAGATCGTGACGCCGCATCGGCAGTTCACAGAGCTTGAAGTGCGAGTTCACGGACGCGCTCCGCGATGGCGTATGCCTTCGGCCGACCGCCGCGCTCCAAGCCGAGCGCATCTCGGCGGTCGCGCGCATCCGGCATGTTCGCCAGAAGTGTGTCCAGCTGCTCAGCCAGCGGGGTGGCCTCGTCCCAGGTGAGATGAACCGCGCCTGTCTGAGCAAGATTTCGCAAGCCCGGAGCAAACACCGGCGTGGACTTCGCCTTTTCCTGCAAAACCTCGATCGACAACTTCGTCACCCTGGCCATGGATGGCAGATCCATCACCGCCGGATCGGCGGACGGCAGCCCTACCAGCACGCGGGTGGCCAGCGCCGTGGCGAGAAGGGCGCCGGCTGCGGAGTGGCCGTAGAGAAGACCGATGGCGGGTCGCCCGTGCATATCCGCATAGATGAGGGACTTGGCGAGATGAGCTAGGAACTCGTTCAAACCCAAAAGCTCGTCCCGCTTGCTCATGCGCTGGCTGTCACTGTCCGCCAGGACGAGGATCGGGGCGTTTCCGCTTTCAACCGACGCCAGGACGTAGTTCGAAAGGCGGATGGCCTCGTCCACGCCGAGCGCGGTCCGGTCCGCGACGCCGATGACGAGCGCCCGGCCACCCGATCGCAGTGCGCCCGAACCTGACAGAACTCCGCCGCTGTTTTTCACGTCGTGGCCGTCGGGAAACAGCGAGGCGAGAATGTCATCGAGCGTCACGGCTGGACCTCCGGACTTTGTCAGCGAGAGCAATGAACTGGTCAGCGGGCAGCGCAGGAATGGAAGCGGCGTCAGGAATGCCCTCTGCCGTCCAGATATCGACCGCATCCGGACAGGCGCCGAAGCGCTGCAACCGATCTTCAAGGCGAGATTGCTCGGCCTTCAAAGTGTCGATGCCGAAGGCACGGATTGAACTGAGCAGCTCCAGCGCGGCGTCGCGAAAGTCCTGGACAGTATCATCGACGAAAACTTCGGCGCCGCCGAGGAGCCGGCGATGCTTGCCGCCCATGGTCCGCCAGACCAGCGCATGGTCACGGGAGTCGAACTCCTCGACACCGCGATTGGTCTCGATCACCTCGGGACCAGACACCGAAATGCGACCCTGCTCGGAGACCGCCAACGCCGAACAGCAGCCAGCGATCAAACCGCCGCCGCCATAGCATCCAGACCGGCCGCCGATCAGCCCGATCACTTTCACACCCGCGGTTCGCGCCTCGATCACTGCGCGCATGATTTCGGCAATCGCAAGCTCGCCTGCATTGGCCTCCTGGAGGCGCACGCCACCCGTATCGAACAGGATCAGCACCGGAACAGACCCAATATCGCGCGCGGCGCGCAACAGGCCGGTCAGCTTCGCACCGTGAACTTCGCCGAAAGCACCGCCCATGAAACGGCCCTCCTGTGCTGCGACAAACACCGGCGAACCGTCGAGCCTGCCGAGTCCCACAACGATGCCATCGTCGAACTGCTCGGGAAGATCGAAGAGCTTGAGATGCGGACTGACCTCGCGCTTCTCCGGTCCGATGAACTCGACAACGCTTCCGGGATCGAGCAGCAGCCGGACCCGTGTCCGCGCCGAGGACTCGTACCAGCTTGCGGTGCGATCCAGTTCCACCGAAGACTTGGTTCTCTGTGTGTGAGAGGCGCTCATTGGTCGTCCTCCTCCATCAGCCGGGCCGCTTGCGCCAGCCTAAGGGACACGGTGTCGGGACGCGCTCCGCCGTCATTGATGGAGAACCGGAGCCCGCCAGGCGAATAGCCTTTGACGAAGTCTGCGATCACGGCATCCCACACTTCGCCGAAGCCCGCGGCAGCAGTCCTGATCTCCACCAGGCATTCGGAGTCGGGCAGCACGCGTTCGGCCAGAACTTCGAGATTGCCAGACGCAACAACGCCGATGATGGCCAATTTCCTCGTGCCGGCCCCCCGCTGGCGGGTGGTGTGGCGGAAGCTCAGGTCCTCCATGGCGGCTGTCCTTCTCACCAGTTGCGGAATCTTGAGGGCGGCGCGTAGAGCCCGCCCGACCAATGGACAAGATCCTTGATGGAGCGCGCCGCCAGCATGCTCCGGTCGGCGTCGAGCGGATTGATACCGATATCTTCAGGACGGCGGATGGCACCGCGCTCGCGCAGATGCTGGACCATCTTAGCGTCGCGGCCACGGCCGACATCGGTGTATCCTGCCACCCCGCGGATCGCCTGCTCGCGCTCCCTGGCATCACGACAGAGCAGCAGATTGGCGATGCCTTCCTCGGTGACGATGTGCGTTACGTCGTCGCCGTAGATCATCACCGGCGCCAGCTCGAGATTCAGCCTTTCGGCGAGTTCGAGAGCATCGAGCCTCTCGACAAACAGCGGCACGTTCTTTTCGCCGAAGGTCTCGCCGATCTGCACGACCAGCTTGCGGCCGCGGCGCAGCAGCGTTGACCCCTCGGGATCGGCTTCCCTGCCGGCCTGCAGCCAGGGCTCGCTCGGATGTCGCCGCCCGCGCGCATCAGAGCCCATGTTCGGCGCCCCGCCAAAGCCGGCGATGCGCGACGTGGTGACGGTGGAGGAATTGCCCTGAAGATCGATCTGCAGCGTCGAGCCTATGAACATGTCACAGGCATAAAGTCCGGCCGTCTGGCAGAGGGCCCGGTTAGAACGCAGCGAACCGTCGGACCCGGTGAAGAAGACGTCGGATCGGGCGCGGATGTACTCATCCATGCCGACCTCGGACCCGAAGCAGTGGATCTGCTCGACCCAGCCGGATTCGATGGCCGGGATCAACGCAGGGTGAGGGTTTAGCGCGAAATGGCTCGCCACCTTGCGCTTCAGTCCGAGTTTCTCGCCATAGGTCGGCAAGAGGAGTTCGATCGCGGCGGTGTTGAAGCCGATCCCGTGGTTCAATCGCCTGACGCCATAGGGTGCGTAGATGCCCTTGATTGCCAGCATGCCGGTCAGGATCTGCGACTCGGTGATAGCAGCGGGATCGCGCGTGAACAGCGGTTCGACGAAGAACGGCTTGTCGGCCTCGACAACGAAATGCACCCGGTCCCCCGGTATGTCGACGCGCGGAACCTTGTCGACGATCTCGTTCACTTGGGCGATAACGACGCCGTTCTTGAAGGCTGTGGCCTCCACGACGGTCGGCGTATCTTCGGTGTTAGGCCCGGTGTACAGGTTGCCGTCACGATCGGCGCTGACTGCAGCGATCAGCGCGACGTTCGGCGTGAGGTCGATGAAATAGCGCGCGAATAGCTCGAGATAAGTGTGGACCGCACCGAGCTCGATCTTGCCGCCGAACAGCATCTTCGCAATGCGCGCCGACTGCGGGCCGGAATAGGCATAGTCGAGCTTCTTCGCCACGCCGCGGTCGAATAGGTCGAGATGCTCCGGCAGCACGACGCCGGACTGCACCATGTGCAGGTCACGCACCATGGCTGGATCGACAGCAAGGAGGGCGGCGCAGAGCAGATCGGCCTGCTTCTGGTTGTCACCCTCCAGGCAGACGCGATCGCCAGGGCGGACCACCGCTTCCATCAGTTTGGTGGCGTCGCGCGCATCGACGACCTTGCCCTTTGCCAGCCTCGCGCCGGCTTGGATACGGGCGTCGCGCGCTTCCCGGCCACGCTGCCAGGTCGTCATCGTCTTTGCTCCTCCAGCAGGCTCCGGATTGCTGGCCGAAATTAGTCGCGGAGCTCCCTGGAGTATTTCGTCAAGCAACCATGTTTTCGACTTCGCACGCTACCGAACCCGGCAATTGCATGACAGCTCGAACGTTGTCCGGTTCCTCCACTTCGCAACCGTCTTCTGATCGATGCCGCAGCGCTTGGCGATAGGACTGAAGGCCGATCAAAATGCCCTTGTTAGCCTGAGTGGAGCGATCACGGTGGAACCGGCAGCGCTTTCGTCTTGCCTGACAGTCTGGCTCCGATCGCCAGACTTTCGGGAAACCAACTGACGAAAGCCCTCATCGCCGCAGCGGATTGAGGTAGGGCTGCAATGCGTGCCAAAACGGCGGCGGTGCGAATGCGGGTTGCGAATTGTCTGTTCCAGGCCTTTGAGTAGCGGCTGCCGGCGGCAACGCGCGCCTCGCGATCCCACCGGTCAAACCTGGCCAATTCGGTGGCCAACAGCCAGCCGGACTGCAAGGCCATGGAGATGCCTTCGGCGATGATGGGATGGGACTCGCCGGCAATGTTGCCGACCCGAAATATGTCGTCGGCAAAACGCGGACGAATGCCAGGGCGTATAGGCCCAGCGGCCAGCCATTCGCCATCGAGCGTTGCGCTGCCGATGGCGGAAACCGTACCCGGACAGGATGCCACGATGTGCGCGTGAACGGCATGGCCTGCCGACAAGGCACCACTTTTCTCACGCAACCTGGCCAATACGTCGCGGCGTATGCAGCAGGACAGCGACATCCTGTCCTGGTCCGTCCACACCATGCCGCCATAGCCGCCCGGAAACACCAGGAGAGGCATGAGGTCTCGGGCGAGCGAAGCTCCTTTGAAATGAGCCTTGAAGCCAAACAGATCGTGGGGCGCACTGCTTTTTGGGAGGTTGGTTGAAAGCTTTCCCTGCTCCCAAGAGCCATGCGCGGCTATCACGACTGGCGCAGCGAGAACCTTCTGATCGTCTTTGCCGCTGATCCGGACCGCGGCGTTCTCCCCATCGCTGATAATCGTCACCGCACGGCAAGGCTGAAAAACATCGGCTCCGGCATGGCGAGCGGCGTCCAAAAGGATGCCATCCAGAACGTCGCGTCCAAGTGCACGCCCAAAAGCGTCTCCTGCCGCCCGGGGCATGCCCGCGTCTATGCCCGGGCCCGACGCAAACAATGCTACTCGCCTGACTTCCGGGCCTGCCTTGGCGCGAATCGCAGCGCCCGCCCCCAAACGGTCCAACAGCTCCAGATTGACTGCCGACATGAACTCGCCGCAGACTTTTCGGCGCGGGAATTCGCTTCGTTCGATGATGGCAACCGCGCGCCCCTGGCCGCACAAAGCCAAGGCCACCGACGCGCCACTTGGCCCGGCACCTATGACAATGGCATCGTACATCGCGGGAGCGCTTCCTTGGGGATGACGCTGAAAGCGTGGGTAAACGGGCCAATCCTGCGTTCTTCGCAGTGCTGGCTGCAACCCGATGGCCACAGACTGGAAAGTTCATTGCCCGCGAACCCCGCGCGGACGCTCGCTGCTGCATCGTGCATGGTCACCTCGTTTGCGCCAATGATGCGTAGGAGCGAGCACATTCTCAAGGCACTGGCGTTTCGGCTTGGCTCGGTGGCGAGGAACACCGGTGCCCGTGAACGGAGCGCTGCAAACAGAACCTTCAAGTCCGCGTCGGAAAAATGGTGGAGGAACAGATTGGCCGAGACAACGTCGTATGCGCCGGCGCCGGGCTTTGCGATCCAGTCAAAGACGTCATCGGTGACGGTTTCAACTCGCCATCCGAGTGCGGTGAAGTCCGCGCGCCGTTTGTCTGAGATGAGGTTGACCTGGTCAAGCATGACCAGATCCACGTCGGTCCAACTCCCGGCCAAACGTTTCGCAACCGAGAGCATGAATGCCCCGTCGCCGGAACCGAGTTCCAGAATCCTGGTCGGCGTTCTGCGCACGTTCGCCTTGAAGAGACCAGCCATGATCGCGCTCTGAAACATCAGCGCGTTTATCCAAGCGAGGTCGCGCCGGGAGCCGATTGCCCTGGGATCGTCGGGGGGCAGGATATCGAGCAGTTCCGGCTCGATCCGACGGCGGTCGAGATATTTGGTCAACTCAGGCATTGCCGGCCGTATGGAACATCATCGTCTCAGCCGTCAGGCCGGGTCCGAATGCCATGGCACAACCCACGCGGTCTTCCGTGAACCCGCGCAGCATTCGCTCAAGCACGAACATGACCGTGGCTGAAGACATGTTTCCGTTTTCGCGAAGGACCTCGCGCGACATCGACAAAGCACAGGGATGGAGATTCAGCGCGCGCTCCACGGCATCGAGTATCGAGCGCCCGCCTGGGTGGACAGCCCAAAGATCAACGCTTCCGACGCTGCTGGCTCCCAGAATGCTGGCGATACCTGCGGCGAGCACACCTTGAATTGCGCCAGGGACTTGTCCCGACAAAACCATGTCGAAACCGTCGTCGCGAATGCCCCAGGTCATCAGGTCGCGGCTGTCGGCGGCGACGATCGCGTGAAAACTATCCAGGCCGATCCCGAATGGGCGGGCAGTCACCGACGCGGCCGCGCAACCGTCACCCCAGAGGCAGAAGGACAGCAGTTTTTCGAGATCGTTGGTCTCCCTGAGATGGAGCGTACAGAGTTCAATACAGACGATTACAACGTGAGCCTCGGGTTCGGACCGGATGATGTGCCGTGCTAGCTTGAGCGCGTTGATTGCCGCGTAGCATCCCATGAAGCCGATGATCGTGCGCTCAACGGTGGTCGGCAAATTGCATCGAGCAATTATCTCCAGATCGATACCTGGGGCGGAGAAACCGGTGCACGTTGTCACGATCAAATGCGTGACGCTCGTCCTGTCCTTATCCTGGAGGAGCCGCTCCACGGCTTGCTGGGCCAGAACCGGCGCAGCGGCAGCAAACATCTCCATGCGTGTCGCCGTTCCTGGAAATGCACCCCGCTTGAAAACGCCCGCCATGTCCACACTCGGACCCTCGGGATCTTCGGCAGGCGCAAAGCACGAATAGCGATGCTCGATCCCGCCCTTGTCTGCCATGCGATTGAAAATCGCGCGGCGACGGGGGTCTGCCGTCAACTGAGAGCCAGCAAACTGCAGGAAGAACCTGTGAACGCTGTGGTCAGGGACGGCCGTCGCAATTCGGTTGATGAAAGCTTGAGCGCACATTTTCTTCCTTGGCTTGCCGCCGCAAGCCTGTGGTCCCCGAGGAAAGCGCCACGTGTTGGAGGCTCGCAGCGGATCTGCGCCTTCGACGGCAATGGCAAACTCTATTGTGGTAAACGCTCAGAACAGGAAATGCTTCCCTTGGACCCCTGCCCTTCGCCAAATTTCAGGCCCATGCGGTTGGACCGCAACCGAAACCTCGCTGGACAACGAATGTTTTGCGCCGCTTGCCCACAAGCACCGTGAAGCCCGGCAGGTTGGTGAGTGCGCGATGTTCGATCTGGCTCGATCGGTTGGTTTGTCTACGCCATCATAGCCGCGCAGTACGAAAGCGAAGGGCTCCGATCTTTGTACTAAAGCCTTTACCCGCCTTTTTGAAATTGTCCTCAACGCGGCCCGCGCCTTTCAGGACGGGAACACCAATTTCCAGTCCTGCTTCATGTCCACGACGGTCCAGCGTTCCTTCATCGCTTCGTCCCAAGCTTTGTCGAGCTTTCCGACTGAGGATTTGCGATCGTACGCATATTCACGATCGGCGTCGGTATGATGCAGGATCCCCATGAAGCGCGCGCCGCTTCCAGCGGCGGTCCATTGCAACATCTCCAGATCGCCGTCGGAATTCCCGAACGCAAAGATGGGTCGGCGGCCTATGAACTTGTTGATGCCGACAGGTTTGCCCGGTCCGTCGTCGACGAAATCGATCTTGGCTTCCTTGATCAAGGCCGGCTTGCCGTCGGCACCCACCACGTATTTGGTTGCTCCCGATGACCCGACGACCCTCTCCGGCGGGATGCCGTAGACGGCTTCCATCCAGGGGCGCATGAAATCGATACCGCCGCCCGACACCACAAATATCTTGAAGTCGTTTTGCCGCAAGAACTCCAGCAATTCCAACATCGGCTGGTAAACAAGTTCGGTATAGGCACGATGGTAGCGGGGATGACGCGCCGTCCTGGTCCAGTTGATGACCGCGCTGTTGAATTCGTCGGTTGTCATGCCGGCGTGCGTCACAGCCAGGATCTTGAATATTCCCTGCTCGCCCGAGCGAACCAGACCTGACACGTCGTTTGACAGGACAGATTTGAACGGTTCCTGCGTCTGCCACTCCGGATGGGTTGGGGCGAGCTGCTTCACCTGGTCCAATGCGAAGGCGAGTTGCGAGTAGATCGGCTGTTCGCACCAGAGCGTTCCGTCATTGTCGAAAACAGCGATACGCTCGTTGGCCATGACGAAATCCTGGCCGTCCGGCGTCGTGACCTTTGCAACGAAGTCCATGATCGAAGCTTTGGCAGGTCCCTCATGCCACGAAGCGAGAGGCGCAGCTTGAGCACGCGCGGACACGATGCTGGAAAGCGGCAGGCTGGTGGCCAGCATGCCGGCGAGCACCATGCGTCTGTCCACGACCGGACTCATCTATCGAACCACGACTTCGACGTACACGCCGCCTGTTCTTGTATAATGGATCCTGGATAGGGCGCCGGACGAATAACGCCCTTGGAAATAGGATATCTTGGCATCGCGAACTCCAACGGTTGGTGTGTCGCGCCGGCACGGACTTCAACCTGCGAAGTCGATGACTGCGGTTGGATGCGCTGGTTGATGAGGGATGCAGGCCGCGGAGAGGCCCCATTCGATTGACCGAGCGCGTCAGGCAGTCAGAATAGGAGCTGGCCTTGCAGGCACAAGACTTGGCGGCCGCACATACCGATACGAAACGGTAACAGCCCACCGATTGAACCGATGGGGGCGCCGCTGGAGCTTATGCCGGTCCCTTGGTAGCAGCCAAATCGCGCCGTCGAACGCCAAGGCGGTGACGCTTGCAGGCCCCGGATAGAACCCGGCTGTAACAGTAAAGTGCTGGCGCGCCTCCCCTCACTGTGACGATGCTTGCTGGAATGCTTCCGTACGAGGTCATTCATTCGGTTTGAAACATATGGCCATGCCTTCCGAAACCGCCCACGACCGTCGGGGCTTGCTAAGGCTCATGTTGAAGATGCCGGCCTTGCGCGGCACGCTTCAAATCCTCAGCGCGACGAATTCCGATCTGCTCGGCCTGTGCGGCGCCTACGAGGATGCCAGCACGGCCCTTGAGCGCTTGAGAAAGGAAAGAGGAAACGCGAACCGCGCCGCGATTGCTGAATACGAAGAGCTTTGCACCGATCTGGAGACCGACATTATCCGCATGTGCCAGTGACACCCGGCGGCACGTGAGCGTGTCCGGCCTTTGTAACTGTAACGTACTTCGCTTTCCAGCATTCCGATTCAATTGTGCGACGCGCCGAAAGCTTCGGGCGCGCAGCAGAGGGTCGTGACCAGGGATGTTCATGGGACGCGTTCGCCCTGGCGTAGGTGCATTCCCGCTGACTGGCACCTTCCGCCCTCAGGGGCCTGAAGCAGCAGCTCCACCGTCCGCCTCAAAGTCTGTTTCGGTACCCCTTGTCAGCGGCGCCGAGGCCCAGGAGGCCAAGGATACTTCGGGGACGAACCCTGCCGTGCTGACAAGGACCCTGTCATTCTCGAACGAGTATCGATTCCTGCCGGGGGACGAGTACTACGATATTACGAATGTCCGTTACACCGAGCCGTTTTTCGACGGAAAGGCTTCGTCTCGTCTGACCTTGCCGCTCGATGCAACCAATCTGACTGGCGACGACGAATTCGGCCTCGGCGACATTGCCGCGAAGTTCAGTTGGATCCCCTATTTGAGCAGGCGACAGGCATTTATTCTCAGCACCGAGATTTATGCGCCGACCGCCTCCGAGGATGTGCTTGGCACCGGCAAATGGGTCGCCGCGCCCGGGCTGACCTGGGCCTATTTTGCCAGTCCGGAGGTCATCATCGCCCCCGCCTACATCCAAAATTTTTCATTCGCCGGCGACGGCGACCGAGCCAATGTCAATCGCGGCGATTTCGATCTCTACGTCGTCTACAAACCTCACGCCAAACGCTGGTGGCTCACATCCGACTTGACCGCAAGTTACGATTTCGAAGCCGAGACAGCACCCATGTCCTGGGAGGTTGCCTTGGGCTTCAATCTGGGCAAACTGGCAAACGGCGGCGCCATCAATGGCTACATCAGGCCAGGTATCGGCATCGGCAACGACCGGCCCTACGACTACAACATGGAGGTCGGCGTTTCGTTGGTCAGTTTTTAGCGACCAATGAGACCTTGGTACAGAGAGGGAGACGATGACTGAATCAAGATCATCTGCCTGGCTATTTACCGCGACAGCTGTTCTTGTGGCATTCGCTCCCACAGGACAAGCAAATGCCACAGAGGCCGTTGCCGGACGCTATATCCCCGGCGCCCTCGCGGGTCCCGGTGCGGGTATTGTGCCGCCCACGCCGGGCGCCGGCTATTGGGCAATGTCCAACATCTACTACCATGGCGAAGCAGATGGCCAGGTTCCATTCGGCAAAGGCTCGGTCGCGGTGGGTCTCACCGGCGATATTTATGCCGCCATTCTGGCAGGGGTTTACGTGCCCGAGTTGCACCTGCCAGGCAACTGGACCTACGCCGTCCAGCTTGCCGTCCCCCTGGGCTGGACCGGGGCCACTGCCGCGGTCGGCCCGCTGGGGGCGGATCAGCATGTCACCGGGCTCGGCGACATCGCTTTCGCGCCGCTCGTGTTTGGGTGGCACAACGATGCCATGAACACCTGGCTGTCGGCATCCCTGACGATCACCGCACCGACCGGCGAATGGAAGGAAGGGGACCTTGCCTTCATCGGCCTCAACTACTGGACGTTCACGCCGGCGATCGGATTCACCTATCTCATCCCGCAACACGGGCTGGACCTTTCCGCCAAATTCGGCGTGGACATCAACACCACGAACCCGGACACCGATTACTACAGCGGTGCGATGGCCCACCTCGATCTTTCGGTCACAAAGGCCGTAACGGAGAACCTGTCCGTGGGGGCGATCGCGGGCTTCCTGGACCAAATCGAAGACGATCGGGGCGCGTTCGCCGACACCCACGATGGATTCAGGGGCCGCTCGATCGCGCTCGGGCCGCTGGTCAAATACAAGGCCAAGTTCGGAGAGAAAACCGAGGTCGATTTCACCTTGAGATGGGCCCACGAGGTCGAGGTCGAAAACCGCATGAAGGGCGACGCTGTGTTCTTCGACGTTTCCGGCAAGTTTTGAGCGGCGGGACAAACCAAGTGCTGATGCGCAAGCGGGTTGGCAAGATTGTCGCGGCTTTGTACCTGCTCACGCTGACGGCGTGCGGAGGGGGACCGGAAGGCGTTTTGGCACCGGTAGCCGTTAATATGCGGTCAGCGTCGGCATCTGACGTAACGATGTTGGTGGCGACCAGCCGCAAACCGTCGGGCGATCCTGCAACGCTGTTCACGGGCGAGCGCAGCCCGACTCTTTCCTTGACCGACCTGACCATTTCAATTCCGCCGGACCGTGCATCCGGCACGGTCGAGTGGCCGAAAAAACTGCCGCCGAATCCCCAAAAGGAGTTTGCTGTCGTCGCCGCGAAGAACCTTTCGATCCCGCAGGCCGGCGACTGGCTGCACTCTCACAATCCGAGCGGCCATGTGCTCGTCTTCGTCCATGGCTTCAACAACCGCTATGAGGATTCTGTTTTTCGCTTCGCCCAATTTGTCCATGACTCGGGGGCGAAGGTCACGCCCATCCTTTTCACCTGGCCATCGCGCGCCAGCGTCCTCGACTACAATTACGACAAGGAAAGCACCAACTTTTCCCGCACCGCCTTCGAACGAACATTGAAGGCTTTGGCCAATGATCGCACCGTCACGGACATTACCGTCATGGCCCATTCGATGGGAACCTGGCTCGCCATGGAGGGGCTGAGGCAAATGGCCCTGCAGGACGGCCAGGTCTCTCCCAAGATCAGGAATGTAATTCTTGCATCTCCCGACCTTGATGTGGATGTCTTCGGGCGGCAGTGGACAGAACTCGGGCCCAAGAAGCCGAAATTCACCATCATGATCTCGCGCGACGACCGGGCGCTTGCGATCTCGCGCCTGATTTCAGGCGACGTCGACCGCGTTGGCCAGATTGATCCGTCAAAAGAGCCGTACAAGTCGAAGCTGCAAGCGGCGGGAATAACAGTCATCGACCTGACCAATGTGAAGACTGACGACCGCCTGAACCACAGCAAGTTTGCCGAGAGTCCTGAAATCGTGGCGTTGCTGGGATCTCAATTGGCCTCCGGCCAGATCCTGACCGACTCGAGAACAGGCCTTGGCGACGGGCTGGGGATGATGATTGCGGGCACGGTGGGGACGGTCGGCAAGGTCGCGGCAACGACGGTCACCGCTCCCATTGCGATGATGGAGGGAAAGGGGAAAACCCCGGCACCCGATCAGCTCGGAACGATCCTGAAGGCCGATCCGACGGCGGAGTGATCGGAGGCTCTGCCTGAACAATCAGAAATCCAGCAGTTCGGCCCTTCCCGCACATATCGTTACCGTAACGTACTTCGAAATCCTGCGCCGCGACCCGAGAGTGCTGGTCGACTTCGACACTGCCCCGTTCGCAGGACCCTGCAATGAGCGTTGCACCCGTAACCGGTAAATCCGGCTCCGATAGCATCTCCGTCGAGCTGTCGTCACGCCGAACCGGCATGTCGTTCCAGCGCACCCGCATGAGCGCCGATCGCACGCTGATGTCGGTGATCCGCACCGCGCTTTCCCTGATCAGCTTTGGCTTCACCATCTTCCAGGTGTTCCAGAAGCTGCGGGACGCAGGCACGCTCGCGCACGCTGCCGCACCGCGCAATTTCGGGGTGACGCTGGTGTTGCTCGGCATCCTGATGCTGGTCGTCGGCATCATCTATCACGTGCTTTTCATGGCCGGATTGCGCCGCGAACGCGATGCGATGCGCGATGCCGGTCTGATCCATGCCCAAAGCGGATATCCCGTCTCATTCACGCTGATAACGGCAGTGATCCTGTTGCTGATCGGTCTCGTCGCCATCAGCAGCATGGTTTTCAACGTCGGTCCGTTCACGGACGCCTCAGCGGCATGAGAAAGGATGGACAACCTTGAGATGGAAACTCCCCGCATCATCGCGCTGCGAACCGCGCTTCGTGAACTGCACAAGGCGCAGGACAGCGCAATCGCCGAACTCGCAGATGAAAACAGCGCCGAGAACCGTAAGGCTCTCCACGACATTGCCGACACTTTGAAAACACTCCGATCAATCCAGAAGGAAGAGCAGGGCATCGTCACGCGGATTTTGAAATGGCTGCACGTGATCCCGTGAAAAGGCGCTTCAGCCATTCGCGATCATGCCACTGAGACAGCGGTAACCAAGGAGAAACAGGATGGCGAAATCACCAAAGACCGGCAAGCCGAACATCCTCGTCATATGGGGCGACGATATCGGCACGGCCAATCTGAGTTGCTACACGCACGGATTGATGGGCTACAAGACGCCCAACATCGACCGCCTCGCCAAGGAAGGCTTGATGTTCACCGACGCCTATGGCGAACAGTCCTGCACCGCCGGTCGCTCGTCCTTCATCACCGGGCAGAGCGTCTATCGCACAGGTCTTTCAAAAGTCGGCCTGCCGGGCGCCGATGTCGGCCTGCAGGCCGAAGATCCGACTATTGCGGAAGTTCTCAAGCCGCTCGGCTATGCAACGGGGCAGTTCGGCAAGAACCATCTGGGCGACATGAACAAATATCTGCCGACAGCGCATGGCTTCGACGAATTCTTCGGCAATCTCTACCACCTCAACGCCGAGGAAGATCCGGAAGATCCGAACTATCCGAAGGACCCGCGGTTCAAGGAAAAATTCGGCCCGCGCGGCTTGCTGCATTGCTGGGCGACGGACAAGGACGACCCCACCGAGCAACCGCGCTGGGGCCGCATCGGCAAGCAGAAAATCACTGATACCGGTCCACTGACGCGCAAACGCATGGAGACCGTCGACGACGAAATCGCGGCCAAGGCGAAGGACTTCATCAAACGCCAGAATGATGCCGGCAAGCCGTTTTTCATGTGGCTCAACTTCACCCACATGCATCTTCGCACCCACACCAAGCCCGAGAGCCTGGGGCAGGCAGGGCCAGACCAGTCGCCCTATCACGACACGATGATCGACCACGACAAGAACGTCGGAGAAATGCTCGACTATCTCGACGAGCTCGGCATCGCCGACGACACCTTCGTCATGTACTCGACCGACAACGGCCCACATATGAACTCATGGCCGGATGCCGGCATGACGATGTTCCGCTCGGAGAAGGACACCAATTGGGAAGGCGCCTTCCGCGTGCCGCTCATCGTTCGCTGGCCCGGCAAGGTTCCGGCAGGCGAGGTGACCAACGACATTGTCCAGCACCACGACTGGCTGCCGACCTTCTGCGCGATCGCCGGCGATGCCGACATCCCGAACAAGCTGCTCAAGGGCCACAAGGCCGGCGACAAGACGTTCAAAGTCCATATCGATGGTTACAACCTTTTCGATTTCCTGACGAAGAAAGGCGTGGAGAGCCCGCGCCATGGCCTCGTCTATTTCGACGACGACGGCAGCCTCGTGGCAGTGCGCTTCAAGAACTGGAAGGTCGTGTTCATGGAACAGCGGACCGAAGGCACGTTGCGCCTGTGGATGGATCCGCTGGTCGTCCTGCGCTGTCCCAAACTTTTCAACCTGAGGACAGATCCGTATGAGCGGGCGGACGTTACCTCGAACACTTACTTCGATTGGTACATGTCCAAGGGCTACATGATTATGGCGGCGCAAGCGGTCGTCCAGCCGTTCCTTGCATCGTTCAAGGACTACCCTCCACGCCAGAAAGCGGCGAGCTTCACGCTTGACCAGGCGCTCGCGAAGATGGCGGAGAGCTTCAACAGCGGGCACTAAAGCATGTGCTCCGGCGGCAGGCGCACGCCTGCCGCCGGCGTCTGCCGAACCGCGGAATCACAGACGGAGAACGCCATGACCTTCAGACATCTGCTCGCAGGCGCTTTCGCTTTCGGTCTTTCAATGTCCGTGACCGATCCCAGCGCCGCGAAGGTGTGGACTTCGGAGCAACTCGCCGCGCGCACGATCGAACGCCGTGCCGTCGAGGCGGTCATCTGGGGCATTCCGGCCGTCAATTACGACCTGATGCTGCAGGAAACGCTCAACAAGGCCAAAGGCAAGGTCAACCAGATCGTCTATTGGTCCCGCCTGCCGGATTGGAAGAACCAGACGCTCACACCGAACCCGGATTCCATCTACCTGATGCCCTTCATCGATACCAAGGACGTTGGCCCGGTCGTCCTCGAAATCCCGCCTGCAGACGGCGGCTCGATAACCGGCAGCATCGACGATGCCTGGCAGGCGGCTCTCGAAGATGTCGGACCGGCCGGCGTCGACAAGGGCAAGGGCGGCAAATACCTGATCCTGCCGCCGGGCTACAAGGACAAGGCGCCCGACGGCTACATCGCGCTGCCATCGAACACCTACCAGAGCTATGCGCTGCTTCGCTCCATCCTAAAAAGCGGCAGCGCAGCCGATGTCGCAAAGGCGGTCGAATACGGGAAGCGGGTCAAGCTTTACCCGCTCTCGGAGGCTGGCAATCCACCGCCGACCACATTCGTCGATGCGATCGACGTCGTCTTCGATGCCACGATCCCCTATGACATCGACTTCTACAAGTCGCTCGACCGCATGGTGCAATACGAGCCGTGGCTGGAGCGAGACAAGGCGATGATCGACATGCTCAAGTCGATTGGCATCGAAAAAGGCAAGCCGTTCGCGCCCGACGCCGGGACCCAAACGGCCCTGAGGGCAGCGGCACAGGAAGCCCACGCCTATCTCGACATGCGCTACGAGCAGTTGTTCGGGGCCACCTACTACGACAGCGCCCACTGGGCGGTGCCTGCCACGCCCGCCGTCATCGAAGGCATGTCGACACAATTTGCCAAGCCGGGCGACTATCCTACGGAGGGGCGCGGAGTGGCCTACTCGATGGGATTCTTCAGCGCCAAGCATTTGGGCGCCGGCCAGTTTTACCTGATGACGTTCAGGGACGCGGGCGGCAAGCAGTTCGATGGCGCCAGAACCTATCGCCTTACCGTGCCGGCGAAGGCGCCGGTGAGCCAGTACTGGTCGGCGACCGCCTACGACCGGGCGACTCACGCGCTGATCCGTGACCAGAAGTGGTCGAGCCGTTCGTCGCAGAACACGGACATCCAGAAAAACGCCGATGGCTCGGTGGACGTGTTCTTCGGCCCGAAGGCTCCGAAGGGCAAGGAATCGAATTGGGTGCCCACCAGCCCCAAAGGAAAATTCGAAGTCCTCTTCCGCCTCTACGGTCCGGAAAAACCGCTGTTCGACAAGACATGGATGCTGCCGGATATCGAGAAGACAAAGTGAGGACACTCACATGAAAA
This sequence comes from Mesorhizobium sp. P2_F8, assembly GCF_056403655.1. Lineage (NCBI taxonomy): Bacteria > Pseudomonadati > Pseudomonadota > Alphaproteobacteria > Hyphomicrobiales > Phyllobacteriaceae > Mesorhizobium > Mesorhizobium sp. P2_F8. Next base: position 227,772 of record NZ_JBFUFB010000001.1, read on the forward strand.
TACGGGCTTTCACAATTGCCACGGCACTCTCGTTCGCCGCGCTTGGTTCCTTAGCGGGCTTGCAAGCCCGAGCAGCGGATGCCGTACCGGTCACCGTCGACAATTTCGTTCGCGCCGAAACCGATCTCTATTTCGGCAGTGCGATCAAGGACGCAGGTGGGATAGGCAAGTTCCTGCATCGCCGCGAGCCGATGCAGATCGAGCATCAGGCCGTTGTTCGCGCGAATCGCGATACGCTTTATTCGTCCGCCGTTTTCGACCTCGACGCCGGTCCCGTGACGATCACATTGCCCGACGCCGGAGACCGGTTCATGTCGCTGATGATCGTCAACGAGGATCACTATGTGCCGCAAGTCGTCTATGGGGGCGGTAGCTATAAGCTCGACAAGGAGACGGTCGGCACGCGCTATGTGCTTGCCGGTATCCGCACGTTGGTCGATCCAGCCAATCCCGACGACGTGACGAAAGTGCATGCCCTGCAGGATGCGATAAAGGCCGAGCAGGCCAATGCCGGCAGCTTCGAAAGCCCGGCGTGGGATCAGGCGAGCCAGAAGAAGGTGCGCGATGCACTGCTGGTTCTTGCCACCACGATGCCAGACTTCAAGGGTGCATTCGGCAAGAAGGGAGACGTCGACCCTGTCCGCCACCTCGTTGGCAGTGCGGCAGCATGGGGTGGCAATCCGGACAAGGATGCCACCTATCTCAACATCACCCCGGCCAACAATGACGGCACAACCGTCTACAAACTTGACGTCAAGGATGTGCCCGTCGACGGCTTCTGGTCGGTGAGCCTCTACAATGCCGAAGGCTATTACGAGAAGAACCAGTACAACGCCTACTCGCTGAACAACCTCACGGCCAAGAAGGGCGACGACGGCACAATCTCTGTCCAGTTCGGCAGTTGTGACGGCAAGATCGCCAATTGCCTGCCGATCATGAAGGGCTGGAATTACACCGTGCGGCTCTACCGCCCGCGAGCCGAGATTTTGGACGGGAAGTGGACATTCCCGGAGCCGAAGGCGGCCAAATAACAATCCTGCGATCTTCGGCGCCGTCACAAATACCGGCTGAACCAGGAGGGAAGGATGACGCGTCAAACTGCTCCACTCGCGAAAGCCCCGGTCAGATCGTCTGAAGCGGATGCTGCCGGGTTGAACCCGCAACCCTTGCCGCCCTCGCCGAACTGGGCGGCGGCGATGCCCTCCGGCCCTGACGCGCGGGTGAAAATCACCGAGCAGTACGCGCGAACCGTCGCGCGGGACGCCTTTCTCTGGGCTTGGCCCCTGGTCAATGTCATGAACCGCCGCGCGATAAATGCAGAGATCCCGCAGCCGCTGATCTCAGGCGGCGCTCCGGCCGCGCCACTCAACCGGCTATCGATGATTACGGACTACATAGCGCCCGACGAGCGGTTGGTAGCCTGCCCGAACCAGGATGTCGTCTATGGCGGCGGGCCGCTGGCGCTGGATCTTTCACCGGCGGTGATACAGGTGCCAGATTTCGGCAATCGCTTCTGGGTCTACCAGATCGTCAATTCACGAACCGACAGCTTCGCAAGCCTGGGCAAGATGTATGCGAGCCAGCCCGGCTTCTACTTGTTCGTCGGCCCGGGCTGGCAGGGTGAGGTACCCAAGGGCATCGCGAAGGTGTTTCGATGCACCACGACGACCGGCTACGTGATCCCTCGTGTGTTCATGGACGACACCATTGAGGACCGGGCAGCGATTCAGCCGGTCATCAACCAGATAAACATCTACCCGCTCAGCGAATTCGACGGCACCATGAAAACTGTCGACTGGAAAGGCATTCCGCATGTCGATGCCGAGGGTGGCGATAAGGAAACGCCATGGGTACCGCCGGCAACGTTCTTCGACGCATTGCCCGGTGCGCTCGCCGATGCTCCTCCGCTTCCCGGCGAAGAGGCTCGCTACGCCCAGGTCCTGGCGGTGCTGCAGGCGGCAAAGGTCGACGCGGGTCTGCGAAAGGCGATGGACGATGAGGCGGCCAGGGCCGATACCGAGCTTGTCGCTCCCCTGTTCGAATTCCGCAACTGGGGGGTCCAACTCCCGTTCAATTGGTCGACGACATCCAACAACGCAGCATTCGGCACGGACTATTTTACGCGGACTGCCGTCGCGAAATCCAACATCTTCGTCAATGCACCGAACGAGACGAAGTATTATTATCAAGACCTCGATGCGGACGGCCGACGTCTGAACGGAAGCAAAAAGTATACTGTAACTTTTCCGAAGGACCAAACGCCGCCCGTGAGGGGCTTTTGGTCGCTGACGCTCTACAACGAACACCATTTCTTTGCGCCGAACGTTATCAAGCGATACTCGGTCGGCACGAAGAACGCGGATCTCAGGCTTGCCGCCGACGGGTCCTTGACGATCATCGTTCAATCCGATGCGCCCTCGGACCCTGTGCAGCGGGCCAATTGGCTTCCTGCGCCGAAAGGTGCCGACTTCTCGCTCTTCCTGCGCGCCTATTGGCCAAAAACCGCGGTCATCGATGGCTCCTGGACGCCGCCACCAGTGGAACGGCAGTAGAGGCGACAACAGGACACCAAGAGGAGGAGAGCAATGACACGTTCATTCAAGGGCAAGATCGCGCTCGACGTTCGCGATTCCAAGGCGGATTGGGACGCCTTCCTCGACAATCGGGCACCCAAGGATGCCCCCAACGTCCTCGTCATCCTCTACGACGACACCGGCCAGGCAGCCTGGTCGCCCTATGGCGGACGCATCGAGATGCCGACGCTCGACCGGCTGGCGAAGAACGGGCTCACCTACACGCAGTGGCACACGACTGCCGTCTGTTCGCCGACACGCTCTTGCTTCCTGACTGGCCGCAACCACCATGCCAACGGCTTTGGCACCATCTCGGAAGCTGCCACGGGTTTCCCCGGCTACAACGGGCATATCCCGCTGGAAAACGGCACGATCGCCAGCATCCTGCGCGACGCGGGCTGGAGCACCTTCTGGATCGGCAAGAACCACAACGTGCCGGTCGACGCCTTCGGGATGAGCGCCTCGAAGAAGAAGTGGCCGCTCGGCCTCGGCTATGACCGCTTCTACGGCTTCATCGGCGGCGAGACGAACCAATGGTATCCCGAACTGATCGAGGACAACCACTTCGTCGACCAGCCCAGCCAGCCAGAAGACGGATACCATTTTTCGAAGGATATCGCCGACAAGGCTATCGGATTCATCCGTGACTCCCGCCAGGCCGACCCAGGGAAGCCCTGGTACATGTGGTACTGCCCCGGCGCGAACCATGCGCCACATCACGCGCCGCAAGACTTCATCGACAAGTACAAGGGCAGGTTCGACGACGGCTACGAGGCCTACCGCAAGTGGGTTCTGAAGCGGATGATCGAGCGCGGTATCCTGCCGGCCGACACGGAGCTGACGCCCATCAATCCGATGCCACCGGAGATCGCCGCCGAGGGCGACATGGTGCGGCCCTGGAACACTCTCAATGCCGACGAGAAGCGCCTGTTCAGCCGCATGGCCGAAGTCTATGCCGCCTTTTCGGAATACACCGACGTCCAGATCGGCCGGCTGGTCGACTACCTCGAGGAATCGGGACAGCTCGACAACACGCTGATTTTCTACTGCGCCGATAACGGCGCCTCGGGTGAAGGCAGCCCCAGCGGCTCCGTCAACGAAAACCTGTTCTTCAACGGCTTCCCGGATGATGTGAACCGCAACCTTGCCATGATCGACAAGCTGGGATCGCCCGACACCTACAACCACTATCCTACCGGCTGGGCGACAGCTTTCTCGACGCCATACAAGATGTTCAAGCGCTATGCCTCGTACGCCGGCGGCACCTGCGATCCGCTGGTCATCCATTGGCCAAAGGGGATCAAGGCCAAAGGCGAAATGCGCCACCAGTACCATCATTGCACCGACATCGTACCGACGATCCTGGAAGCCTGCGGCGTGAAGATGCCCGACGCGATCGACGGCGTAAAACAGTCGCCTTTGGCCGGCGTTTCGATGGCCTACACCTTCGATGACGCCAAGGCGCCGACCACCAAGGAGACCCAGTACTATGAGATGTGCGGCACTCGCGGCATCTGGTCGAAAGGCTGGAAGGCCGCCGCCGTCCACGCGCCGCTTCCTTCGGACCAGGGCCATTTCGACAAGGACGTCTGGCAACTCTTCCACACCGACGCAGATCGCTCGGAGGCCCGCGACCTGGCTGCCCAGCATCCCGAAAAGCTGAAGGAACTGACCGACCTCTGGCTATCGGAGGCCAACAAGAACAACGTGCTGCCGCTCATAGATCTCGGCGTGGCGGCCATGCACGCCGCCGAATACCACGCGCCAAAACGGAACCGATACGTCTATTATCCGGGCACGACCGAGGTGCCCGAGGCAGCGGCGGCTCCTACGCTTGCCGTGTCGTTCAAGATACTGGCCGAGGTCGAGTTCACCGGCAACAGTCAGGGCGTGATCGTGGCGCAAGGCTCGCGCTTCGGCGGCTATTCGCTATTCGTCAAGGGTGGCAAGCTGTTCTATGTCTACAACTTCCTCGGCATCCCGCCCGAGCAGCGGCTGGTTGTCGAAGCGCCCAAGCTGGGCAAGCACATTGTCGGCGTCGAGTTCGTCAAGGAACGGATCACCAAACAGCTGGAGACCCTGGGCCAGATGACGCTCTACGTCGATGAGGAACCGGTCGCGCACGCGGCCTTCCGCACCCAGACGGGCCGTTACATCCTCTGCGGCGAGGGGCTTTGCGTCGGCTACGATGGCGGCGATGCCGTCAGCAGCGAATACAAGCCGCAGTTCCCGTTCGCAAACGGGCGGGTGGTCAAGGTCGTCTTCGACGTCGCCGATGACGTGTATCTCGATCTGGAGCGGAAGTTCGCCGCCGCGATGGCCCGGGACTGAGGGAGCACGATGACGATCGCGCAGCTCATTCCCATGGCCATCAACCTCTCGATGGGGCTGATGGTGTTCGCGCTTGGGCTCCAGGCAAGCTGGCGGGATGCGGCATACTTGTTGCGGCAGCCGGGGCTTTTTGCCAGATCCCTGCTTTCCATGAACGTCATCATGGTTTTGCTGGCGATCGCGATGGATGCGTTGTTTGCCCTCAACCCGGCAGTCAAGCTCGCCCTGGTGGCGCTCGCTTTGTCGCCGGTGCCACCGGTCCTTCCCGGCAAACAAACCAAGGCCGGCGGCTCGGTTTCCTACACGGCCAGCCTGCTCGTTACCATGGCGGCGCTTTCCGTCGTCATCGTGCCGTTGGGTATCGCCCTCATCGGCCGCACATTCGGGTTCGGGATCGCCGTGCCGGCCAGCCAGATCGTATCGATCGTGGCGACAGGCATTGTCCTGCCGCTCATCATCGGGCTGCTCGTCCGCCAGTTCGCTCCCGCCCTCGCATCCCGCCTCGCGCGCCCGCTGTCTCTATTTGCAACGATCCTGCTGGTCGCGGCCTTCATTCCGGTGCTCATCAGGATCTGGCCGGCCATGGCGGCGATGATCGGCAATGGATCACTTGCCGCGCTGGCTTTCTTTGTCGTGGTTGGCGTCCTGGTCGGTCACGGTCTTGGGGGTCCGGAGGCCGACAACAGAACCGTGCTGGCCCTCGCCACCGCAACGCGTCATCCTGGCGTGGCCATCGCGATCGCCCACGCAACCTTTCCCGACGAGAAGGCCGCCATGGCCGTGGTACTCTGGCATCTGATCGGTAGCGCGATCCTATGCATTCCCTACGTGAACTGGCGCAAGCGCGTCCGCGCAGCAACGCAGTCAAAGACCGCATTGTGACGGAACTGTTGAGAATTTGCCGGAAAAGCCGGATGATTGAATGATTGCGATGCTTCTTCGTCGCCGCCGGCAATTGTCCGGGATCGACGCCTGGAGGCATCTTCTGGTCGCCGCGGTGACGGGAGCGGACGAACGAGGCGAGTTCATTCAGGAGAAGCCCAAATCCGGCAGCCCTGCCGCCGGCACAATCGACAGCCGCGGCCTGTCCGTGACGACGGCGCAAGGAGGTTGACGGATGGACGAAATCGCAAGAGCTGATGACCTGCTGGTCGAAAAACGGGAGGCGATCCCGCAGTCTGTCAATTCACCGACCGACGGCATGATCTGGATACCAGGCGGCTCGTTTCTGATGGGCTCCGACAAATTCTATCCCGAGGAGGCGCCGGCCCATCGCGTGAAAGTCGACGGTTTCTGGATGGACCGATTTACCGTGACCAATGGCGATTTCGAAAAATTCGTCGCCGCGACGGGCTACGTCACGCTGGCCGAAAAGCCGGCCAACCCGGACAATTACCCAGGCGCATTGCCGGACATGCTTTCGCCGTCCTCGACCATGTTCAAGAAGCCGGCCGGACCGGTCGACATGCGCAACCACTACAACTGGTGGGTCTATGTGCACGGCGCCAACTGGCGCCATCCGAGAGGCCCCGCCAGCTCGATCAAGAAGCTGGCCGATCACCCGGTGGTGCATGTCGCCCATGAGGATGTCGAGGCTTATGCGCGTTGGGCAGGCAAGGAGTTGCCGACCGAAGCCGAATGGGAGTTTGCGGCGCGCGGCGGCCTCGAAGGCGCCGACTACGTGTGGGGCGATGAACTCACGCCCGGTGGACAGCACATGGCCAATACCTGGCAGGGCGAGTTTCCTTATCGCAACTCGCTGGACGATGGTTACGAATACACGGCGCCGGTGGGCTCGTTCCCGCCCAATGGCTACGGTCTTTTCGACATGGCCGGCAACGTCTGGCAGTGGACGACGGACTGGTATCAGGAGCACGGCAGGATCGACAGCCCGTGCTGCACGGCGGAAAACCCGCGCGGCGCCCCGCGCGAGGCAAGCTACGACCCGCGCCAACCGGACGTGAAAATCCCGCGCAAGGTGACCAAGGGCGGTTCGCATCTCTGCGCGCCAAACTATTGCCGGCGCTATCGTCCCGCGGCACGCATGGCACAGCCCGTCGACACGTCGATTTCCCATCTTGGTTTCCGCTGCATTGTCCGCATCACCAGGGACGGCAACCCATGATCGTTGCACAATGGCTGAACCAGCTGGCTGAACTCAGCGCCCCGATCATCGATCTTCTGGCCCTGGTCCTGATCCTGGCAGGGACGCTCGAGGCCTTCGTAAACGGTGTCAGGGTGATGCTCAGCCATCCGGACGGGCACTACGCCATTCGCGCGGTGTGGATGCGTCATGCCAGATGGCTGATCGCCGGCCTTACATTCCAACTTGCGGCCGATATCGTCGAGACCTCCGTCGCGCCGAGTTGGGACGACGTAGGCCGCCTGGCGGCGATTGCCGTGATCCGGACGTTCCTCAATTTCTTCCTGGAGCGAGATCAACGGGAGGCTCGCGAACTCCAGCAGGAGAGTGAAGCCAGAAAGATGGCAATGACCTAGAGCGGTTCAAACGCCGAACCGCTCTATCTCTTTGTTTTGACGCAATTCCGGACGGAAACCGTTTCACACTTGTCCTGGAATTGCTCTAATGCATGTCGCCCAAAAGCGGCCCGGTTTGGGGCAACGACATGCAAGGCGCGTCGCCGGAATCCGTTTCAACGCAGCGCGCTTTAGACGGCCATAAGCCCTACTGGAGGCGAAGGCCGGCGAGTTGGAGGCCTTGTGCAAGCTCCGTGGTCAACTGCGGATCAAGGTGACGGCGAGACATATCGGAATGGAAATTCTGCTCGAAATCGGGGCGCTCTCTGCGTATGTCGGAGATGATTGCGGATGCATCTCCCTCTCGCCCCAAGCGTCCCAACGTTGCCGTCAACAACAGGTCGGTGAGATAGCATCCGTTGGCCTCGCGCTTCAGGCGGAGCAACACGTCACCCAGTTGTCCCTGGCGATAGGCGTCGAACGCCAGCGTCCACTCAGCGTCCGGTAGCGGCAACCCGTCGACCTTCAGGGCCTCGTTTGCAAGCCTTATCCCCTCGTCTCGCTCGCCGGTGGCGTAGAGAATCCGGGCGAATGTAGCTGCTACCTTGGTGTTGTAAGGGTTGAGCGTAATTGCCCTGCGCCCCGCGGACACCGCTGCTTCGACGTGGCCTGCCCGAAACTCCGCCATCATCTTGGCGGTGAAGCTGCGGGAGGATTCCGGGGCCAGCGCTACTGCACTATCGGCATGTTCGTGAGCGGCCGCAGTCAGGTCGGTCGACGCATCTGGCTGATCGATCGACAGGAGTATCGGGACCAGCATCGCATGCGCATCGGCATCGTACGGGCGCTGCCGCAACGTCCGCTCGAGGCATTGCCTCGCTTGCTCCAAGACTTGCGGCGTCTGCATCCCCAACGCGCGGTTGGCCCGCAGAACGCAACCATTGCCCAGCGTAGGATGTTCCAGGTCCCGGTTAGCCTCGACGGTGTTGATCGCGCCATCCAACGAGGCGATGCGTGCAGCCAGCCGGGAAACCAGCAATTCGGCCGGGTCGGCCGACGAGGCGGTATCGACGTGAACGCGCTCTTTCTCGGATTGAATCGCTTCCCCTGTCTGCTGGTCGACGACCTGCCACCAGACCGACTTCTGGACCGAATCCGAACTGTACTTCAGGATCAGTCGATAACGGCTAAGAGGCAAGGCAGCGGGGGTGCCTTCGGCGGTACTTGACGTGTAGGCGTCGGGCGCTGAAAGCCTTAGCGTACTGAAGTCTGAAAGCGCGCTCATCAGCAAGTCACGCAGGGCGATTGCTTCGTGATCGTTGACACCGTCCAATTGCAGATCGACGGCGACCGACGGCCTTTCCGAAATGGTCATGGTGTTCAGACCACTGAGCAGATTATAGCCAAAAAACAGCGCGACGCAGGACAAGGCCACTCCAGCCAGGCCCGTCCTTCTTAGGGCGACGATGGCTTTTCGCCTCATCATTCGACGTTGATCTGATCTGGTCGCGACAACCCGGGGACGAGATTGCGCGCGACCAAGGTGATCGCTCCCCTCAGGGTCCTCCCGGATGTGCCGGGAAAACACTGGCACATACCTGCCTTTCGGGAGTTCGATGCTGATCTCTCGGTCCGACCCGTATAGTTCATAGTAGCGGGCGAGAGCCGCTCGAAGCCGGGTTGCTTCGATTCGGACGATCGGATCGGTCGAAGCGTCGAAGGACGGCGGACGGCCGAAGACGTCAACGGCTATGGAGTATGCCTTGAGCGCGCTCTCGCGTCCGGCGAAAAGCTCTTCGGAAACAAAGCGCAAGAACTTTCTGTTGCGCTCGGAACATTGAAACTGAGGGTCTGAAAGGATCGCTTCGAGCTCTTCGTGAGCCTGCGTATAAGAGACTGCTAAATATCGACCCGAATCGATATCACCTTCGTGGTTGGCTTCCACTGCACGCTCCTCGGATCTTTTTGACAGCTCGCGTGCTGCATTCCAGCGTCTCAGGCTAAACCGCTGCTGTTGTTGACGCTATGCAGTTTGTGCCAGCGGTGATCGGGTAGACGGCGAATAGGCGACTTGGCTGCCTCTTTTCGCTGAAAAACGTCAAGTTTCGGCATATTGTGATTTTCCCGTTATTTTGAGAAGCAAGAAGCCACCCTTCGTTTGGCAGGATCGTTGGCAAGTACATTCGATTCTAAACTTAACCATCGGTAATTTTTCACGGTACGCTTGCGCCGCGAGCTGCTATACTTATAGCGTGGGGGGAGGGTCTCGCGGATCATCCCATGGTCAATGACGCTTCTGAGGAGAGGCAGCCTGGCGATTGCAGCGGTCAGTCTTTGCCTGCCAGTTCGGCTGGTCGGATGAATTCCGTTGCGCTCAACGTCCACACCGTCAAGCTTCAGACCGCGGAAGATCTTCGAGAGGCGGTGCGTGGTGCGGATTTGAAGATCGTCCAATTGGCGCCGGGCATATTTGACGGCCATTTGATGCATGCGCAGATCGGTGCGCTGTCTCTGAGCACTGGCGATTTTGGACCGGATATCCGCGCACGTGGCGTGATGAATCAGCACTTGGTGACAATCGGCATGATGCTGGAGAGCAGCGGTGCGGTCTCGCAATGGGACTACGACGTCGTTCCTGGCGACGTCATCGTGTTTCCCAAATCGGTCGAGCAGGAGGGGCGCTTTACCGGTCACTCCCGCTACGCCACAATCACACTCAGCGAAGACGCACTTGCTGCCTTCGCGGCAGGTGAGCCGGTTCTGCAGGACCCGCAGTTCTGGACCAAGATCTCGAGGTTCCACCGGTCACCGTCCCTGCGGGCATCTGCTCGCCGTGAGATTGGGGAAATGGTTTCGCAATTGCGTGAGGGTTTAGTCCCTGACGATGAAGCAGGGATACGCTATTTCCAGCGATCTCTTGTCGAAGCCTTCATCACAGGCATCGTCGATGAGGTGTCGAACGAGAGCGACGAACGGCATTGCTCTGGCGCGAAATTGGTCCGCGATGTCGAGGATTTTGTCGACAGCATCGAAATCGATCGTCCGGTGCATATCTCGGAATTGTGCTCGTCTCTCATGGTATCACGGCGCACTCTCCACCGTGCCTTTCAGCATACCCTGGGGATAGGTCCGGTCGCCTACCTGCGCCTGAGGCGCCTATCGGACGTTCATCGCGTGCTAAGCAGCGCGAACCCGACCTGTGTCGGCGTTACGCAAGCTGCCCTTGATCAAGGGTTCACCGATCTCGGGAGGTTTGCGGCGTTCTACAAAAGGATTTTTGGCGAGGTCCCTTCAGAGACACGCTTCAAAGCGACAAGCCCGCTTGGTCGCCGGTCACGCTCACGGCGCGGTACGGCCTTTCCGCCTGTCCAAGATCAGGCTGCTCCGGGATTAGATGTCAGTGGCTTTGGGACGGCCTTAATGCCGTTTTCCTGAAATGCCTGGTGCACGGCGATCAAAGCGGCGCGGCGGATCATGAAGTGTCTGCCCGCTTTCGCCTTGAATTTGGCCCGGATGACCAGCGTGCCGTCCTCGACTTCGCCAATTCCCTGGCTCTTGAACGGCTCGAGCATATCTGCGGCAAGTTCCGGGTTGGCTGACATATCCTGGCCGATCTTCTTGAAAATCTTGCGGACTTTTTCGACATCGGTGTCGAATGCAACGCGAAAGGTCAGTTTCTCGATCATCCAGTCGCGGCTGAAATTCTGAATCTTGCCAATCTCGCCATAGGGGATTGTCGCCAAGGCACCGCGCTGATGGCGCAGGGAAACCGACCGGACCGAGATTTTTTCCACGGTCCCCTTGGCGCCCGACGTTTCGATATATTCGCCGAAGCGGAATGCATCGTCGATCAGGAAAAACAGCCCGGAGACCAGGTCCTTCACCAGCGTCTGCGAGCCGAAGCCGATGGCCAGCCCGAACACGCTCAAGCCGGCGATCAGCGGCCAGACATTGACCCCGATCGACACCAGGATCGAGAGCAGCGCCAAGGCCACAATGCTCGATTTGCCGACCGCGCTGATCAGCGGCACCAGCGTGCCCAGCCGTGAACGCGGCGCACCCAGCGCCTCCTCGTCACCACCTACGGTGGGCAACTCCGCGCGCAAGGCGCGAACCGACACTGCGCCGACCACGTTCCACAGAAACGCCGCCACCAACATGATCAGCGCCACACCGGATGCGCCCTTGACGACCTCTCGCAGATCTATGCCGAACCCGGCAGCCAGCGGTGTCGCCCACAGCGTTCCCAGCATGGCAATCATGATAGCCACAACGGTGAAGCGGGCGGTCTGTCGCCCTGCCGCTGCCAAGATCGAGATGTCAGGAGACTCCAATCCGCGTTGCGCCCAGTTCCCGATCATTGCGTCGAGATGTGGTGCGGCGAGAAATATCAACCCGGTCAGCAGAACGGCCGACCCACGAAGCGATGCTCCCATGGTTAGCGCGGCCTGAGTGGTGAGAAAGGTGATTATCAGGAACGCGATCACGATTGCCGGCCACACTTTGGCGAGACGGGTGCGCCAGCGGCTTCTGGGGCGCGGACCGGCGACGGCGACTGCCATTGTGCGTCTGTGCCGCCATACGGCCCATCCAAACAGAACGTAGATCGGAATTCCCAAGCTTGTTCGCAGCAGATCCCCCAAGGCGGGTCCGACGGTCCAGAGCCGCAACGTCGCGATCAGTGTTGTGCCGATGATCGCCAAGCCAATGGCAAGCGAGAGGTCGCGCACGAGCGCCGCCAGATGGGCAGAGCGCTCCTCCGCGACCTCGGTTCGCCGCGATGCCATCAACAGTGATCTGACGGCGGCGAGGATGATGAAGCCGAGCACGGTCACCACCGTCCAAAGGTGAAGGGTTTGCAAAGGCACGCCAGACCCGGCCAGCAGCCGCGCAGCAATGAAGCCGATCACCAGCGCCACGACAATAGCCGCCACGCCCGCGAAGAATCTGCGCGATGCACCACTTGCGGCACTCGCCTTCGCGAACCGCCGGGCGAGCAGGATGTACACGCCGGCGACGAGCGCAACAACCAACACAATCTCGAACAGGAGCCCAAGGAGAGATGTTCCCCCGGCTGCAAGCGAGGTCCTCAGATTTTCAAACTCGACGGGAACGTCGCCCAAAGCGGAAACCCGCGCGTACAGTCCGGAGACGAAACGATCGGCGAGCTGTTCGAAGCCCGAGATCAACGAAGTAACGTCCGTATCCGCTGTCTTGTCCACGATTTCCCCCTCTTCAGCGCCTCGGAAGCCAGTTCCGGCAGTCAAGGCCGCTGTCTCGCTATCCAGCACCCGACCGTCGCACAATTCAAGCTTCTTTTCTGTCCGGACCTGTTGCCCGCGCGCGGGGTCCGAGCGCACTGAACTTGTCGCCCCAGAGCGCAACGACCGCGCCTATGAGATAGGCCTGATTGGAGATGTCTATCAGGCGTTTACAGTGGCTTTCTTCTGGCTCGATTCTTAGAAAACCAACATCTCATTCAGCTCTCGATTTGACGCCTCGCCGTAAGCAAGTATGCAAACGACAATGGCCCATTCGACGGGTGTGTTTCATCGTAGCGGAGCGGGCGTGTTGAGAGAAGTTTGGGCGACATTCCATCGCTGACTGAGAGGCAGCGCCGCGAGGAAGCGCTGAATGGCTCACGTCTTCGGCGATGCAAAATAACAACTGCGCCGCTCGACCAGCTTGCCCACCTGCGAGCCCCTTCCCAGATCAACTGCCAAGGCCTGGAGACGGCACACCAACCCGGATCAATCTCGAAAAATCCGGTGAAAGGCCCGACTTCCGCGCACGGTCGTCTATGTGGGCCACCTCCCGCAAGGTCGACAATGGCAAGCGGGTATCGAGCGCACCGCGGTCGTACGCATAATCAGGAAGATAGCCGTTAACAATGAGCCGCCAGTCGAATGGAACCACGTCGCCGACTGCTCGCATCATCTTGACGATCGTCGTCGTGCAGTTCGTCGTGATCGAATTGTAGAATGCAGGCTTCGTGGAAAGCGCATTTGCGTCCGAGACGTATTCCAGCAGAAGCGTCCGGGCCGCGTCAGGCGATGCTTTCAGGCGATAGATCTGGACGTCCTCTCCCCGAACATTTGACCTGACACCGACCACGTCTCGCTCGTCGGCCGCGATAATAACCAAGGGATTGCTCTTGAACAGATCCGCTATGGGCGAAAACTCGCCACCTACACGGCGCCGCACCTCAATGGACCAAGCAAGATATTCACCGCCCGAGAAGCCAAAGCTCATGATGACATGGGCCATTTTCGGTCCAGCCCAATAGGACATGAAGAGGTCGGCGGTCTGAACCGTGGAAAGGTCGTAGGTTCGGGTTGTCCAACGTTCGGTGAAATCGGTGTCGCTGCGCCATTCGAAATCACGCACGTCTTTCAGGGTTAACAGGTTTCCATCGCGCGTCCCGGTTACCTGACGGGCGACATCGGGCGCCCAGTCGGCGTCGCCCAAAGGCTTGATGGTGCTCCACCAGACCAGAACCGCAGCAAACGCGGCGAGAAACAGGACGAGCGCCCGGAAGCGAAAACGGCTGAACAGCGCGATGATCGTGCCGAGGCCGAACAAGATGAAAAGGGCGCAGGCCGCAGCCCGGCCGAGCTCTCCCGCAGGCAGGCGATACCACATGGCAAATCCGGCCCAGGCAGCTACGGCGGCAATGGCGAGCGACAAGATAATGGCGAACGAGATTTGAGCGATGCGACGCATCATTCCCCCTTCCAGCCCTACGGTACCAACAGAGGCGTCTCTTCAGGGGCGGCCGGAGTCGCTTGCTGCCGTCCGAATGCCATTCTCACGGGCGCTGGAACCAACTTCGAGATGGAGCATCCATAAAGCTTTGTTGCCGGCCCTAGCCTGGAACAATTACTTCTTACAACCTTTCGTGGAGGTCGCTGGCAAAGTACAGCCCTTGTTGGCCTGTGTCCTTCGAGAGCCGGTCAAATTCTCGACCTCGTTGCCGTAGTTTTCTCTGGTGTTCTGATCGACCACTGCAACGGGTGCCGAAATCACCAACCCTGCAGCACTGCCAGCCGCAGCCGCCGCGCCGGTCGTCGCTTGCACGATCGTGTCGCCAAGGCCCACCCTGCTGTCTGTCAGGGTCTGGCCAGCAGCCATCCGCGCTCCAATCAACTGGACGATCTGCGGAGACGAGGCGAACTTGCCGTGATTCAAACTGTCTCCGGACTTGACCTTCGTCAGGTCGATGACGGTTACATTGTTGCTTGAAAGTTCTTCCTTGTATGGAGCCTCTTCCGGATTGATGGAGCCGAGCCGGGGGATGTTGCCCCAGACCCGTCGCGAAAATGCGAGCGCCCGGTCATCCTGCGAGACAAAGAGGGTGAACTGGGGGTGCTGTTTGCCCATGTCGGCAATCTGTGTGCGAAACACGTCGACATCGACGTCAGGCGCGGCCAGCATGACGTTCTTGAACTTCGCCGGCAGTCCGCCATTGCGGATGGCCATCTGGCGCAAGGATTCCAACGCAAGCCAGTTGCCCATCGAATGGGCGAGGATCGAAACCTCTTTCACTTCAGGATCGCGAGCGAGGTATTGGAACAGCGTCTCGAGCGCATCTCGCGTGTAATTCGTGCTTTCGCGATCGTAGCCATAGGCCAGCGTACTGCCTCGGGAAGGCCATGTGACCAGGATCGGAGCGCTGTCGGTGCCTGTGTCGTGAGCGATCTGCGCAAAGCGATAAAGGGAGTCTTCGAAGCGGTTGTTGAAGCCATGGACGAATACCAGCACGCTGTGGTCCGGGCTCTTCCTGACAGTGGCGTGCAGCCATTCCTTCGCGCCATCCCGTGTTAACTCTTCGGCTTTCACCACCGCGAAATCGGTTGCCGGGTTTGAGGGCAGCTTCTTGGGCCAGGCGACCTCGCCGACCTTGCGCACCGACGCTGGTGGGATCGACACCGTAACGTCCGCGAATGAAGGAGCTATCCCGCGTTCGCCCGTATACATCTCGGCCGGATTGGTGGAGCGCGCGCGGGTCGTCGTCACCAGCATCTCCACCTTGCTGGATGCCGGAGATGTATCGGCTACGGGCAACAACACATTCGTTGGACGAGATGCGCAACCGCCAGACAGGCCGATCAGTGCGAATGCCAGCAACGCACGGGGGATACACATGAATTTGAACTCGCCTGCAAAGCCGGCTTCCAAAACGTCCCCCTCACGTGTGCAACGTCAACAAGCCGCCTCGGATACTGCTTGTTGCCAATCGAAGTCAGTTGACAATGATTGCCTCGACAGTGGCACCCAAGATCCGATCGGCACGCTGCTCCACACCACCAACCAAGTACCGGAATCCGTTCTTTTGCGCAACTGCTAGGCCCCGCGTCTCAACATTTCGCCTGGCTGCGCGCCGCCGGTCCGCTCCTAACTAAACAGCGAGGCATTCAACGAAGAGGTCGTCGCGTACCCAGCCGCTGCAAGCCATGCCGCCGACGTTACTTTGTGCGGGCGACGCCACCCGAAATCTCGATCGTTTCCGACCCGGTCAGGGGCTCGAGGTCACCATTGGGCCAGGTGACGAAACAGCCGTTCGGGCAGAATTCCACGGTCTCGCCGGGATGCAGTGCAAGCTTCGTCTTGCTGCCGCCTTCCGTCACGATCAATGTTCGGATCTTGCTGTCCTTGTTAACCACGCTGGCTGCCAAAGCCGAACCACCCACGGCAAGAACAGCAATGGCGGCGGCGAACGACGTCAACACGTCGCACTTGATCGACCGATTTAGTGGCGGGCAATATTTGAACTGCTGTGTCACTAGGGTCGTGAACCACCCATTCGGGTTGATCATGAAGGCGCCTCTGCCGACGAGGTTGGCATTGGCGATGGGATCACAGTTTCCGAACCGGGCTAGTCACCTGTCACCTGCCATTTGTCGTCGGGATTGAATTGCTTTATCGCGCCGGCCAAAGCCTCCGTCTTCGGGCCTAGATCGGCCTCGTAGACGATACCTTGCTGATTGACCACAAAGGTTTTGACGCCCGTTTCGGCATATTTCACGGGCCAGGCCACCAGCGCGAAACCCGCGATCATGTTGCCGTTGATGATATAGTTGTAGGCGCCTCCGGCGATATTCGCGCCTTGGCCGGTCAGGATGCGGAAGCGATACCCAAAATAGCCATTGCCTTTCTTCGCCTTGTCGAGAGCCGCCTGGTTGATGAAATCTCCTGCCGGACTGACGCCATTGGTCTCGTCGGACGGCCAATATAGTCCGTCGGCCCGGCCCTCGCTGCTGATCAGCTTCTGGGCGTATTCCAGCACGCCATCACCGTCGCGGTCCTCTGAAGCGTAGTCACGCTGAGCTTCCACATAGGCGCGAACCGTTTCGATCGCTGTGATCTCATTTTCCCCAACGCGCCGGTTGATGATCTCTTCGATGCCAGCCTCGGTATCGAAAGCCCACTTGCCGTCCTTGCCCTTGGCGATGGGGAATGGCAGCGTCCATAGCTTGTCACCAATGTCGAGTTCCTTGCGGTCGCCAAGATCACGGACAATCAGTGTCTTGGCAGCGCCTTGCCGGATCTGCGTGTAGGTGTCCATCACGCCTTCACTTGTCCTCAGCTTTGCGGCATCCAGCCCAAGCAGTACGGCCAGTCCATCGAAATCATCCTTTGCCAGGACTGACTTGAACGCGTCCACAGCCGCCGAGGGATCATCGAAAAGCGGCGGACCTTTTTTGGCCACGTAATCCTCAAGGCTGTGCACCTCCTGCGCGCTGGCAAAATTTGCGGAACCCGCGCCAATGCTCAAGAACATTCCGGCCCCGAGCAGCGAACGTAGAACAAGACTCCGGACGGACGTTTTCATGTCGGTTCTCCTCGCCAAATTTATTAACGCCGGCCACCGCCGCGCCCGCCACCGCCGCGCCCGCCGCCGCCGCGCCCGCCGCCGCCCTGCCTGCCACCGCCGTGCCTGATCATTTTGTTGCCGCCACCGCCGCTACGAATTCCACCTCCCATGCTCCTCGCACCGCGGTTGGAGGAAATTTGCTGACGTTTTCCGGAGCTGACGTTGCCAAGACCCGAAGGATTCCTCGGCCTGTTGTCCGCTCTCGCTGCCGGCCTCGACTTGCCAACCGGGCGATCAATCTTCCCTGACGCCTTGGCTGCAGGGCGATCATTCTTTCGTGCCCCGGCAATCTGGTTGTTGTTGGTTGGCTTTTTGAAATCCTGCCTCGACGCCGGGGGGCGGTTTTTCAAGCCCTCTCTGATTTCGCGTTGGCGGACGTCCTTCACCTTGCCGGACTTTCCGGCAAGCGTGCTCGCTCGGTCCCTTTTTAGATCGGACGCCTTGTTGCGCATATTGTTGCGATCGTCGGACTTGACCCGATTGCTGATCTTCGATTTGTCGATGTTGGCGAATTGGTTCTTGTCGAAATTTATTTTCGAACGGTCGACGTTTTTCCAGTCGACGTCGTTGAAATTGACCTTGCCGTTTCTGTTGTTGAAGCAATCGTTGCAGTCGATATCGATATCGTTGCCGTTCCAGCGGCCTCCCGACACACCCCAGTCATCCCAATCCACTGCCGCTGCCCAGACGGCGCCTGTCACGAAGGCGGCGAAATAGGGCGCGGTGGGGTAATAATAACTTGGGTAGGGGTCTGGATAATAGGAGATCGGAGCGACCGGATAGTCGGTGGTATAGAGCATTTGCGGCTCATACCGTGGAACGTAGATCGTGTCTGCGCTCGCGGACTGGATGACGACATTGTCGTTCTCCTCGACAACCTTGATCTTGTCATCCGACTTGATCACGCCTTTGGCGACAGCCGTGTCGCGCAACTGCTGAATGGCGACCAGAACGTCTTTTTGCTGATACGTCAGTGCGTCGCCAAGCGCCTGGGTCCACTCCAGATCGTCGTTCATCATTTTGACGATGTCGGGATAGTTGAGCAGTGAGATGACGCTTCCGTCCCAGCTCTCCTTCGGTTTCAGGCCTGGCTTCTTGGCGACCTGATCCAAAAACCGGTTCGCTTCCACGATCTGCAATGGATAAAGCGACGCTTCGGAAATCACCGCGACAAGTTCATCGGGATAGAGCGCTATTCGCGCTACCAGAACTTCGAGTTCATCCTCGTCGAGCGGTTCGGGCGCCGGGGTAGCCGCTGCGCTGGCTGTAGCGGCGGCTTGATCCTGAGCAATCGCGAAAGAGGGTGGACCCGAGCAGATCAAGAACGTCAGTATGGCCACAGTCCCAACAGGCCAACGCGGAAACTTGATCTCCATTGCCATCCCTCCAAGGTATGTGAACCTGGTTGTCAGCGATGTTCTGTCGCCGAGTCCGGGCGAGTGATCATGCCTTGGCGTTATGTTGGCGCATTACCTGCCGAGGGGCAATGTAAGTAACTGTATGCTACGTGTGCGACCCTTCACTTGTGAACCTCGCTGGTTAGCGCATCGGGGCGCGAGCCTGCGGAGCGGTGCCGCTTGGCGCAAAAAGGGCAGAGGCCAAGCAAAGCCAAGCCTTTGATAAGATCAGATCGATTGCAATCGGCAGCGCGCTCGTCACGGTCTGCTCGAACAATCCTTCAGTGGCCACCCAGCACGAGAGTCTGGACGGGCAGCAACAATGCCTGAATCCGAAGGATCATGGCATGCACAAGCGCTACGGTGTCCACCACATGCAGGAACACCCAATTAAGCGTGCTGATGTCCTTTGCCGCGAGCGCGTCGTGGTTGTTGGTGTATGCGTTGGCAATGCAACTGCTGCCCGGCGGCAGGCCGTCGAGCTCCCCAGGGAAGAGCGGCTCGAGGAAGACGGTGAGCGTCCCACCCTTCGAAAGCTGTTGAACGTCGACAAGCTGATCTGTCGGCCGGATTTGTCCGGCAGCGATGACATCCTGTACCTGGGTCACGACCATGGGAAGGATCGTAAACGGCTTGCCGACGCATGTGGCCTCGGCGATCATCCCCTGTTTCATCACCTGCGCCTCGATCTGGCCAAAGCCGGCAATTAGGGCGCCACGTCCGGCGTCTTCCGGGACCAGGATGCCGGCGGGCCGCACCATTGCGTTTACGACATCGCCGGGCCGAAGCGTGAACTGCTGGACGGTTCCGGCGACGCCGGCCCGAACCAGGGTTTTATCCAGTTCGACCTGTGCCTGCGCAAGTGCTGCCTCCGCACTGGCCTTCTGGGCGGGCAGCAGCGAGGCTATTTTCGTTTCGAGGGTACGCTTGCTTGCGACAGCAGCATCAAGACCACCCTTGCGGCCATCCACGGCGTTTTGCAGCCGCTCGACCTCCCGAACCGAAACGACGTCCTTTTTCACCAGCTGCTGCTTCATTTCCAGTTCGTCCAGGGCCTGCTGGTAGGCGCTTTGCGCCTGCTGGATGAGCCCATCCGCCGCTGCAAGGTCCGTTTGCGCCACCGTGGCCTCGGCGTCGGCTTCGGCTATTTGGCGCTTTGCTGTCTCGAGCGCGGCTTCCTGCTCGGAACTGTCAAGCCGAAAGAGCGGATCACCAGCCTTGACCTTTGCATTTATGCCAACGTCAACGAACACCTCGGCAACACGGCCGGTGGTTTGGGGAAGGATGGTAACGGTGCGGAATATCGCCGAGACGTTTGTCGTCGAAGGATGATAGTAAAAAATGAGGGTGATCAACGAAACGGTCAGCACCAGGCACGCCGTGATGCCCCAGCGCAACTCGTACCACATCGTATAGAGGTTGATCTCGCGCCCGATACGCTTGCCTTGCACATAACGGCGGAAAAGATAGTCCGGAAAGACCGTGAGCAACGAACAGAGAATTAGCTCAAACATGGCTCAGAGCATCCATGCGCGCGGTGTCGATTTTCTGCTCGGGACCAGGCTGCACCATCGCCTGCTCTTCCCCCTGCTCCTCCGCCCGCTCCTCGGCGGCGGGATCGCGTCCGGACAGTTTCTCGAGCGAGCGTGCAATTGAAGACATCGGCGTCTTGAAATCCGGCAGCTCGATGAACGCCAGCAACAGACCCGCGATCCAGAAAAGATGATTGTGGGTGAAAAGCGAGATCAGACAAAGGACAGCCACAATCTCCATTTGCACTTTTTTCGATCCATGCGCCATTCGTTCCGGAAGGGCATGGAGTTGAAAGTACAGATTGCCGATGATGAGGATCATTGCCAAAATCAGGACGACGACCACATTGAACAGCCAATCGGTCTGGCCGGGCGCAGTGACGAAGATCGGCAAATGCTCGATCGCCGCAGGATGTATCGTGTCCGCCATTTCGGCTCTCCCACAAAGACTCTCACGGCCAGCCCAGCCAAGGTACCATTCTCCAGATTGCCTGTCGATGGTTTGGAGGAACGGGTAGTGGGTCAGTTTGAAATTTCAGTAGTTGTTGAGCGAAACAGCACGGTTCCGTCTTCGGTCGCAATCTCGCGCACCGACGAGCAGCGCCTGGATCACTGCCACGCCGACAACGCCTACTGCCACACCGCGGATCGTGGCGGCGGTCAGCGTAACCAGGTGAGCCCCGCGTGCCGTGCTGCCGGTGACCCGCCGTCAGTCCCCCAAGCTGAGCAGTGTCGATGGATCGGCCGTTACCGGTGGCGCGAAGAAGGTCAGCCGCACTGCTTCCATAAGCAGTTGCGGCGGGGCCATCTCGCCTGCCAGTTCGACGATGCGCCGTTGCAGCTCCTTCATCCTGTCCGGGTTCACCGCGGCGAGATCGTGAGCTTCGGATTTGTCGTCGGCGAGGTTGAAAAGCTCCGCGTTCGGCGGCAGTGAGGCCTTCCACACAAGCTTCCAGTCGCCTTTGCGAACGGCTCCGGCCAGAGGATCGACGTTGTAGACCACTTCGGCGCGGGGAGACGGCTTTCCCTCGCTCAGGGCGTCCCAGACATTCATGCCGTCCAGTGGCTTGTTCTTCTCCAGCTTGGCTTCGGCGACGGCGGCAAGCGTGGGATACATGTCCGTAACGTGGACCATGCCGTCGACAACGCCCGGCTTGATCTTGCCCGGCCAGTTGGCGAAGGCGGCGACCCTGGTGCCACCCTCGTAGAGTGTGCCCTTGCCGCCACGATAAGGTCCGTTGCTGGCGGGCAGTGTGCCCCCGACTTTCGAATCGCCAGCAAACAGCGAGTCTTTCACGCCACCATTGTCGCTGTGGAAGACGATGATGGTGTTGTCGCGCATGCCTTTCTTTTCGAGCGCCGCAACCACCTTGCCGACGCCGTCGTCCATCACCGAGATCATCGCTGCATATTTGCGCCGGTTCTCGTCTGCGATGCCCTTGAAGCGGTCGAGATACTCCTGCGGCGCCTGGAAGGGCGTGTGCGGCGCGGTGAAGGCCAGGTAGAGGAATAGCGGGCTCTTGCCCTCGTGGCGCTCGACAACTCGCACGGCCTCGTTGCCGAACAGCGTGTTGTCGAAGCCGGTTTCGTTGAGCGGCTTGTTGTTGCGATACCAGTCCTTCACGCCGTGGGAGGAATGCTTAAAGTGGTCGATCTCTCCGACCAGCGCGCCGTAGAAATAGTCGAAGCCGCGCTGCCGCGGCCAGAACTCTGGCTTGGCATGGCCGAGATGCCATTTGCCGACCATGGCCGTCTTGTAGCCGGCGTCTTTCAGAACCTGCGGCAAGAGGTACTCGTCGACCGGAAGCCCGTAGGTGCCCGCTGCCGGTATGACGCCCGTCTGTAGTCCGTATCGCAGAGGATAGCGGCCGGTCATTAATGCCGCGCGCGTTGGTGTGCACATAGGCAGGGCGTAGAACTGGTCGAAGCGAGCTCCGCCCTCGGCAAGCTTGTCGAGGTTTGGCGTCTTGATATCGGAACCGTTGAAGCCGGCATCCCCCCAGCCCATGTCGTCAGCGACGACGTAGACGATGTTGGGCCGCTCGGACTGGGCGGCTGCAGGCTGAACCCCTGCAAGGCCGGCGAGTGCGCCCGAAAGGCCAACCGGTGTAGCCAGTCGCGACGCCGCTGCCGCCGTGCCGGCCATCAATGCGTCTCGCCGCGTGATTTTGTTGCTGATGCCGGCTTCAGCCGGGAAGTCTCGATCGTTGCTCATGTTTTGCCCCTGCTCTGCTAAACCAAATCATGCGTTCAAAACCCTGCGCGCCAAATATGCTGGCGCCGATCATTTCCCCGGTACCCAAAGCGGCAGGGCAGCGGTCAGGACGCGCCACACTGCAGCATAGCCCCGACAGGCCGTTGGATGTCCTAAGCGCACTTGTCCGATTAGGTCTTCTCTATCCATAGTCCCCACCAGCCCTGCGTGGGCATCGATCTCGCGGGACCATAAGCTACGTCTAATATAATGTGCAGCTATCCCTTTGGCGCAAGATCGTGACGGGTCGCGCGAAACCGCCGGCGCGGGGACCACGCCGCACAGTTGAATGCTGATCATCGACCGACTGGGCGTGGGCAGGAAAGCTGGCGCCGCGACATGACCTCCCGAACGTCGAGTGGAAAACGGTGGCCCGCACCTGAACTCAGACATTCGAATTCGACTAAAGGCAATCAAACCGGCTCAACAGATTTCACGTTGCCGTCGGTGTCCACGAGGCAGCTTGTCTTCTTGCCGCCGGCATCGAGCTCGACCTGATAAGTTTTGGAATCGATCTTGCTCGAGGAGATCGGAAGTATCTTGGCGCTGTTGACGCCGCTCGACTTGGCGACCGCGTTGGCGCAAAGCAGCTGCAGATCCGCCGGAGCCGTCTCAACCTGCGTCCTCGACATCTGCTCCGGAGCAGGCGGCGGCGTGCTGACGCAAGCGCTCAAGCTCTGCGCCATGAATCCAAGAGCTACAACCAGGATCGATCTTCTCACTGCACGTTTTTCCGACATTGCTTGGCCCTCTCCGAATGCCGCTTCAAACGCCCTTGTAAAGGGCCGCCCCCTGCATCAGAACGATGACCTTGGCTCCGACCTTGACGCGGGACGCCAAGTCGGTGATGTCGTCGTTCCGCATCCGGATGCACCCTGATGACACGTCGAGCCCGATCGTCCAGGGCTCCGGCGTGCCGTGTATCCGGTAGATCGTGTCCTGATCGCCCTCGTAGAGATAGAGTGCCCTGGCGCCGAGCGGATTGTCGGGACCTCCCGGCATGCCTGCCGCATATTTGACCGCGTTCGGATCCCGAGCGACCATTTCGACCGGGGGCGTCCAGGTCGGCCATTCCGCCATGCGGCCGACGCGCACGATACCGGCCCATCCAAAGCCTTCCCGGCCGACGCCGATGCCGTAGCGCATGGCCTGCTGACCCGGCTGCACAAGATAGAGAAAATGCTTGTTGCCATCGATGATGATCGTACCGGGCACCTCAGCGGTGCGGAATTGGACCATCTGCGGGCGAAATGCCTCGGGCACCTCCTTGTGGGCTGCGTAGTATTTTCGCGCTTTCTTCTTGTCGTAGTCGACCCACTTATGTGTCTGCGGATCGAACACCTGCGTCTGAGCGGCACACGCCAGTGTCGCGCCGATCGCGGTCATGACAAGCGCGGCGCCGAGAACGAGGCAGCGGCCAGCCAATCCGCGATTATTGCTTTTCGAAGTGACGGACCGGTTTGCGAGCGAAAAGGTCATGGTCGTCCCTGCCTCTACTTCGACCAGGCGCTAAGCCGGTCTTGATGCTTTGCAACCCAGGCCTGCGCGTACTTGGCGGGATCTTGCCGATCGACCTGCAATGCGTAGCTCATTTCGGTGACCTCGTCTGAGCTGAAGTCGACATGAGAGAGGAAGGCCGCCACTTTCGGCAGGCGCTTGGCCATCGATGAGGCAAACCCGATGTAGAAATGGGATGCGTCCCACGCCACCGGCGCCTCAGATTTTGTAAGCCAGTCAGGGTCGTCGCTCGGCATCACGATGTGCCACTTGGCCGGATCGTATTTCGGTTCGGTCAACTGGACGATATCATGGAGCTTGAACATATGGTGCGGACTGTAGCAGTAGAATGCCATCGGTTGCCCCGTTGCCGCGGCCGCATCGACTGCGGCCATTGCCATGTCTTCCGGCATCTGAAGGAGCGTCATCGTTTTTTCATAGCCGTAGCTCTTGGCCCGGATCTTCTCGATGCTCGTCGACGACCAGCCCAACGCGCCAATCCACATTTCGCCCTTGCCGTCGCCGTCGGTGTCGAACACGGCCGCTTTTTTGGGATCGGCCAGATCTGAAATGTCCTTGACGCCATATTTGTCAGCCGTCTCGCGCGTCACGCAGATGCCCTGCGTAGCCGACACACCCCTGGGACTGAGGTCCACGGTCTTGCGCCCGTCGACGTATTTCTTGACGAGTGTATCGAGATTGGGAAGCCAGACTTCCGGATAGACGTCGACCTCCCCGGTATCCATCCCGGCGAATGCCGTCATGGAGCCCATCTCGCGCACGTCGGCGTCCAGATTGAGTTTTTCCTTCAATCCGTACTTGATGATATTGGCCGCGGCCTGGCCCGATGGCCAGTTCGGCATTGCAATGAGGAGGTCAGCCGCAAGGGACCGGCCATGCACCGCCAGCATCGTCAGTGCCGCCAGCGACACTTTCAGCAGATGTCGCCGAAATCGACTGTCCATTTTTCCCTCCCCGCGGACCTGACATGAACCGCAGCGGCAACGGGAGGACTCCCGATCCGCCACGCAACCGGCACACCACCGCCGGAACCGCTTTTGTCTGCCAGCCGGCTTTCCATCCCGTTGATTGGTTCGTCTTCTCCCGAGACTACCGGATGGAGCCGGGAGCGGAACGTAAGTTACGTGGAGGGCGGGGTAACTTTTTGACTACGAGGCCGTTCAAACGACTCGCATCGGCGGCTTAATCTTAAACTGTGCCGATCACATGGAAATCAGTCGAAGGGCGTCGCCCTGCCCATGACGATCGATCGCTAGTAACAATTACCGGAATCGGCTTCCCTGGGCGAACATCGGCGATAGTATCTGTCTGAGTGATACCCATCGCCGTAGTATCGGTCGTGGTAATACGGATCGCCATAGTACGGATCGACATCATACCGATCGACATAATACGGATCGCCGTAGTACGGACCCCCGTAATAGTCACCGCCTCCGTAGTACCCGCCGTAGTAGCCGTTGCTGTTGGCAATCATGCTGCCGAGCAGCGCGCCGGCGACAAATGCGCCGCCCGGGGCCCAGAAGTCGTTGTGCCGGTGGTAGTGGCGGTAGCCGCGATAACCCCTGTACCAGCCGTCCCGAATTTGGATGACATCGGACTGACCGCTTTGTGCCCTGGGCACGAAGACCGGCGCGGCATCAACTGGAACAGAACTCGCAAGTACAAAAGTTGCGACGAGGGAGGTCGCTATGCCTGACGGGACTCTCATGATCGCGTCCTCGCTGGTGGCAATGTTTACCGTGTGCGAAACGTCGTCATTAGCGATACGAAACGTCGTCGATGCAAATTTGTTCCAGACACGTGCAAATTGCCTGAAGCGGCTCCGAACGTTTGACCGCCGGCTAATTCCGGAATTCCATCGGGACGGCAGTGGTCGCTCGATCTCTCGATGTCCCGGACGTTTCCATAGTGGTCCCGAACTGCGAACGAGGGGTGTCGTTCGGGCGCGCCTGAAAGGGGCCCACAAGGCGATCCCCCACCCCCGCCGGCCGATGGACCGGGGAGCGGCCGCCCCCGGCCGCGGCGATCTCGAAACCTGGCGTTCTGCGTTAAGACTGTGTCTGCTGGCAGCAGCCAATGGCCGAGATGGGTGGGAATTTTGCCTGGCGGGCGGTCAGTGCTTCAGGCATTTCCGGCCCACTGCCATTGCTTTGAACGTCCCCTTCAGATCAACGACAAAGGCCCCCTTGGTTTCCGGAAATACGGTCATCTTATATTTCTTCGCCACGTCGCGCTTGAACTTCGGATCGTCGGTCAAGATGTAGCCGCCAGAATATCCGCCCTTGAGTTCGCCACTCGTGCTGGTGGCCACACCCTTATAGAGATGGCCGTCGATGGAGACGAAGATGTCCGACTTGGTACCGTTCTTAAGACCGATATCCACCTTCGTGAACACGCCAAGATACCCGACCTCCTGATTTGCGGTAACGCCCATTTGTACTGAACTTGGCCCATCTTGGCGCACGATCAAGCAATCTCCGCGCGTTTGATTTGTATAGATCGTCCAGCCCTCGACGTCGTCCCCGTATCGGACAAGCACATCGCTGGCCTTGGGAAGCGGATTTTGTGTTTGTGCGGATGCCGCCGTCGCAGACGAAAGTGCTACTGCCGCGATGAGTGTCGTGAAGATTCGCATAGTACTACCTTCCCTTGTTTGCGTTCTTGCTCATGAGTGTCCGTTTTGTGGATCGTGACCGCCGTGCCCTTCCTGGGCGTTGCTCGGAAGTCATTTCACCAGTTCGATCTCCCTTCCGCCCCGTCGCTTCGAACCGCGGGCGCGTCGTAGAGGCGCACGACCCGCGACCGGTCGTTGCTTGGACAATCGTGTCGCTAGGACCGACCTGTTATCGGTCAGGCCTGGCCGGTGGCTGTCCGCGCCCGATCAGTTAACGAGGACGACCACGTACCTCGACCCCGTGTGCTGATAATATTTCGCGCCGCAATGCCAGATTGTCGTCCCGTTGACCGAAGTCTTGACGCAACCGGCCGGTAGACTGGCTACGTAGACGCTGGTTCTGCGGATGGTTCGCCGGGTTGTGCGCCGCGCGACGCCCGCCGCACTGCCGGGCGTAAGAGGATGGCCAACGCGGGCCAGCGCTTGAGATGAAATCGATCCCTGTGTGACCACGGAGACCGCATCAACCTGGACGAAAGTGGCCAAAGCCAGGGCCAGGACGGCGCAGTTGCGGAATGTAAATCTTGTTGTCATCACTTCCTCCCTGTTGTCGTTGATGCAGATCCCGGATCTAGAAACGCATGATCAGTCCCATGATGGGTCCTTGCTGGACGACGTCGAAGACGAAGCCGTCATTGCGGTAGTTGACGCCGAGCGCGCGGTAGCCGGCGACCGCCGAAAGCCGCTCGTTGAACCGGTAGCCCAGTGCGGCGGCGACATCCCAGTCGACATTGGCGCCGCCTGCACCAATCATGCCCCAACCCGTCAGATAGACTTCAGGCGTAAGCGAATAGTTCGCTCGAACGCCAACCAGGCCGTCCACCCAGGTCGCTCCGTCGCTGCCGGATACGCCGTCAAGGATACCGCCATGGAAGTTCAGGTCCGTGTCTACGGACCAGACCCTCATAGCGCCGACGAAATCGAGACGACCTGCGTCACTCTGGAGGATCGAATAGCCAGCGCCGACCAGCCCTGAAAATGTCTGCGACGAGACTTCGACACTGTTGGCGACGACGCCTCTCGGCGTGCCACTTTCTCCCGACAGTTTTACATACATGAGGTCGCCGAAAATGCTGTAGCGGTCGTAGCGAGCCTCGGCGACGGCCATGGCCGCGAAGTCGAGATTCTTCAGGATGTCGCTGAAACTCGAGTCGACCTCGACAGTGGGCAGGCCAAACTGCGCCACGTCTCCCGACATCCCGGCCGCCCAGAAATACGGCGCGACGGAGAACGTCCAGCCCTGTTCGGTCACGACTGGTTTCAGCTCCGGCGTCATTGGTGAGACCGCATCCGCGGCGCCGGCAGGATGGGCGAGCCAAAGGAAGGAAAGGCCAGCCCAACCCAGGACTTGTGTCCGATAGAAGATCATCATGTCAGGGTCCCCTCCTGAGGCTAGCCGTCGTTTGCGGATTTGTTGCTTGGGAAAACGAGGGTGCCTGACGGGTGCGAAGACCGTCCATCGACATGCTTCCCGCGCTGTCGGCGTGGCGATTCATGGCTGTTCACCGTGCCGGCCACGGGTTGATACCCGATTTGCGGGCCGCATCGGTATTCAGCACTGCTGCTCCCACCTCTCCAACCAGGCGATCTATCAATTCCTGCCATTCGGCTCGTCTGGCCTCGCGCAATGCCGGTGGGGCCTGGTCGACCTTCGAAAGCGCTAACTCTGCATCCGCGAGCTCCTCGCAAATATCGCGAAAACTCTCGCTTCGGTCCATCAGCCGATGGATCGTCAATTCAAACTGGGGGTATCGGCGCACTGCCGCCGAGACCGCTCGGTGCCTGTCAGACGATCCGTCTCTTGTGCTCATGACGCCAGTTCATCGACCTGACGCGATCGTATTGCAAAGAAAGGGCAGCGGGAGGTAAGTTACGTGGATAAGCATGTAACCGAGCGACAACAAAAACCGGCGGTTGCAAGGGATCAAGTGAGGACATGGCGATCCAGGCGGAAACGCCGGCACCAAGGGAGCACGAGCCCCCTGTAGAGGCTTGTCGCGCCCAACTTGCCCTTATCCTCGACAGTGCGGACTTCGATGCCACCAGCCGCGAGCGCCGCTTCCTCAGCCATGTGGTGGAAGAGGCTTTGTCGGGACGAGGCGACCGTATCAAGGCCTATTCGATCGCCGTGGAAGTGTTTGGTCGCGGCGAGGCGTTCGACCCGCAGACGGATCCGATCGTTCGCATCGAGGCTGGCCACCTCAGGCGTGCTCTCGAGCGATACTATCTGACAGCCGGACATACAGACCCAATCCTGATCACGATTCCCAAGGGTGGTTATGTTCCTATCTTCTCGCGTCGTTCGCCGGCTTCATTGGCGCAGCCGCGGGTGCCCATAGTTTCTCGATCAATCACCCACTCTCCGGTCGGGCGGATTGCGTTCCTGCTGCCGGCGGTGCTTGCAGCCATTCTTGCGGCTGGAGCATCGGTATTGGCGTGGTCGTGGGTGTCTGTCAGGTCAAGCGCGCCGGAAACGCCCCGCGTGCTTGTTGAGCCGTTTGAAGATCTGACCGGTACCGCCGCGGCGGCAGCCATTGCGAGCGGATTGAAGCAGGAGATTGTCAGCCAGCTTTCGAAGTTCAAGGATATTGTGGTCATGGAGTCGGCGCCTAACGACGGCGATGCGTCGACCTCGCCACCACGATTTGTCCTCGCCGGAAGTGTCAGCCTATCGGTCGATACCTTTCTGCTTCGAGTGAGATTGATCAACCGACCCGACGGTTCGGTTCTGTGGGCAGACAGTTATAATGGGCGGATGAAAGTCGCGGACCTTGTCGGAGCTCAGGCAGACATCGCGCGGAATGTGTCGACGAGCTTGGCTCAAACCTATGGCGTCATCTTCCAGGCGGACGCCAATCTCCACGTCGACAATCCGCCCGAAGATTGGGCCGCATATTCCTGCACGCTGTCTTTCTATGCATATCGGGTCGAGCTCAGCCCCGACACCCGTGCATCCGTGCGTGCATGCCTTGAGAAGGCCGTACGGCGCTTCCCGAATTACGCCACCGCCTGGGGTCTTCTTTCGCTTGTCTACATCGATGACTATCGCTTCGAGTTTCCCACCGACGCCACATCGTCCGCCGCCGTGCTTGAGCGCGCCCTGGCAGCCGCAAGGCAGGCGGTGGAAGTCGACCCTCTCAACGTAAGAGGGCTTCAGGGAGAAATGCTTGCGCTCTATTTCAGCAAGGAAATAAACCTGGCATTGGGAGTGGGCAAACGGGGTTTGGCGATCAATCCCAACGATACCGAGTTCATGGGCGAATACGGACAGCGCCTGGCGGTCTCTGGAAATTGGCGTGACGGCTGCGCGTTGATAACAGAGGCGCGCCAAAAAAATCCACGCTCGTTGGGCTACTATGAGGTGGATTTGGCTCTTTGCTCTTATTTCAGCGGCGATTATTCGCAGGCGGTTATGTGGATCAAGAAATCGCCTGTCCGATCGAACCCGATCTATCATATTGTTGCGGCTGCCGTTCTGAGCGAAGGAGGCTACAAGATCGAGGCTGATCGCGAGCGTGACTGGCTGGAGCAAAATCAACCGGCTTGGACGAAGAACATGCGCCACGTGGTTGCGATGCGCCTGGCCCGTTCGCAAGACGTAGAGATTTTCGTCCGTTCACTGCGGAAGGCCGGCTTCAACGTGGCGGATTGAGGGCAAATTCTGTGATGTTGGCAAGTACGGCAACTCATGCAGTCGGAATGGCCGCCAGAGCGATTCCAGGAAAAGTGTGAAACGGTTTTCCGTCCGGAATTGCGTCAAAACAGAGAGTTGGAGCAGTTCGCCGTTTCCGTGAAACGGTGAACTGCTCTAGTGGCGCAATGCGGCCTTAGATCAACACCTGCCACGCCTGGCTCGCGATGTAGCTTGTGGCCGGCTCATAAGTCATCTCTCCCCCCTGATCAGTCAAAGCCCGCGCCTCTGGCGGAGAGCGCGGGCCGACCAGGCGATGGAGTCCCGATCTTCGGCAGGATGTGGGTGAGACATCACCTGCCGCAACCACCAACTGTTAGCGACCTCTAATGTTCCGTCAAGCCAGTTCTGTGGCTTGCCGCACCCACGCTGGGATTGCCTCATGGCCCTGCAGCCAAGCGCACGCGTGTTCCTCCGAGACATGCCTCTATTGGCGCCCACCATGCGGTTAGGGCACGTTTCGAGGAGTGTTTCAGGGGGCATCATGGCTGACAAGATCCACGGCTTTCTGCCTGCCACGGCCGAAATGCCGACTGACCGTCAGCGGTTGATCACCCGCTATATCGCTTAAGCCCAAGGCTTCCGCGATCACACCATAGGCTAACGCGATCATGCAGTTCACAATACAACTACAAGCGGTCGATTCCTTAGGGATGTAGCCACTCCGAAAGCCCGCCGCGGGTCGCTCCCGTGGCGGGCTTTTCATCGATCGGGTTTCGGGCTTCCATCAGGGTGGCCTTGGGTAGACCGTCAGCGTCCCTTCTTGACCTTCGGCGCAATCTCTTCAATTCGCACCTTGTCCCCGATTTCCTTGGCCAAAGCGAAGGCCTTCTCCTTGTCCTTCGTTGACAGGACTGTGCGCCAGTGAGGTTTCTCGAACACGCTCACAACATAGGTCGGCACCGGCTTGTCGGTCATCCTTCCGGCCTTCGGTAATGGCCGGTGCGGTGGATGCTTGGGTGAAGCGCGCCGCACCGGCCACTGCAATAGCGGGAAAATCCCCCGCGCTGATAAGTCTATATTATATTAGATGTCGCGCAATTAAGACTGAAGTCCTTGTTTCGCCGGCCCTAAAGGCCCGCTCTCGCGGTGTGCGGGCTTCGCGCAAAAAAACGACCGGCTTTCCGCCTGATGACGTCACGACATCGTCACGGAGCGGGAGTTCGAGCGCAATGATCCCGGTGCTGGCGCACCCTGATCTCGATTGCGCTGGCAAGCCGGGAAGACTGCGAACGAAGCGAAAGCGGGAGTGGCCGGCGGACGGCCACAACGAGATGTTGGCGCGACCGCAAAATGTATCGTTTTACACAATTTCCAATTGCTGGACTCGCGCGATGCATCGGTAGTTTAATTTTTGCATCCAGCCAAGGAGTGGAAGGTCGCGAACTGGGAGGAAGTAGGCATGGGTTTCGAATTCGACATCCGCCATCCATCTGACGATCAGCCGTACGAAATCACCTCTTTCGCCCAAAAGTACGGCCTAACGATCCCAATTGCGGATGCCATGCTTTTCGCCAAAGGGCCGTCGCGGACGGCATGCGACGCTGCCGCATTGGCCTTCCTCTGCGCTATCGCCGCACAAGCCAAGAAACAGAGGGCGCAATAGGCCTGCCAGCACTGCGACACTACCGCCTCGGGCCGAAAGCGGGGTTGGCGTTCACCAGGGCGCGAATTGGCCAGACCTCCCGTCCATCACCAAGGCGACGCCGCGAGTCGCAGCTATCTCTGCGATAAGAGCCTACAAATCCGCATAAGGCCAACCAACCGGTAGACTGATTGGCGCTCTCAAGGAGCCGAGACAGAGCGTGCGTATTCGGGCGCAACTCACAGGGAGTGGCTCGCGCAGCAGCTGAGTTCATTCGTGGGTTTCGCGCGAGCCATTTCAGTGCCGCCTCGATGATGGCAACATCCTCGGGCCGCGCCTACGCCGACGGTATCGGCCGCCGAAATACCGTGACGAGCAAATAGAGGGGGCCTTCTCTGGTGTCTTTGGCGAATGCAACGGTCGTTGAACGCGATATCGAAGGTCCGAGCGCAGAGCAGTTGGCTGCCAGAACCTGGTACAGATGGGCCCCTTACTCAATTGGGCGATGCAGCTTACGCTCTATTTGGTACTCACCACTGCTGATCGACTTTGGTAGGCTCACGCCGTGAGCTTTGTCTGCGCGTCGCGAGCTTTGCGCGGCGCGTGGTCGGTGAGAGTCATGGAGGTCCCGTCATGGATCATGTCCAGACATCCAACGCGGATTGCCACAGCCCTGCACTCTCCGGTGGTATCCGACGATTCTCGGCCGTGGCGGCGTTGTTTCATGACCCTCGCAAGAGGTCACGCGGCGCTGCGATAAGCCTTATCCCGTTCTGCCTGATCCTGCTATTTGGCGCCCCAGCAAAGAGTCAATCGGAGACTGACGACAGGCTCGCCCCTCAAGACACTGTCGAGCTAAAGGTCTCGGGGTGGGATGCCTTGCGCGGCGGCATCACGGAGGGCGTGGAGCTCAACGGTGCTTTTACGATCGGTGCAACCGGGACGCTGGATCTTCCGGGGATTGGGCACGTTCCGGCTGCGGGTCTGCGTGAGAGTGAATTGGCAAGGCTGATTACCGATCGCTTACAGGCCAGAAGTGGCTTCGACACCCGTCCCGTCATGACCGTGCAGCGCACGCAGTCGGCAGCGTCTTCGGGCGGCGCCAAAGCCGAGGGGCACCCGGCTGGGGCGCCGCCAGACGTGAGCGGTTCTCGCCCATTGGTGGAGGCTGCCGCGACCGGGCTAGGAGGGGAACGATCCAAGACGGATGCGTCATTGCATGAACTATCTGCCGTTCGCCAGGAGCTTGAGGCGGCTCGCCAGCAGGCGTCTGCGGATCGTCAGTCTGCAGACAGGGTCGAGCGGGTTCTTCGCAGCGAACTGGAAGCGGCGCGAGACGAACTTGATGAGATGCGGCGCGTCACAGCCGACGCAGGCGTGCGTGCGCGTGCGGTCCCAGAGGCGACAACTCTTCAAGGACAAGCCCTTGAAGACCAGAAGCAAAGAGCCGAACGGCTCGCGCAGGGTCTGGCGATGGCGCAGCGCGAAGTCGAAAGCTTGCGAGTCAAAGCCGCTCTCGCGATCCGCGAAAAGGCCGCAGCACTCGGCGCGCACCAGGCGGCGGAAGCTTCCCTGTCTGGAGCGAGACGCGCGCTTGACGAAGGGCGGCAGACGATTGAACGCCTCGAACGTGATCTTGCCGCGACGCACCAATCTCTCGATGCTCTTGAGGCGAGCGGAAAACTGGCTGCGGCTGCGCAAATGGCAGCTGTTCAGGACCGCCAGATCGCTGAGGCCGCTGCAAAGCGGGCCGGCGAAGCGCTCGCATTGGAACGTGGGAGAGCAGATGCTCTCGAGCGCGATCTCGATGCTGCCCGCCAGGATCGCGACGCGGCAAAAGAGGAAGTCGCCCGGCTCTCTGCTGCTTTGGAGCAACAGCGCGAAAGGGCCGTCGGCCTGACCCGCGACCTCGTTGCGGCACGCAACGAAACCGACATCCTGCAAGCTCGCACTACGCCTCGCGATCAGCGCATCGAGCCCGCTCCCAAAGCGCCTGTCGGTGATCGCGCAGGCCAACGCACCAGTGCACTCGCAGGGAAACGGGCTAGATCGGCCCATGAGCCCGAGGGGCGAGAAATCCGCAAAGTGGCGGTCCGCAAGTCACCGCAACCTGTTCGGCTGACGACGATTAGCCTTCCCGCCGCGTTGCTCCCGACGCGGGCGCCGTTGGGCACGGCACAAGGATTATGGTGATGCGCAAGTATCCGGCTGCCGTATTGGCGATCGCAGTTGCGATCGGGCCTGCTTCGGCTCTTGCTGGTGGCCTTGGAGGCAAAGTCGGTGGTATCGGGGTCGGCGCCAGTGTGGGCGTTGGCTCGAACGGCGCCTCCGTCGGTGTTGGCGCGAGCGTCGACGGTGTCGGAGGAGCAAACGTTGGAGGGTCGGCCGGCGCGAGCGAGGGGTCGGCGGGCGTTGCAGGCAAGGTCGGTGGCATCGGGGTCGGCGCCGGTGTAGGCGTCGGTTCGAACGGCGCCTCCGTCGGTGTCGACGCGAGCGTCGACGGAATCGGGGGAGCCAATGTTGGAGGCTCGGTCGGCACGAGCAACGGATCGCTTGGCGCCAACGTTGGAGCCGGTACCAACGTCGGCGGCGTAGGCGGCCTTTCGGCAAGCCCCAGTGCTGGAGACGAATCCGCCGGTGCTGGCGCCACTCCGGGGAGTACGGCAAATAGTCGAGCGAGCGCGGCGTCGGGGGCTACCACAGGGCCAGCAAGTGTCGGCGTCGGCAAGAAGGCGGCCGCCATAGTCGTGACCAGGGGCGTGCGACACGCAGTCGCCCTGCCACGCAGCCTCTGGCCCTCCAAAGGTGGTCGCGACAGGCAAAGCACCACAGGTTATCCCTTACGGCCTCAGGCGCCGTTAAAGGTGATACCTGGCACCCCGCCCGCCGTGGTTCGCGTCTGCCGTCAGGCGATCATGTCGGCTGCGAAGCCACTTGGTGCCGTGAGTGTGCACGCAGCCAGCGCAGGTACCCTGCGCCGGCACCGTCGCGGTGCCCTCACCGCACCAATCGAGGTGCGCATAGACTATGCAAGACAAGGCGGCATCGAAGTTCGACAGGCGCGGGTTGGATGTCGCCTCGACGCGGCGGGACAGGTCGTCGCGGTGACATAGGTTTGACGAACCTGGCGGGTGTCCGACGTCTCACTACCAGACGATAGGGCCGCGTCCATTCGCCAAAGCGTCCGAACATCCGGCTTGCCTGCTCGTAGCGCTCAGGAGTGGCATTGACACATGCGCGGCTCCGGCCCCAGCCGGCCCTGACGGCTCGGCGGAGCGCACTGCGCGATCCTAACCAGGTGTGTTCGCCTTGACGACCTTTTGGCATTCCGGCGTCAGCTCGCTGAAATGTTCCGTCAGACATTGAATGACGCGGCCGCCGCCTGGCTCCACGCCTTTGCAGAATTTTTCGAAGTTCGCTTGGCAAGCCTCACGTTCGGCCGCTGTCTGCGCCTGAGCCGCAAGCATCTGAACGGCTAGGAAAACCACGCTCAAGGCAATTCGCATGACAAACCCCTCCAAAATGGCTAACATTCAATCAAAATACCGTGAAGTGTTGAGGGGGGTCAAATGCTTTTGGTATCGCGCATTGCGCTGGCCGTAACTTTGCTTGCGGCGACGGCACTGCTTTCAGCATGCAACAAGCAAAATGCCTATGTCCCGCCGCCGCCGCCCAAGGTCGACGTGGCGCTGCCGCTCAAGCAGACGGTAACGCCCTATCTCAACGAGACGGGGAATACGGCCGCCATCAATTCGACGCCATTGATTGCCCGGGTGGCGGGCTTCATCCAGGAAATAGACTACAAGGACGGCGACCGCGTCAAAGCGGGCACCCGACTGTTCCTTATCGAGCCTGAACCTTACCAGTTGGCGCTTGAACAGGCCCAGGCTGGCCAGACGTCGGCCGATGCCTCCGTCAAACAGTCCAGCGCCGACCTGAAGCGGCAACAGGATTTGCTCGCGCAGAAGGTAATTTCGGCGTCCACGTTGGACCAGTCTGCCGCTGCCGCTGCGGTCGACGTGGCCAAGCAGCAGCAGAACGCCGTTGACGTCAAGCAGGCGCAACTCAACCTGAGCTACACCGAAGTCAAGGCGCCATTCGACGGCATCGTCACCGCCCGCCAGGTATCGGTCGGCGAGTTCGTAGGCACTGGCAGCACTTCCGACCTCGCAACGATCGTCCAGATGGATCCGATATACGTCAATTTCAATGTCAGTGAGCAGGATGTGCAGCGGATCCGGGCTGAAATGGCCAAGCGTGGTCTGACAATGCAGAGTCTCAAGAAGATACCGGTAGATGTCGGCCTCCAGACCGAGACTGGATATCCGCACAAAGGAACGCTCGACTATGCAGCGCCGGCGGTATCTTCCTCAACGGGCACGCTTCTGGTTCGCGCCGTCTTGGAAAACAAGGACAATGCGCTGCTGCCCGGTTATTTCGTCCGACTGCGCATCCCGCTCGGCGAGCAGCCGGACATGTTGCTCGTACCGGATCGTGCAATCAGCAGCGACCAGAGCGGCCGCTATGTGCTTGTCGCCGGAAAGGACGACACAGTCGAGCAACGCGGCGTCGAGATTGGCCAACTGGTCGGCGAGTTGCGCGTCATTACCTCCGGCCTGACAGCGGAAGACCGCGTCGTCATATCTGGCTTGCTGACAGCCCTGCCGGGCCAGAAGATCGAACCGACCGTGAAGACCCTCCAGCAAACTCCGGCCAATGGTGCTGGCCAATGATCTCCAAATTCTTCATCGAACGACCCGTTTTGGCGAATGTCATTGCCGTCCTTATCGTCGTCGTTGGCATCGTCTCGCTCTTTGCGTTGCCGGTAGCGCAATATCCCGACGTGGTTCCACCGACCGTTTCGGTAACCACCCGTTATCCGGGCGCCAGCGCACGCACGGTCATCGACACCGTCGCACTGCCGATCGAGCAGCAAGTCAATGGCGTCGAGAACATGCTCTACATGCAGTCCTTCGCTGCCTCCGACGGCAGCTACAACCTGACCGTCACTTTTGCCATCGGTACAGATCTGGACCTGGCCCAGGTGCTTGTTCAGAACCGGGTCTCTGCCGCCATGGCGGGGCTGCCCCAATCAGTGCAGGTGCAGGGCGTCAACGTGCAGAAGAAGTCGACCTCCATCCTCGAGATCGTGACGTTGACTTCGCCCGACGGAAAATATGGCAGCCTCTATCTTAGCAACTACGCGACTATCAGCCTTAAGGATGAAATCTCGCGGTTGCCTGGCGTCGGCAATGTCAGCGTATTCGGCGCTGGTCAATATTCCATGCGGATCTGGCTCGATCCCGAAAAGATGCTGGCGCGCGGCTTGACCACGCAAGATGTCGTTCAGGCACTTCAACAGCAGAGCGAACAGGTCACAGCAGGTCAGATCGGCGCCCCGCCGGCGCCGGACGACCAGTCCTTCCAATATTCGATCGAAGTGTCCAGCCGCCTTGACGATCCCGACCAGTTCGGCGCCGTTGTGGTCAAGACAGGCGCCAATGGCGATATGACGCGTGTTCGCGATGTCGGGCGGGTTGAACTCGGTGCGCAGACCTACGGACAGTTCTTCAACCTCGACGGCCAGCAGGCCGCCGGCATGGCCATCTTCCTGGCACCCGGCGCGAACGCGCTCGATGTGGCCAAGAGGGTCGCGTCCAGGATGGAGGAATTGGCGCGTGCCTTCCCCCAGGGCATAACTTACGCGATACCATTCAACACGACGAATTTCGTCAGCCAGGCGATCAACGAGGTCTACAAGACGCTGTTTGAGGCGGCGGTACTGGTTTTGATCGTCATCCTCGTCTTCCTGCAGGATTGGCGGGCGATGCTGGTTCCGGCGACGACCGTACCGGTCACCATCATTGGCGCGTTCGCGGCGATGGCGGCGCTCGGCTTCTCGGTCAACCTTTCCACCTTGTTCGCCATCGTGCTCGCCATAGGCATCGTCGTCGATGACGCCATAGTCGTGGTCGAGGGGGCCGCCCACAACATGGAACGCGGCATGTCGAGCCACGACGCCGCCATTGCCGCCATGAAGACATTGTTCGCGCCGATCATCGGTATCACGTTGGTGCTGCTGGCGGTGTTCCTGCCGGCGGCCTTCCTTCCCGGCCTTACGGGCCGGATGTACGCGCAATTCGCGCTGGTGATCGCGGCGACCGCGCTGATCAGCGCCGTCAACGCCGCGACATTGAAGCCAACGCAATGCGCGACATGGCTTAGGCGTCCCATACCACCGGAACAGCGCAATGTCTTCGCGCGCGGCTTCAATGCGGTCTACCAGCGTGCCGAGAATGCCTACGTCCGGTTGATCGGAGGGATGGTCCGTCATAGCGCCGTAACGGGTGTGGTCGCACTCATGATCATAGGCGCGGCCGGCTACGGCATGTCGCGCGTCGCCACCGGTTTCATCCCGATCGAAGACCAGGGTTATCTGCTCGCGGCGGTTCAGCTGCCTGACGGCGCCTCGCTGGGTCGCACCCAGGAAACGCTGCAGCAGGTTTCGAAGATCGCCAAGGCTACACCTGGGGTGGAGACGGTGGTCACCATCGCCGGGCTTTCGGCCCTCGACAACAATTCGACGCTAGCCAACGCAGGCGTCGCTTACATCATTCTCAAGGACTGGGATCTGCGCGGCAAGAGCGAAAACCTGACTTCGCTCTACGCCACTCTCAACAAGAATCTGTCGGGCATGGCCGACGGCATTGTTCTGGTGCTTCCTCCGCCACCAATCCAGGGCATCGGCAACGCCGCCGGCTTCACGCTGCAAGTCGAACTCCGCGACGGCAGTTTCGACCTCTCGAAGCTGCAAGGCTCCGTCAGTGCGATCGTCAAAAAGGCCGAGACACAGTCGGGCATCCAGCGCGTCTCATCATCGTTCCGCGCCAATGTCCCGCAGTACAAGGCCGAGATCGACCGCGACAAGGTGCAGGCCCTCGGCCTGACCACGGACCAGGTATTCCAGACGCTCGCCGGTTATCTCGGCTCCAGCTACGTGAGCCAGTTCAACAAGTTCGGGCGTGTCTTCCAGATCTATGTGCAGGCTGACGCCCAGTTCCGGTTGACGCCGGAGGAAATCGGCCGCCTTACCGTCCGCAACAACAACGGAGACATGATCCCGCTCGGAACCGTGTTGACGATTGAACCCAGCGTCGGTCCATCGCTGATCAGCCTGTACAATCTCTATCCTGCCGCGTCGATCGTAGGCGTGCCCGCTGCAGGCTTTTCGTCAGGTGACTCAATCAAGCTGATGGAGGAGATTGCCGCGGATACCCTTCCGCCCGGTACTGGCTCCGATTGGACTGCGCTGTCTTTCCAAGAGAAGCTCGTTACCAATCAGGTTTACCTGGTGTTCGGGATGGCGCTGCTGCTTGTCTACCTGGTCCTTGCCGGCCAATATGAGAGCTGGCTCGCTCCGATCTCAATCCTGCTCGCCG
Source organism: Mesorhizobium sp. P2_F8 (assembly GCF_056403655.1). NCBI lineage: Bacteria > Pseudomonadati > Pseudomonadota > Alphaproteobacteria > Hyphomicrobiales > Phyllobacteriaceae > Mesorhizobium > Mesorhizobium sp. P2_F8. The sequence continues at coordinate 267,118 of NZ_JBFUFB010000001.1, forward strand.
CGCCACTGTCTCTGGTGGGGCCGGTCTTGGTGCTCAATAGCCTTGGCATCGACAACAACCTCTATGTCCAGATCGGCCTTATCCTGCTCATAGCACTGTCAGCCAAGAACGCGATTCTGATCGTCGAGGTCGCACGCGAACTGCGTGCCGCCGGCACGCCTATCGTCGAATCGGCGATCGAAGCCGCTCGTGCCCGCTTCCGGCCCATTCTGATGACATCGTTTGCCTTCATCCTCGGCGTGGCGCCGCTGGTGTTTGCAACCGGCGCCGGTGCGAGCGCGCGAAAGTCGATCGGCATCACGGTCTTTTCCGGCATGCTCGCTTCGACCTGCCTGGCCATTCTTTTTGTGCCATCCTTTTTCGTCATCCTGCAACGATTGGAGGAACGACGCTCCGCACGCACGAAGAAGAGCGAGGCCACCCCAACGCTCGTCAAGTAACGATACAATCAAAGCTGGATGGCGCGCCGGCATGCCTGTCGTTGCTCGCACTGGATGTGCCAGGGACGTCCACCATCGACGGCCTATGCGAACAGGCTCAGCCGACCCTGACGACAAAATGCTTCGTCACCGGTTCGATGATCTTCCAGGTTCCCTTGAAATCGGCTTCCACCACGAAGGCGTCGCCGGGGCCCACCTCGACCGGTGCACCGCCATCGGGGGTGATGATAATGCGGCCGGCGATCATGTGCACGAACTCGTAGTCGGTGTAGGTCGCGTGATAGGTGCCCGGCGTCGCCCGCCATGTGCCAGAGATCACCTTACCGTCCTCGGTCGTGTGCTGGACGGCGGTTTGCATGGTCGGCCTGCCTTCTACCACGATCCATCCGGCCAGATCGCCGGCGTCGGCCTTTTCGACAGCGCCGAATTTGAGGATTGTCTCGCGTGTCATGGCTCAGGCTCCGTTTGATTGGCTCAGGCGTCAATTGCCTGGACGGTCAGATAGCGGATGCTCCTGACGCCGGCAACCAGCCGGCACCATCCGGCCGACATCACTATGAAGCTTGCGCCGCATGCGCCTCGAGCATGCGCCGCGCGCTTTCCTCGTCGGTGATCAGGATCGTCGGGGCGATCAGGGTCATAGCGCCAAGCAAGGCTTCGATCTTCTCCTCGCCGCCGGAGGTGAGGATGCGGATCGGCGCCTTGCGCAGACGGTCGACATCCACCGACATCACGTGGCTGTTGACGGGGTGGTCGACCAGATCGCCATTGCGGTCGAAAAAATGGAACAGAAGGTCGCCAACGGCGCCACGCGCAAGCAGGGCCTCCCGATCCGCTTCCTTGAGAAAGCCGCCGCGAGAGAAGGTGGTGGCTGAGGCGATGCCGCCGACGCTCAGCAGAACGGCATCGAGCACGTTGGCCATTTCAAAAACCTCCTGCAGGCCGCAGCGCTCGACCAGCGCGATCTTGGTCTCGACGCTGTCGACGACGGCCGGCGTTGGGATCAGATAGCCGTCGCCCTGGAAGATTTGGGCGAAGCGCCAGGCGAACTCGGCCGGGTTGAATCGACGCACGACGCCGACACCACCGAGCAGCGAAATGACCTTGAAGTCGGTGAGCGACTTGGCGCTGATGAAGGGCAGGCTTGAGAACAGCGTCCTGCCCCAGCCGACGCCGACGCGCATGCCGGACTTCATCGTGTCGGACAGGAAGCTGCCGGTCTTGGCGCTGATCGCCGGGGTCGGGTCGGCATTGGGGGCGGAAAGCGGCGCCACCAGCGCCTGTTGCAGCCCGAAGGTCTTTTCCAGCGCCCGCTCCAGCCGCACGATTTCCGACAATTCGCTCTCGATGCTGATCTTCACCTCGTTGCGCGAGCGGGCGTCCGCCAGCATGCGCACGATGGTGACGCGGCCGACGCCAAGCACGTCGGCGATCTCGTTCTGCGTCATCTGCTCGACGAAATACATCCAGGCGGCGCGAATCCTGAGGCGATCCGTCCGGCTTTCGCTGGCGACCTGCTCGGGCGTCTCGCTTCCACCTCGACGATCGTCGGTTTCGCTCTGTCGTCGCCTGCCCAAATTCGTCCCTCCCCCACGGCGATGGACGAGCGCGCCGTCGCCGATTCTGCATGCTGGTCTAGTATCGCCTATTGATCTACCAATCGATAGGAACAATCTAGAAGTGGCGGCTGCCTTATGTTGGCGGCCATCCGCAGCAATTCGAGGCGATTGGCAATGCTCCGACAAATCTCCGAAGATGTCCGCGTCAATCTGAAAGATCGGTTACGGGAAGTCCGTGAAATCATTCGCCAAAGCCGCCATGACGGCAGCGGCGACGCCAGTGTCGTGCGCGAAGCAACCAGCCATCTGCCGCCATTTCCAGGCAAAGGCATCGAAGGCCTGCTCAGCCATGCCGCAAGTGCCTTCGACGAAGCGCTGTCGATCGCCGAATCCTTTGTCCCGCATGAGCGCCCGATCAAGGTGGACGGCACCACCGTAAAAGGCCTCGCCACCTATTTCCCGGCCGGGAACGAAGATCGCCAGTTGAGCGCGGAGCGCCTGTTCCGGCGCGACATGTATTATCTGACCAAGGCGGTGCTGGCCGGCCTGAACATCGACAATGCCCGCATTCACGAAGCCGATTTCGCCGCCGTCCATGCCACGATGCGCAAGCGGCATGGCGATCTGCTGGCCGCTTTGGTCGCGCCTGGTGCTGGGCTTCCGGCGATCGCGGCCACCTGTTCGGCGTTGCTGGTCGAGTGTCTCAACCAGCGCCCCGTCCACTTTGCCGACACGCCGGAGACGTCGGCGATCGGTGACCGGACGCTCGACATCAGCTGCCTGGCGCCGCTCGTTCTGGCCTGTGGCCTGGCAACCACCGGCAGGGACGGCCTGCCGGAACCGGATATGCTGGAAATTGCGATCCTGGCAGCCGATATCCGCCAAGACCGCATTGTGCAGGCCTGCGCCAAGGCGAGCCCGGTCGACGAACTGACACCCGTCTTCGCCACCTTGCTTGCCCATTTGCCGTAGCGGCCCAGAACTCGGCTAGGCGGCACATTCGGCCGCCATGGCCATGATCGCCTTCTTGGCACGCTGGATCGAGGCTGGGCTCATCGAGAGCTCGGTAAGCCCCATTTTGACGAACGTTGCAATGAGATCGGGGCGGCCGGCCGCTTCGCCGCACATGCCGACCATGATGCCTGCGGCGACCCCGGCTTTGGCCGTCATTTCGATTGCCGACATGACGGCCGGATTGGTGACATCGTTGAGCTTGGCCACTGTCGGGTTCAGCCGGTCGGCGGCCATGATGTACTGGGTCAGGTCGTTGGTACCGATCGAGAAGAACGCCACCTCCCTGGCCAGCGCCGGCGCGATCAGCACGGCCGCAGGGGTCTCGATCATCACGCCGAGATCGAACGCCGCATGCGGCACGCTTTCGGCTTTCAGCTCGGCCGCACATTCCGCGACCAGAACCCGCGTCTGCCTGACCTCGCCGATGTCGGCCACCATCGGCAGCATCACCTTGACGTTACCATGCACGGCCGCCCGCAGCAGCGCCCTGAGCTGGCGCTTGAAGATGTCGGGCCGGTCGAGGCACATGCGGATGCCGCGCCAGCCCAGAAAGGGGTTTTCCTCGTCGGGAAATTCGATGCCGGCGATCGGCTTGTCGCCGCCGATGTCGAGCGTGCGCACGATGACCGGGTACGGTGCAAAGGCCTTGGCCAGCGCCGCATAGGTCTCGGCCTGCATGTCTTCCGAGGGAAGGTGCATATGGCGCATGAACAGAAGCTCGGTGCGGAACAGGCCGACGCCCATCGCGCCGGCTTCCTGCGCTGCCTCGATTTCCTCCAGCGAGCCGATATTGGCCGCGACCTCGATCACCTTGCCATCGGCCAGCTTCGGCGTCACCGTCTTGAAGATGCTTAGCCCGGCGCGTTCCTGCGCCGCCGCTTCGACACGGCCGGCGAATTCGGTGCGGGTCGCCGCGTCGGGGTCGACGATCACGCGGCCGCTGTTGCCATCGAGGGCCACTTCGCGCGCCGTGCGTAAGGCATTGATCTGGTCGCCAAGGCCGAGCACCGCCGGAATGCCGTGCGAGCGGGCGATGATGGCGATGTGCGAGGTGGCGCCGCCATGGCCGCACACCACCCCGCCGATGCGCTTCAGCGGCGCGCGCGCCAGATCCCAGGCGCCGATGTCGTCGGCGATGAGGATGGCGCCTTCGGCGATGTCTTCGAGGCTGATGTCGTCCTGCCCGAGCAGCACGAGGCAGATCTGCCGCCCGACCGCATGGACATCATCCGCCCGCGCGTTGAGATAGTGATCCTCGACCGCGCTGAAATCGGCGGCGATGGTGGAGGCGGCGGTGATGACGGCTGAAACCGCGTCGTTGCCGCCCTTGATCAGGTCCTCCGCCTCGCCGGTCAGGCTGTCGTCGGCAGCGATGTCCCTGAGCGCAGCGATGATGCCACGGTCACCGGCCGACAGACTGTCCTGCGCCAGGGCCCGATCCATGCGCGCCTGGACGGCAGCGACGGCGGCGCGGAACCTGTCGATCTCGCCGGCGATCTCCTCGGCCTGCAACCTGCGACCTTGTACGGCGATATCAGGCGGGAAATGCGCGAAGGCCGGCCCGATGGCAAAACCTTCGCTTGCGGCCACGCCGCGCAACCCGGTGGTTGCGCCGGCAACAGCAGGCGCAGAGCCCAAGGCGGCAGCGGCGTCCTGGCCCGCATTGCCGGTCGGCGGTGAATCCTCGTCGTCAAGGCCGGCCTTTGGATTTTCGAGATAGCCGATCAGCGCCTCGATGGCCTCGATGGCGTCGGCGCCGTTCGCCCGCACGGTGACTTCCTGGTTTTCCTTGACCGCCAGCAGCATCAGCTTGACCGAGCTCTTGGCGCTGACCGCCTTGCCGTCCTTGACCAGTTCGACGTCGGATTCGAAACCCTTGGCGAGCTTGACGAACCGCGTCGCGGGACGGGCGTGCAAACCTTCATGCACTCTGACGATGGTCGAGCGTTCCATGGCAATACTCTGGTCCTGGGCGCCAACATAGGTCGCGGCGCGAATGCCGTCAGGCGGCGATGGTGATGATCGCGCCGGTCGTGAGCGCAGCCACGAGCGCTTGCGCATCGACTTGCGAGGCGCAGATCTCGCCGGGCCTCTCGGCCTCGGCAGCGCCGTTGAACGAGATGACGACATGGCCCATTTCCAGCACCTTGCTCCAGGCGCTGGAACCGACCGCGGTAATGGTCGCGGCAACCGGGCCAAGGGTGATCGACGCGCCCTTTTGCGGCGCGCCGTCGCTGGGTCCGTGCTCCGTCTTGTGGAGCACGGAAACCTCGGCAAGCTCCGGCGGCGAGCCATCGGCAAACAGGATGACCACGCCCCCTTCGGCAAGATCCGCCACTTCGGGTCCGATGGCAGTGACCCGTGTTCTCAACAGAACCGTCATATGGCGAACCTCATTTCCTAACTTCTCTAAGAGCGATTCACTGTTTCACGAAAACGGCGAACCGCTCTATCCTTTGTTTGGCGGAATTCCGGACGGAAAACCGTCTCACACTTTGCCTGGAACTGATTCAGAACACGATCAAGCTGACGATCCAGGCGATCAGCACCGAGACCGGGCCCATGATCTGGCGGCTGATGAGCACCGCCGGAACACCGATCTCGATCGTCTTCGGTTTGGCCTCACCGAGCGCCAGGCCGACAGGAACGAAGTCGCAGCCCACCTGGGTATTGTAGGCAAACAGCGCCGGCAGTGCCATTGCCGGCGAAATCGTGCCGTTGGCGATCTGCGGACCGATGATGGCAACGCCGATGACCTGTGCGATGACCGCGCCTGGCCCGAGGATGGGCGACAGGAACGGCAGGCCGCAGATCGCCGAGATGATCAGCAGGCCGACGATGTTGTTGGCCAGCGGACCCATCGGCTGCGCCAGCACATCGCCGATGCCGGTGTAGAGGATCAGACCGATGAGCATGGTCACGAAGGCCATGAACGGCAGCACGTTGCGCACGACCTGGTCGATGGTACGGCGCCCGGCATTGAAGAAGATGCCGACGACACGGCCCATGACGCGGCCGATCGAGCTGATCAGGCCGATCACGCCGCCCTCGCTCGGCAGCGGTTGCGGCGCCGCCGCCGCGTTGTTATTGCCTGGATTCATCGATCCTGCTCCCCCTGCAGTGGTGACCGCTTCGGATCCGTCCGCCATTGTGATGTTGGCCGGCTTCACGCCCGAAACGTAGATGTCCTCGGTGATGAACTGGGCGAGCGGCCCAGACTGGCCGACCGGCGTCAGATTGACGGTCGGGATACGCTTGCGCGGATAGACGCCGCACCGTGCGGTGCCACCGCAATCGACGACGACAACCGCCATCTCGCTTTCGATCGGCGGCGCCTTGAAGCCGTCGACGGCTTCGGCGCCGGTCATATCGGCAATGAGCTGCGCCACCGGATGAATGCCGCCACCGGTTACGGAAACAACCTTGCTGCGCTGTTCGGTCGGCTCGATCACCAGCGGACCGCCCCAACCGGTTTTGCCCCGGGAGATTTGTACGGCTTTGTATGTCTTGGCCATGATGTCCTCCCCGCCCTTACAGCTCGACGCCCTGGCGGCGTGCCATGATGGCAGTGATGCGTTCGGTCAGCATGCCCTTGAGCAGGATGACGACGAGGCCGACGATGGCATACCAGATCGCCACCTTGACGTGATAGCCGGCGACGACGGCGCCCTTCTTCTCCAGTTCCAGCAGCGCGACGAGAATGCCACCCCAGACGAAATACTCGCCGGGATTGATGTGCGGGAACAGGCCGAGCGGCGGGTGCACATAGGACACGGCCGCGTCATAGAAGGCCGGCTTGTGCTTCTCTTCCAGGAACGATCCGAACGTATAGGCCATCGGATTGGTGAGGAAGAACACCGCCAGCAGCGGCAGCAGCGTGTAGCGGGTCAGCGCGATCCTGCCGGCGCCGCGCGCCAGGCCGTGCACGCGCTCTTCGCCGACCAGTTCGGTGACCGCGTAGAAGGCCGTCATCAGCACCACCAGCGTCGGAATGATGCCGGTGACGAAGCCGGCGAAGACCTCGCCGCCCTTCTGGAAGATACCGATGAAATACTTGCCGATGGCGGTCAGCCAGCCGAGCTGCTCTTCCTGCTGGACTTCCTTCAGCTTTTCCTTGAACTGATCGACGGTGATCGGTCCGCTGTCCGCCTGTGCGAGGACAACGAGATGGTCGGAGGCATGCTCTACCGCGAGCTTGCCATGCAATGCAGCATCCGAGACCATGGCACCTGCGACATGCAGATTGTGCACGGCCATGTCGGCATGCTGCGCCAACAACGAAAATACAGACATTTCTCCTCCTTATGCCGCCCGCCGGTTGATCCCAGTCGGTGCGCGGCGTCCTCTCTCTAAGCCCTTGCTACGTTCAAACCGGACAGGCCCGGCTTCTTCCCCGGCTCCGACCGTGTCTTGTCGATCTGTTCGATCGCCCGCTTCACGGCCTCGGCCACACCGGGTTCCCCCTCCCCCATGATTGCAGGGTTGGACCGGACTCGATCGAGGGAAACGCCCTCGAATTCTTCATGTCTCTTGAACTTGGTGAACACGGAACGGCCGCTCATCACCATCAGGCGGCGCACGACCAGGTCAGGCGTCACCACGACCAGCGCGATGGTGCCCTTGGCCAATCGACCGCGGAAATTGCCGGCTCCGACGAAGCCATCCTTGTACTGGTCGGTGACGCCCCTGAAGACATCCGAATAGTGCCGCATTTGCAGCCAGACGCCGAGCGACTGCAGCGCCCAGACAATAACCAGCAGAAGCAGTCCCCACTGCCAAATCGCCATTCGGTTCTCCTCCCGAAGCCTGTGTTGAACCGCACCTTGGACCGACGCGTGACAACAGCAAAGTGAGAACATTTGTTTCCGAGAATGTCAATATGTATGATATTGGGCGTGACCTCGGTCATCCACAGGCCGTCACCGATTTCGGCGGCGGCGCCGTTGTGCTAGCCTGGCCGGGAACAGGATACGAGAAACATGGATCTGCCCTTCAGGGACGAATTGGCGCTGATGCCCGACCTTCGCCACCGGCTGCGGCAGTTGCGCTGGTTCCGCGCCACCTTCCGCGGCAGCGCCAAGGTGGTGTCGGACACGTTCGGCGTGCGCTTTGAAATCGATGAAGCGAAGCTCACCAGGGCCTTTCTCGACTGGGTCGAGGTCATGGAGGCGCAGAAAGGCTTCGCCGCGGTCGACCGCGCCGACTTCATCGTCTTTGCCGCCGGCCTCGTTTTGCGCGAACTGATCAGGCAGGCGCCGGCACGGGAAATCTCCGGCCTCAGCCAGTTGATTGAAACGGATTCGAATGCCGGCACGCTGGAAATCATCCGTTTCTGGCCGGAAGGGTTCCTCTACACCAACTACTGCGTCTCGGTGATCTCGGCGATCCACGAGCAGGAATTCGGCAATGCGCCAAGCATCGACAAATGCGCCGACGACCTGCGCACATGGTGGTCCTATCGCGAGAACGTGACCGAGATGCCAGCCTACGCAGTGGCTTTCCTAGACCGCTTTCTCGGCGCCGAACCGAACTGGATCACGCCCGATCGCGCGCAGTCCCGGCAGGCCATGCAACGGGCACTCGGATCCGCGCGTGCCAGCGATGCCATCCGCCGGCTTTGATTGCCCCTCGGTTTCGAGCCTCCAGGCATGCGGCTGGCAAAGCAAGCGCACTATTGAACATCTGACTTTTTGCCGATAGCGATGTGCGAAATCGACTCGGGAGAAAAGCGCGTGGCGCGATCAAGGCCTATCATTTTCGATTGCGACGGCGTTCTTGTCGACAGCGAGCCTCTGGCCGCCCGCGCTTATGAACGCGTCTATGACAAGCATGGCATGCCTGGGGTTCACGGCGGTATCATCGCCCAATGCATCGGTATGAAGCAGTCCGACATCATCGCCAAGATCAGGGATTTGACCGGTCACCAGTTTCCGGCGGCTGCGGACGGCGACATCTGGGCCGAGACCAAGATCCTGTTTTCGCAGGAGTTGAAGCCGACCCCCGGCATCACCGCGTTTCTGGAGGCGCTTTCGGGCGACCGCTGTGTCGCCTCGTCATCCTCCGTCGAGCGCATAAACCACAGCCTGACTGTGACCGAACTGGCGCGGTTTTTCGGCGATGCGATCTACAGTTCCTCGATGGTCAAACGCGGCAAGCCCGCGCCTGATATCTTCCTGTTCGCCGCCGACAAGATGAGCGCTGAGCCGGCAGACTGCATCGTCATCGAGGATTCGCCCTTCGGGATAGAGGGCGCGGTCGCCGCAGGCATGACGGCTATCGGCTACACCGGTGGCGGCCATACCTATGCGGAGCACGGCGCGCGACTGACAGCGGCAGGTGCCGATTTCATCTGCAGCGATTGGCGAGAAGTTAGCCGGCAACTGGCCGGGCTCGGTGTGCCGGCCTAATCTATCAGCGAACAGGCAGTCCAAGGCGGACCCATTCGCTGGGCGGGATCGCCGGTCCGACGTTGAAGGTGAAGGACAAGACCCTCGTCGCATCGGTGTCGACCTGGCACCGGAAGCCTAGATGGTACCATTTCGTCGTTGCGCGGAAAGCGACATCCGGGGCGTCGAGGACATTGCCCACCTTCAGCGGAATACTTGGGATCAGGTCGGGGAAATAAGAGGCATCCACCAGTTGCTGCTGCAACGCGCTGGCGCAAAGTCGGGCAATACGCTTCTCGCGAGGCACCCCACCCATCGCGCTCGTAGCCAGCGCATCGCCGGTAGCGCCCTGCGAGTAGAGCCTGTGAACCCCCGGAAGGCCCGAATAAGCCCGCGAAGCACTAGCGGCGGTATCCGTGGAATTTGGCCTCCCGGCGCTCTCGCTTCGGGACCTGGAGACCTTCGCAGGGCCGGGCTTCGGCGCATTTGCGGGTTTGGGCTTCGGCGCTTCGGTTGACGTGGGAAGCTCGATCTCACCGTCGTCGGCAGCCAAAGGCGGTGTCGCCGCTTCTGTCTGCTTGTCGGGTTCGTTCGCTCCCGCCTCTTCCTTGTCCGCCTGCTGTTTATCCATATCCTGGGTTGGAGCTGCCTGTTTCTCCTGTTCGGGCTCGGCGTCCTTCGCAGCGTCCATCGGCTTCTCGCCGACTTTGGTTGAATCTGGCCGCCCCTCGGCGACCGCCGGCGCGGCAGATTGGTTCTCTGCAGGCTTCGGCACGACAGGCGGCTTCGAATCGTCCTCCTTGGCCGGCGACGGCGAGGTGTCTTGAGCGCTGGTCCCATCCAGGGATTTCCTGGGGCCGGTGTCCTTGTCGCCAAACTGGAAAACAGGCTTCAGGACTTCGATCTTCGAGGGCTTTTCCGGCGCAGGTGGTTTTTCTGCTTTCGGTTCCGGCGGTTTTTCAACCTTCGGTTCCGGTGGCTTCGGAGGCGGCACCGGAGCAGGTTTCGGTTTTGGTTGCTCGGGCGGAGGCACGAGCGCGACATTGACCGCCTGCTCCTCCTGCGGCTGTTGGGGAGGCCTAGGCACGTTGTAGACCACGAGCGCTGCGACGAGCGCGTGCAGGATCAGCGATGCGGGCAAGGCCCACAACAAACTCCGGCGCCGGTCTCGTGTCTCGTCCTTCATTCCTTCCGATGTGGAATGAAAAAGCGGCGGCTTCAAGCACTGCCACTGTATTGGCGCCGTTTAGCCGCTGACAGCTTGTGGATCACCACTACCAGCGCAGCCCGGCCAAGGCGCTGGGGCAGCTCATTGAGCGGCTACCCACGATCCGATCCATCAAGACCGGAGATCAGCCAGTTCGCCGCCGCCAGGATGGGTGGCGATCCGGCCGACTGCATCGTCATCGAGGATTCGTCCTTCGGCATCCAGGGCGCGGTTGCCGCCCGGCTGACGGCGGCTGGTGCCGATTTCGTCTGCGCGGACTGGCAAGAAATTAGCCGGCAATTGTCCGAGCTTGGCGTGCCGGTCTAATTTAGCGGATACTTGGCGAATCCACGGCTGGCCCATTCGCCGGGCGGGACTAATGACCCCACACGGAAGTTGAAGGATAGGACCCTCGTCGCATCGGCATCGACTTCACATCGGAAGTTTAGATTGTACCAAGTGCTTCTGGTGCTGAAGGCCGCTTGAGTAGGGTTGAGAACATTGCCTTTGTCCAGCGTGATGGTTGGCACCCATTTGACCGAATAGTCGGCACTTTGCAGTTCCTGGCTCAGAACATTGCCGCAAAGGGTGGCCACGCGCTGACCGCGCGGCACATTCTCCATGGAGCTTGTAGCGAAGGCACTGCCGGTTGCCCCCTGCGAGTAAAGCTTTCTGACGCCCGGAAGGCCGGAATAGATTGGCGATCCTGCAACATCGTTGTTGGTGGGATTTGACCTTCCAGCATTCCCGATCGGCGCTTTGAAGGCTCTTGCGGGTTTGAACGTCAACGTCTTGGCGGGTTTGGGCTTTGCCTTTCCAGTCGAGGCGGGAGGCGCTGGCTTACCACCAGTCTCAGCCGCCAATGGCTTTGGCGTCACAACCGCTTGCTTTTCGGCGGGTTGCTGTGCGAGCTCCTGTTTGTCCGGCTGCTGTCTGTCAGCGTCCTCGGTCGCCTGCTTCTCCTCGTTTTGCGCGGGTTTGGCGTCCGGCGCGGCGGCCTCCCGCGTTTCCTCGCCTTGCGCGGGCTTTTCATCCGGCGCAACGGTGGCCGGCTTCTCGTCAGGCTTGCTGGGCTCTGCCTTCTGCTGTGGCGTTGCAGCCGGGGCGGGCTGTGTCAGCGCGGGTGTCGGTGTTATAGGCGGCTTCGCCGCCTCATCCTTGGCCGGTGATGGCGTGTTGGGTTTAGCGCTGCTTCCGTCGAGCGATTTCTCCGGTCCCGTATCTTTCTGGCCGTACTGGAAAACGCGCTTCAGAACATGCTCGTCTGGCGTTTTCGGGGGCTCCGGAGGCGGCTTTTGTTCAGGCGGCTTTTCAGCCTTCTTTTCAGGTGTCGGCTCCGGTGGCTTTGGAGCAGGTTTCGGTTTAGGCTTCTCGGGCGGCGGCACAATCGCGACATTGACGGGCTGTTCTTGCTGATCCGGCTGCTGCTCGGATCTCGGCACGCCAAAGAACAAGAACGCTGCGATCAAGGCATGCAGGATCAGCGATGCGGCCAAGGCCCATCGCCAATTTCGAAACCACTCTCGTATCTTGCCGTTCATTGCGCCCGATGTGGAATGAAATAGCGGCGGCTTCAAGCACAGGCACTGTATTGGCGCAATTTAGCCGCTGACAGGTTGGTGATTTCGATGTCCACGCGCAGCAGCTGACGGCGAGACGGGTGCGGCCTTTGCCCCCAAGCCGCCGAGCAGGTCGAGCATCATCATGATGCCGCCCCCGTCGCCGGGATGAGCCATCCGGATCGTATCCGCAGACGCGCCTGCGCGCCGCGCTCCAGCATCACCGGATCGGGCTGTTCGAAATGCAAGGTGAGGTCGGGGTTGGCGGAAGGCGCAAATTCGATGCGCGCCGAGCCACCTTGGTAGATCACCCGCTTGACGAGGCCATCGAAGCCGGGACCGTCCGGCACCACCTCGAGATCGGCTGCCCGGCAGCAGATCTTTGCGCCGGCGCGCGGCCGCTCGCCGGTCCGGCAGCGAACGACCAGCTCGGTGCCGAGAACCCTGACCTTGCAGTGCCTGGCCTGCTCTGAGCTGAGCACATCGGCGGGAAGCAAGATACCTTGCGAAATGAAGGATGCCACCATTTCATTTGCCGGCTCATGATACAGTCGGCGCGGCGTCGCCAACTGCACCAGGCGTCCATGATCCATCACCGCGATGCGGTCGGCCAGCGCCATCGCTTCGGCCTGGTCATGGGTGATGTAGACGATGGTGGTGCCCGTGCGCTTGTGAAAGGCGGCGAACTCATCCTCCATCGAGGCTCTCAGATGCACATCCAGATTGGCGAGCGGCTCGTCGAACAGCACCAGCGACGGCGCGGCGACAAGGCAGCGCGCCAGCGCCACCCGCTGACGCTGGCCACCGGAGAGATTGGCCGGCCTGCGGTCGCCCAGCCCCTGCAGATTGACCAAAGCAAGCGCGTCCTCGACCTTCTGGCGCGCAGCCGCCTTGTCGAGCTTTGCCACCTTGAGCGAATAGCCGATGTTCTCGGCGACCGTCATGTGCGGCCACAGCGCATAGTTCTGGAAGACGATGCCGACGCGCCGCTTTTCCGGCGCGACGCTGCCGCCCTTGCCCGACATGACCTCATTGGCGATGCGGATCTCGCCTGACGTCACCTTCTCGAACCCGGCGACGAGGCGCAGCAACGTCGTCTTGCCGCAGCCGGAGGGGCCGAGCACGGCCAGGAACTCGCCGTCGCCGACATCGATCGATACATCCTTGACCGCGTCGAAGTCGGCAAAACTCTTGGTCACATGGTCCAGGGTCAATCGCGCCATGGCAGCACTCCGCTTGGAAGGTGTGGGGCAAGCAGATTGGTCGCCAGCATCAGCACGAAGGTGACCGCCACGGTGATGACGGACATCGCCGCCGCGTAGTTGGAATCGCCGCCCTGCTCGAAGGAAAACATCACCACGCCGATCGTCTCCGAGTCCGACGACCACAGCAGCACCGAAACAGTGAGCTCGCTGAGCGCCGTCATGAAGATCAGCAGGCCGCCGGCGATTGCCGCCGGCGCCACCAGCGGAAAAATGATCGTGCGCATGCGCAGGAACAGCCCGGCACCGGCCACCTGGGCCGCTTCTTCCAGCGCCCGGTCGATCTGGTGAAAGCCGCTGATGGTCGGCCGCAGCGCCAGCACCAGGAAGCGGGCGAGGTAGGCATAGAGGATGATCCAGACGGTGTTGTAGAGCTGGATACCGGTGAGCGGGATCGGCCGCAGGAACAGGAGCAGCGAGGCGATTGCCAACACCACGCCGGGCAAGGCATAGGGCAGCTCGACCGACAGGTTGATCAGCCGCACCCAGCGCTGCTTGCCCCAGGCAATGAGGTAGCCGATCGGCACGGCGACGAGGACCGCGAAGAAGGCCGCCGCGATCGACAGCCAGAAGCTGTTGAAGAAGGCGCGGCTGGCCGCTTCATGCTCGAACAGCACGAAGCGATAATTGTCGAGCGTTGCCGTCTTTGCGGTGAGTGCAATGCCGTAGCCCGGCACAAGCGACGTCAGCAGCAGCCCGAACAATGGCAGGAACAGCACCGCCACGATCAGCAGCCACATGCCGGCCTGGACGGCAGGCCGCCAGCGGCCGAGTTCGTAGGGCTCGGCCGGCAGCGACGTCGAGCTGATGCGATAATCGCGGCGGCGGCTCACGACCTCCTGCGCGAGAATGCCAGCCATGGCGATGATGCCGATCAACACTGACAGGAACGCGGTTTCGCCGAGCACCGCAGGGCCGCCGCCGGCCAGCCGCTGATAGATCAGCGTCGGCAGCACGAGATAATTGGCGGGAATGCCGAGAAAGGCAGGGATGCCGAAATTGCCGACACAGGACACGAAGGCAAGTGCCGCGGCCGCCATGATCGACGGCGTCATCAAAGGCAGCACGACGGTGACCAGCACGGTGAACCAGCCGGCGCCCCCGGCGCGCGCCGCCTCGATCAGTTCGCGCGGCAGCTTGCGCAGGCCGGCGCGCACCAGCAGGAAGACCAGCGGGCCGTATTGCACGCCGAGCAGCAGGATGATGCCCGAGGTGGAATAGAGCGGATTTCTGGTGCCGAGCGGCGGTGCCGCACCGAACAGCTTGAGGAACGGACTTGCCGGACCGAACAGTTGCAGCCAGGCGAGCGCGGTCACCTGCGGTGCGATCATCAATGGCATGACGTAGCAGAGCACCAGCGCACTGCGGCCGCGTATGTCGGTCAGCGTGATGAGGAGAGCCACCAGCGTTCCCGACAGCACCGCAAGCAAGGTGCCGCCGATGCCGACGATCAGCGTGTGCCAGGTCGCAATCCAGGTCGCCGGACTTCTCAATCCGGCTTCTATCGCCATGCCGGACAAGGTGCCGCCTGGTGCCACGATCTCCTTGATGAGGCGCAGCATCGGCAGCAAGGAAAGCAGGGCGATGACGACGGCCACCATCGCCGTCAGGGCCATTTCCTGGCCCCGGCTTTCCCTGATCCGTGTCGACATGATTGCGTTTCCTGGGATCTGTCAGCGGTCCGGGATGTCGCTTTCAACGGCATCCCGCCGCGATTGTCGGGCTCAGCCGCCGAACAGTTCCGAGAACTTCGCCTTGTCGGCGTCGGTGGTGGCGACGATCGCCTTGGTGTCGAACGGCATCACCTTGACCTTGACGCCTTCCGGCATCCATTCGGGGCGGCCGACCGAGGCGCGCGCCGGCAGATAACCCATCGACAGCGCTAGCTTCTGGCCTTCGTCGGAAAGAATAAAGTCGACGAACTTCTTGGCGCCGTCAACATTCTTGGCCGTCTTCATGATGGCGACCGGTTCGGTCACCGCCGGCACGCCTTCGCTAGGGAACACGAATTCGACCGGCGAACCCCTCTTCTTGGCGTTCATCGCCATGAAGTCGACCAGGATGCCATAGGGCTTCTCGCCGCTCGCCACCGACTTCAGCACGGCGCCATTGCCGCGTACGCTGACGGTGTTGTTGGTCTTCAGCTTCTGGAAGAAATCCCAGCCATAATTGGTGTCGCCGACGAAGGCGGAGAGCAGATAGGCGGCCGCACCCGAATAGAGCGGGCTCGGCATGACCAGGCCGTCGGCATAGGCCGGCTTGGCGAGATCGGCCCAATGCGCAGGCTTTTCAGCCGCCGCGGTGTTGTAGACGATGCCGGTGGTGATCAGCTTGCTGCCGAAATAGGTCTTGCCGGCGTCATAGGCATCCGCTTCGATGCCGTCCAGCTTTGCCTCGGGATAGGGCAGCAGCCGGTCGTCCTTCTTCAACAGCTCCATGCTGACCGCGTCGGCGATCAAAAGCACGTCGGGCTGCGGGCTGCCAGCGGCGAATTCGGCTGCCATCTTGGTCAGGATGTCACTTGTTCCCGAACGATAGACGGTCACGTCGATACCGGGCTGCGCCTTCTTGAAGGCATCCACGGTCTTGGCCGCATCGGCTTCCGGTTGGGATGTGTAGAGCGTCAGCGTTTCAGCACCGGCCACGCCGGCAAACAAAGTTGCCGCGAGTGCAAGCTGGCTGGCCAGCAGCTTGATGAATAGCGTCTTCATGAGACCTCCTGTCTGTCTGTGCATGAGCGGTCCTGCGCCTTGACCGGTTCCCGTCTCCCCTCCCTGCACGGCGCATATGACTGGTGGATGACAGCGCGCATGCCCGGCCCGATCAGGCAACGGCTTCGCGCGGAATGCTCTCACGGCACAACGACACCGGCCCGCGGAACCAGTGTTCCACGAGCCTCATGGCCGCCCCTGGGCCGGCGATCCTTCGGGGCACCCGAGGGCTTTGGTGAGTCGGCCGGCCCCTAGACCAGCATGCCCATCGGGTTCTCGATCAGGCGTTTGAAGGCAACCAGCAATTCGGCCCCCAGCGCACCATCAACGGCGCGATGGTCGGTCGACAGCGTCACCGACATCACGGTGGCTATCTTGATCTCGCCGTTCTTGACCACCGCCCGCTCCTCGCCGGCGCCGACCGCCAGGATCGTCGCATGCGGCGGGTTGATGACGGCGGCAAAGTCCTTGATGCCGAACATGCCGAGGTTCGATACCGCCGTGGTGCCACCCTGATACTCTTCCGGCTTCAGCTTGCGGCTGCGGGCGCGGCTGGCCAGGTCCTTCATCTCGTTGGAGATGGTGGACAGCGTCTTTTCGTCCGCCTTGCGGATGATCGGCGTGATCAGGCCACCGGGGATCGACACCGCAACGCCGACATCGGCATGCTTGTGCTTGACCATGACGCTTTCGGTCCACGACGCATTGGCATCCGGCACCGCCTTCAGCGCCAGCGCCATTGCCTTGATCACCATGTCGTTGACCGACAGCTTGTAGGCCGGCACGTCGCCCTTTTCGGTCTTCTTGACTGGGGCTGCCGCATTGATCTGCGTGCGCAATGCCAAGAGCGCATCGAGTTCGCAGTCGAGCGTCAGGTAGAAATGCGGGATTGTGGTCTTGGCCTCGACCAGGCGGCGCGCGATGGTCTTGCGCATATTGTCGTGCGGGACGAGTTCGTAGGAGCCTTGCTCGAACAGTTTCAGCACCTGCTCGTCCGACATCGCCTTCACCGGCGCGGCGGCAGCAGCCGGCGCCGCCGGAGCGCCTGCGGGCGCTGCCTTGGCGGCAGGCTTGGCGCCGCCACCGGCAATCGCCGCATCGACGTCGGCTTTCACCACGCGGCCATGCGGGCCGGTGCCTGCAATGGTCGAGAGTGCAAGACCCGCCTCGCGGGCAAGACGACGAGCCAAGGGTGTTGCGCGCGCAACCGATGGCGATTGGCCAATCTCCCCCCTTGAGGGGGAGATGCCCGGCAGAGCAGAGGAGGGCGCGACAGGTTGAGCCGCAGGCGCGACATTGCCCCCCTCTGTCGACTTCGTCGACATCTCCCCCATAAGGAGGGAGATCGGCGCCTTGTCGCCATAGGCTTCGCCATCGGCATAGATCCAGGCGACAGCCACGCCGACAGGAATGTCGATCCCCTCCTTGCCGGTGACATCGCGCAAGGTGCCGCTGGCCGGCGCATCGATCTCCATCGCGGCCTTGTCGGTCTCGATCTCGAACAGCACATCGCCCTTCTTGACGCTGGCGCCTTCCTCGGCGAACCAGCGCGAGATCTGTCCGGTCGCCATGTCCATGTCGACCTTGGGAAGAATGACTTCGGTCGGCATCGATCAGCGAACCCCTCTTACGAGGTCACGCGCAGCCGCAATGATGTCGGGAACTTGCGGCACGACAGCCTTTTCCAGCGCCGGATTGTAGGGGATCGGCGTCTCCGCCCCGCCCAGCCGCACGACCGGCGCATCGAGGTAATCGAACGCCTCGCTCTCGGCGATCATCGCGCTGACCTCGGCGCCGATGCCCAGCGTCTTGACCGCTTCGTAGACGCACATCAACCGCGATGTCTTCTTGACGCTGTCGATGACGGTCTGCTTGTCCATCGGCCGGATGGTCCGGAGATCGATGACTTCGATGTCGATGCCTTCGGCTTCCAGCGCCGCCGCGGCGTCGAGCGCCTTGTGCACCATGA
Source organism: Mesorhizobium sp. P2_F8 (assembly GCF_056403655.1). NCBI lineage: Bacteria > Pseudomonadati > Pseudomonadota > Alphaproteobacteria > Hyphomicrobiales > Phyllobacteriaceae > Mesorhizobium > Mesorhizobium sp. P2_F8. The sequence continues at coordinate 285,225 of NZ_JBFUFB010000001.1, forward strand.
TCGAGGTGGCGACGATGGTCAGGTCGCGGCCCTCGCGACGGATGTCGGCCTTGCCGATAGGCACCGTGTAGTAGCCTTCGGGCACCGGGCCCTTCATCTTGTAGAGCAGCTTGTGCTCGAAGATCATCACCGGATCGGGATCGGCGACTGCGGCCAGCAGCATGCCCTTGGCATCGTATGGTGTCGCCGGCTGGATGACCTTGAGGCCCGGCACATGGCCGAGCCAGGCCTCTAGGCTCTGGCTGTGTTGGGCCGCGGCACCGGTGCCGGAGCCGGCGGGAAAGCGCATCACCACCGGAACCGAAACCTCGCCGCCGAGCATGAAGCGCATCTTGGCAGCCTGGTTGACGATCTGCTCCATGGCAAGCGTGGCGAAATCGGAAAACTGGAACTCGAAGATCGGCCGCATGCCGGTGAGGGCGGCGCCGACCGCCACGCCCGCGCCACCCAGTTCCGAAATCGGCGTGTCGATCACCCGGTCGGTGCCGAACCGATCGACCAGATCGCCGGTCACCTGGAAGGCACCGCCATAGACGCCAATATCCTCGCCCATCAGGAAGACGCGTTCGTCCATGTCCATGGCGATCGCCATGGCTTCCTGGATCGCCTGGGCGTAGCTCAGTTCACGCACCATCGCGTCCATCACGCCTGCTCCGTATAGACATAATTGCCGGTGTGGCGGACATCCGGCGACGGGCTGGCCTTGGCGAACTCGATGCCGTCGGCGATCTCCTGTGCCACCGCGCCGCGAATGGCCTCGATGCCCTTGTCGTCGATGAAGCCGAATTCGCGCAACTCGCTTTCGAACAGGGTGATCGGATCGCGGTTCGACATCCAGTCCTCGATCTCCTCCTTGCTACGATAGCGGTTGCGGTCGCTCTTGGAATGGCCACGATGGCGATAGGTCTTGGATTCGATCAGCGTCGGCCCCTCGCCGGCGCGTGCACGCTCGACAGCCTTGTACGACGCCTCGGCGACCTCCGAAAAAATGTTGCCGTTAACGATGACACCCGGCATCGAATAGGCGGCAGCGCGCTCGGCGATGTTCTTGACGGCGGTCGAGCGCGCCGTCGAAGTCGACATGCCGTAGCCGTTGTTCTCGCAGACGAAGATCACCGGCAGCTTCCAGACCGAGGCCATGTTCAACGCCTCGTGGAAGGCGCCTTCATTGTTGGCGCCATCACCGAAGAACGACACCACGACCTTTCCGGTCTTCATCATCTTGGCGGATAGTGCTGCCCCAACGGCGATCGGAATGCCGCCGCCGACGATGCCATTGGCGCCGAGATTGCCCTTGCCGACATCGGCGATGTGCATCGAGCCGCCACGGCCCTTGCAGTAGCCGGTGGTCTTGCCGAAGAACTCGGCGAACATGCGCTTGACCTCGGCGCCCTTGGCGATGCAGTGGCCGTGGCCGCGATGCGTCGAGGTGATCTGGTCATCCTCGGCAAGCGGCATGCAGATGCCCATGGCGCTGGCTTCCTGGCCGATCGACAAATGCATGGTGCCGTGGATGAGGCCGCGCGTGTAGCACTCCTCCGCACCCTCTTCGAAGCGCCGGATGAGGTACATCTTGTAGAGCACATTTCTGAGCTGCTCGGCGCTGTACTGTCGATAGACGAAGGGCAGGTTGGCGCGACTGTCGGCGACGGCTTTGCTGGCTCCGGCCATGATCAGGCTCCCACGGACCCGTAGACGAGCTTGTCCTGGCGGGCACGCAATTCGGCGATCTTGGAGCCCGGCGCGGGAGCGGCATTCGCATAGGTGATGAGCTCGCCCTTCTTGATCGGCTGGGTCACCGAGCCGCCTTGCAACAGGCCGCAGGGAATGGCCTTGGCGGCGCGCGCCTCTGGCGCCGTCATGATCCAGGCGCGATAGCAATATTCGCCGATCGCATCGAGCTTCTCACCCGGCTTCATATCCTTCTTGGCCACCGCGCAGACTTCGGCCGTCGGCTTGGCCAACGGCACCATATCCGCCTTGCCGTAGAGCACGACGCGGGCGCAGGTCAGCGGCACTTCGAGCGAGGTCAAATGATAGGGGCGGTGGAAGGTGAAATAAGGGCCCTTGCCCATCTTCAGATCTTCCATGCGCTCCGAAATGCGCGGGTGCGACATGTCGGCGACGACGAAGACGCCGGGCGCGACACCCTTGCCGATCGAGTAGTCGACGACGCCGACCTTCGACAGCACGCCGCCGTCCTTTTGCGGCACCAGGACCTTGGACAGCTCGCCAAGCGTCGCCGCCGGGCCGTGCATGCCGGGCTTGTCGGGAACCAGCCCCGTGGCATTGGCGATCGCCGCCATCTCGACCATGGTTTTGGAGCCATCGACGAATTCGACCAGCATGCGCACATTCATATGCCGGCGCTCGGCCTCCTCCTCATAGTCGGGAGGCGTAGCGTCGATGTTGAGCGGATTGTTCTTGCCCTTGCCGGCGGCGACGATCGGATGGCCCATCGCCGAGACGAATTCGATCAGCTCCATGCAGGACGACGGCTCGTCGCCGGCACCCAGCGAATAGGTGACGCCAAGCCTGTCGGCCTCGCTTTTCAGATAGGCGCCGATGGTGACGTCGGCCTCGACATTCATCATCACCAGATGCTTGCCATGCTCCATGGCGCGCAGGCCGATCTCGGCGCCGACCGCAGGAACGCCGGTGGCGTCGATGACGACATCGATCAGGTCATTGTCGATGACCAGGCTGGCATCGTTGGTGACCGCGACCTTGCCGGCCTCCATCGCCGCCGTCATCGCCGAAGCGTTCGACACTTCGCGCGCATGGCCGGTTTGCTGGAAGGCAATATCCACCGCCTTGCTGGCGGCGGGCAGGTTCAGTTCGGAAATGGCGCCGATCTCGATGCCGGACATATGAGCGACGCGGGTGACGATATCAGTTCCCATCTCGCCGGAGCCGATCAGGCCGATGCGGATGGGCTTGCCCGACCTGGCGCGTTCCTCGAGATCGCGGGCAAGGCCCGTCAACGAAACATTGGAAGCCATACCGCTCGTTCCTCCCATAATGCAGGCTATTCAATTGCCTGACCGGTATTGAACATATGTATTTCTGTCAAGACTAATGTGCACGTTAGTCGCTTTTTGACGCCCCATTGTGGAGGCTCCGCGTGACCCAAAACAGCCCACCAAAGCGGGGGCCGCGCAGCGGGTTGCGCAGACAACACACTGGCACTGCTGCGTGCCTCCCGGCACACGGATTCTGGGTAGCTTGTCCACCGGTCGTGGCGATCGCTGCGCCACGCCTCTCGACGGTTCAGGCTATAGAGCCGGCGGCACCGGGAAATCGTGGAAATGCACGATCACCCCCCATCCGCATCGATCAGGATCACGGCATAGGCTGGCGGCTCGTGGCCGAGGCTCCAGCCCTGCGAGAAATCCAGCGCGGTCTGATGATTGGTGCTGCGCAACGTGCTGATTGGAATGCCACGCCAGCTGCCGGCGATCAGCCGGTGGACGTGTCCGGCGAAGATGTGGCGGACATTGCCGTGGCGTAGCAGAACCTCATGCAAGGCATCGGCGTCGGCGAGCATGACACGGTCGAGCTTGGGGATGTGGATCCGGAACGGCGGATGGTGCATGAACAGGAAGACCGGCCGATCGCGGGCCTCTTGCAGTTGCTCATCGAGCCAGTCGAGACGCGCTGCGCACAGTTTGCCTTCGACATGGCCGCTATCCAGCGTATCGAGCAGGATCAGGCGGCCTTCGCTGCTGTCGACGACGCTTTGGACGAAGCCGCGCTCGGCGGTGGCTTGCGGAAACATCTCGAGAAACACCGCCCGGTCGTCATGGTTGCCGAGCATCAGCCGGCAGGGCGGACCGAACTTTGTCAGGCTCTCACTCAGCGCGGCATAGGCGGGGCGCTCGCCGTCAGTGGTCAGGTCGCCGGAAATGACCACCAGATCAGCGTCGGCATGGTTGGCGCCGATGTCGGCAAGGCAGGCTTGCAACTTGGAGAGCGGATTGGAGCCGTACAGAAGACCGCCCGGCGTCATCAGATGCGGATCGGATATCTGGATGACTTTCATGGACCTGACCGGGATGCTTCCTGCTGGCGGCTTTCCTGTTGAATCCTGGCGGCACCAGCCAGCAAACGAAACGCGTTGACCATCCTCACTGTGCGGTCCAGCCGCCGTCCATGGGCAAGGTCGTGCCGGTGATCTGCTTGGCAGAATCCGAGCACAGGAACAGCGTCAATGCCGCAAGTTCGTCGACGGTGACGAACTCCTTTGTCGGCTGTGCCGCCAGCAGCACGTCGTGCTTGACCTGTTCCTCAGTCATGCCGCGCGCTTTCATCGTGTCGGGAATCTGCTTTTCGACCAGCGGCGTCCAGACATAGCCTGGCGCGATCGCATTGACCGTGATGCCGTCAAGCGCTGTCTCGAGAGCCACCGTCTTGGTTAGGCCCGCAATGCCGTGCTTGGCCGACACATAGGCCGACTTGAACGGCGAAGCGACCAGCGCATGCGCGGAGGCCGTGTTGATGATGCGGCCCCATTTGCGCGCCTTCATGCCGGGCAGCGCGGCCTTGATCGCATAGAAGGCGGCGAGCAGGTTGATGCGGATGATGGCTTCCCATTTGTCGTCCGGGAAGTCCTCGATCGGCGCGACATGCTGGATGCCGGCATTGTTGACCAGGACATCGAGGCTGCCGAACGCGGCCTCGGCCTCATGCACCATGGCGCTCACCGCCGCGCCGTCCATCATGTTGGCATCGGAGTAGCGGCACTTGACGCCGAAATCCTTCTCGATGCCGGCGCGCTCCCGTTCGATTGCCGCGGCATCGCCCAGCCCGTTGATGGTGACGTTTGCGCCTTCGGCGGCAAAGGCGCGGGCTATTGCCAGGCCGATACCGCTGGTCGAGCCGGTGACGAGGGCATTCTTCGAAGACAGGGAACCCATGGTGATCTCGCGCGAGGTGGGAGGGAACATGACATATAATTGTGCATCGCAGCATGACAATGGCAGAGCCATGTGTCGATGCGATTACAACCTTGCGACAACGCCGGAGCATGGCTCCTGTCCCTTCGAAACCGTTGTCGCCGGCGTGACACGGCACTGTCATGGTGCCGTGCAACATAATCGGTTGCGCATTCGCGCGGTCATTCCTGACGAAATTTTGCCTGTAAAAGACCTTGGGGGTGCAGCTTGGAAATCGCCGATGTCGTGAAGCGCGCCTATGCGATGCCGCTGACCAATCCGTCCTTCCCTCCGGGGCCGTATCGTTTCTTCGATCGCGAATACGTCATCATCACCTACCGCACGACGCGCGAGGCGCTCGAGGCCGTCGTGCCGGCGCCGCTGGAGATCGATGAGCCGCTGGTCAAGTACGAATTCATCCGCATGCCTGATTCAACCGGCTTCGGCGACTATACCGAGACCGGCCAGGTGATCCCGGTGCGCTACAAGGGCCAGCACGGCGGCTACGTTCATTCGATGTATCTCGACGACGACGCGCCGATCGCCGGCGGGCGTGAACTGTGGGGATTTCCCAAGAAGCTGGCCAGCCCCAAGATCGTGCATGAGGGCGAAGTCGTGGTCGGCACGCTGCACTATGGCAGCGTTCTGTGCGCCACCGGCACCATGGGTTACAAGCACCGGGAGGCCGATCACGATTCCGTGCTTGCTTCGCTGGCTGCTCCCAACTTCCTGGTCAAGATCATCCCGCATGTCGACGGCACGCCGCGCATCTGCGAGCTGGTTCGCTACTACCTTACCGATATCACGCTGAAGGAGGCATGGACGGCGCCCGCGGCACTCGATCTGCGGCCCCATGTCATGGCCGACGTGGCGAAGTTGCCGGTGCTCGACATCGTATCGGCTGTTCATTTCACCGCCGATCTGACGCTCGGGCTGGGCGAGGTGGTTTACGACTACCTTGCTGATCGCAACCCCTCCGAGATCAGCGCAACCCAGCCGGAGAAAATTCGTGCTTGAACGCAATCGCAAGAAGGAGGCCACCGCCACCATCGAGGAAATCTCGGCGCAGTATGACCGCATCGCGCTGGTGTTTCAGGGTGGCGGCGCGCTCGGCGCCTATCAGGCCGGGGTCTATCAGGCGCTGGCCGACGCCGGCTGCGAACCGAGCTGGCTTTCCGGCGTATCGATCGGCGCCATCAACGCGGCGATCATCGCCGGCAATGAATCAAGCCGCCGCCTGCAGCGGCTCGAACAATTCTGGCAGACGATCTCGGGCCGCAAGATCTGGGCCTATACGCCGGAAGGCGACATCTACCGCGACATCCGCAACCGCACCAGTTCGTGGATGACGATGACCATGGGCCAGCCCGGCTTCTTCAAGCCGCGCAATCCCAATCCCTGGTTCGAACAGCCGGGAGCCGAAGGCGCCACCAGCTTCTATGACACGGCCGAATTGAAGGAGACGCTGGAAAGCCTGATCGACTTCGATATCCTCAACGACGGCAAGAAGCGGCTGAGCGTCGGCGCGGTCAATGTCAGGACCGGCAACTTCGTCTATTTCGACACCGAGAAAGTGCGCATCGAACCGGAGCACATCATGGCCAGCGGCGCACTGCCGCCCGCCTTCCCGTCGATACGCATCGAGGGCGAATACTATTGGGACGGCGGCATCGTCTCCAACACGCCGCTGCAATACCTGCTCGACCAGGAAGAGGACCGCTCTTCGCTGGTGTTCCAGGTCGACCTGTTCAGCGCGCGCGGCACCTTGCCACGCGGCATGGCCGACGTGCTGTCGCGGCACAAGGACATCATGTATTCCAGCCGCACGCGCCAGAACACCGACAATTTCCAGCGCATCCATGCGCTGAAGATGAAGCTGCTCGAGGCGCTGAAGCGCGTGCCCGCCGAACTGTTGAAGGATGGCGAAAAAGAGCTGATCGAGGACTATTCGCAGGCAGGCGTCGTCAACATCGTCCACCTGATCTACCAGCACAAAGGCTATGAGGGTCACGCCAAGGACTACGAATTCTCCGGCACCTCAATGCATGAGCACTGGGAGATGGGGCTGGAGGACACGCAGCGCACGCTGCGCCATCGCCAGTGGCTGACCCTGCCGACCAATGTCGAGGGCGTCGCCATCCACGATCTGCACCGCGAGGATCCGACCTGAGGTCATTGCTGCGCCTTCCTCTGACGAGGCGCACGCCAAATTTCACAGTTTTGCGGACCAAGGCCTTCAGCCGCGTTGAAATAAGCCAGACTACCCCAAACAAAAAACGGCGCCGAAACCGGCGCCGTTTTCATTTCAACATCTGATTGTCCGCTCTAGAACACCTGGCGGAAGATGATGAACAGCACGAAGGCGAGCGTGATCGAGCACGGCAAGGTCAGCACCCAGGCAAGCAGCAGGTTGCGCACCGTCGACCATTGCAGGCCCGAACCGTTAGCGGCCATCGTTCCGGCGACGCCCGACGACAGCACGTGCGTTGTCGACACTGGCAGTCCGAGCCGGTCGGCCATGCCGATGGTCACCATCGCGACAAGCTCCGCGGCGGCACCCTGGCCATAGGTCAGATGGCTCTTGCCGATCTTCTCGCCGACCGTGACGACGATGCGCTTCCAGCCGACCATGGTGCCGAGGCCGAGCGCCAGGGCAACGGCGACCTTCACCCAGATCGGGATGAACTTCGTCGCGTTGTCGACGGCCTTGTGATAGTCGGTGACCGCTTTCAGATCGGCGGCCTCCATCGGCAGCAACTTCTTCTTGTCGATCAGCTTGAGTGCCTCGCCGATCAGGTAGATGTCATTGCGGGCGTTGCTGACCAGATCGGTCGGCACGTTGTCGACAGTGGCATAGGGCTGCAGGCCCGCTGTCGTGTTGTGGATGTAGGTCTGCAGCGCGACCGTCGTCTGGTCGTTCCAGGTCCGGGTGCGCACGGCATCCTGGACGGCTGCCTTGGCGTCGGTGACGGTGACGCCCGGCTTGACATATTTGCCCAGCGCCTGCTCGACGCTGACGGAAGCCGACTTGTAGGCCTCGAGATAGTTGATGTCGGGCGTCCGGTTCAGCGCAAAGGCCGTCGGCACGACACCGATCAGGATCAGCATGATAAGGCCCATGCCTTTCTGTCCATCGTTGGAGCCGTGCGCGAAGCTGACGCCGGTGCAGGTGAAGATCAGCAGCCCGCGGATCCACCATGGCGGCGGCGTGTTGCCTTTCGGTGCTTCGTAGAGGGCCGGATTGCGCACGAGCACCTTCATCGCATAGAGCAGGATCGCCGCGGCGAAGAAGCCGATGATCGGCGACACCAGCAAGGTGATGCCGACATTGGTCGCCTGCGACCAGTCGACACCGCTAGTGGCACTGCCGGCAGGTGCCATGAACTGGTTGGCGAGGCCGACGCCGATGATTGAGCCGACCATCGTGTGCGAGCTCGACGCCGGCAGGCCGAGGAACCAGGTGCCGAGGTTCCACAGGATGGCTGCGACGAGCAGTGCGAACACCATGGCAAAGCCGGAGGACGAGCCTACCTGCAGGATCAGCTCGACCGGCAGCAGCGACAGGATGCCGAAAGCGACCGCACCGCTGGAGGTGAGAACCCCGAGGAAATTGAAGGCGCCCGACCACATGACCGCGAATTCGGCCGGCATGGAGCGTGTGTAGATGACCGTCGCCACCGCATTGGCGGTATCATGGAAGCCGTTGACGAACTCGAAGCCCAGCGCGATCAGCAAGGCAATGCCGAGCAGGATCCACGGCACGGTCTTGGCCTCGGCAAGATCCTGGCTGAGCGCGTAGCCGACATAGACGACGCCGACGAGCACCAGCACGCCGAAGGCCAGCAGGAACCATCTCGCGCTACCCGAATTGTGCAGCGGATGATCCGGTCTCGGAATGCCCGCCTCACTAGAAACTATGTCCACCATGTCCCACTCCTATTGCATTGCAGCAAAGAACCGGGACGAACGCTATGTCCGCACAATGAACCCTGTGTGACGATATCGAACACAACTTCCGAGGACATTTCAGGCGAAATGCCTGGTGGTCGACGATGTCAGGCGCCGCCGGACCGCGTCTTCAGGATCGCCGAAAACCGCGGATCGAAAGCCCGACTGATCGGCGCCGCGGCGGCACCGAGCGCGATCGACCAGGGATCGGTGGTGCCGAGCTGCAGGCGCGGCAAATTCCGTTCCGGCCGGTCGGCGATCGACGGCAGCAGCGGATGCATCGCCTCGACCAGCCGGCGGGCCAGCGCTTCCGGCGCTCCGCTGGTCAGGATGACAGTCTGCGGATCGAAGATCGTTTCGATGACATGCACGCTCCAACGCAGATCATGCGCCGCACCATCGATCCAGGCAATGATCTTAGGATCCTCGGCCGCGACCAGGCCGTCCATCTGTTGGTAGATGTCGTCGTCGGCCGGATTGAGGCCGAGATGCTGGTAAAGCGAGGCCAGCGACGCGCGATGTTCGAGCGGCGTCGAGCCGGGGCCGGCCGGCGACAGCAGCGCCATGCCGATCTCGCCGGCATTGCCATGGCCGCCGCTGTAGAGCTCGCCGTTCAGGATCAGTCCGGCGCCGATGCCGTAACCGACGTAGAGGCAGACCGCGTGATCGACGCCGTGCGCCGCGCCGACGATGCGCTCCGCCGTCGCGCAGGCGGCGGCGTCGTTCTGCAAGCTGACATTCAGGCCTGTGCCTTCGGCGAGCGTCTCCAGCAGCGGAAATTTCTGCCAGGCCGGCATCATCCATTTATCGTCCGAATTCTTCAGCCCGAAAGGACCAGGCATCGCGACGCCGAGACCGACAAGCCTCTCTTCGGATTGGGCGGACATCTGGGACAGCTCACGCCGGACGCCGCCGACCAGGCCAAGGATCACCTCGACGCCCTTTGACGGCTCATCGAACGGCAGGTTGGCCTCGGCTCGCGCCAGCACGCTGCCGACCAGATCGACGGCGACCGCCCGCGTCAGGTGGCGATCGATCTGCAGCCCGATGGCGAAGGCGCCCTCGGGAACCAGCCTGTAGGGGGTCGAGGGCTGGCCCCTGCCCTTGCGCACCGCCTCGAGGGCAACAACCAGGCCGTCGCTTTCGAGATCCTCGATGATGTTGGAGACGGCCTGCTTGGTGAGTTGCGTCGCCCGCGCCAGGTCGGCGCGCGACAGGGCGCCATTGAGGCGCAGCGCCTCGATCATGACACGACGGTTGTGCGCGCTCGTGCCTTCCTGGTTGGTGCCGCTCTTGGCGCGGATTGGGCTGAAATCGTCCACCGGCGTTTCCCTCTTGACTCCATTAGGATATTGATCGACTAATTAAGTCAAGCGAATTGACTTAATAGCAAACCGACCGCAGAAAAAGACGGCCAGGGCTTTGTGCCGGGCGCCGCCCACGGTCGGGGACCATTGGGTCACGTGACATCAATCCGGGAAGGCAACGCATATATCGCCCGCCCGCCAACATCGGAAATGGGAGAAGAAGATGCTGAAATCGATCGGTAAGACACTCTTGGGCGCAGTCTTTGTCGGAGGATTGCTCGTTCCCCATGCTTTCGCCGAAACGTCCATCAATGCGCTTTTCATGGCGCAGGCCGCCTACAGCGAGGCTGACGTACGCGCCATGACGGACGCCTTCACGAAGGCCAATCCCGACATCAAGGTCAATCTCGAATTCGTCCCCTATGAGGGCCTGCACGACAAGACCGTGCTCGCGCAGGGCTCGGGCGGTGGCTACGACGTCGTGCTGTTCGACGTCATCTGGCCGGCCGAATACGCCACCAACAAGGTGCTGGTCGATGAGTCGTCGAAGATCACCGGCGACATGAAGAAGGGCGTGCTGCCCGGCGCCTGGACCACGGTCCTGTATGAAGGCAAGTACTACGGCATGCCGTGGATCCTCGACACCAAATACCTGTTCTACAACAAGGATATCCTGGAGAAGGCCGGCATCAAGGCGCCGCCGAAGACCTGGGAAGAACTCGGCGAACAGGCCAAGATCATCAAGGACAAGGGCCTGCTGAAGACACCGATCGCCTGGAGCTGGTCGCAGGCCGAGGCCGCGATCTGCGACTACGCCACGCTGGTCAGTGCCTATGGCGGCGACTTCCTCAAGGACGGCAAGCCGGACTTCCAGAATGGCCCCGGCGTCGCGGCGCTGAAATACATGGTCGACAGCTACAAGTCGGGCCTCACCAATCCCAATTCCAAGGAATTCCTGGAAGAGGACGTGCGCAAGGTCTTCGAAAACGGTGACGCCGCCTTCGCGCTGAACTGGACCTACATGTACAACATGGCCAACGATCCGAAGGACAGCAAGGTCGCGGGCAAAGTCGGCGTTGTGCCGGCGCCAGGTGTCAGTGGCACCAGCGAGGTGTCGGCCGTCAACGGCTCGATGGGCCTTGGCGTCACAGCGGTCTCCAAGCATCCGGACGAAGCCTGGAAATACATTGAATTCATGACCTCGCAGGCGACGCAAAACCAGTATGCGAAGCTCTCGCTGCCGATATGGGCGTCGTCCTATGACGACCCGGCGGTGACCAAGGGCCAGGAAGAGCTGATCGCCGCCGCCAAGCTCGGCCTGGCTGCGATGTATCCGCGCCCGACCACGCCGAAATACCAGGAGCTGTCGACCGCCCTGCAGCAGGCGATCCAGGAATCGCTTCTCGGCCAGTCTTCACCGGAAGACGCCTTGAAGACCGCCGCGCAAAACAGCGGCCTCTGAGCACTGTTGTCGTTCAACATGGGCGGCCTTGTGCCGCCCATGTTATGTCCAGATCAAAGATGAACGAAGAAAGGCTGCTCCGATGTCGGGCACCTGGATGACAACCCGTGCATGGCTGCTGATGCTGCCGCTGCTCGTGGTCATGGTCGCCGTCATCGGCTGGCCGCTGGCCGATACCGTCGGGCTTTCCTTCACCGACGCCAAGCTTGTCGGCACGGGCGGCAATTTCGTCGGCTTCGACAATTATGCGAACATGCTGTCCAGCTCGAATTTTTCGCGCACGCTGGTCACCACGACACTCTTCGCGGTGATTTCGGTCGCCGCCGAAATGGTGATCGGCGTTCTCGCAGCACTGTTGCTCAATCAGCAGTTTCATGGCCGCGCCATCCTGCGCGCCTTGATGATCCTGCCCTGGGCGCTGCCGACCGTGGTCAACGCCACCCTGTGGAGGCTGATCTACAATCCCGAATATGGCGCGCTCAACGCTGCCCTCACACAAATGCACCTCATCGATGCCTACCGTTCCTGGCTCGGCGAGCCGGGCACCGCCCTGGCGGCACTGATCGTCGCCGACTGCTGGAAGAACTTTCCGCTGGTGGCGCTGATCGCGCTGGCCGCGCTGCAGGCGGTGCCGCGCGACATCACGGCCGCCTCGCTCGTCGACGGCGCCGGGGCTTTCAACCGCTTCCGCTTCGTCATCCTGCCCTATCTCGCCGGCCCGCTGATGGTGGCGCTGGTGCTGCGCACCATCGAGGCTTTCAAGGTCTTCGACATCATCTGGGTGATGACCCGCGGCGGCCCGGCCAACAGCACGCGCACGCTGTCGATCCTCGTCTACCAGGAGGCCTTCTCCTTCCAGCGCGCCGGCTCCGGCGCGTCGCTGGCGCTGATCGTCACCTTGCTCGTCACCGTGCTGGCCGTCGCCTATGCGGCGCTGGTGCGCAAGACCGCCGGGAGTGCCGCCTGATGGAACGCCAGAGCCCGGCCTTCACCATCTTCATCCACGCCTGCGCTTTGCTGCTCGCAGCCGTCATCCTGGCGCCCCTTGCCTGGCTGTTCATCATGAGCATCTCGCCGGCCGCCGACCTTGCCGCCAAGCCGCTGCGCTGGTGGCCGCAAAGTGCTGACTTCTCGCGCTACGGGCAATTGCTGTCGACCGCCGAAAACAGCGCCGGCGCTGCCTTCACCTCATCGCTGCGCAACAGCCTCGAGATTGCCGGCATGGCGACCATCGCGGCGCTCGCGCTGGCGATCCCGGCCGGCTGGGCCGTCTCGCGCACGCCGTCGATCGGCTGGTCGCTGTCGATGGTCATCGCCACCTACATGCTGCCGCCGGTGGCGCTTGCCGTGCCGCTTTATATGGGCCTGTCGTATCTCGGCCTGCTCAACAATGTCTTCGGCCTGGCGCTGGTCTACCTGACCATACTGGCGCCATTCACCACCTGGCTGATGAAGTCGGGTTTCGACTCGATCCCGCGCGAAATCGAGGCGGCGGCAATGATCGACGGCGCTGGACTGTTCCAGACGCTGCGCATCATCACGCTGCCGCTGGCGGCACCGGTGATGGCGACATCGGCGCTGTTTGCCGTGCTGCTCGCCTGGGACGAATTTTTCTATGCGCTGCTGTTCACTTCGGACCAGCGCGCCAAGACCCTGACCGTCGCCATCGCCGATTTGGCCGGCGGCCGTGTTTCCGACTACGGATTGATCGCCACGGCCGGCGTACTGGCAGCCTTGCCGCCGGTGCTGATCGGCCTGGTCATGCAGCGGGCGCTGATTTCGGGCCTGACCAGCGGCGGTGTGAAAGGATGACAATGACCACTGGCAACAGCCGTCCCGCCGGGCTCATGGCGATCGACCGCGAAATGGCGCGCCAGCATGCCGATGCGATCGCGTCGTTCGAACGCAACGGGGCCATGGCGGCAAAGGTCGCCGCCTCGATCCGGCAGAGCGGGCGCCTGTTGCTGCTCGGTATGGGCGGCTCGCACGCCATCGGCCGCGCCGTCGAGCCGCTCTACCGCGCGCTTGGCATCGATGCGCTGGCACTGCCGCTTTCCGAGCAACTCGGCCAACCGCTGCCGCTGGCCGGCAGGACGGCGCTCGTGACCTCGCAGTCCGGTGAGAGCGCGGAGGTCGTCAGATGGTTTTCAGAGGCTGGCGGCACCGCCGATGTTTTCGGCCTGACGCTTGAAGGCGCTTCGTTCCTGGCTCGCACCGTGCCTTGCCTGGTCGGCGCCGGCGGCACCGAACTGGCGTTTGCCGCGACCCGCAGCCTGACCGTGACCTTCGCCTTGCATCTGGCGATCCTCGCCGCACTCGGCGAGGACCCGAGTGCCGCGCTTGGCGCCTTGGATCAGCCACAAGACAACGACATCACACAGGCGCTCGCAGCACTGGCCGAGGTGACGGCCGTCGTTACCTCGGGCCGGCGGTTGCAAGGTCTCGGCGAAGCGCTGGCACTTGGCCTCACCGAACTGTCGCGCCTGCCGTGCTTTTCGCTCGAAGGCGGCCAGTTGCGTCACGGGCCGATGGAAATGCTCGGCCCGCATGTCGGCGTCATCCTGTTTCGCGGCAACGACCCGACATCGGATCTGGTGACCGCCATGGCCATGTCAGTGGTCGAGGCCGGCGCACCGCTGGTCGTCTTCGATTCGTCCGGGCAAACGCCTGTCGCAGGCGCCGTGACGCTTTCCTTCAAACCGGCTTCCGGTATGGCCGCGATCTTCGCCATGCTGCCTCCAGCGCAACGCCTGATGGTCGCTTTCGCCGATGCTCGTATCGACAATGCCGGCACGCCGGTTCGCTCGACCAAGATCACCAGGAGCGAGTGATGCGTCCGCTTGCGGTGATCGGCAATGTCAATGTCGACCTGATTGTCGGCCCGGTAGCGCCGTGGCCTGTCGCCGGAACGGAAACCGTCGTCGACCACGACGAATTGCGCGTCGGCGGCCAGGCCGGCAACAGCGCGCTGGCCTGGGAGGCGCTGGGCGTCGATTTCGCCGTTGCCGCCAATGTCGGCGACGACCAGTTCGGCCGTTGGCTTCGCGAGGCATTTGGCCGCCGCGCCGAGAAATGGCCGGTCCGCCCTGAAGGCACGACGCTGTCCGTCGGCATGACCCACCCGGACGGCGAGCGGACCTTCTTCACCACACGCGGACATCTGCCGCGCTTCGGCCTCGGCGATGTGTTTTCCGTGCTCGACGGCAGGGCGCTCTCGGGCGGCTACGCGCTGTTGTGCGGCTCTTTCCTGACCGACGATCTCACACGCCACTACGACGCGTTTTTCGACTGGGCGGACAGCAACAGCATTGCCGTCGCGCTCGACACCGGCTGGCCGATCGATGGCTGGACCGAGGCCAATTGCACGGCCACCCGCGCATGGCTGTCTCGCTGCGAACTGGCACTGTTCAACGAGGTCGAGACCGTGACCCTGGCCGGAACGCAGAGCCCTGTGGAGGCGGCCCGCGCGATCCGGTCGAGCATGAGGGAAGGCGCGACCTTCGTCGTCAAGCGCGGCCCGCTGGGCGCCATCGCCATCGGCCCGGACGGCGCACTTGTCGAAGCCGTCGCGCCCGATGTCCGGGTGGTCGACACGATCGGCGCCGGCGATGTCTTCAACGCCGCCTTCCTCGCTGCACTGGCGCAGGAGCAGCCGCTGTCGGCCTGTCTCTCCGCCGCGACGCATGTGGCGTCGCGCGCGATTTCCACCTTGCCCCGCAACTATGGTGGGCCGATGCAGTTCAGGGAATCCACACATGAGCGCGCTTGAAATCCGCGACATCCGCAAGAGCTACGGCAGTGTCGAGACGCTGAAAGGCATCGACATCGCGCTGCAGAGCGGCGAATTCCTGGTGCTGCTCGGCTCCTCGGGCTGCGGAAAATCGACGCTGCTCAACATCATCGCCGGGCTGGCCGAGGCGACCAGCGGCGATGTGCTGATCGGCGGTCGCTCGATCCTTGGCGTTCATCCCAAGAACCGCGATATCGCCATGGTCTTCCAATCCTATGCGCTCTATCCGAACCTGACCGTCCACCGCAACATCGGCTTCGGATTGGAGATGCGCGGGGTTGCCGCCGACGAGCGCGACAGGGCCGTACACGAAGCGGCGAAGCTGCTGCAGATAGAGACCCTGCTCGACCGCAAGCCGAGCCAGCTTTCCGGCGGCCAGCGCCAGCGCGTCGCCATTGGCCGGGCGCTGGTGCGCAAGCCGCAGGTTTTCCTGTTCGACGAACCGCTGTCCAATCTGGACGCCAAGCTGCGCCTGGAAATGCGCACTGAGCTGAAGCGCCTGCACCAGATGCTGCAGACCACGATCGTCTATGTCACCCACGACCAGATCGAGGCAATGACGTTGGCGACCCGCATCGCGGTGATGCGCGACGGCCGGATCGAGCAGCTCGGCACGCCCGAAGATATCTACGACCAGCCGGCGACACTCTATGTCGCGGGCTTTGTCGGCGCGCCGTCGATGAACATGCTGCAGGCGGTCGTCGTCGACGGAAAGCTGGCCATTGCCGATACCAACGTGCGGATACCCGTGCCTGCGTGCTATCGAAATTCGGCCCGCGACGGCGCACGGGTCGTCGTCGGCATCAGGCCCGAAGCGCTTCGTGTGGCGACCGGTGCTGCGACGGACTTGTCATTGCCCGTGGAGATCGAGGTCGTCGAACTGACCGGACCCGAACTGGTCACCACGGCCCGCATCGGTGCACAGCGGCTGACGGCTTGCCTGCCGCCACGGACCCGGCTTGCCAAGGGTGAAGCATGCAGCTTCGCCTTCGACGAGACAGCGCTTCGCTTGTTTGACCCGGCATCCGGCAAGGCCTTCCTGGATCAGCCCTGATCGTTGTCCTCGCGGGTCTGAGGCGATCCCGCAATCTCAAGCAGGGACGCCACCAGCAACTGCCGCTCGTCTTTCGACAGGACATCCGCATCGAAGAGGCTCATGCTGCGCAGCCCTTCCATGGCCAGGTAGCAGACCAGCAGCGACTTCAGATCCGGCGTCTCGCCCTTCAGCCGCTCGAAAAGCTGCTGCTTGAACGTCTTTATCGGCGTCATGAAGTCGGGATCCTCGGCGATCGCCGAAAAGATCCAGGATGCCGATGGCCGCTTCTCCTCGCAATCGCTTGCCGACAGCGTGATGTAGACGGCGAGTGGGTTTTTGCCTTTGTCGGCACTGTTTGCGGTTTCGAGCGCTTGCCCGAAGTCACGCAAATAGCCCTCGACCAGTCCCTGCATCAACTTGGCCTTGGTCGGGAAATTGTAGAGCAACCCGCCTTTCGATACGCCGGCGCGGCTGGCGACCGCTTCCAGCGACAGGCTGCCGGGCCCGGATTCTCTTGCGACGTCCGCCGCCGCAGCAAGAATCTTCTCGCGCGAATTCGATCTTGGAGCTTTCATGGCCCCTCCCATCGCAAGCTTAGGCCCAATTGACAAGACCGTCCAGACGGTACAGTAAGACCGCCGTTATTTGAAATCGGGACCCGCAGTCGATATGTGTCCCGATGTCCGCGCTTCGCGCCGGATTTCGGCTGAGGGGACTTCCTTGTTCAAGCGCATCCTTCGTATCGTCATCATCGCCCTGGTTCTGCTCGTCCTCTTCGTCGTGGTCGGTGGCATTGTCGGCTTCAACTTCCTGCGCGACAACGGCATCAAGCAGTATTTCGCAACGATGAAGCCGCCGGCGGCGACCGTGTCGACGACCATCGCCAAGCCGTCGACCTGGACGCCGGGCGTCGAGGCTATCGGTACGGTCAGGGCGGTGCGCGGTGTCGATCTGACGGTTGAAACCACCGGCATCGTCAAGGAAATCCTGTTTCACGCAAACCAGAAGGTTGCGGAAGGCGCGGTCCTGCTGCAACTCGACGGTGCGGTCGAGCGCGCCGATCTGGAAGCGACGAAGGCGCAAGTCGCGGTCGTCCAGATGGCGCTGACGCGCGCCATTGAACTGCAGAGGCGCGGCGTCAATGCGGACGCTACGCTCGACACGGCGCGGGCAACCGCATCGGCAACCGCCGCGCAAGTGAACAAACTGCAGGCGGTGCTCGACCAAAAGCAGCTGACGGCGCCTTTCAGCGGCACGGTCGGCATTCCGAGAATCGACCTCGGCCAGTACCTGGCGCCTGGCACCGTAGTGGTGACGTTGCAGGATCTGGACACGATGCGGGTCGATTTCTCGGTTCCCGAACAACAGCTCCCGCTGCTCAAGATCGGCCAGACGGTGCGGCTGGGCATCGGCGGCGGCGAGATGCCCTATGCCGGTACCATTCGCGGCATCGACCCGAAAATCGACCCATCCAGCCGGTTGGTGAATATCAGGGCGGAAGTCGCCAATCCTGAAGGCAAGCTGACCCCGGGCCAGTTCGTGCAGGTCCGTGTCGAACTGCCCGAAGAGCAGAATGTGCTGGCGCTGCCGCAGACGGCGCTGACCACCAGTCTCTATGGCGACTATATATTCGTCGTGCAGCCGGCGAAGCCCGCCGAAGCGCCCCCAGCGCAGGCAGCCAAGCCGGAAGAAAAGCCCGCCGCGTCGGCAACCGACAAACCGGCGGACGCCCAGCCCACAGACAAAAAGCCGGCAGATACCAAGCCGGCTGAAGCCATGAAGCCGGCGGCTGATGCAACCAAGTCTACCGCCGATGCGGCAAAGCCAGCGGACAAGGCTGTCGATCCGGCCAAGCCGGCGGCAGAAGCCGACAAGCCCGCGCTGGTGCTGTCGCAGGTCTTCGTCAAGCCGGGCCGCCGCAACGAGGGCATGGTCGAGATCGTCGAGGGGTTGAAGGCTGGCGATGAAGTCGTCACCGCCGGTCAGAACCGGCTCTTCAATGGCATGTCCGTCGCCGTCGACAACACCATCGACCCGACCAAATCGGCGAACAAGCAGGCCGACGATCAATGAGCTTTTCCGATCTCTTCATTCGCCGGCCTGTCCTTTCGACGGTCCTTGCCTGCATGATCCTGCTGCTGGGTTTCCAGGGCATCTTCAACCTGTCGATCCGGCAATATCCGAAGGTTGACGAGACGGCGATCACCATCACGACGGCCTATCCAGGCGCCAGCGCCGACCTGATCCAGGGCTTCATTTCCGCCCCGATCGCCCGCGCCGTCGCCTCGACCGAAAACATCGACTACGTCACCTCGTCGAGCCGTCCGTCCTCCAGCACCGTGACGGTGCAGATGAAGCTCGGCTCCAACCCCGACGTGGCACTGACCGAAGTGCTGTCCAAGGTCCAGGGCGTGCGCGGCACCTTGCCGGACGCTTCCAAGGATCCGGTCATCGTCAAGGGCACCGGCCAGCAGTTCGCGATGATGTACATCTCGATGCAGAATCCGAACATGACGAAGGAGCAGCTGACGGAGTATATCGAGCGCGTCATCCGGCCACGCATGTCGACGGTCGAAGGCGTCGCCGACGTACAGATCTTCGGCGCCCAGGAATACTCGATGCGCGTCTGGATCGACCCGGTCAAGCTTGCCGCGCGCGGCGTGACGGCCTCCGAGGTTCTGGAGGCGATCAACAATTCCAACTTCCTTTCGGCGCCGGGCAATACGCAGAACGAGTATGTCGTCTCGTCGATCACCGTGCGCTCGACGCTGCAGACGCCGGAAGCGTTCGCCGCGCTGCCGTTGCGCTCGACCGACGGCAATGTGGTGCGGCTGCGCGACGTGGCTCGCGTCGAACTCGGCGCCGAGAACACCGACACCAGGGTCAGCTTCAACGGCAAGCCCGGCACCTTCCTCGCCATCTTCCCGACACCCGCGGCCAACCCGCTGACCACGGCGGCGGCGCTTACCAAGCTGGTGCCGCAGATTCAGGAAACGTTGCCGAAAGGCATGACGATCGAGGTCGTCTACGATGCGACCGGGCAGATCAGCGCGTCGATCGAAGAGGTGTTCAAGACCATCGCCGAGGCGGTTGCCATCGTCATCGTTGTCATCCTCTTGTTCCTTGGATCTTTCCGTTCGGTGATGATGCCAATCGTCACCATCCCGCTGTCGCTGATCGGCGTCTGCTTCCTTTTGTTTGCGGTGGGCTATTCGATCAACCTTCTCTCCCTGCTGGCCATGGTGCTGGCAATCGGCCTCGTCGTCGATGACGCCATCGTGGTGGTCGAAAACATCCACCGCCACATGGATGAAGATCACATGTCGCCGATGCAGGCGGCATTCAGCGGCATGCGCGAAATCGCGTCGGCCATTGTCGCCATGACCATGACGCTGGCCGCCGTGTTCGCGCCGCTGGCCTTCACCGGCGGCCTGACCGGCGCGCTGTTCCGCGAATTCGCGGTCACGCTCGCCGGCTCGGTGGTGCTGTCAGGTGTCATCGCCGTCACCATCACCCCGATGATGTCGGCGCGCCTCTTGAAGTCCGGCACACCGGGCCGTTTCCAGCGCATTGTCGACGGCACCTTCGCGCGGGTCGAGCACGTCTACGAGAGGGCCGTCACCGGTTCGCTGAACTATCGCCCGCTGACGCTGATCATTGTGCTGGCGCTTGTCGGCGTCACCGGCTTCATGTTCACCAAGACCTCGAGCGAACTGGCGCCGGAAGAGGACCAAGGCTTTCTGCTCTCGATTGTAACGGCGCCACGCTATGCGACGTCCGACTACACCGAGACATACGTCAACCAGATGCTCGGCCTGGTGAGGGATATTCCCGAGACGCGGGCGCAGTTCTCCGCCGTCGCCTTCGGCGGTGAGACAAACAGCGCCTTCGTCGGCTTTGCCTTCAAGGACTGGGCTGAACGCAAACGCAATTCCAAGGAATTGCAGGCCGACATTACGGCCCGTCTCGCCAAGGTGGCGGGTGTACAGGCCTTCGTCTTTGCGCCACCGACGCTGCCGGGCTCCGGCGGCGGCCTGCCCATCGCCATGGTGGTGCGATCGACCGGCGATTCCTCGGAGGTGTACGATGTGGCGGAGAAGATCAAGAACAAGGCGCAGGCCTCCGGTCGCTTCATCGTCGTGCAGAATTCGATGGCCTATGACGCGCCGCAGGTGACGGTGACCATCGATCGCGACCGCGCCGCGGCCCTCAACCTGCCGATCGCCGATATCGGCCGGACGCTGACCTTGCTTGTCGGCGGCGCAGAAGTGGCGCAGTTCGATCGCGACTCCAACAGCTACGACATCATTCCGCAGGTGCCGCAGGAATTCCGCGACAATCCCGAAAAGCTCGGCCAATACTTCGTGCGCAGCGTCACGGGCGAGATGGTGCCGCTGTCGGCCGTGGTGAAGATCTCCAACAATGCCGCGCCGGCGGCCATCGAGCAGTTCAACCAGCTGAATTCAGCAACGATTTCCGCGCTTCCGCTGCCCGGTGTCACCACCGGCGACGGGCTGAAGGCACTGGAGGACATCGCCAGGGAGAACCTGCCCGACAGCTTCTTCATCGATTACTCCGGCCAGTCCAGGCAGGAGAAGGAACAGGGCAACACCATCCTGATCGCCTTTGCGGCGGCCGTCATCGTCATCTATCTGGTGCTGGCGGCGCAGTTCGAAAGCTTCCGCGACCCGCTGATCATCATGATGGCGGTGCCGCTATCGATCTTCGGCGCCATCGTGCCGCTCAATCTGGGTCTCGGCACGCTCAACATCTATACGCAGGTCGGCCTGATCACGCTGATCGGCCTGATCACCAAGCACGGCATCCTTCTGGTCGAGTTCGCCAACCAGCAGCGTGAAATCCATGGCATGCGGCGGCGCGACGCCATCATCGCCTCGGCCAAGGTCCGCCTGCGCCCGATCCTGATGACGACGGCAGCGATGGCGCTTGGCGTGGTGCCGCTGATCACGTCCAGCGGTGCGGGCGCCGCGGCGCGCTATTCGATGGGCCTGGTCATCTTCACCGGCATCCTGGTCGGCACCATGTTCACGCTCTTCGTCGTGCCCATGTTCTACACTTTCATCGCCAGCAAGGACCTGCCGCATCTGGCCGAGAAGCCGGATCCCAAGCTGATGCCGGCACTGCCGAACTAGAGCAATTCCAGGAAAAGTGTGAAACGGTTTTCCCGGGAAAAGCGCGTAGCGCTTTCCCTTAGGGAATTGCGTCAAAACAAAGAGCTAGAGCAGTTGGCCGTTTCAGAGAAACGGTGAACTGCTCTAAAGCAAAACAGGATGACAACAAAAAAGAGGCCGGAAAATTCCGGCCTCTTTTTTTGGCTGGGCTCGATACCGCCGGTTTGAGCTGTACGCAATACCGCGCAAACTTTCCTGCCGGAGCCTTTGAACGAGGACGGGGCGGTTGGCCTGCCCGTTCCACAGCCTGCTACTTGACGATGACGATGCTGGTGTTGGTCGGCCCGAACATTTCGACGAGCTGATAGAAATCGGCGGCGTTGTCGGGATGCAGCCGCACGCAGCCATGCGAAGCCGGCTGGCCGAGGCGCTTGATCGCGTTGGTGGCATGCACCGCATAGCCGCCGCTGAAGAAGACCGAGTGCGGCATCGGCGCGTTGTCGTACTTCTTCGAATACCACATCTCATGCATGCGCGTCGGCTTGAACGAGCCGGTCGGCGTCACATGGGCTCCGTCGCCGGTGGAAACCTTCCAGGCGAAGGCTGGCCGGCCGTCGACCGAGACTTCCATGACCTGCTGTGAAAGCGAGACGCGCGCCACGATCTTGTTGGCGGCGTGCGCTGCGCCCGAGCCTGCGCCGAACAGCAGTGCCGCACCAGTCAGGGCGGCGGCGGCGACGTTGATCAGCTTGGCGGAAATGGCGGTGTGCATGATGGTATCCCCTCTCTCTGCCGGACTTGGCCGGCTCCAATTCGATGGCTGCTTATCCCAATGGCATGTTTCGGGGAGATTTCGTGAAATACTCGTTTGTGTTTCGAATCTGTTTCCTCTGGTTAACAAGAAACGCCGCTGACGCAGCCGAGAATGGGGGACAGACACTGCTTGCTGATGGGGCTCAGATCACAAACATGGGTATTTGCCCCTCAACGAAGGTGCGAATTTCTGTATATGAAACAATGATCTTCGATCTCGAAACCAAGCGGCAACAAAGCGCGACTCCAAGCGGCATGATCCGGATACGGGCCGCAAGCAAAGTTGACGTAACGAAAACAGCCGGTACGAAAATGGAAACGAAATCGAACGCACTGTCCTGGGTTCTCAGGATCAGCATCGCGGCAGTGGTCATCGGCGGCGTCGGCACGGTTGCCGGCAACTCGTTGACAAGTCTCGGCGCGATGACGTCAGGCGAGATTTCGACCCTGCATGCCGCACTGTTTTTTGCCACGGTCTGGATTGTTTCCAGCCTGCGCGTCGTTCGGCTCAAGGCCCTCTGGCGGGTCGGTCTTAAGCTGACGGGAATGCGCGGCCCCTCCGGCAACTTGCTGCCGAGAGGACCGAAGGCCCGCGCCGCAGCGGGGGGCTCCGTGAGCGGCGCGGGCACTTCGGGAGTATCCTGAAGTGACCTGCAACACACATATGGGGAACTGATACGATGAACACGAAATTCGCCGCTTCGGTGCTTTCTGCACTGCTTTACGCACAGGGCCTGCTGGGCTTTGCCGCTGTTGCCACCGTGCTGCTCAGGGACCGCGCCCATGCGAGCGAGCTCACCATGGGCAATGACATGCCGGCGGGTCCCTCGCTGCTGGTGGTGCGCTGAGCGTCAGGAGCATCGGACCCAGGTGGAAACTCCGATGCTCGAACGAAGAGATGGCGTCAGTGCCCAGCCGTCAGTCGACGAATTGCTGCGGCGGATCGAACCGATAGCCGGCGCCGCGAATGGTGGTGATGGTGTCGGTGTCGAGCTTGCGGCGCAGCCGCACGATGCGCGAATCGATCGAGCGATCGAAGGCGTCAGCGTTTTCAGCAGGTGCCGCGGCAATGATATCGTCACGCGTCAGCACCTTGCGCGGACTGGCCAGGAACAGCCTGAGCAACGCCACCTGACCGGGCGAAAGCTGCTCTTCCGTGCCGGACCGATGCATGACCATGGCCGATCTCAGATCGACGGTCGCGTTCTCCAGCACGATCAGTTCCTGCGTGCCCCTGCCGCGCCGCGAAAGCAGGCCGCCGACACGGGCGGCGAGTTCCCTGACATTGAGTGGGCTCTCGACGACGTCGGCCGCACCAAGCTCGAGCGCCAGCACCTTGTCGACGAGATCTGCCGGCCGGCAGATAAGAATGAAATCCGGTCCGCCCTCGCCACCATGGCGCTTGAGCAGGTCCCGTCCCTCCGCCTGGCTGACGCTGTCGCCGATGACGACGACGTCGATGCCCTTTCCCGACAGCAGCGACTCAGCCTCCCATGGCTGCCGCGCCTGATGCACATCGTGGCCACGCCGCTCGAGATGGTCGGCGAGTTCGGTCGCGACCACTTCGGCGACCGAAACGAGCGCAATGACGGATCGTGCGGCCATATTTTTCAACCGTTCCCTGGCAACTAGATATGAGTGCTGGACATCATGTTTATACCCAATCTACTTTCCACTGAAAGTGGGAGCGAGAGCATCGTGCGGGCAAGAATTGTCATCGTCGAGGATGAGCCCGATCTGAGGGACGCGGTCGCCGAATATCTCGGCGCCGCCGGCTATGACGTGGCCACCGCTGAAAGTGCGGCCGCCGCGCGCAGCCTTGTTGAAACGCAGTCGTTCCATCTCGCCATCCTCGACATCGCCATGCCGGGCGAGGATGGCCTCTCGCTCGGTCGCTGGCTGCGTTCGCGGCTGCCGATCGGTATCATCTACGCGACCGCCGCCGGCACCGCGCTCGACCGCATCGTCGGGCTGGAACTCGGCGCCGACGACTACATCGTCAAGCCCTACGAATTGCGCGAAGTGCTGGCAAGGGTCCGTAGCGTGCTGCGCCGGGTTCCCCAGCCGCAGGAGCTTCAGGGCAAGAAGGCCGCGACGGATCGCCGTTCCGTTGCCTTTGGCCCTTTCCAGGCCGATCTCGACGGCAGGCTGGTCACCGGCGCCAATGGCTCGGTGATCGACATGGCCAAGAGCGAGTTCGACGTGCTAGAGGTTTTTCTGACCCGCGCCAACCGGCTGCTGACCCGCGCCGCGATCTCCGAGGCGATCGGCTTCACCGAAGACCCGGACTCGTCGCGCGCTGTCGACATTCGCATCATGCGGCTGCGCAAGAAGATCGAGACGGATCCGGCCAATCCGAAATTTCTGCGCACGGTGCGCGGCGAAGGCTATATCTTCTCGCTGCCGACCGGCGACGGCAACTGAGCACCCGACCCCAAAGAGGAGTCGGGCTCGCAGCCGTCGCTCGCCGATCGAACTGGCCCTGGAATGACGGCAGAAGATGACCGCTGAAGCAGCAAACACGGATATGCAAGGGCTCAGGCAGGGCGCGGCGATGGCGGCCGTGCGCGTCGTTCGCCGGCTGCGCGAGGCCGGCGACTGGCAGCGCGAGATGGAGGGCATTCTCGAAACGCTCTGCCGGGCCATAGAATGCCAGCGCGGCATCCTGTTTCGCTTGCGCGAGTTGCCCGGCCAGGGCTTCGCCCAGTCGGTCGCCGCCTATTGGATCGACCCCGACTTCGGCGGAGAACTGGCATCGCCAACCGTCATCATGCAGTCGGTCGTCAATTCGGACCCGCTGCTGGAGCGGGTGGCCGAGGATGAGCGGCAAGGCAAGATCTTCGCCGGTCACACGCGCGATCTCGAAGGCTTCCTGAGAACCGACTTTGAAAAGCAGAACATCA
This sequence comes from Mesorhizobium sp. P2_F8, assembly GCF_056403655.1. Taxonomy (NCBI): domain Bacteria; kingdom Pseudomonadati; phylum Pseudomonadota; class Alphaproteobacteria; order Hyphomicrobiales; family Phyllobacteriaceae; genus Mesorhizobium; species Mesorhizobium sp. P2_F8. The sequence continues at coordinate 310,550 of NZ_JBFUFB010000001.1, forward strand.
AGTCGTTCCTGTCGGTGTCGGTCTTCGCGCATGGCCATCTCTGGGGCACGCTGGCAGTCAATGACTGCGTCGACGAGCGCGAGTGGACCGACGAGGAAGAGGCGACGCTGCACATCATCGCGCTCGCCATCGGCGACGCCATCGAGCGATCGCCCTCCGACGCCCATGCCAGCGAAGTCATTCGCCGCACCATGCTGCAGGCCTCGCTCGACGCCATCATCGTCATCGACGAGGCCGGGTCGATCATCGAATTCAACCCTGCCGCCGAAAAGATGTTCGGCTTCCAGCGCAGCGACATCCTCGGCAAGGACCTGCTCGACACCGTCGTGCCCGAATACTACCGCAAGGGCTATTCTTCGGGCGCCGACTATATGTCCGGCCGCGGCGCGCCTATGGTTGGCCAGCGGCTAGAGACCGTGACGCAGAATGCGGCCGGCGAGGTGTTTCCGATCGAGCTGACGGCGACCGAGATGCGGGTCGCCGATCGCCGACTGATCTTCGGTTCGATCCGCGATTTGCGCGACAGGCTACGCGCCGAGGAGGAGATCGGTCGCCAGCGCGAGAAGCTACACCAGAACGAGAAGATGGCGGCGATGGGTTCGTTGCTGGCCGGCGTCTCTCACGAACTCAACAACCCGCTGGCCGTGGTGGTGGCGCAATCGACGCTGCTGCACGAATTCGCCTCCGATCCGCAGACCAAGGTACGTGCCGAGAAGGTGCGTGCCGCCGCCGAGCGTTGCGGCCGCATCGTCAAGAGCTTCCTGTCGATGGTCCGCCTTCATCCTGCAGCCCAGGCCGAGACCGACCTCAACCAGGTGATCCGCGCTGCCCTCGAGGTGACCGCCTACGGCGCGCGATCAAGCGGCATCATCATCGACACCGATTTCGCCGCCGGCCCGCTGCTGGCCATGGCCGACGCCGACCACGTGACGCAGGTGGCGGCCAACTTCCTCATCAACAGCCAGCATGCATTGGCCGGCATTGCCGGCGACCGGCTGATCAAGGTACGGACGTTCCGCAGTGATCGGGGCAACCCCGGCTTCTCGGTCGAGGACAATGGCCCCGGCGTGCCGGAAGCGATCCGGGGCCGCATCTTCGAATCCTATTTTACCACCAAGCCGGTCGGCGTCGGCACCGGCATCGGCCTGTCGATCTCGAAATCGATCATCGAGCGGCACAATGGCAATGTCTGGTTCGAGGAAGTGATCCCGAGGGGAGCACGCTTCGTGGTCCAGCTGCCCGCCATTGCGGCCGGCGCCGCCAGCGCCGGCGAGAACCAGCCGCGCTCGAGCGGCTTGCGTCATGCCTTGATCATCGACGACGAGCCGGATGTCGCCGGCTCGCTCTCCGACATCCTCGAATTGATGGGCATCAAGTCGCGGATTGCACCCGTCTGGGAATCAGGCACCATCACCTTGGGCGGCCACATGCCGCCCGATATCGTCTTTTCGGACCTCCGAATGCCCGGCATCAGTGGCATATCGATCTATCGCGAGTTGCTTGTCGAAAGGCCCGACCTGGCGCAGCGTTTCGTGCTGGTCACCGGCGACCTGATCGGCGCGAAAGCCGAAATCGAGGCCTTGCCGGCGCAGCAGCGGCCGCAGATCCTGGAAAAGCCGTTCAGCACTTTGGATGTACGCAGCGTGCTGTCCGCCATTGCCGAACAGGCGGCATTGAAAGGATAAAAAGAGGCCCCCAGCCGGGCTCGTGGCAGGGGGCCGAAGAAGAGCGCGCTGGAGGGAGCGCTCGGGGGAGGTCAGAGCATGATCCCAACGAGGGAACCGGTTCGGGATCAGGCTTTGACAAAAATCAGAAAACGTTCGGCGTGCTGGTCAACGGCGCAGCATTGGCGATCATGCGGATCGCGCGGATCTTGTGCGCTCCTGACTGCTCGGCGATGGCGCGCAGGCAATCCATGCTCTCGGCGCCCCAGGCCTGCCCCTTGCAGGCGAAGTCGATCGTCGGCATCGGCAGGCGCGCGGTCCTGGTCGTCGTCTGCGCGCCGTCGACGAGGTTGGCTGGCGGATTCAACGAAGCGAAGGCCGGCCCAACTGTCGGCGCGAACGCCATGCCGATGAAGGCGCAAGCAGCCAGCAGAATGAACATAGCCATGGGATGGTCGCTGGCCTGCTGGCGCAGCGCCAGTTTCGGACGGCGGTCATCGCGCTCTGGAGCCTGGAGGAGGTGCTCGCCACGGGTCGTGTTGATTTTCGCATACATCGCCGTTCCCTTCGCTGAGTTTCTTTTTGGTGATGAAACGAACTTAGCCGCACTTTGTAACCGGGCTAGGGTGGCGCAAGTCTGACAATGTAACCGGCCTGAAACAGTATTTCGGGCAGAATCGGGCAAAATCGGTCACAGCGGTATCCACATCCTCTCGAAGAATGGGGCTTCGCCCGATTCCGACCCCAATTTGCTCTGGCCAAAGCGCAGCCGTGGCGCGGCCCAAAGCGGCGACCGGCAAGCCCTTTCCCGCCCGCGCAATGGCGCTTCGTCCCTCGCCCGTTCGCTTCGCAAAATTGTACCGGGACAGCACCCTTGAAATCGTGACTAACACCCGGATTCTCCGGGATTTTCCGGGCCGACAGGCGCGCAGATTTTAGCTCCAGGCGACATGAGGATTCCGTCGCAGAAATTGCCAGATTCCTACAAGCCATTGCATTTCAATGAAAAATATGCTTTTATTGAATGAGTATTCAATAAAAAGAAGAGACGTTTTATGAACCCGCACCTCCGCGACGTGGCGATCCCCAACGATTGGGACCGGCGGGGACTGCCGGGCTGGAGTTACCATTCCGATGCCCTTCTCGAACTCGAGAAGGAGCACGTCTTCCGCAACCACTGGCAGATCGTCGGTCATGTCTCGGACATCCCGAATGTCGGTGATTACCTGACCATGGATGTGGTCGGCGAACGCGCCTTGGTCGTGCGCGGCAAGGATGGAGCCGTGCGCGGCTTCAACAACATGTGCCGCCACCGCGGCAGCCGCGTCGTCGCCGACAGCCAGGGCAATTGCAAGAATGCGCTGGTGTGCCCGTTCCACGGCTGGGTCTACAATCTCGACGGCACGCTGCGTGGTGCCGCGCGCCCGCGCTCCTTCCCCGAGCTCGACAAGACCGAATTCGGCTTGATGCCGCTCGATCTGGAAATCTGGATGGGTTTCATCTTCATCCGTTTCCGCAATGGTGGGCCGCAGCCTTCGGTCGCCGAGTTGATGAAGCCGATCGAGCCGGAATTCGCGCATTACAACGCCGCCGACATGGTGCCCTCCTGGGGCATCTGGACCCAGAAGACGCCGGTCAACTGGAAGTCGGTTCGCGATGTCGACAATGAAGGCTATCACGTCGCCATGGCGCATCCCGCGCTGCAGGATCTCTATGGCGCCACCTATTTCGACGAGCCGTTCATCAACGGCGTGTCACGCTCCTTTGCCACATACAACCCGCATGCCGGCCGCCGCTGGAGCGTCAAGAACTATGTCAAGATCGCGCCCGAGCCGACGCATCTGCCCGACTATCTGAAGAAGGCCTGGGTCTATTACGGCATCTTCCCCAATGCGGTCATTTCGGTGATGCCGGAATCGGTGCAGTTCTATCAGGAGTTTCCGCTGTCGACCGGGCAGACCCTGCTGCGCGGCGCCATCTACCGCTACCGCGACGAGAGCCGCGAGCAGGCCGCCGCCCGCTACCTCTCCTTCCGCATCGATCGCGACACCATGTCGGAGGACGTCCAGCTTTCGGTATGGTCGAACGAATCCATGCTGTCCGAGGCCTTCGAGGGCTTTTATCTCTCCGACCTCGAATATGGCGTGCGCACCCATCACGATCACCTGCGCAAGATGCTGCCGGTGCTGGGCCTGGAAACCGCGCCCGAGGAGAAGGACATGTGGAATCTGAACGACGCGCTCAGGTCGCGGTCTTAAGGGCAGACGGCGATCAGAGGCCCTCTCCCCGTGCTACGGGGAGAAGGGAGAATTCACCCCCGCCACACGCCTTCTTTCGTCAGATCATCCATCGTGCGCGAAATGCCCTCGCGCAAGATGCCGACCATGTCGTCGATCTGCTCGCGCGTGATGACCAATGGCGGCGACATCACGCACATGTTGATCAGCGGACGGACCAGCAGGCCGAGCTCATGGCAGTGCGCGTCGATGCGCTTGCCGACATTCTTGTCGAGCTGCAGCGGGTCCTTGCTTTCGCGGTCGGCCACGCATTCGACGCAGCCCATCAGCCCGAGGCCACGCACCTCGCCGACCAGCGGCAGCTCTTCCAGTGTCTTCAACTGCGCCTGGAAATAGGGCGCGACGTCCTGCGTATGGGCAAGCACGCCCTCTTCCAGCAGGTCGAGGTTTTTCAGCGCGACGGCGCAACCGACGGGATGGCTGGTGTAGGTCAGGCCATGGCCGAAGATCGCGTCGGGATGGTTCGACCGGCGCAATTCTTCCAGCAGCCGCTCCGAGATGATGACACCGCCGAGCGGGAAATAGCCCGAGGTGACGCCCTTGGCGAAGGTGATCATGTCGGGATCGATGCCGAACATGTCGCCCGAGGCAAAGACATGGCCAAGCCGGCCGAAGGCTGTCACCACCTCGTCGGAGACATAGAGGATGTCGTTGTCGCGGCAGATCTCGCGGATGCGCTTGAGGTAGCCGTCGGGCGGCACGATGACGCCGCCGGACGCCTGCACCGGCTCGCCGACGAAGGCGCCGATCTTCTCAGCGCCGACTCGGGCGACCGTGTCGCGGAACTGATCGACCAGGAAATCGGTGAAGGCGGCAAGGCTCATACCGTGCGGGCGGCGGAACGGGTCGGGTGAAGACAGCTTGATAACCAGCTCGTCGGCGCCGTCCATCCAGTCGTGGTCGCGCGGTCGGCCATTGAGCGAGGCCGACAGATAGGTCGAGCCATGGTAGGCGCCGCCCCGGCTCAGGATCAGCTTCTTTTCCGGCCGGCCGCGCACATTGTTGTAGAATTGCATGAAGCGCAGCGCCGTCTCGACGGCCGAAGAGCCGCCGGTGGTGTAGAAGACATGGCTGAGATCGCCTGGCGCATGGCCGGCGATGCGCTGGGCAAGTTCCGCCGACGGCGCGTTCATCGTGTACCACGGCGTGTTGTAGGACAGCGCCATCGCCTGGTCGTACATCACCCTGGCGAGTTCCTCGCGGCGGTGGCCGACATTGACGCACCACATGCCGGCGGGCCCGTCGATCAGCCGCTTGCCGGTGCTGTCGGTGATGTAGATGCCGTCGCCTTCGCCGATCAGCGTGCGCGCTTCGGCACCGACCGAACCGGCATAGGGCCAGGGCTGGATGAGATGGCGCTTGGCCAGCTCGACGGCATCGTCGTCGCCGACATCAGCCGTTTCGCTCGCCCTCAAATCTCTCACAGCAGCCACAATAGCCTCCACGTCATCTCGTCCAATTTTTCTCGGGCATGAAATTCAGCGTCAAATGCCGGAAATGGCGGCTTTCTTCACTTCATTTTGAATGTCCGTTCAATCAATATTGCAGAAATAGCGCTTGATTTCAATCCGCCGATGCGCGCATGATCAAAGAAAGCCGGCAAGCCAAAACAAAATTGGGAACAGGCGCCGGCGCCAGCACAGTGGGATGCCGTATGGCGGGACAGTCCAGGCCAGCAACCGAGATCACACCCGGAGCCCTGCAATGACGGCGGCGGCGGAAGGGTCGCCCCCGTGGCGCATGACGCGGGCCAGACGAAATGCCCTTCTGCAATCCGAACCCGTACAGGGCCTTGCCCTGATCAGCCCAACCTTTCTCTACGCGCTCATCCTTCTTGTCCTGCCGATCCTGGTGGTCATTGCGCACTCCTTCTGGACGCAGAACTACCTGACAATCGACCGCACCTTCACGCTGGAAAACTACCGCATCGCGCTGACCGAGCCGATCTACCGCGATCTGTTGTGGCGCTCTCTCTACATCTCGCTGACGGTCAGCCTGTTCACCGTCATCCTGGCCTATCCGATCGCCTACTTCATTTCGTTCCACGGCGGTCGCCACAAGAGCCTGTGGCTGTTCCTCATCACCATCCCGTTCTGGACCAGCTATCTCCTGCGCGTCATGTCGTGGAAGGTCATCCTCGGCTACAACGGCGTCCTGAATTCCGGCTTGATGGGTCTCGGCATCATCGACGAACCGTCGACCGCCCTGCTCTACAATTCAAGCGCCGTCATCATCACGCTCACCCATGCCTGGGCGGCCTTCGCCATCCTGCCGATCTTCGTCTCGCTGGAAAAGGTCGACCGCACGCTGGTCGAAGCAGCCACCGATCTCGGCGACGGCCCACTGCGCTCATTCTTGCGCGTGACCTTGCCGCTGTCGGCGCCAGGCGTGATTTCTGCGGCCTTGATCGTCATGATCCCGACCGTCGGCGACTATGTCACGCCGAAGCTGGTCGGCGGCAAGGACGGCGTCATGATCGCCAATGCCATCCAGGCGCAGTTCGGCAAGGCCTCCAACTGGCCGCTGGGCGCGGCCCTGTCCGTCACCACCATGCTGATCGTGACGCTGATGGCGGGCGCCACGGTGCTCATCATCCGCGCTCTGCAGAGGCTGGCGCGATGACGGCGGTGCGGCGTTTCTTGTCCGGCGGCTGGCTGCCGGCCTACGCGTTTCTCTACGTCGTGTTTCTCTACCTGCCGGTCATCTTCCTGCCGATCTTCTCGATCAACACGGCGGCGACGCCGAAGTTCCCGCTCTCCGGCTTCACCTTGCATTGGTACGAGGACCTGCCCCGCACCCCGGCTTTGCTCGACGCCGCCTGGAACAGCCTGATCGTCGGCGTGTCGGCCGCGGTTCTCTCCACGGTGCTTGGCATCCTCGCCGCCCGTTCGATCACCCGCTACCGCTATCCCGGCCGCCGCACCATCAACGGCCTGATCATGGCGCCGCTGGTTCTGCCGGAAGTCATCGTCGCCATCTCGATGTTGCTGGTGATGCTGCAGCTCGGCTTGAGCCTGTCGCTGTTCACCGTCGTGCTCGGCCATGTCCTGGTCTGCATCCCTTATTCGATGACGGTGCTGACCTCCGGCTTCGAAGGCTTCGACCGTAGCCTGGAGGAAGCCTCCGCCGATCTCGGCGAAAGCGCGTTCGGAACGTTCCGGCGGGTGACGCTGCCGATGGTGGCGCCGGCCATCATCTCCAGCCTGCTGGTCTGCTTCACCATCTCGTTGGATGAGTTCATCATCGCCTTCTTCCTCACCGGGACAGAGGCGACGCTGCCGATCTACATCTGGGGCCAGTTGCGTTTCGCGGCGAAATTGCCCGGTGTGCTGGCACTCGGCACGTTGTTGCTGGTTGCCTCCTTCCTGCTGATGACAGTTGCCGAAATCCTGCGTCGCCGCGCCGCCAGACGCACCCAGAACGAGGGAGGCCTCTATGCCTGAGCAGCCGCAAGTCGAGCGCTCCCAGTCCGATAGGCCAATGATCGAGATCCGCAACGTCACCCGCAGCTATGGCGCGTTCAAGGCGCTCGACGACGCCTCCTTGACCATCAAAGAGGGCGAATTCTTTTCGCTGCTCGGTCCATCCGGCTGCGGCAAGACCACGCTGCTGCGCATGATCGCCGGCTTCGACAATCCGACCCGCGGCTCGATCTCGGTCGGCGGCCAGCCGATGGAAGGCATCCCGGCCAATCGCCGGCCGACCAATATGGTCTTCCAGAGCTATGCGATCTTCCCGCATCTCAATGTCGAGCAGAACGTTGCCTATGGGCTGAAGCGGCTCAAGCTGCAGGGCGGCGAGGAGAAACGCCGCGTCGAGGAAGCGCTGGCGCAGGTGTCGCTGACCGGCCTCGGCAAGCGTCTGGCAACCGAGCTTTCCGGCGGCCAGCGGCAGCGCGTGGCGCTCGCCCGTGCGCTGGTGATGCGGCCCAAGGTGCTGCTGCTCGACGAACCGCTGTCTGCGCTCGACAAGAAACTGCGCGAGCAGATGCAGGTCGAGCTGCGCCGCCTGCAGCAGGCTGTCGGCATCACCTTCGTGCTGGTCACCCACGACCAGTATGAGGCGCTCGCCATGTCCGACCGCATCGCAGTGATGTTCGGTGGAAAAATCGCGCAGGTCGCCTCGCCCAAGGAAATCTACCAGCGGCCGGTCAATCGCCAGGTCGCCGACTTCCTCGGCGGCATGAACTTCGTCAAGGCTGAGATCGTCGAGGAGAATAGCGCGTCGCTGGTTGTCGACACGCTGGGCTTCGGCCGCGTCAAGACCGACAAGCCCAAGGCCTTCGTGCGCAATGGTGGCGCAGCCACGCTCGGCATCCGGCCGGAACGCCTGCGCGTGCTGTGGGACAATGCGACGGCCAAGTTCGAGGTCGCAGGCAAAGTCGTTGAACGCCACTATTTCGGCGAGATCACCCATTTGATCGTCGAGATACCGGGCCTGGAAAAGCCGCTGTCGGTGACCGAGACCAACGATTTCGGCGCCGACGACATTCCGGTCGGCACCTCGATCCGCCTTGCCTACGATCCCGAAGCGCTGGTGGCGATGGCCGACTGAAGTTCGGCCATGATCTTGCGAGCGGCGATGCGCCCGGCAACGATGGCGCCTTCGACATAGCCCGGAAATGACGGCGACAGTTCTGAACTGGCGAAATACACCGGCGCAGCACCGGCCAGGATTGTGCGCTCGGCGTCGGTTGCCTTCGCATCGATGATGAGATCGCCGTAGGCGCCGCCGCTCCAGCGGTCATCCGTCCAGTCGCGATAGCTGAGATCGAGGATGCCGGCCGCCTCGGGCCCCAAGGCCTCCACCAGCTTTTTCGCTATTTCGGCGCGCAGTGTCGCGTCGCCGAATTCGCGCCAGCGCAAGGCGAGCGGCCCGCCGACGAAGACCACCAGCGCGGCGTCATCGTCGTCCTTGCTGACATCACAGGCAAAAAGCCCAGGCAGGTCGCGCCACATCACCATGCCGCTCAGGCCGCGGTCACGCCAGAAGCAGGTGGGAAAACGCACCAGCACCTTGATCACCGCCCCGCTTTGCCAGACCGCCAGAGCTCTTTGCAAGCCAGCCGGCAGCGGCGGCGCGAAATCCAGTCTGGCGGCCATCGTCGGCGGTACGGCGATCAACACGGTCCGCGCCTCGATGATACCCGTCGCCGATGCGAGACGAACCCTTCCCGGCCCATGTTCGATCCCCGTAACCGCTCTGCTCAACCGCAGCCGGTCGCCGAGATCGCGAGCCAGGTCGTCGGCCAGCGCATGCATGGTTTCGCGCACGAAATACTGCAGCTCCGTCACCTCGTTGGTGATGCGCCGATCATTGTCGATCAGGTGCCACAACGGCAGCTTTTCCAGAGCCTGACACCACAGGCCTTCGATCATCGAGCGGAACACCGCCTTGGCGTCGTCAGGATCGCTCTGGCCAGCGAGCCATGTGGCTACGGTCAGGCCGGCAATTGCCGGATCATCAGGCGAGATCGCATTCATGCGGTCGCGGATCGCCATCGAGCCGGCATATGTTCGTTCGGCCTCCCTCGCAGACATCGCCGGTTGGGCGACGAAGTCGCCATCCAGATAAGTCTCGACCAGCGTCTTGCCGCGCGCCGCGACGAGGGCCATCAGCTCCGGCATGTCCTCGCACAGGAACTGACCGCCGCTGTCGACGCGCTCGCCAAGCCCATTCTGCCTGGACTCGACACGCCCGCCGACGCGGTCACGCGCTTCGAGCAGCCGGAAGTCGATGCCGGCTGCCTTCAGCTCGAGCGCTGCCGACAGGCCGGTGAAGCCGGCGCCAACGATGACGACGTCGGTTCTTTGCGGTTCGTTCGTCAATAGCCGGCCTTGATCTTCTCAAACTCGGCGACCATGCGCTGCTTGAGCTCCGGCGCCACCGGCTGTTGGAACAGCGTCTTGTCGAGGAATTTATCGAGGTTGTCGAAGCCGCGGTCGACCAGCACCTTGTGGTCGATCGCCGCCATGCCGGCGCCATTGCCATGGCCATAGCCGAAGGTCTTGACCAAGTAGTCCGACACGGCGGGTGCATTGACGGAGTTCAAGAAATCATAGGCTTCGTCGAGCTTGCCCGGCGCATCCTTCATCAGCACATAGCCGCACACCCAGGTCGAAATGCCTTCCTTGGTGTCGCGGTTCATGGCGATCGGCATGCCTTGCCCCTTCAGCGTCACGAAGGTCTCATTCCAGCCCCAGACGAGGTCGACCTCGTTGCCGATAAAGGCCTGGTTGAGGTCGGTGTCGTCGGTCCAGTAGAAGCGGATGTTCTTGTGCACGTCGCGCAGGAAGGCGGATGCCTCCTGGAACTGTGCATCGGTCATCTTGGTCCAGTCCTTGAGGCCGATGACGAGGCTCGCCAGCGCATAGGCGTCGTCGACATTGTCGCCGATGGTGACGCGGCCCCTATACTTGGGATCGGCAAAAATCCTGAGCGACTGCGCCTGTTCGGCCGTCACCTTGTCGGTGCGGTAGAGCAGCGAGGTGTTGCCCCAGTCGAAGGGCATGAACCAGGCCTTGCCGTCGGCGGTGGTGGCGAGATCCTTCATCGCCATGATGCCGGAATTGAGGTCCTTCCAGCCAGGGATCCTGGAGGTGTCGAGCGGCTGCAGCATGCCGGCCTCGCGCCACTTGACCACGCTTTGCGAACAAGGGTGGGCAACATCGGCCTTGAAGCCCGCCCGCATCTTCTCGAAGGCTTCGTCCTCATCGCCAAAGAAAGCGAAGGTCGGCTCGGCGCCGTATTTGGCAGCGTAAGTGGGGTGCAGCAGCGGATCTTCATAGCCCGACCAGTCGAACACCACGAGGTCGCCGCCGCCTTCCGCCAAGGCATGGACAGAGCCTGCGCCGATCAAACACGCGGCGGCAAGGGCAAGGCGGCGTAGCACTGATTTCATGGCGCGAAACTCCCCCAATCGCGAAAAAGAGGCTGTGACGTTAGGAGAATTCGGCGGCTTTGGCGAGCCCGTCCGCCCGCTCAGTTGGCGGGCGGACGGGCACTCGAGACAGGCTCAATAGCCGGCTTTGATCTTCTCGAATTCGGCGATCATCTTGAGCTTGAGGTCGGAAGGCACCGGCGACTGGAACAGCGTCTTGTCGACGAATTTCTGCACGTCGTCATAGCCCTTTTCCTTCAGCACCGCCTGATCGACGCCAGCCATGCCCTTGGCATTGGCCTGGCCATAACCCCAGTCCTTGACGAGCACCTTGGCAGTCTCCGGATCGTTGACGGCGTTCAGGTAGTCATAGGCCTTGTCGATATTGCCGGGTGCGTCCTTGAACAGCACGTAGCCGCAAACCCAGGTCGAGATGCCTTCGTCGGTGTCCTTCTTGGACATGATCGGCACGCCGGCCGCCACCGACTGCACCGTCGCGTCATTCCATGCCCAGGCGAGGTCGACCTCGCCACCGCTTAACAGCTGCACGACGTCGGTGGTGTCGGTCCAGTAGGAGCGCACGTTCTTGTGCACCTGGCGCAGGAAATCCGAAGCCTGCTTGAACTGGTCGTCGGTCATCTTGGTCCAGTCCTTGAGGCCGATAGCGAGGCTCGCCAGCGCATAGGCGTCGTCGACGTTGTCGCCGATCGACACCCGTCCCTTGAACTTGGGGTCGGCGAAGGCCTTCAGCGACTGCACGTCCTTGGCGTCGATCTTGGAGGTGTTGTAGGTGAGTTGGGTGTTGCCCCAATCCCAAGGCATGAACCACGCCTTGCCGTCCGGGGTGGTGGCAAGATCCTTCATCGCCATGATGCCGGGATTGAGGTCCTTCCAGCCCGTGATCTTCGAGGTGTCGAGCGGCTGCAGCAGGCCCGCCTCGCGCCATTTCACCACGCTCTGCGAGCAGGGATGGCCGAGGTCGGCCTTGAAGCCGGAGCGAACCTTCTCGAACGCCTCGTCTTCGTCGCCGAAGAAGGCGAAGGTCGGCGAGTCGCCGTTCTTCTCGACATATTTCGGGTGGAAGCTGGGGTCTTCGTAGCCGGACCAGTCGAACACGATCAAGTCCTTGTCGGCGGCGACCGCAAGTGCGGCTGCCGACGCCGCCAGCGTTCCGGCCAGCGCCAAGGTCAGTGTCAGGCGTCTTGTCAGTGTCTTCATTGCCGTTCCATCCTCTGTGGTTTTCTTATGGTTTCGTCGCGTCGGCCGCCTTCCACGGATAGTGTTTGGGGAATGCCGCCGACAGGAATTCGTTTGCCGCCTGCAAGGCGGTTTCACGGGTGGTGTCCTCGGTCCCCATCATCAACCGCAGCCACAACCCTTCGGTCATGGCACTGAGTGCCAGCGCCATGACCTGCGACTCATAGGCATAGTCGCCGCTCTGCTTCAGCGCCGCGCAAAGGTCGATGAAGATGTTTTGGTAGACGGCATCGCGGGCACTGCTCAGCGCCTGATAGGTCGGCCGCGACTTGGCCTCGCCCCAGAAGGCGCACCAGGCGGCGAGCTTGCGCTTGTTGCAGATCGAACGGTCGAAATCGGCCGCGACCAGCGCCTGGAGTTGCCGGGCGGGATCATCGCCGGCCTTCTGCAGGGCATTGCGCCAATGCGCCGAGTACTCGTCATACATATGCTGCAAGGTCGCGATGAGCAGCTTTTCCTTGCTCTCGAAATGGAAATTGACGATGCCGCGCGACAGGCCCGCGCCATCGGCGACATCGGCCATCGTCGTCTCCGAATAGCCGCGCTTGGCCAGTGAATCGATCGTCGCCTCGATGAGCTGAAGCTGCCTGACCTCCTTCGAGGCCTTGCGTCCGCGCTTCTCGGATTCAGCTTTCCGCATTGGTTCAAGGAGGGCGTCCCTGGCGTCTGCCGTCTTCATGGGTCTGACGGTCTCCTGCATCGCCGGCTATCCAACCGGCTTCCGACCGCGAAGATGAGTGGGACGGTGTTCGCCACTGTCAAGCACCTTCTGCATGGCTTCCCAGGTTCGTATGTTCTTGTCGACATAGGCGGCGCCGACCACGGCGGCGACAGTCGGATAGAGCGGTCCTTTCAGCCTTTCCAGCTCGCCACGCGCGACGTCGCGATACCAGGGATTGCGGTCCTTGATGGTGACATCGGCAAAGCCGGCCCGGCGCATCGCCTGCGCATAGCGGGAGGGCGATGCCATGGCGAAGGACAGGCCTTCTGCGGCGATGTAGGCCCTCATCTCGGGCGACGGTTCGCCGTCATGCGAGATCATCCAGTTGGAGGCGGCAAAGACACCGCCCGGCTTCAGTACGCGGAAGATTTCTGCGAACAGGCCATCCTTGTCGGGCACATGCAGCAGCGCATCCTTGGAGAAGACGACATCGAAGGAATGGTCGGCGAAAGGCAGCGAGCCCGGTGGTGCCTGGATGAAGCTGACACGACCCGCGAGCCCACGCGCGGCGGCGCGGCGCCGGGCTGTCTCGATCACCGGCTGTTCGACATCGAAGCCGGTGGCGTGGGCAGCGCCATGGCGCTCGACCAGATGCAGCGTGATGCCGCCCGAGCCGCAGCCGATGTCGAGGATCGTCTTGCCCTGGAGCGAGAGGCCTTCGACCACCCGGTCGACCTCGTCCGGCCCACCGGGCGACAGGTAGCCATCACCCCACAGCGCCTCGAGGAAGCGGATGGCGGTGTCGTCATACTCAGGCTCGGCTGCTGCCGTTTCGATCATCGCACCTCGGCCCCGTCAGCCGATTTGAGCACTTTCGATTGCCGGCAAAGCGTAGCGCATACAGGGCAAAACGCAACACCGTTTGTTGAACATTCATTCAATATGGCTGGACAAAATGGCGGCTGCCATGCCAAATTCCGTGCATTCGGGAACAGATCACGCAAAAATGAAGAGCGGGTCGCACGGGAAGACTGGGCCAAAATGAAAGCTTGGGATGCGATCATCATCGGCGGCGGACACAACGGCCTGGTCAACGCCTGCTATCTGCAGCGCGCCGGCCTCGACGTGCTGGTGGTCGAGAAGAACGACTGGGTCGGCGGTGCCGCCACCAGCCGGGAATTGACGCCGGGCTTCCTCTATTCCAACTGCTCCTATGTCTGCTCGCTCTTTCGCCCCGAGATCATGCGCGACCTCGAATTGCCGCGCTTCGGACTGCAGGTCATCTCCTATGAGGGCGGCGCGGTATTCACGCGTGACGGTGACTACCTCGCCAACTACCGCGACCACGATGCCCACCGGCGCGAGTTCGCCCGCTTCTCGAAGCGCGATGCCGAAGCCTATGACCGCTACGCCCGCGACGTGACGCGGCAGTGCCGCTTCATCCAGCCGCTCCTGATGCGCACCGCACCCGATCCGACCAGCCTGCGGCCGCGCGACCTCGGAGAACTGCTCTATCTCGGCAAGAAATTCGCCGGCCTTTCGGCGCAGGAAATGGCGCTGACGCTGCGCTTCTGGACCATGTCGATCTCGGAGTTCCTCGACGAATATTTCGAGACCGACGTCATCAAGGCGAACTTCGCTTTGTCCGGCATCATCGGCACCGCGCTCGGGCCGATGTCGCCAGGCACCGCCTACGTGCTGCTGCATCACTATATGGGCGAGGTCGATGGCTCGGTCGGCGCCTGGGGTTATGCGCGCGGCGGCATGGGCGCGGTCACCAAGGCGCTGGCCGCGTCCTTCAAGGCGTCGGGCGGCACCATCCGCACCGGTGCCGAGGTCGACCATGTGCTGGTCGGGAGGGGTAAGGCCAAGGGCGTGGTGCTGGCCGGCGGCGAGGAGATTTATGGCAAGCTCGTCGTCTCCAATGCCGACGTGAAGCGCACCTTCCTGAAGCTGGTCGAGGAAAAGGAACTGCCCGATGTCTTCCTGCGCCGGGTCAGGAACTTCAAGATCCGCGGCTCGTCCGGCAAGGTCAACATCGCTCTCGACTCGCTGCCGGAATTCCCGGCGCTGCCGAAGGATTCGCCGGTCTATCGCGGCGATATGCATTTCACCGATTCGATGGAGCGCATGGAGCGCGCCTATGACGACTGGAAGGCCGGACGCTGGTCCGCCGATCCGTTCCTCGACATGGTCATCCCAACGACGCTCGACCCGACCATGGCGCCGCCCGGCAAGCACTTCATGAGCTGCTTCGTGCAATACGCGCCGCCCAAGATCGCAGGAGCCGAGTGGACCGATGCCGACCGCGACGGCTTTGCCGAGAGCGTGATTTCGCAGATCGCGGAATACTCGCCGGGCTTTCGCGACCGCATCGTCCACATGGAGGTGCGCACCCCGCGCGAGATCGAGGCCGAGGTCGGCCTCACCGAAGGCAACATCTTCCAGGGCGAACTGACCTTCGACCAGCTTTTGTTCAACCGGCCCGTGCCGGGTTACGCGCAGTACCGCTCGCCGGTCGGCGGCCTCTATATGTGCGGCTCCTCGACCCACCCCGGCGGTGGCGTCATGGGAGCGCCCGGCCGCAACGCCGCGGCGGAAATCCTGCGCGACCTCGCCAAATCCACCTCGCATATGAGCGCTGCCCATGACGTCATCTGAGACAATCGTCATTGGCGGCGGCCACAACGGCCTCGTCGCCGCGGCCACGCTGGCGAAGGCCGGTCGCAAGGTGCTGGTGCTGGAGGCCGGAAGCGAAGTCGGCGGCGCCGCGCGCACCGAGAAATTCGCGCCGGGCTTTCGTGTCTCGTCAATCGCCCATCTGCTGAACCGGCTGCATCCCGATGTGGTCAAGACGCTGGATCTGGACAAGCACGGGCTGCAATTCGCGCGCGCCGACTTCATGCCGTCGGTTGCGCTGTCGAGGGACGGCCCGCCGCTGGTCCTGCATGGTGCCTATGGCGAGGTGTTGACCGGCGCCAGTTCGTCCGAGCAGTCGGCCTGGAAGGAATTGCGCGCGCAGCTGCTGCGCTATGCCGGTATATTGAAGCCGTTCCTCTCCCGGCGCCCGCCCGATCTCGCCGGCATGTCGCTGCTCGAGACCGCCTCGCTCGGCCAGACCGCGCTGGCGCTGAAGAAGCTCGGCAAGGAAGACATGCGCGACTTCCTGCGCGTGCTGCTGATGAATGTTGCCGACCTGCTCGACGAGCAGTTGGCTGATATCAGGCTAAAAGGCCTGCTCGCTTTCGATGCGACGCTGGGCAGCCATCTCGGCCCCCGCTCGCCGACATCATTGCTCGGCCTCTACTACCGGCTGGCCGGCGAGACCGGCGGTGCAGCCGGCGCGCAGATACTGCCGCAAGGAGGCATGGGCGCGGTTGCCGCTGCCATCCGTGCCGCGGCGGAAAAGGCCGGCGTCACCATCCGCACGTCGACGCCGGTGGCGAAGATCATTGTCGAGAACGGCCGCGCAGTCGGTGTTGCGCTCCACACTGGCGAGGTGCTGCGTGCCAGGACGATCGTCTCGGCCATCAATCCGGCGACCACCTTCCTCGACCTTGTCGGGCCGCGCGAGATCGATACCGGCTTTGTGCGCAAGGTGAAAAACATTCGCATGAAAGGCGATGCGGCCAAGCTCAATCTGGCGCTCGACCGACCGCCGCAATTCACCGGCGTCGATGCCGCCGGCCACAAGGGCCGCCTGGTGATTGCGCCCTCGCCCGACCATGTCGAGCGCGCCTTCAACCCATCCAAATATGGCGAGTTCTCACCCGAGCCGGTGATGGAGATCACGCTGCCAAGCCTCGCCGACCCGTCGCTCGCGCCGAGCGGCGCCTGCGTGCTGTCGGCGGTCGTGCAATACGCGCCCTACGCGCTGAAAGAGAGTTGGGATGCCGGCAAGCCGAAATTCCTCAAGGCGATCATGGCCCAGCTCGAAGCCTATGCGCCTGGCATCGGCAAAAGCGTGGTCCACGCCGAGCTTCTGACGCCGGCCGACATCGAAACGCGCTACCGCATGCCGGGCGGCCACTGGCACCACGGCGAATTGCAGGCCGACCAGATGCTGATCTCGCGACCGGTGTCCGGCTGGTCGGGCTATGACACACCGCTCGAAAGGCTGTTCCTGGCCGGAGCCGGCTCTCATCCCGGCGGTGGCGTCTCCGGCGCTCCCGGCCTCAACGCCGCGCGGCGCATCATTGCGATGAAGGGGTAAGCCATGGCCCAGTCAACCAGGAAGAAGCCCGTCTCGAGGACAGTCAACGCGGTCGTTTCCGCCCGCATCGCCGCGCAGGACCATTTCCGCACGCTGCGGCTCGGCACGCCGTTCCAGCCGCGCATCGACGCGCTGGCCAAGACCCAGGACTGGTACAATTGGGCTGGCTACCGCGCGCCGCATTCGCTGTGGGACGAGGAACTCGAATATTTCGCCATCCGCAGCCAGGCCGCCCTGTTCGACATTTCGCCGATGACCAAATACCGGATCGAAGGGCCGGACGCCGAAGCCTTCCTCGACCGCGTCACCTTGCGCGATGTCACCAAGCTGAAACCCGGCCGTGTCCACTACACGGCGTGGTGCGACGACGAGGGCTTCGTCCTCGATGACGGCACGCTGTTCCGGCTGTCGCCGACACGCTTCCGGCTGTGTTCGCAGGAGCGGCATCTGCCATGGCTGCTCGACAGCGCGATTGGCTTCGATGTCACCGTCGCGGAGGAAACGGAGGCTGTCGCCGGGCTCGCGCTGCAAGGGCCGACCGCGTTTGCGGTGCTGCGTGATGCCGGCTTCACCGGCGTCGAGAAGCTGAAGATATTCGACCTCGCCGATTTCCAGCATGATGGCGGCACCGTCGGCATTTCTCGCACCGGCTTCACCGGCGACCTCGGCTACGAACTGTTCGTCTCGGCCGACAGGGCGCTCAGCCTGTGGGGCCGCTTGATGACGGCGGGCCAACTGCGCGGTATCCGCGCCATCGGCTACACCGCGCTCAACCGTGCTCGCCTCGAGGCCGGATTGATCGTCGCCAATGCGGATTTCACCACCGCCGAGCACGCCATCCGCGCCGATCGCCTGCGCATGCCGGACGAGATCGGCCTCGGCTTCATGATCGATCTGGAGAAAGGTCATTTCAACGGTCGCCGCGCCATCCTCGAGGCTCGCGCCAAACACAAGCTGCGCCATGTGCTGGTCGGGCTGGAGATCGAAGGCAACATCCCCGCCGAACATGCCATCGTCTACCACAAGAAAAGCCAGGAAGTCGGCCTGGTCAGCGCCGCCATGTGGTCGCCAATGGCCAAGCGCAACATCGCCATCGCCTCGCTGGCGCGGCCGTACGGTGATACCATGGTCGAGGACCTCTGGGTCGAGATCTACGCCATGCGCGAGCTGCAGTATCAGAAGCTGATGAAGCGCGCCAAGGTGGTGGCGCGGCCCTTCATCAAGCTCGACCGCCGCACCGCCAATCCGCCGGCGGATTTCTGACCATGACCGACGAAGCCGAACTCGAAGCCGCCGAGCAATGGGAGCTGGTCAACACGCCGCTCGGCGAGAAATGGTCGGGCCGTACGCGCTATGCCGCCGCCATGTTCTTCTACAAGGGCGGCGAGATAAGCGCCGAGACGCTCGAAGTCTACCGCATCTGCGCGCGGCTCGATTCGGAAGATCCGCTGCCGATCATCCGCGATCGCGGTGTCGGCAAAGACTGGCTCAAGCGCATGGGTTTCGAATAGGTCTTTTCTACCCGATGGTTCTCTCCAGCATGCTGAGCCAGTTGCGATAGGCGATCTTTTCGATCAGCGCGCGGCCGAAACCGCGCGCCGCCAATGCATCGATCAGCTTCGGCAGGCCGGCGACATCGCCGATGACGGCCGGGATCATGGCGCCGTCGAAATCCGAGCCAAGGCCGACACCGTCCTCGCCCAGTGCCTGCAGCAGCGAATCGACATGGCGCACCATGATGTCGAGGCTGGTGTCGGCATTCATGCGGCCGTCCTCACGCAGGAATCCGGTGGCGAAGTTCAGCCCGACCATGCCGCCGGATTCGCGGATCGCGCCGAGCTGCCAGTCAGTGAGGTTGCGCGAATGGCCGCAGATCGCGTGGACGTTGGAATGAGTGGCGACCAGCGGTGCGTCGCTGAGCGCGGCGACATCGCGAAAGCCCTTCTCGTTGAGATGCGACAGGTCGATCATGATCTTCAGCTGGTTGCAGGCCTTGACCAACGCCTTGCCGGCATCGGTCAGCCCGGGGCCGGTGTCGGGTGAGGACGGAAAGCGGAACGGCACGCCGTGGCCGAAGGCGTTCGGCCGGCTCCAGACGATGCCGAGCGAGCGCAGGCCGGCAGCATGCAATACGTCGAGCATTGTGAGCTCGGGATCGATCGCCTCGACCCCTTCGATGTGGAACACCGCCGCAATCGAGCCTTGCGCCATCGCGTTGCGGACATCGCCGGCACTGCGGCAGACGGTGAGCCCTCCGGCTCGCTCCAGCCTGAACAGGATCGAGGCCATCGCGATCGTCGAGGTCAACGCATCGGCGCGTGGGACCTCGGGCGGCAGCGGCTCGGCATCGCTCGGCGCCAGCGGCACGGCGCTGCGCCTGGTTTTCTCGACAGGCGGCGGAAAGATGGCGAACATGCCGCCGGCAAAGCCACCGGCTTTCGCGCGCGGCAGGTCGACATGGCCACCCGATTTCCCCTCGATGAACAGCTTTTCGACGTCCGTGTCTTTCGACTGGTAGAGTCTGAGCAACGTGTCGTTGTGGCCGTCGAAGACGGGAACGAGGTCGGTTTCGGTCATTGGGGGATCATTCGGTTCGTTTGTCGGCGCGGTGGCTGCGATAGATCATATCCACTTAGGCAAGATGCGCTACCCGTGCAAATGCCAAAGCCATCGAAGCGGGACGACAGCCTGATGTCGCGCCCGTTCCGATCGACGAAATGCCGGCCGATCCTACTGCTTCAGCACGTCTGCCCACTCGTGGTGGCGGCGGAACTGGGCATTCGCGAACGGGCAAAGCGGGATGATCTTCTTGCCCGCCGCGCGTGCATCCTCGACGGCGCGGGTGACGAGCCGAAGCCCGGCACCTTGACCGCGGAACACGTCCGGCACTTCCGTATGGTCGATGATGATCTGCTGCTCGCCGATCTTGGTGAAGGTCATCTCCGCCTCGGCGCCGTCTGGCCCGCGCAGGACGTAGCGACCCTTGGAACCGCGATCTTCCAGTTCGATTTCAGGCAGTTGGTCCGGCATCGCTATACTCCCTGGGTGGCGCCGGCAAAGACATGCCATGCCGCCTCGATTTCGTTTGGCCGCACCTCGTGCCCGCCGTCATGCCACGCCACTGTGACATCGGCGCCATCGGCACGCAAATAGGCTTCGAGCCGCGTGGTCAGGTTCGGCGGACAGATCGGATCGCGCCTGCCGGCGGTCACGAGAATGTGACGGCCGGCGAGACTGCCGTTGATCTCGGGTTCGAACGGGATCAGCGGATGCATCAGCACTGTGGCATCGAACATCGCCGGCGCCGCAAACACCACCGAGGCCAGGATGTTGGCGCCGTTGGAATAGCCAAGGCCGAACGCGGCTGACGGCTTCGCCGCCTCGATATGGGCCTTGATGAAGCCGGACATCTTGTCCGTCGCCCGCGCCAGATCGCCCATGTCGTAGACGCCTTCGCCGGTGCGGCGGAAGAAGCGCGCCGCACCATGTTCCGCCACATCGCCGCGCGGCGAGATGATGGTTGCCTGGGGCAAGAGATCGCGCCCCAGCGACAGAAGCTGGTTCTCATCGCCCCCCGTGCCGTGGAAGACGAAGAGCAGCGGACCGCCCGGCGAACCGGGCAGCACCTTGTAAGTGTAAGCGTCCTTGCTCATGGTCTCAGCCTTCCAGCTTCTGCAGATGCTGTTCGAGATAGGGCCGCAGATGCTGATGCTGCGTCGGCAGCTTCAGCGCCTCACCGAGATGAGCGGTATCCTCATCGCGATCGAAACCCGGTTCGTTGGTGGCGACTTCGAACAGCACGCCACCCGGCGTGCGGAAATAGATCGCCCAGAAATAATCGCGGTCGATCACCGGCGTCACCTGATATCCGGTGTCCATCAGCGCCTTGCGCACTTCGAGCTGCTTGGCGCGGTTCTCGACGGCGAAGGCGACATGGTGGACGGAGCCCGCGCCGAGATCGGCGAAAGCGGCACCCGGGAGCGATTCGATGTCGACGACGTCGGCGCCATTGCCGTTCTTCACCGCCAGCCGCCGGACATTTCCGGACTTGTCGATCTCCTCGTAGCCCATGAACTTCAGCAACTCCTCGGTGGCGCCGCCATCCTTCAGCCTGAGCGACACGGAGTGAAAGCCGCGGATCGCCTCATCGGTGGGGATGCCGCCTTTCGCCCATGGCTTTCTGGCGTCGGCCTTGTCCTCGACCAGGGCGAAACCATCGCCGTCCGGTCCGGCAAAGGCCAGGCGCTTTTCGCCGAATGTCTCGTCGCGCGACAGGCCCGAGACGCCTTCATCGGCAAAACGCTTTTCCCAATAGGCGAGCGTGCCTTCCGGCACGGAGTAGACCGTGGTGCCGACTTCGCCGACGCCATGACGGCCCTTGCCGATGTTGGGAAACGGAAAATAGGTCATCACCGAACCCGGCGTGCCGGCCTCGTCGCCATAGTAGAGATGGTAGACGTCCGGCGCATCGAAATTGACGGTCTTCTTGACCCGGCGCTGACCGAGTTTCCTGGTGAAGAACTCGTTGTTCTGGCGGGCATCCCTGGCCATCGAAGTGACGTGATGCAGGCCCTTGATCTGATCGAGCATGGTCTTGCTCCTTCCCTTGGTACTTGTGCGGCCCTTGCCGCTGTCCACGCCTATATGAGGGCTCCATAGTCTGCGGCAAAGGCGGCAAACACAGAATGGACTGTGCTTTAAAAGTGAACAATCCAAATAACTTCGTTCACCAATTGACGAATATGTCAGGCTTGCGCCATCGCCGGAATTCGGTTCCATGAGCGGCGTTCGACCATACAGGATAAGGGTATCGCGAGTGACCGGAAAAGCCATGCGCCCGAATGTTCTTCTGATCACATGCGACCAGTGGCGCGGCGATTGCCTGTCGGCTGCCGGCCATCCGGTTGTGAAGACGCCGAATGCCGACGCGCTGGCCGCCGAGGGTGTGCTATTCAAACGGCACTATGGTGGTGCGGCACCTTGCTCGCCGGCCCGCGCCTGCCTCTACACCGGCCTCTACCAGATGAACAACCGCGTCTGCCGCAACGGCACGCCGCTCGACGCCCGTCACGGCAATATCGCGCTGCATGCCCGCAGCCTCGGCTATGATCCGACGCTGTTCGGCTACACCGACGTATCGCTCGACCCGCGCCTGCTGGCGCCGGGCGACCCACGGCTGCAAAGCTATGAAGGCGTGCTGCCTGGATTCACGGTGCGCCAGTTGCTGCCCGAGCATCAGAAGCAGTGGCTGTCCTGGCTCAAGCAGCGGGGCATCGATACCGGCGCCGGATCGCCGGATATCCATCGCCCGGTGAACGAAGGCGGCAAGGCCGAGGCCGCCGTCAGCAACGCACCGCCCGTTTATTCGAAGGACGAAACCCCATCCTCCTTTCTAACCGGCGAATTCACGCGCTGGCTCAGCGAGCAGGAGAACGATGTGCCATGGTTTGCCCATCTTTCCTTCATCAGCCCGCACCCTCCCTTCATCGCGCCCGAGCCATACAACAATTTGTATGATCCGGCTGCCGGTCCTGCCTTCCACCGTGCAGCGAACTGGCAGGCAGAAGCGGAGAGCCACCCCTATCTCGCCTATGATCTCGGCCGGCAGAAGCAGGCCAAGTTCCGTCCCGAGGCCAGCGGCAAGGTGCATGGTTGGAGCGGCGA
Organism: Mesorhizobium sp. P2_F8; assembly: GCF_056403655.1. Taxonomy (NCBI): domain Bacteria; kingdom Pseudomonadati; phylum Pseudomonadota; class Alphaproteobacteria; order Hyphomicrobiales; family Phyllobacteriaceae; genus Mesorhizobium; species Mesorhizobium sp. P2_F8. Next base: position 333,186 of record NZ_JBFUFB010000001.1, read on the forward strand.
CGATTTTCGGCGCATCCGCGCGATCTACTACGGCATGATCTCGGAGGTCGACGCGCAGCTCGGCCGTATCTGGCAAGCGGTCAAGGCCGCAGGCGCGTGGGACGACACCATCATCGTGCTGACATCAGACCACGCCGAGATGATGGGCGACCATTTCATGCTGGGCAAGGGCGGCTATTTCGACGGCAGCTACCACATTCCGCTGATCATCCGCGACCCGCGTCACGGCAAGGCCGCCGGCGGCGGTGTCGATCGGTTCACCGAAGCGGTGGACATTTTGCCGACGCTTCTCGACCTGCTCGGCGAAGCCCCACAACCGCATCTCGACGGATGCTCGCTGAAGCCGTTCCTAAGCGGCGGGAGCCCTGCAGCCTGGCGCGATGCCGCGCATTGGGAGTTCGATTTCCGCTCGATTGCCGAGGGCGAAGCCGAACGGCATTTCGGTGTCGCCTCACGCCAATGCAATCTCGCCGTCATCCGCACGGAAAAATTCAAATATGTGCATTTCGGCGGTAACTTGCCGCCGCTGCTGTTCGATCTGGAAAGCGATCCGGGCGAATTGAACAACCTCGCCGCCGATCCGGCCCACCTGGCCGTGCGGCTGGAGTTCGCCGAAAGGCTGCTTGCCTGGCGGGCTGAACATCTCGACCAGTCGCTGGCACTGGCCGAGCTAACGGCGCACGGCGTTGCCGGCCATGTTAGCAGGGGATCCAGACAGTAGGGCAGTAGGCCTGGACTGTGCAGCACCCACTGCCCTACTGCCCTACTGGCCTACTGCCATCATTGCTTCTTACTGCACGATCATGCGCTGCTGGTCACGCTTCTCCGTATAGCTGCCCTTGTCGTAAGCAGTTTGAGCCTCGAGCTGTTCCTTGGTGAAGGTCGTGTACAGGTACTTCCTGCCATCCTTGTCGGTCATGAATTTGAGATTATCCATGCCGACCGCGACTTCCTTCTCGCCAATGCCGAGGAAGCCGCCGACGTCGACGATCACAGCGTCGGTCTTGTTGTCGGGCGCCAGCACGACGTCACCGATTTCGCCGACCTTGGCATCATTGGCGCCGTAGACGGTCGTGCCCTTCAGGTCCTCGGCGCGAATCTCGCCGACAGGCATCTCGGTTAAGGTCGACTTGTCGATTGCCGCCGTCTGGGTCTGGTCGGGTGCCGAGGCATCGGGTGTCGAAGCAGCAGGAGCCTCAGCCGTCTTGTCAGCCGGTGCGACGGCAGGAGCCGTGGCATCGGACGGTGCAGCAGCCGGTGCGGTTGCAGCCGGCTCATTGGAAGCCGTCGTTGCCGGTGCCGGATCATAGGCCTTGCGGTTGAAATCCGGCTGCGCCTGAAGTTCCTCCTTGGTGGTCTGGGCCACCAGCCAGCGGTCGCCGTTCTTCTCGGCCCACTGGGCCTTGCCGAAATCATAGGTGACATTCTTGGCGCCAAGGCCGAGGAAGCCGCCGACGCCGATGACCAGCGACTCGGCCTTGCCTTCATTTGTCAGAACAATGTCGTTGACGCTGCCGATGTTCTGCGCGTCATCGCCGGTGCCGTTGTAGACGGTTTCGCCAATGATGTTGGTGGCGAGATTGCCGTCGGCGCGCTTCACCGGTTCGGCCGGCGCAGCATTCATGTCGACGGGTGTCTGCGCGGTGTCAGCCGGCGCGGATGCAGCCGGAGCCTTTGCGTCCGTCGATGCGGCCGGTGCCGGAGCCGGTGCATAGGGCTTGCTGTCGAACTCCGGCTGCGCCGTCAGTTCGTCCTTGGTCGCCTGGGCAACCAGCCAGCGGTCGCCGTTCCTTTCGGCCCATTGCAGCTTGTCGTAATCGAAGGCGACATTCTTCGCTCCCACACCCAGAAAACCGCCAACGCCGATGACGACGGACTTGGCCTGGCCATCCTTGTCGAAGACGACATCGCTGACCTTGCCGATGTTCTCGGCATCGTCGCCGGTGCCGTTGTACACGGTTTCACCGATGATGTTGGTGACGATGCTGCCTTCGGTGCGCACCGGAGTGGCGGCTGGCTCCTGAACAGCGGGGGTCTGGGCCGGCGCCGGGGATGTCGCATTCTGCGCATAGGCCCCGGTCGCGACCAGCGCTGCGAGTGCGGTCGTGGCTAAGAGGTTGCGGGTCATGATGATCTCTCCTCGTGGGTGATTTCGTACGCGCCGCGCTCGGTTGAACCGTCGCTGAGGAGGTTCGGACGCGGCATCTTCTTCACAACGTCGTGACCATGCTGTTGTTCCGACAAAACACTTCGCGTCGTGCCGAAGCCAAGAAGCGGCGAAGCGCCGGCGGTTTCTCAAAACGGAACCTTTCCCGCTTGGTCGCGTTTCAGCCCGTGGCTGGGTCTATCCCGGCCCTATCGTGATGGAATGGCGGAGCGGGGCATGAAATTTGCTGCGGTGCTGAACCGGGACGGCGGCACCTTGCGCACGACGGACCTTGCCGTCTTTTCCGACAGAATGCGCCAGACCCTGGAGACGGCAGGCCACTCCCTCAGCATTGATGTCGTTGCCGGCAAGGACGTGGTGGAGACGCTTGATGGCGCTGCATCGCGACGCGCTGTCGATGTCGTGCTGGCCGGCGGCGGTGATGGAACCATTTCCGCCGCCGCCGCCCGGCTGATGGGCACCAGGAAGGCGCTTGCCATATTGCCGGCCGGCACGATGAATCTGTTCGCACGCGGACTGGGTATTCCGCAGTCCCTCGATGCCGCGCTGAAATCCTTCGCCGATGGCGAGATCATCGCGGTCGACGTGGCCACGGCAAACGGCCGGCCCTTCGTTCATCAGTTCTCAATCGGCATGCATGCCAAGATGGTGCAGCTGCGCCAGAAAATGGAATTCGGTTCACGTCTGGGAAAGATCGGCGCCTCGGCCAAGGCGGCCTGGGCGACGATCAACAATCCACCGGCGATGAACGTGACGCTCAGCATCGGCAACGCCGAGATGGCGGCCCGCATCACCGGCATCGGCATCACCAACAATCTGTTCGGCGAAGGCCACCTGCCCTACGCCGACAACCCGGCGGGCGGCGTGCTTGGCGTCTATGTCACGGTGGCGCAGCAGCGTGCCGAACTGGTCAAATTCTTCTTCAACATGGCGCGCGGAAAATGGCGCGACAACGAACACGTGGAAATCCATCAAGCTGACCGAACGGTCCTGAAAATCCATTCGGGCAGCAGAAAGTTCCGTGCCGTCATCGACGGTGAACTGGTCAGGCTTGACCGTGAGACGACGATCGAAATCCGGCCTGGCGCACTCAATGTCCTGGTACCGGCCCGCATCGCAGAGGCGAAGGCTGCCTGATGCGATCTCCAACGATGAAGGCCGAAAATCTAGCCGCTTGGCGCGCTTCCTTGCTCCGTCACCGGCGTCTTGGCCATTTCACCATAGATTTCGGCGATGCCCCAGGCCGCGAAGGCCAAAAGCAGCGCTGCAATCAGGATACGCAAGCCGTGCCAGCCCCACCGCCCCTGACGCGCTTTGTTTTCGGGGATGATCTTGGTCATGATCGGTCCTTGTCTCGTTATTCGCCAACTGGCGCGGTCGGCAAAACACGGTCGGGTAACGGTTCCTCGCTAGGATGGTTCCGGGGACGCCGGCTGGTCATGAGCCGGCAGGTGCGGGAAGCAGCGAAGGCCGGGACGGGCCATTGGGGACTTGGGTGAACAGCAAGGCGGAAACAGTGCCGAATCTGCCGGCCGAAGTTGCGCGCGCGGTCAAGGACGAGGACCGGCTGGCCGTGCTGCACGGTCTGGAGGCGTTGGATACGGCGGCCGATCCGGATTTCGACCGCATAAGCAGCCTTGCCGCGGCGGCTATGCAGGTTCCGATCGCCTTGGTGACGCTCGTCGACCACAAGCGCCAATGGTTCAAATCCTGTATCGGTCTGGACGAGACCGAAACCGCGACCGACATCTCCTTCTGCGCCCATGCGATTGCCGCCGGCGACGAGCCGATGGTGGTGGCGGATGCCACGACGGACCCACGTTTCAAGACCAACCCGCTGGTCACCGGCAAGCATCATCTCCACTTCTACGCCGGCGCGCCGATGATCGTGGCTGGCGCCCGCATCGGCACGCTGTGCGTGCTCGACCGCAAGCCGCATGCCTTTCCGTCTAGCGCCATGCTCAAGCAGTTGAAGGCGCTCGCCGGCCTCGCCGCTAGCCTGTTCACTTTGAAGGATGCGACCCGCAGCGGTGCTATCGCCGAGGCAGCACTTGTGCGTGAGGAAAAGCGGCGCGCCATTGCGCTCGACGCAGCTTCGCTCGCCAGCTGGGCATGGGACATCCGCACCGACATCATCGAATGCGATATCTTGCTGTCGGAGCTGTTCAACCTGCCGCGCTCGAACCGGCTGCGGGCGCGCGACATCCTCACCGTCATCGATCCACGCGACGTCTACCAGACCGAAACCCGCTTTCGCGATGCCTTGACCGGCAGCGACGACTATTTCGGCGAATACCGGGTGAAGGGCTTTCATCCGCCGCGCTGGCTCGCCACGCGCGGCCGCGTCATCGAGCGCGACGGCGACGGCAAGCCGACCCTGATCTTCGGCGTCAACTACGACATCTCCGAGCGCAAGCTTGGCGACGAGCGGCAACGGCTGCTGCTGCGCGAACTCAACCACCGCGTCAAGAACACGCTGGCGACCGTCCAGGCACTGGCGACGCAGACTGTGCGCCATGCCCGCCAGCCCAGCGAGTTCCTCGAAGCCTTTGGTGCCCGGCTTCAGGCCCTGGGCATCGCCCACAATTTGTTGTCCGACCGCGAGTGGCGCGGCATCGGCATCCGTGAACTCGTCCAGATCGAGGTCAGGCCTTTCGACACCGCCGACCAGCCGCGCATGACGATCTCCGGCGACGATTTGTTGCTGTCGCCAGACCAGGCTGTCGGGCTTGGCCTGATCCTGCATGAACTGGCAAGCAATGCGCTGCAATATGGCTCGCTGTCGGTGGCGTCAGGCAAGGTTGATCTCGGCTGGAGGACGAAAGGCAGAAAGGGGACCCGACGCCTCGTGCTGACCTGGCGCGAAAGCGGCGGCCCGCAAGTCGCCCCGCCGGAGCGACACGGCTTCGGCTCGATCCTCATCCGACGCAGCCTTGCCAAGGTCATTTCAAGCGAAGTGACCCATGAGTTCCGGCCGGAAGGCGTGTTTGCCGAAATATCGATGCCGCTGGAAGATCTGCCTAGTGACAAGCCATGATGCCGAACCAAAAGGCCGCGACGCAAAGTTGAAGCCGGTTTTCGGAAGAGATCATGGTCAAAGAGAGAACCGACCTTACTTCCGCTCGTCTTCTTCCGGATCGTCTGGTTTCACGTTTTCGCGGTAGATGGCGTAGGCAGCCAGCGCCACGGCAGGACCCAGAATGACGCCGAGACCGCCCTTGCCCTTGAGCAGCGCCGGCAGCACGGCAAGCGCCGCGGTGATGCCGATCGCTTTCATGTCGGCATTGCGCTGTTGTGCGCGGCGCCGGGCACGTGAGCCTGCGGATATCTGGAAAATCAGCAGGATCAGCCCGGCCAGCAACATGAAACCGGCGCCAAAGCCCAGCGCGGCGGCAAGCGATCCGTAGCGACTTGCCGTCCAGATATAGGCTGCCCCGACCAGAAAGCCGAGGCCGCAGAGCGCCACGGATATGGCGAGCCCATAGACGATTGCCGCCGTGCGCGCCCGGCGTATGGCGGCGGCGGTTTCGCCCGATGCCAGACCTGCAATCAGGGATGCGAGCATTCCCATCTGGAATGCGACTAGCGACGCGCGAGGAGCGCGAAGAGGAAGCCGACGCCGGCGGCGATCGCCAGTGACGTCACCGGCTTTTCGCGCACGCTCGCCATCAACTGCGCTTCGATATCCTTGGCATTGCCGCGCAGGCTGTCAAAGGCTGCTTCGCCCTGCGCACGCAATTGCTCGACCCCTTCCGTAGCCGCACGGCGCGCGGTGCCGTAGCCATGCTCTCCGGTCTTGGCCAACTGCTTGGTGAGCTTGTCGATATCGGCCTTCAATTGCCTGATATCGGCTTCGAGATCTGAATTCGACGGGCCTTCGGTTGCGGTCTTTCCTGCGGCAGTTGCCATTGCTTAACTCCTTGTGATTGCTTGATTTCAAACGCGCCGCATGTCTCAAGGTTCCGGCATTAGGGACAAAGTAGCCGAAAACGCGTGCGTGTGCACCCGATCCGCTGGCGCTGACAAAAAGGCACTTCGTCAGATCAGCGGCCGGCGCGCCTCGCCCAGCCCTTCCCAGCCGGCGAGTTGCTTGAGCCCTTCATTATCGGTGACCTCGCAACCGCCGTCGCGCCAGACAATCAGCTTGCGGTCCATCAGCTTGCGGATCGTCTTGTTGGTGTGGACCAGCGACAGGCCGAGCGTGTCGGCGATGTGCTGTTGGGTAATCGGTATCTGAACGGATTGCTTGCCATTCAGCCCAACGACCTTTGCCCGGCTGCCGATGAAGGCGATAAGATAGGCTGCGCGCTCGATGGCGCTGCGCCGCCCGAGGCTGAGCAGATTCTCGTCCAGCATGCGCTCTTCGCGCGACGCGATCCAGGTGATGTCGTAGGCGAGCCCAGGATGATTGCGGTAGAGCTCGTGGAGAGACTCGCGTTCGAAAACGCACAGCAGCATCGGCGACAAGGCCTCGACGGAATGCTGCATTTCGCCCATCACGCTGCCCTGCAGGCCGATCAGATCGCCGGGCATCAGATAGTTGAGGATCTGGCGGCGGCCGTCCTGCAACAGCTTGTAGCGGAACGCCCAGCCGGAGAGCACGGTGTAGAGATGGGCGCTGTGGCTTCCCTCCACCAGGACCGTGGCGCCCTTGTCGACGGCGAGTTCGCCCTTCTTGAATTTGCTGATGAAGGCCAGTTCCTGTTTTTCGAAGTCGCGGAAGACCGGTAACGGCCGCAACGGGCAGTTCTCGCAAGGATACTGGCGACTTGAGAAAGCACGACCGCTCTGGCCCGACATTTCGACCCCTCTTCGAAAGCCCGCACAAGGCTGCGTCCCAACGCGTCGCGCGGATCGAGGTTCCGCACGGGCACATGTCTTTTTTAAATGACAGCTTGCCAAATAGCGATCATGACTCCATCCGTTACAAGGAGCCCTTGCCTGTGTCCCCTTTGCTTGATGGATTGCGGATTCTGGTCCTGGAGGATGAGTTTCTCATCGCCATGGATGTCGAGCAGCTTTGCCGCGATCATGGTGCGGGCGAGGTGGTGATCGCCCGCGATCTGGCCGAGATCGACGATCGACAAATCGCCACGCACTTCGACGCCGCCATTGTCGACCTTATGCTGGGTGGCGCCTCGACACTCGATTTCGCGTCGGGCCTACGCGCGGCGGGCGTGCCGTTCGTGTTTGCCTCGGGCTATTCGGATCCCGATGAAATCAAGACATCGTTTCCGGGCGTCAGGCTGGTCGGCAAGCCCTATTCGGGTGAGGACCTCATGCAAGCGGTGGCGGCGGCCTGCGGGCGGGGTTCTCCCGGCTGAGACGCGATCCAACTTCTGCGGATCGCACCTTGCGATCGCAGCTCAGTTGGCCGGCGAGCCCGTGACCTGAGTCGAAATCGCATCCGGACCATACTCGTCTTCGCCGGATATCTTCAGGATCTCCTGCAAGCGCGTGCGGGCCCGGCTGACCCGGCTCTTGATCGTCCCGACCGCGCAACCGCAGATTTCGGCCGCCTCCTCGTAGGAGAAGCCCGACGCACCGATGAGGATGATGGCTTCGCGCTGATCTTCCGGCAATTGCTCGAGGGCGCCGCGAAAATCCTTCAGGTCGAGCTGGCCATGCTGGGCCGGATGAACGGCAAGCCTGGCCGTCATGATACCGTCGCTGTCTTGCACCTCGCGCCCGCGCTTGCGCATCTGCGAATAGAATTCATTGCGCAGGATGGTGAACAGCCACGCCTTGAGATTGGTGCCGGGCTGGAAGCTCTCATGCTTGTCCCAGGCCTTGACCAGTGTTTCCTGGACGAGATCGTCCGCCTTGTCGGCATTTTGCGTCAGCGACACGGCAAAGGCGCGCAAGCTCGGGATTGCCCCAAGCAGATCGGTCTTGAAGCCTTGGGAGACCGCTGCCATGCTTCAGTCCTTCTTCTGTGCGGGTTCGGCCTGCTCCAGTTGACTGAGCAACTGTGCAAAGCGATCCGGCACATCGTCAGAGACCAGCTCATCGTAATATTGTTTGAGTTTGCGTCCGATTTCGGAATTCGGCCCGAGTGCGTCACTGGACCCGTTCCGGCGCCTGCCCGCGACGCCAGCCAGAATATCTTTCGTCATATCCTTCATTTTGCCCTTGTATTCCCAGCGCCCAAGCCGCTCATCACACTACTCAACACAACGCAAGCGGCCCCCTCGTCTGGTTGCCCGTCCGAACTTCAAACGCCGTCCCGGCGCGTTAGTTCCATCAAGGTCGGAACTTTTTCTCAAGACCGGCGTTGTTTGACCGGGGCTTGCAATCAGCTTGACCTGCACTCTATGCAACCACGTCATTCTGAGGGAGACGTCTTACCATGAGCTTATCAGCCACCATCGCACCACATCTGCCGTTCCTGCGCCGCTTCTCCCGGGCCGTTTCCGGATCGCAGGAAAGTGGCGACGCGCTGGTCGCCGCGATGCTGGAAGCCATCATCGCCGATATCGATATCTTTCCCGAGGCCTCGAGCGACCGCATCGCGCTTTACAAGGTGTTCGCCAAGCTGTTTACGTCGGTCGCTATCCGCGTCCCGCAGGAGCAGGCGCAGTCGCCATGGGAACAGCGCGCCGCCGCCAATCTGAACGCGATTGCGCCGCGTCCCCGCCAGGCCTTCCTGCTGGTCGCCGTCGAAGGTTTCAGTGAAGACGAGGCGGCCGAGATCCTCGATGCCGGCGACCAGGAGTTTTCAGAGCTGCTTGCCCAGGCAAGCAACGAAATATCCCGCCAGGTGGCAACGGACGTGCTGATCATCGAGGATGAACCGCTGATCGCTATGGACATAGAGGAAATGGTCGAGAGCCTCGGTCACCGCGTCGTCGGAACGGCGCGCACGCATGCCGAGGCGGTGACGATGTTCGGCAAGACGCGGCCCAAGATGGTGCTTGCCGACATCCAGCTTGCCGACGGCAGCTCGGGCATCGAGGCCGTGAACGAGATCCTGTCGTCGACGTCGGTGCCGGTCATCTTCATCACCGCCTTCCCCGAGCGTCTTTTGACCGGCGAACGCCCCGAGCCGGCATTCCTGGTCACCAAGCCGTTCAACCCCGACATGGTTAAGGCTCTTATCAGCCAGGCGCTGTTCTTCGATCGCCAGGCGAAAGCCGCCGCCTAGGGGCAGCGGCAGGCACGACGCGATATCAAAAGGCCGTCTGATGCGATGCATCAGGCGGCCTTTGACATGCCGGGACCCCGTCATCAGCGAATTCCCGGCGCCACCCTTGTCTGGAACGATTGGCAAGCATCGTCTTTTTCGGCAAATGGTGGAACAAACCGCATCTACCCACGTTTTCATCACACCATTCGAAGGAGATGGATCATGCTTTACTGGGCGCTCGTATTTCTCGTCGTGGCAATCATAGCCGGCGCGCTTGGTTTCGGCGGCATCGCCGGCACGTCTGCCGGCATAGCGCAGATATTGTTTTTCATCTTTCTCGCTTTCCTGGTCATTTCGCTTCTTGCCGGCCTGTTCAAACGGGCGTGAGGACCGAACGATCATCCGAGCGAACACTGGAAGCCGCACCCCTCAAACGGTTTCCAGCCACCGCCGGGCGGCATCCTTCAACGGATACCGCTCGGCGGACCGCTTTTGGAGGCGGGTTTTCGGGAAGCCCTCTGGAACCCATTCCGCGGTGAGCCGTTCAGCCTGAGTTGGGTGGACAGATTGGCGATGCGTTCCAGGGCCGGAGATAGGAAAGACGACGTGCCAAGCGATGAAGTCATCGCCCTGCATCCCGCCGAAAGTGGCATGCAACTTGGCCGGGCTCTTCTCCACGCGCTGCACAATGCCGGCATTTCCGTTCTCTATCAGGATCGCGAGCTGAAAACGGTATGGGCGCGCAATATGCGTGCGCCGTGGGTTTCCGACACCGCGGACGGCAACGGCATCCTGCCCGCGGCGCAGATCGACCGCATCGGCGCGGCAAAGCGTGACGTCATCGCATCCGGCAATCCGCAACGCCTTGAAATCAGCGTCCCCGCCGAGGACGGCTTTCGCTGGTTTCAGGTCTGGGTCGACGCCGACCATGGCGATGGTGGAACGGTGCAAGGTGTCGTCACCACCATGGTCGAAACGACCGATCAGAAGCGCCGCGAGCAGACCCTGACGACGCTGTTGCGCGAAGTCAGTCATCGCTCGAAGAACCTCCTGGCGATCATTCAAAGCATAGCCACCCAGACCGGGCGCTATTCCGATGGCATCGCTGATTTCCTGACGCGCTTTCGCGGCCGGCTGCAGTCGCTGGCCTCGTCCCAGGATCTGGTGACCTCCTCAAATTGGCGCGGCGCCGCACTTCGCGAGCTGGTGTCGGGCCAGGTCAGTCGCAACGGGGTGAATCCGTCGCACGGCCTGCGCTTCCGCGGCGCAAATCCCTATCTCAATCCCAACGCCGCGCTGCACATCGGCCTTGCCATGCATGAACTCGCCGTCAACTCGGTCAGCTATGGCGCTCTCTCACGTCCAGATGGCTTCGTTGACGTTACGGCCGATCTCAATGCTGCTGCCGGCGGCCTGGCGCTGTCGCTGACATGGTCCGAAGCGATACCGGCGAGCGACGTCGAGCACAGTGAGAAGCGCTTCGGCAGTGTCGCGCTCGAGCGGGTCGTGCCCGCCTCCCTGAACGGAACGGCGACGCTGGAGCTGATGCCCGGTCGCCTTGAATACCGCCTTGTCGTTCCGCACGGCAATTTCGAGACCGAGTGAGCGGCCGCGCCTCTCGTCTGATCATCCATCCTTAACCGGCTATTCACCATAAAAGCGGATTCTGTTTTTCCCAGGTACCGCTGGAACCTGCTGGACCGTCGAACATTGCCGCGTTGAAGTTGGTCTCCGGACGTCCGCCGACTGCGTCTGCTGTCGCGGTCGGCGCCGGAATTGCCCGTTGCGCCGCGTTATTTCGCTGGTCGCCCTGCGGCCGAGGAACTTTGGCGGCTATGGACCGTTAGTGTGGCGAGAGGACATGTCGCCATGGAACACATTGCTGCATTGTTGCTGGTCATCGGTTGCTCGAACACGATGGCCGACTGCCATGAATTGCAGGTACCGGTAAGCGTTTTCGAAACCGCCGACCAATGCGTCGCCGAACGGCCATTCGCGCTGGGCGACGTGCAGGGGCAGGCTCAGCACATCGTCGCCAAGTGCCTTGCCGTCGATCCGGCGCTGGAAGACGACTACGACCAGATCGTCTGGAACGTTCGCCCGGACGGCACGCTCGACGCTTCCCTGGCAATCTCCAACGTCGTCATGGCATCGAGCGCCCCGCGCCCAGAAAAAGACTATCTTCGCCAACAATAGATTGCAGCAGCAAAGGCGGCCATTTCATGCTAAATGGCTGCTGGAGCTTACCAAAGTGTGGACACAAAGCGAGGAGTGACTCTATGCGGAAGATGATTATTGCCATGATTGCGGTGGCTGCCCTCAGCGGCTGCACCAGCACCGAGAAGGACGTGGTCGGCGGCGGCTTGATTGGCGCCGGCGTCGGCGGCTTGGTCGGTGGCGGCAAGGGCGCGCTGATCGGCGCGGCTGTGGGCGCCGGTTCCGGCCTGCTGGTGCGCAACCTGCGCAACGGCTATTGCCAGTATCGCGATCATCGCGGCCGGATCTACACGGCTCGCTGCAACTAGTTCGGCGATAATCGAAACGTCGATCCGGAGACCGGTCCGCCGGCCTCCGGATTTTCGACGTCTGGACGCACCATTTCTGTTCGCTTGATGAAACGGTTTTCCGTCCGGAATTTTGCGTCAAAACAAGAAGATAGAGCGGCTCTACGTTTCAGTGAAACTGATCTAGCCCGTCAGCGGAATCCTGATCTCCACATTCAACCCATCATCGCGATAATCGCGGTTGATCGTGCCACGCAATTCGCGCGTGACGTTGAGATCGATCAGCTTGGTGCCGAATCCTGTCTTGGCCGGCGCTTCGAGTTTCTTCTGTCCGGTTTCGCGCCAGTTGAGAACCAGCACCCTGTCGCGCCCGCGTCCTTCGAGCGACCAGTCGACCTTGAGCGCCCAATCTCCCTTGAGCGAATTGGCTGAATTGCCGGTTTCGCCATATTTCAATGCATTCGTCGCCAGTTCGTGGAACGTCAGGCCGAGCGCCTGCGTCGTGGTTTCGTCGAGCAGCACCTCCGGCCCCGACAGAAGCTCTTCCGGCAGCTCCTTGCCGAACACCTGACCGAGCTCGATGCGCAGGAGATCGCCAAGGTCTGCCTTCTGCCAGCGCGAGCGCGTCAGCATGTCCTGAGACGCCGCCATCGCCTGCAGCCTGGCCGAGAAGGACGAGGAAAATTCGTTGACGTCAGTGGCCCGCGAAGCCGTCTGGCGCGCGATCGCCAGCACTCGGGTGATCGAATTCTTGATGCGATGCTTCATCTCCTGCAGCATCAGGTCTTTTTCGAGCAGGCTCTTTTCCGTCGTCTCATGCAAGCGCGACGCCGCCTCATAGGCCCGCTCCTGATAGCGCGCCACCAGAGCGATGGCGCCCGCCAGCAGCAAGCCGAACAGCCCCAGCATCACCGGAATTGCCCGCGACGACGGCTGCGTGAAGGCGCTTGTCGGTCGAAACAGGACCGTCCATGGTTGGCCGGCCACCATGATCTTGCGGGTGACCAGCAGCCTGTCCCCGAAGGATGACACTGGCGGCGTCTCCGACCGGAACAAGAGATTGTCGCCACTCACAGCGCCGTCATAGATTTCGGTGTTGACCGGCAGCAGCGGCGACCGGCTGAGCGCTATCTGGAACAGGTCCCGTGCCCGAAAAGCCGCGTAGAGGAAGCCGGCCGTGGAGGACCTGGACGCATTGATGACATCGGGAGCGGTTTCGACATTGAGCCGCACGAAGACCAGGAAGCCCGGGAACGTCTGCGCGGCACCCGTGCTCTGGCCGAGCTGCACCAGCGCGCTGGCGTGCTGCTCATCGTCGGACATTGCCTTTTCGATGGCCACGCGTCGCACCGGTTCGCTGAACATGTCGTAGCCGATGGCGGCCTGGTTGGATGGATCCAGCGGCTCGAACATCGCGATGGGCGCGCGCCAGGGTTGCGTGGTGTCCGGATAGATCGGATGGCTGACACCAAGGTCGTGCAGCATGTCGCGTTCGACCGCCGCCTCGTCCCCCGTCTTCACCAGCCTGAGAAAGCCGATACCGCGCAAGCCGGCGAAATTGTTGTCGACATCGAGCGCGTTGAAGAACGCCTTGAACTCGTTCTGCGAGATATCGCCGTTGCGGGCATCGAACAGGGCCTGCGTCGACCGCAGCAGCGACAGATGCAAGTCGATGCGGCTCTCGATCCGGTTGAGCGCATCGTCGGCCGTCGCTTCGAATTTGATGCGGGCGGCTTCCTGCGTCGCGAAATAGGCAAAGCCCGCCATCGTCATGCTGATCAGTGCAACGGCGACGAACGCGACGATTGGAAAAAGCTTCTTCAACGGATGATGCGGTCCATGGGCAATGTCGGACCTTTATGGGCAAGTCGATGTGCCAACACAATGGCAAGGCCAAGCCATCATGACGGCTGGCACATCACATGACCGGCAACCAGCGGCCAGGCACGGTTCGTCCGGCCAGGGTGGTACCGTAGACACTAGTCCAACCGCACCCAATCTGTGGCTTCGAGCACATAGGGAGCGAACAAGAAATCGCGGATCTCGATGATCCGGCTTTCCGACCAGTCGATCAGGACAAAATGCGCAGGTCTTTCCATCCGGCCGGTGCTGTCGAAGACCAGCATAGCCGGCTTCCCTTCGACAGCGCCGAGGGCGAACCGCCATTTCGTCTCTTGCGCATAGCGCGTGAAATAGATGCCGATTTTGTCGCGCCCCTCCAGTTGGATCCGGTTCACCAGATCAAGCTTCACGTCGTCGGCAAGCATGACCCGGATTGCGTCGAAATCGCCGCTCCGGAACAGATGGACATAAGCGGCGATCTTGCGCCGGTCCGAATCGGACATCAGCGGCAGCCTTGTGTCTTCGGGCGCCTGTGCGAAAAGCCGCAGCGCAGCGCGCCCGCGCTGAAGCGCCGATTTTGCGGCTGTCGGAGAGCACCCTGCTATGCTTGCGATCTCGTCGACCGAATGACCCAGAACATCCTTGAGGATCACCGCGCAGCGCTGAAGTTCGGGTAGCCGCAGAAACGTCTGAAAGCTGATCGCGACGATGTCCGCCTCAGGTATGGGCGCCGCTTCGACGTCTTCGGTAAGCGGGACGACCGTGTTCCGGGATTTGGCGCGCAGGAAATCGAGGCTCGCATTGTGGGCGATGCGGAACAGCCAGCCCTCGAGGTTATCCACTCCAGCGCCCTGGGCTCGCGCGTGAAGGGCCTTGACGAGGGTGTCCTGCAATACGTCCTCGCCATTGACCGCCGATCCCGTCATGCGCGCGCAGTAGCGGTGAAGGCGTGGCCGCAGCGCTTTCAGACGATCCTCGAATTCATTCCCGTTCATGTATCGAGACCTACCGCGCCTGCGCGCTCTTTCGTCGTCATTTTACCCGAGACGAACAAGGAAGAGGGTTCAAACTTCCCTGTTGTCGAAAAGGAACATTTGAACGCCCGAGTCATCAGGCGCAAAAAGGCGGCGATCCGCCCCGGCCGCCTGCCCCTCCGGGCTTGCAAACGCCTTTTCGATCGCCGCAAGGTCGTCGAAATACAGCGTTCCGATCCGGTGAACATTGGAGGGTCCTACCGGCGTTGCGATAGGGCCATTGCTGACTTCGTATTTCCTGAGGCCCGGAAGCTTCTTGGCGAGAGGCACGTGGATTTCGAAGTAATGCCGGTCAAACGCCTCGACGTTCTCCGGTGTCGGGTAAATCACAACCATCCGAGCCATTGTGGTTCTCCTTTGTTGCTTGTGTGAGGCATTCTTACTTGTGTGTTTCGCTCAACACCGCCGAGCCCATGATCGAGTCCAGGCTCGCCAGCTCCAATATCTTCGGGAAATAGGCTTTCATACGCGGATCGCTGCGCATCGCCTCGACGGCTGCGGGGGTCTCCCACTCGGAGTAGATGACGACGCCGGCGCCGTCTTGCGCCGCGATCAGCCGGGTCGTCTTCCAGCCGCGGAGCGTGCGGACCACCGTATCGGTGTTCTGCTTCAAGAGCGCGATCAGCGCATCCTGCTTCCCGGGTTCGACCTTAAGCAGATTGATCAAGATGACGGACTCGTCGGACATGGCATGTCTCCTTCTGTTTGGACACACCAAGGACGATCCGACGGGCAGAAACGGATCGAGACGTAGCAAGATTTTTTTGGAAGATCCGCTGGAGTTCTAGGCGGCGATCTTCAGGGCGCCTGGCCCGGGAATGGCGCCAGGCGGGCATTTGCCCAGAATGATCATGCCGAGCACCTCGTCCTGGGTCACATCGGTGGTGCGCGCGGTGCCGACGACCTGGCCGTTCTTCATGACACAGACCCGATCGGCTAGCTCGAACACGTCGTGGATGTCGTGGCTGATCAGGAAGATGCCGATGCCGTCGGACTTGAGCTGCTTGACCAGTTCGCCGACCTGCGCCGTTTCCTGCGGACCAAGTGCCGCCGTCGGCTCGTCCATGATCAGGATGCGCGCATTGAACAGGATCGCGCGCGCGATCGCCACCGACTGCCGCTGACCGCCAGACAGCTTGATCACCGGCTCCTTGAACCGCTGGAAGCGCGGATTGAGCCGGCCCATCACCTTGCGCGCCTCGGCCTCCATGGCAACGTCGTCGAGTGTGCCCCAGGCGGTCATCAGTTCCCGGCCGAGGAACAAATTGGCGGCGGCATCGACATTGTCGGCCAAAGCCAGCGTCTGGTAGATCGTCTCGATGCCGTATTTCTTGGCGTCGCGCGGGTTGGAGATCGATGCCTCCTCGCCGTTGACGAAGATATGGCCCGCGTCGCGCTTGTAGGCGCCGGACAGGATCTTGATCAGCGTCGACTTGCCGGCGCCGTTGTGTCCCAGCAGCGCCACGACCTCACCGGGGAAAAGGTCGATCGAGGCGTCGTCGACGGCGCGGATGCCGCCAAAGGCGATCGAGATGTTGCGCATGTCGATCAGCGCAGTGCTGGTAGGAGCGGTCTTGTCTGCCATGATCCTTGTCCTCCCCTAGACGCGCTTGCGATAGACGGTATCGAGCCAGACCGCGACGACCAGCACGGCGCCGACGACGATGCTCTGCAGCGGCGAGTCGATGCCGAGCAGCACCATGCCGGACTGCAGCGACTGCATCAGCAACGCGCCGAGCATGGCGCCGAGCACCGTTCCCGAGCCGCCGGCAAGCGAGGTGCCGCCGATGACGGCGGCGGCGATCACCAGCAGCTCGTCCAACGTGCCCAGCGCATTGGTCGACGCGTTGAGGCGGGCCGACGAGATCGCCGCGCTGATCGCGGCCAGTACACCCATGATCATGAACACCTTCATGGTCACCCAGCGGGTGTTGATGCCGGCGAGATTGGCGGCCTCTGGATTGCCGCCGATGGCAAAGACATAGCGGCCGAAACGGGTGCGCTTGGTGATGAAGGTCATGACGATACCGACCGCGACAGCCATCAGCACCGGTATGGCGATGCCGTGGGCGATGAACAGCCCGCCTTCGGGAATGGTGATGCCGTTCTGCTGTGCATACTGGCGCACGATGCCGATTGGCCACGGATAGGAATTGGCGATCCAGACGGCCCCAAGGATGGCAGCGCAACTGACCACACCGAGAAAGGTTTCCGCCCACACGGGGCGCAGTGGAAAGTTGAACCGTTTGCGCTGCGACCGGCCGTTGAGCAACGCGAAAGCCACAGCCACGCAAGCGACGATGCCGATGATCCAGCTGGCGGTGGCGCCGACCGAGCCTCGCGGTCCGCCGCCCATCAACTGGAATGTAGCGTCGAGTGGCGCGACCGTGCGCCCGTTGGTGATCAGCCATGCCATGCCGCGCCAGACCAACAGACCGCCCAGCGTCACGATGAAGGCAGGAACTTCGAGATAGGCGATGATGAAGCCCTGGAAGGCGCCGATCACAAGACCGAGCACTACGCCGACGGCCAGTGCGATGATCCAGAGCCAGGGATTTCCAAGCTGGAAGCCGATGACGCGAATGAGGAATTCGGCTTGCGCCACACCCATGATCATACCGATCACGCCTTCGACGGAACCAACCGAAAGGTCGATGTTGCGCATGACGATGACAAGCACCATGCCGGTCGCCATGATCGCGACCGAGGAAGTCTGCACCGACAGGTTCCAGAGATTGCGCGGCGTCAGGAAAAGTCCGCCCGACAGGATATGAATGCCGACCCAGATGACCAGCAACGCACCGACCATGCCAAGCATGCGCGTATCGAGTTCGGTCGCCTTGAGGAAGCGTCCGACGGCGCTCAATTCGGACGCACGCGCCCGGTCTGCGGGCGTATTCGCGGCAGGCGTGTTAGAGGCCGTGTCGGTCATGAAGTCCTCCCACCGGTTTGCCGTCTGGCGCGGATGCCGGAAACACGATGCTATTTGCTTTCCGCGATCATTTGAAGCGGAATGCCCCTTGAGAAACGCCGCGGCCCAGGGGCCGCGGCGCTGAGATCGAACCGGGATCCCGTTCGGTTTTAGTTGCAGGCCGCGACGGTGCCGGCGGCGACGCCTGCACAGACTTCGTCCTTCTTGATCCAGCCGGCGTCGATGACGACGTTGAGATTGTCCTTGGTGATCGCGATCGGGGTCAGGAACAGCGAGTTGGTCTCGTTGCCGCCGGGCGTGGTGAACTTCACGGCGTTCGGGATCTTGTCCAGGGCAGTGCCAGCGGCCAGCTGCGAGGCGATCTCGGCGGCGTTCTTGCCGAGTTCGCGTGCGTCCTTCCACACCGACACGGTCTGTGTGCCGAGTGCGACGCGGTTCAGTGCGGCATGGTCGCCGTCCTGGCCGGACACCGGAACCGATCCTGCCAGCCCTTGCGCCGTCAGCGCGGCGACGACGCCGCCGGCGGTGCCGTCATTGGCTGCCACCACGGCATCGACCTTGTTGTCGTTGGCGGTGAGGAACTGTTCCATGTTCTTCTGGGCATTGGCGGGCAGCCAGCCATCCGTATAGGCTTCGCCGACATTCTTGATCTTGCCGCTGTCGATGGCTGCCTTGAGCACTTCCATGGAGCCGGCGAACAGGAAATCGGCATTCGGATCGGCGCCCGAGCCCTTGATGAAGACGTAGTTGCCTTCCGGCTTGACCTTGAACACTTCGCGGGCCTGCATGCGGCCGACTTCCTTGTTGTCGAAGGTCAGGTAGAACACGTTCTTGTTCTCGATCAGCCGGTCATAGCCGACGACCGGAATGCCTTCGTCCAATGCCTTCTGCACCGCCGGGCCGATGGCCGAGGCATCCTGCGCCAGGATGATCAGCGCGTTGGCGCCCTGCGAAATCAGGCTCTCGACGTCGGTGAGCTGCTTGCCCGGATTGGACTGCGCATCAGCGGAAATGTATTTGTCACCAGCCGCCTCGATGGCCTTCTTCATCGCCGCTTCGTCGGTCTTCCAGCGCTCTTCCTGGAAGTTGGACCACGAAACGCCGATGACCTTGTCCTTCGCCTGCGCGACCGACACCAGCGTCAGCGACATGGCGACACCCGCCAGGATGGCGGCTGTGAATTTTTTCATAATATCCTCCCTGCGCCGCGTATGGCGCGACCAAACTGACCCGTAGGCCGGCACAGAGGCTCTATTTTTTCGAGCCTCGAAAAAATAGTGATCCAACGCCCGAACGCTGTCAACATCGATTCTGATGGATTTTGACGTCTCTTCGAGTTTTTTTCGAGCTCCGGAATAAATAATGACATGATGGTGGGGTTCTGCCAGAATTTGGCTTGGCGCATGTCGCCCCAAAAGTGCGCAGCGGTTTTGGGGCAACGACACGCGCAGAAACAAGTGCCTGAAGCGCGTCGCGCTTTCAGGCTTCGCTGATGGCCTTCGGGAGGCACGAAAGGCTGCAGCGACCGGGAGGATGTGAAAAAGCATGTCGGTCGGAATCCGCCACGACGATCTGCGCCGCCGCAACCGGGCGATGGTGATTGCGGCCGTGCGCCGCGCCGGACAGCCGTCCCGCACCGAGATCGCCGCGACCACGGGCCTCAGCCATTCGACCATATCGGCGATCTCCTCCGACCTCATCGGCGAAGGCATCCTGACTGAGAGCAAGCCGAGCGAGGCCGGCTCGCTCAAACGCGGCCGGCCGCAGGTCGGCCTCGGCCTCAATCCGGAAGCGGCGGCGGTGATGACCGTGGTGCTGTCACTGAACTTCCTCTCGGTCGCCGTCATCGACTATGCCGGCCAGGTGATCGCCGAGGAACAGCGCCGGCTGGACACGCTGACCATGTCGCGCGACGCGCTGGTCGGTGAATGCGTTGCCATCGTACGGCGTCGTCTCGAAGACCCCGACCTCGACGTCCGCAGTGTCGCCCGCATCGCGCTGGCGATCCAGGGCATCACCGACACACGTGCCCGCGCCATGCTGTGGTCGCCGATCACGCCGCACACCGATATCGCCTTCGCCGACATACTCGAGGACGAGTTCGGCATCCCTGCCACCATGGAGAACGACTGCAATATGATGGCGATAGCGTTGCGCTGGCGCGACCCTGATCGCTACCGCGACGACTTCATCGCCATCCTGTTGTCGCACGGCATCGGCATGGGTCTGGTGCTGAAGGGCGAGCTGTTCACCGGCACTCATTCCTCGGGCGGCGAGTTCGGCCATATGATCCATCGGCCACACGGCGCGCTGTGCCGCTGCGGGCGGCGCGGTTGCGTCGAGGCCTATGCCGGCAACTACGCCATCTGGCGCAACGCAAGGCAGATGAGTGAGGACGCGGAACCGGTCGCCGATGTCAGTGATGCCGACATGCGCGCGCTGGCGACCGCGGCCCGCGAGAGGGATGGACCCGAGCGCGAGGCCTATCGCAAGGCCGGCGAGGCACTCGGCTACGGTCTCGGCAGCCTGTTCGCGCTGATCGACCCGGCGCCCGTCGCCATGGTCGGCGTCAGCGCCGCCGCCTTCGACCTGATCGAGCCGGCATTGCGCGAGGCGATTGCCCAGACCGCCGGCGGCCAGCATTCGCAATCGATTTCTTTCGACACCGAACCGAACGAACTTCCACTGATCCGCGAAGGCTGCGCCACGCGGGCATTGACCTTTGTCGACCAGGAGATTTTCGCGCCCGGCACGCAGGCGAGGTCCGGCCTCGGCGGCAAGAACGTCGCGTGAATGGCGCGCCTGGATGTGTTGAGATTCAGGTTAGGCCGAGTCGAGAATGGCGGGTTCCAAGAACCGGAGCGGAGCGGACATTTGGATCCGTGAGTACCGGAAGCGCAGGAAACTGCCGTTCGCAGGCCCGGCATCACCTGAATATCAGCATATCCCTAATCTTCCCGGATTGCGTAACCAGCCCCGCGGATGGTGCGGATGACATCGGGCATGCGGCCATTGTTGACCGCCTTGCGCAGCCGGCCGACATGCACGTCGACCGTGCGTTCGTCGATGTAGATCGTCTCGCCCCAGACATTGTCGAGCAGTTGGCTGCGCGAGAACACACGGCCGGGATGGCGCATCATGAATTCGAGCAGGCGGAATTCGGTCGGTCCGAGCCGGATCTCGCTCTTCTTGCGATAGACCCTGTGCGATTCACGATCGAGCACGATGTCGCCGACCTTGAGCACGCTGGACAGCACTTCCGGCTTGGCGCGGCGCAGCAGCGCCTTGACCCTGGCCATGAACTCCGGCGTCGAGAACGGCTTGACCAGATAATCGTCGGCGCCTGTCGAGAGGCCCCGCACACGATCGCTTTCCTCGCCACGCGCGGTCAGCATGATGATCGGCAGCCGCTCGGTCTCGGGACGCATCCTTAGCCGGCGGCAGAGTTCGATTCCGGACACTGCTGGCACCATCCAGTCCAGCACCAGAAGGTCGGGGACGTTCTCCTGCAGGCGGATCTCGGCCTCGTCGCCGCGCGTCACCACCTCGACCTGGTAACCCTCGGACTCCAGATTGTAACGGAGCAGCACACCTAGCGGCTCCTCGTCCTCCACCACCATGATGCGTGGCGCGATCATCGACTGGTCACCCCTGCCGTCATGCCGCCGGCGCGGACATTGCCGTCTCGTCCTGCTTCGGACGATTGGCGGGCAGCTGCGTGCCGGTCAAAACATAGTACGCATTTTCCGCGATGTTGGTGACGTGATCGCCGATGCGTTCGAGGTTCTTGGCGCAGAACAAAAGATGCGTGCAGGCGGTGATGTTGCGCGGGTCTTCCATCATGTAGGTCAGGAGTTCGCGGAACACGGAGGTGTATTTGACGTCGATGCGCTCGTCGTCGGCGCGCAGCTTCGCCAGCGCCGCCGCGTCGCGCGCCGTATATTCCTCGATGACGCCCTGTACCTGGATCAGCACCAGCTGCGCCATTGCGTCGATGGAGTGCGACAGGTCGCGCGGGGTGACACTGAGGCCGACGGTGCCGACGCGCTTGGCGATGTTCTTGGCAAGGTCGCCAATACGCTCGAGGTCGCCGGCCATGCGGATCGAACCGACGACATGACGCAGATCGTCGGCCATCGGCTGACGCTTGGCGATCAGTGTGATGGCGCGGTCGTCGAGCTCGCGCTGGCGCGCGTCCATGATCGCATCGTCGGAGACGACGCGCTGCGCCAGGGCGTTGTCGGAATTCAGCAGCGCCTTGGTGGCGCCGCCGACCATCGAGCCGGCGAGGTCGCCCATGTCGCGGATCAGCCTGCTGATCTGTCCGAGATCCTCGTCGAAAGAAGCGACTGTGTGTTCGCCCATGATCTTAGTCCTCGTATGCCTGAGCTCAGCCGAAGCGGCCGGTGATGTAGTCCTGCGTGCGCTTCTCGCGGGGCGACGTGAAGATCTTCTCGGTGCGGTCGAACTCGACCAGTTCGCCCAGATACATGAAGGCGGTCTGCTTCGACACGCGCGCCGCCTGCTGCATGTTGTGGGTGACGATGACGATCGTGTAGTCGGCTTGCAACTCGTCGATCAGCTCTTCGATCTTGGCGGTCGACAGCGGGTCAAGCGCCGAGGCCGGCTCGTCGAGCAGGATGACTTCCGGCTTCACCGCCACGGTGCGGGCGATGCAGAGTCGCTGCTGCTGGCCGCCGGAGAGGCTGAGGCCGCTGGCGTTGAGCTTGTCCTTGACCTCGGTCCACAGTGCGGCGCGCTTCAGCGCCTGCTCGACACGGCCATCCATCTCGGACTTGCTGATCTTCTCGTAGAGCCTGACGCCGAAGGCGATGTTCTCATAGATCGACATCGGGAACGGAGTCGGCTTCTGGAACACCATGCCGATCTTGGTCCGCAGCAGGTTGAGGTCCTGCGAGCGGTCGAGAACGTTCTGGCCGTCGAGCAGCACCTGGCCCTCGGCCGTCTGCTTGGGATAGAGCTCGTAGATGCGGTTGAAGACGCGCAGCAGCGTCGACTTCCCGCAGCCCGAAGGTCCGATGAAGGCGGTGACGCTGCGCTCGGGCAGCGACAACGTGATGTCCTTCAGCGCCTTGCTCTGGCCGTAGTAGAAGTTGAGGTTCTTGACCTCGATCTTGGCCTTGCCGGCAATTGCCTCGGCGGCGATCGTCATGTCTGGAGACAACATCTGGCTCATTTGTCCTCTCTGCGTCCGGTCAGGCTGCGAGCAAAGATGCTGAGCGCGAGAACCGTCAATGTGATGATGAGTGCACCGGTCCAGGCCAGTTGCTGCCATTCCTCGTAAGGGCTGAGAGCGAACTGGAAGATGGTCACAGGCAGGCTGGCCATCGGCGCGTTGAGATTGCTCGACCAGAACTGATTGTTGAGCGCCGTAAAGAGCAGTGGCGCCGTCTCGCCGGAGATACGGGCGATCGACAGCAATATGCCGGTAACGATGCCGGAAAGGGCGGCGCGGTAAGCGACCGACTTGATGACCACCCAGCGCGGCGCGCCGATCGCGGTGCCGGCCTCGCGCAACGCGTTCGGCACCAGGTTGAGCATGTCCTCGGTGGTGCGCACGACGACCGGGATGACCAGGATGGCAAGCGCGACGGCGCCGGCGATCGCCGAGAAATGCCCCATCGGCCGGACCATCAGTTCATAGACGAACAGGCCGATGATGATCGAGGGCGCCGACAAAAGGATGTCGTTGATGAAGCGCACCACGGTGGTGAGCTTCGAAAAGCGTCCGTATTCGGCCATGTAGGTGCCGGCCAGCACGCCGATCGGTGTACCGACGACGACGCCGATGATGGTCATCATGATGCTGCCGTAGATGGCGTTGAGCAGGCCACCGGCATCGCCGGGCGGCGGCGTCATTTCGGTGAACACCGCGAGATTGACGCCGGACAGGCCCTTGTACAGCAGCGCGCCGAGGATGAGCGCCAGCCAGGCAAGTCCGATGCCCGCGGCGGCGACGCACAGCGTCATCATCACGGAATTCTTCCTCTTGCGGCTCTGATGAAGCGATGTGGCTGTCGACATCGGTCAGGCTCCCGTGCGGGCGTCAATGCGCATCAGCATGTAGCGTGCGATGGCGAGGATCAGGAAGGTGATGACGAACAGGATCAGGCCGAGCGCCACCAGCGAAGAGGTATAGAGATCGCCGACGGCTTCGGTGAATTCATTGGCGATGGTCGCGGAGATCGTCGTTGCCGGCGCGAACAGCGAGGTGCTGATGCGGTGCGCGTTGCCGATCACGAAGGTCACCGCCATGGTTTCGCCGAGCGCGCGGCCAAGGCCGAGCATGACGCCGCCCATGATGCCGATCCTTGTGTAGGGAATGACCACGCGGCGGGTCACTTCCCAGGTCGTGCAGCCGATGCCGTAGGCGGACTCTTTCAGCACCGGCGGCACCGTGTCGAAGACGTCCTTGGTGATCGAGGTGATGAAAGGCAGCACCATGATGGCAAGGATCAGCGACGACGTCAAAAGGCCGATGCCGTAGGGCGGACCGGCAAACAGGCTGTTGAGGCCGGGAATGCCGTGGAACGCGCTGATGATGAAGGGCTGCACGGTCGTCTGCAGGAAGGGCGCCAGCACGAACAGGCCCCAGATGCCGTAGATGATCGAAGGGATGCCGGCGAGCAGTTCAACCGCCATGCCGATCGGACGCCGCAGCGGGCGCGGACAAAGCTCTGTGAGGAAGATGGCGATGCCGATGCCAAGCGGCACGGCAATCAGGATGGCGATGGCGGAGGTGATGATGGTGCCGTAGATCGGCGCCAGCGCACCGAATTTCTCCGTCACCGGATTCCAGCTTTCGCTGGTCAGGAAGGAGAAGCCAAAGGTCGACAGGGCTTGCCAGGAGCCGGCAAACAGCGAGATCGCAACACCGCCGAGCAAGACCAGCACCAGTATGGCGGCGGCACGGGTCATTCCGTGGAAGATCGCGTCGGTCAGCGCGAAACGTCTGACAGTCGCGTCGCGCGAACCTCGAATGGCTGGCAAGGCTTCCTGGACAGCACTCATGTGAAGCTCGGCTCTTTGAATTGAGGGAAAAGGAGCGCCGCGGCGCGGCGCTCCTTCAAAGGGATGTTATTCGCCGACGTAGACGGGCTTGCCGTCAGCCTGGATGTCGGCCTTCCACGAAGCCTTGATCAGGTCGACGACGCTGTCGGGGATCGAGACGTAGTCGAGACCCTTGGCGGTTTCTTTGCCGTCCTTGTAGGCCCAGGCAAAGAACTTCAGCGCTTCGCCGGTCGCGGCGGCGTCATCGGGGGTCTTGTGGATCAGCACCCAGGTCGAAGCAGCGATCGGCCAGGTGGCATCACCGGGTTCGTTGGTGATGATGACGTTGAAGTTCTTCGCGCCCTTGAAGTCGGCATTCGAAGCAGCCGAGCCGAAGGATTCGAGCGACGGCTCGACGACCTTGCCGGCGGCATTCAACATCTTGGAGTACGACAGGTTGTTCTGCTTGGCGTAGGCATACTCGACGTAGCCGATGCCGCCGTCGGTCTGCTTGACGGTGTTGGCAACGCCTTCGCTGCCCTTAGCGCCGACGCCGGTCGGCCATTCGACCGCGGTGTCCGAACCAACCTTGTCCTTCCAGTCGGGCGACAGCTTGACCAGATAGTCGGTGAAGTTGAAGGTCGTGCCCGAGCCGTCCGAACGGTGGACGACGGCGATCGCCGTCGACGGCAGGGTCAGGGTCGGGTTCAGCGCCTTGATCGCGGCGTCGTCCCAGGTGGTGATGGCGCCAAGGTAGATCTGCGCAATCGTCTTGCCGTCAAGGATGAGTTCGCCCGGCTTGACGCCCGTCAGGTTGACGATCGGCACGATGCCGCCCATCACCATCGGGAACTGCACGAGGCCGTTCTTTTCCAGATCGGCATCGGACATCGGCTTGTCGGTGGCGCCGAAGGTCACGGTCTTGGCGATGACCTGCTTGATGCCGCCGCCCGAACCGATCGACTGGTAGTTGAGGCCGACGCCGGTGTCTTTCTTATAGGTGTCGGCCCACTTGGCGAACACCGGATAGATGAAGGTCGAGCCGGCGCCGGAAAGGTCCGCGGCCATGGCTGCAGAAAGGGTGACGGTAGACGCTGTGGCCATTGCAATCGCAACGACCGCTGAGCGGATGAAATGTCTCATGTGGCCTGCTCCTGTTCGGAAGATGGTCTCTCGGCGCCATCCTCTCGGCGCCCGCTGAGGCCAATAGCCTTCGATTATAACAGTCGCATGACAGTTTCATGTCACCCCGGTAACGCGTCATCGGGGCGGGGAAAATGCCGGCAGGCAGGCGCTTGCGGCGGAAACCGGCTTTGTGCCCGGAATCAGGCACTTGCGCCGTTTCTGACCGAGAGCGACCTGCGGTTTCGCGATCAACGCCTCGGCAAAGAAAATCCGGACGGGAACGCGTTGCTCTCAGCCATTTGTCGTGGCCGGGCCATCGCCGAAAACAGGTCCGTTGGGGTAGGTTGACGCTGTCTCATGCCGGCGGTCGCTGCTCCCGCCCGTAACTGGAAGAGCGGAATTCGAATGTGGCCATTGTCTCGGCTGGGCGCCGCCTTGGATATGGTGCGATCGCGCCATAGTCTTGCCTCAGCGGGGGGTCGCGAATCTCCGCCGAGTCCTCTCGGGCAAGCCGGATGCAACGCCGGCCTTACCCGGCGTTGCGCTGAGCCTGGCGGCTGGCGCCGACCCAGCGCTCGACCTTCTCGAGCAAGGCCCTTGGGCTGATCGGCTTGGGCAGGTAGTCGTCCATGCCGGCCTCCAGGCAGCGTTCGCGATCGCCCTTCAGCGCATGCGCGGTGACGCCCACGATCGGCACACGCGTGCCGGTTTCTTCCTCCAGCCGGCGAATGGCGGCGGTGGCTTCGAGCCCGTTCATCTCCGGCATCGAGACATCCATAAGGATCATGGACGGATTGAGCCGGCCGAAGGCGTCGAGCGCCTTGCGGCCATTGCCGACGATCTCGAAACCATAGCCGGTCTCGCCGAGAATCTGGGTGAACACCATCTGGTTCACCTCATTGTCCTCGGCCACCAGGATATCCAGCCTGTCGCCACCGGCCGTCGCGGGTGGCCGGGGGCGGACCAAGGGCGGCTGCAACAGCGCCCGTTGTTCCGACGCCGGCGGCGGTGGCCGCACAACCTTGCCTGGAGGGATGTCGGCTGCCGGCGGCTGGGTGTCGGCCGTGTTGTGGCGATGCCGCTGGATCGTCGCAACCAGCGTTTCCAGCAGCACCGATGACCGCGCCGGCTTGATCAGCTGCGCATCGATGCCGAGATCGCGATAGCTGGTGTTGGCGAGCGACTGGTCGACCGAGGTCAGCATGATGATCGGCGTGCCGGCAAGGCCGGCGGTGTTGCGCACGATCCGCGCCATTTCGGCGCCGCTCATGCCCGGCATCTGGTAGTCGAGCACGACGCAGTCGACCGGCACGCCATAGGCGGCGGCCGCGATCAGCACCTTGAGACCCTCGGCGCCGCTTTCGGCCGCGCAGGAATCGAACGTCCACGATGTCATCTGTTCCGTGAGGATGGCCCGGTTGACGGCATTGTCGTCGACGATCAACACGCGCGCGCCGGTCACGTCGACAGGCGTGATGCGTTGCCCGTTCTGCTGTCCGGCCCTCGGCAGCGTGACCGTAAACCAGAAGGTCGAGCCCTTGCCTTCGGCGCTCTCGACACCGATGTCGCCGCCCATCAGTTCGACGAGCCGCGAAGTGATGGCAAGACCAAGGCCGGTTCCCTCGTGCCGCCTCGTCGACGAGGTGTCGACCTGGCTGAATTTCTCGAACACGAGTTTCAGCTTTTCCTCGGGGATACCTATGCCGGTATCGGTGACCGAGATCGTCAGTTTCGTCCCGGTCGGAACTCTTTCGCCGGTGACATCGACCAGCACATGGCCTTCATCGGTGAACTTCACCGCGTTGCCGAGCAGGTTGGTGACGATCTGCCTGATGCGGCCGACATCGCCCACGAACAGGCTCTCGAGACGAGGCTCGATGCGCACGATGAGCTCGAGATCCTTCTCCTTGGCGCGTGTCGACACCAGTGTCGCCACATCCTCGATCGCCTCGGCAAGGTTGAAGGGCGCCGGATCGAGCACCAGCTGGCCGGCGTCGATCTTGGAGAAATCCAGGATGTCGTTGATGATGGTGAGCAGCGCATTGCCCGATTTGACGATGATGTCGGTGAACGTCTTCTGTTTCGAGTTGAGGTCCGATTTGGCCAGCAGTTCGGCCATGCCGAGCACGCCGTTCATCGGCGTGCGGATCTCGTGGCTCATATTGGCGAGGAATTCCGACTTGGCGCGGTCGGCGAGCACGGCACGCTGCCGTGCCTCGCGCAGCTCGGCCTCGCGCGTCTTCAATTCGGTGATGTCGGTGGTCGATCCGATCAGGTACAGCGAACCGTCGGAGGCGATCATCGCGCCCTTGCGGGCGAACTGATGCCTGACGCTGCCGTCGGCCAACGTCACCGTCTCTTCGACCTCCTGGGTTTCACCGGTGCGCAGCACCGCAAGGTCGCTGCCGACAAAGGCTTCGCCGTCCGGCCCGAATATCTCGATGTCGGTCTTGCCGATCGCCTCTTCCTTGGCGAAGCCGGTCAGGTCGCACCAGCCCTTGTTGACATAGAACTGCCTGAGATCGGAGCGCTTGGCGTAGATCGACACCGGTACGTTGTCGATCAGGCTGCGGAACACCTCGTTCTCGCGCATGCTTTCTTCCAGCGCGCGCTCGCGCGCCTTGACCTCGGTGATGTCGGTGCTCGAACCGACCAGATGCACCGACCCGTCCAGCGCCACCAGGCGGCTCTTGCGCGTCATCAATTGCCGAACCGTGCCGTCGCGATGGGTGACGGGTTCCTCGACCTCCTTGACGGCGCCGGTCACGGCGACCTCGGTGTCGTCATGGCTGTAGCTATCGCCATCCTGCCCACCGAACAGCTGGCGGTCGGTGCGGCCGATGACCTCCTCCTTGGCGAGACCTGTTATCGCGCACCAGGCCTTGTTGACGAACTCGATGCTCAGGTCCTGCGCCTTGATGAAGGCAGCCACCGGTAGCTCGTCCAGCACGTGGCGGAACAGATCGATCTGGCGCATCGAGTCGCGCAACGCCTTCTCGCGGCTCTTGATCTCGGAGATGTCAACGCGAACGCCGATGAACGTGCCATCGTCGGTCCGCATGTCGTAGACCTGATACCAGCGGCCATCGGGGTTGTGACGTTCGAACGAGGAACTGGACAGGCGGTAGCGGGCAAGGATCGCATCCAGCCAGCGATCGGGGTCGCCGTCGTAGAGCGTGTCGACTTGCGGGTCTCCGCTGTTGCGGAAATATCCGTTCGAATGACCGAGGACGAGCGCTTCGCGAAGTGTACAGCCGGGCTGCCATGCCGGCCTCAAAGCCGGCAGCGTGTCCTGGATCTTGCGGTTGGCGAAAACGAACTTGTCGTCGCGGTCGTAAATGATGACGGCCGCCGGCAGGGATTCCAGCACGCTGGCGAGATGCTTGCGCGCATCTTCGGCCTCGGTCTCGCGGCGCTTCATGTCGGAAATGTCGAACAGGAAGCCGGCGACGTAGTTGCGGCCGCTGGCCATGCCGACGCGGCTCTTCCTGACGATCCGCGAGCGGCTGGCGCCATCGGCCTCGAAATTTTCTTCGACTTCGTAGGCACGCCCGCTGGCAAGCACGTCCCGTTCGCTCTGTTCGAAAAGCGCGACATTGCTGCCTGAGACGAAATCACCGCCGGGCTTGCCAAGCATGGCTTGCGGCGTCTGGCCAAACAAGGCGGCGAACGCCTCGTTGACGAACACAAACCGCAACTGGTCGTCCTTGACGAAGATCGGATCCTTGACGGCGTTGATCACCGCTTCCGCCAGCCGCGCTTTCTCCAGCGCGTCGGCAAGTTCGGCCTCGCGATCCTTCATGTCGGTGACGTCGACATAGGAGATCAGCCGCTTGCCGCCGGCCAGCGGCGCCATCGACGAGATCAGCGTGCGGCCGTCATTGCGCGGGAACTGTCGCGATCCGGCGGTGCCGGCCCTGATTTCCGCCTCGCGATCGGCGATGTGCCGCTGCCATGTCGCCTCGTCGGTACCATACGGGTCGACGTCGCGGCTGGCGTCCATCAGCTCGCGGAAGCTGCAGCCGATCTCGGCGCGCCGGGCGTCGATCTGCCAGAAATCGTAGAAGGCACGGTTGATGACTTCGGCGCGCAAATCGGCATCGAGGACGAGGACACCGATCGGCATCTGGTCGACCATGGCGCGAAGGTTGGCGAAGGTCTCCGCGGTCCTGGCATTGGCGTTCTCGACTTCGGCGTCGCGAAGCTTCAGATCGGTTATGTCGTAGTAGGTCAGCAGGCGCTTGCCGCCGGACAGGGCAGTGACCGAGAACATCATGGTCCTGCCGTCGGCATGGGGGAACTCGCGTGGCGCAACGGAGCCGGCGCGGATCTCCTCGATGCGGGTGGCGAGGTAGCGCTGCCATTGCTGTTCGTCGATATCGCCATAGATGCCGTTGCGGCGGTTGAGTTCCATCAACAGGCTGAACGGGGCGCCGACGGTCACGGCACCGTCCGGGATCCTGGAGAGGTCGCGATAGGCCTTGTTGACGATCAGCGTATCGAGCCTCGCGTCCAGAAGCACGACGCCCATGTGCATGGCGTCCATCGTCCGCTCTAGATCGGCAAG
The DNA here is from genome assembly GCF_056403655.1 of Mesorhizobium sp. P2_F8. Taxonomy (NCBI): domain Bacteria; kingdom Pseudomonadati; phylum Pseudomonadota; class Alphaproteobacteria; order Hyphomicrobiales; family Phyllobacteriaceae; genus Mesorhizobium; species Mesorhizobium sp. P2_F8. Next base: position 363,494 of record NZ_JBFUFB010000001.1, read on the forward strand.
ATGCTGGACGGGTTCGCTATCCGCCGCAGGCTTCTGCTCCAGAGCCCCGAAGGCGCCGGCCAGCGCCGTGACGTTGCGGCCAATGCCGCGATAGCCGGCAAATCCTCCCTCGCCATCGAACCTTGGAAAGCCCGACGTCAAGATCCAGCGGCAATCGGAGCGGCCGCCTTTCAGCTCATGCACGAAGTCGCGAAACGGCCGATGCGCCTGCAGATCCGCCAGATGCGCGGCACCGCTGCGGTCGTCGTTCAGGACCTGGTCGAGGAAGTCGAAGCGGAACCGGCCAAGCACATCAGCCGGATCGATGCCGGTGGCTGCCTGGTAGTTTTGCGAGAGCCAGGAGAAGCGCAGTTCGGCGTCGGTCTCCCAGACCCAGTCCGAACCGGCTTCGACCAGCTGGCGAAGCGCGTCGGTCGAATCCCTGCCCGCAGGGGACGGTAATGCAGCGTCGCCATGCGCTGCCGATTTGCGAGGCTCGCGCTTGCCGCGCGCGCCGATTGTGTCGTCCGCTTCCGCCATGCCGTCCCACCCGAAAACCAAGGCCGAACCCTCCCCCGCGGTTCGTCGCCGGAATGTGCCCGACAAGCATTAACGATCCGCTAACCTTAATGGGCGGTTAGATATTTCGGTCGACACGGCCTGCGTTATTCCGCCGGCTTGCCGGCAGGATTGAAGCCGCTATATAAGCTTCAAGGGATATTGCGGATGGTTGGACGGATCTCGCCTTGCTTCATGGGGCTGATGCTGCTTTTCGGGAGCGGCTGCTCGCGCACCTATGATGGCACCGTGGTCATCCCGAGGCCGCTCGATGTCAGGCGTTTCTGGGATCGTCCGCCACCACGTGTCGAATACGAGCAGGTTGAAGACGGCGCCTTTCCGGTGGCGCCGCAGCCGCCACAGCGACTTTCCGAGCGCAGGGTGGTGACCCATGCCCCGCCAAGACGGCACCGGACGAGGGTCTCGACCGCGCCGGCCTCCGCGTCTGAACCGGCGAAGCTGCTGACGTGCAGAAACGTCACCGAGCCCGGCAAGAGAGCTCGCATGGTCTGCGAATAGCGATCGATTGGCAAATGCCTGTCATCAAGCTCTGCGTTCAGAGCGAGGCAGCGCCCTTTTTGGGTTCTCTCGCACCGAGCTTGTCGAGTGCGAGACGTACCTGACGCAAATCGTCCTGCCAGCCATCATCGTCGCCCATCGGGCTCTCCGACGCAGCCCGCTGCAGCCCACGAGCCTCGGATTCGATCTCGCGCAGTTCAGCGATTTTCTGTTCGGTGGTCAGGGAGCCGTCTTCGACGATCTCCAGCACCCTCATTTCCCTGAACGTTGCCATGGCGTTTCTCCTGGCTGATGTCTATCACAACGCCGTGAGCGTCCCTCTGTTCCAACTGTCCTTGTGTTCCAGACCATCCTTTATTTGTGTTTGAGCTTGAAACCTTTGCCTGGGCTTCAGCGTTGAATGGGCCAGGAGAGAGGAGAACGCAGATGTCGATCCACTTCACGGTTTCGGACCTGACAAGGAACCTGTTTCACTCGCTGGGGCTGGATCACGAGCGTGCACCAAGGCCCCTCAATGCCGAGCAAAGCCTGTTGCTGGAATGTTATCTGGCCGGCCAGGTTCCGGAATCGGCCTGGAACGATTATGTCTTCGAGACGCCTGACCTTGCCCGGCATGCCGAGGCGAGGCGCAGTCACCACTGAACCAGCATACGCCAAGAGCTGAGTGCACCGCCGTGGCAAGGCGGTTCCGGCTTCCCTGTCGCCTTACTTGGGAGACGTGAATTGCAACGTGAACACGTTGCCGGCGACGCCTTGGGCCAACTTCGACGAGAAGGTCAGGGGCAGGCAATTCTGCAAGGCCGTCGTCGCCGCGTCGACAAAAAATTTTTTCGCCTTGGCGTCGCCGTTCACATGGATGGCTGTCGGCCTCGGGGGGCCGATCAGCGTGCCGTCCCGCTTGAAGCTGAAGCTCAAGGTAACGCTGGCAATTCCGGCATCCGCCGGCGGCGTCCAGCATGCCTGGATCGCAGCCCCGACATCGCTCATGGTGTTGAGTTCAGCGGCATTTGAAGGATGAACGGCGCCTGCCAGCATCATCCCCGCAACCACAGCCTGCCTCGCAACGCTTTTCATCGCCAGCCCTCGTCTCACTCCTGACCGGCAGTCCATGCCGACTGCCGAAATGGATGGTAAGGCCAATGCCGGCAATGACAATATCTCTGGGCAAAAAGTTGACGCCGAAAATGCGACACCGGAGCAATTCCAGGAAAGGTGTGAAACGAGTTTTCCGTCTGGAATTGCGTTAAAACAAGAAGATAGGACGTCACGTCGACAGTGAGCGAAAGCAAAAAGGCCGGCATTGCGCCGACCTTTCCTTCCACCTCGGCGCCAGTACATCCGTGGTCGCGGGGTGAATTATCGGCAGTAGACAGGGCTTTGGTTAACGAATCCTTAACCTGGGACCCTTTAACCTCAGGCCTTGGCTTGCGATCTCACATAGGCGATGTAGCCGCGCACGTCGCCGGCAGGCTCGGCGTACGCCTTGCCGAGCTTCTTCTCGATCGCCGCCATATACTCCTTGGCCCATTTGGGCAGAGGATAATCGACGACCGCCAGGAACTCGAGCGTCGCCGCCAGGCGGATGTCGGCGATCGACGGGTTCTTGCCGCCGATGAACGGCTTGCCGTCCCTGAAGAAACTGTGGAAGACCTCCAGCGGCTCGGCAATCGCGGCCATCGCGGCCTTCTGGGCTTCGGACTTCTTGTCGGGGTGCGCGTCGCTATGGCCGACCTCGCCGGCATATTGCGGGAAGCCAAGGAACGGATAGGTGGCGCGCGCCACATAGGGGTAGAGCGTACCGACCAGATAGAACATGGCACTATCGATCATAGCCCGCTTGGCCGGCGCCTTGGGATAGAATTTCTCCAGCCCGTGCTTGTTCGCCAGATACTGCATGATGGCGCAGCTTTCCCACAACACGCCCCTGGGAAGGCCTTTGTCCTCGATCATCGGCGTCAAATGCGAGGGGTTTCGCGCCGTGAATTCGGGCGAGCGGGTGTGGCCCCACGCATCGGTCTCGTCGGCGCCCAGCCCGGCCGCGCGCGCGAACACCCGAACGGTCATGTTGTTGACGCTGGGCTTCAGCATGCTCAGCTTCACGGCAGGTTTCTTAGCCGGCTTCGCCTTGGCCTTCGCGGCGGGCTTGGCAGCAGCCTTCACCGCTGGTTTTGCCGCCGCTTTCGCCACCGGTTTTGCGGCCACCTTGGCCGCCGGTTTTTTCGCGCTCTTCGTAGCTGTCTTGGCCATTTGTTCCTCCCTCTGGCTTGTTCAGTATGGGTTCTTCGGTGCCCGGTCGTCCGACAAGGTTGCGCGGGAACGCTCGACGAGCGCCTGGATCGCATCGGCGAGATGCACTTCCGCAATGTTGTAGTCGCCGCGCGCGACACGCAGCCTATGCGCTTCCATCAACACATCGGCATGGGTGAAACCCGCCGGCGGTTCGAAGCGGTAGGAGGCAAGTTCGATCAGCAGGCCGAGCGGATCCTCGAAATAAATCGAATCCATGAAGCCGCGATCCTTGACGCCGCTGTGCTTGATGCCGCGCTCGTCGAGCCGGCCAACCGCCTGCAGGAAGGTAACGCGCGACACCGAAAAGGCGATGTGGTGGACGCAACCTGGATCGGTCGGCGTGCGTCGCTTCTCGGGCGTGCGGGTCTCATCGGTGAAGATGGTGATCAGCCGGCCGTCGCCCGGATCGAAATAGAGGTGGCTCTCTTTTGCCTTGTCGAGGTTGGGTTGCTCGAAAATGAACGGCATGCCGAGCACGCCTTCCCAAAAATCGATCGAGGTCTGGCGCCCGGCGCCGACCAGCGTGATGTGATGCACGCCCTGCGATTGCAGTTTCTGCATTAGCCTTCCTCCCCGCGTGGCATCAACTGCCAGTCTGGATCCCCGGCGTTCTGCGCGCCGCTCGAGCCGTGCCTCAGGATCCAAGCCGCAATGCTAATGCAATCGGCCCCGCTGCGCCAGAAGCGACGAGAGCAGCCAAGGGCGGACGATGGTGGAGACGGCGCGACGGAGAACAGGGAAACGACGCGCGCCAAAGGCGGGGCCAAGCTAGGTCACGTGCTAGGGGGGCCGCGTCTTAAAAAATCACATTATTAATTCGTCAAATCTGTCCTTCAACATCGTCAATTCGAAGAAGTCTAGATTGCCTTGAATATCGGCTACCAGTTCCGCAAGGTCTGCGTCATCCAAAGCTAATATATAGCCTCTTCCATCCTGAGCCGTATCCTTGCAGCGCTGGGAAAACTTAGCCTTGTCGTGAAATTCTCTACACACAATAATTCCAAATTGACCCCTGCTGGGCGAGAACCGACCTGCTATCTGATCAAGTTCAGGATTGGCCAAGTCCTTTCCATAATTTTTGCATTCAAAAAATACGTGAGCCGCGGGGTAATGAGCGGAGAGCCACTTGAAGAAGCCTTGTGACGCCATATTCGTGTAGGTTATATCTATCCTCTTTCTCCCATCGTGAAGTTCAGTCTGCACACGTGGATGGGCCAAAACGGGATACATCATCGCCGAGAGTAGCGCTTCGACGGCAGACTCATATTTGTACGCGCCTTCCTTTCCGGGAAGAACGGAAGTTACATCCCTCAGCAATAAACTCCAATTTGGCAGCGGCGATTCCTCAGCCTCTGATATCTGCCTGTGCGTTAATGGATTGCTTGGAAAAAGATTGTCGTTCTTATAGTCTTGGAGAAGATGTGGGTTCTCTAAAGTTTGTTCAATAACTGTTGGTTTACCAACGCCATATTTCTTTTTTAGGTCTTTCTGGTATACCTTCCTTTTCCCTTTGTTCTTTTTAGATTTTAAAACGTAAACCAGGTTGGAGTTGGCTTTCAGCTCCACCTGCCGCAAGTGCTCCAATATATAATGCCGATAATATTTATCAACATCGTAGTCCATATCTTGTCGAACTATGATTTTGGGCACCAACAGTAGCTTATCACCCTTCGCCATAGGCAATTCGACAAAATCGCTTGCCCATTTGCCTGTTATCGGGTTCCACAGCGGACCCGAGACGACATTTGGGGTCAATGGTATGCCATACTGCTTGCACGCCTCTTGAGTGTAAGCAATCAACGGTCCTCGGATGATATTGGTCACGACATCGGAAACGATATCGACCGAAATCCCTTCAATCATCAGCACGGTATCTTCGAGATCCGTCAACAGTCCAGATCGAGCGGCCTTGCTTTTCGACAGAGCGTCCCAAACGTTTTCTGCCGAGCCCGAGCCCAAAACCCGCCCCCGAGAAGGCCCTTTAGATAGCCCAAGATGCGTTTCATTTGGCTCACGAAGCATCTCCAACAAGCTGACAGCTTCAACATGTTGGCCAGCCCTAATTAGGGATAGGACCTTTGAGAAAAAACTCTGAACCAAAGAAACACATTCGTCTCCCCACTCGGTGGTCAAAAGCCTGATGGCTCTTGGGCTTACGAAAAGCCGGACGTCCGCTTCAATATCAACGTCAACAAAAGACAAAGTTGGCTGGGTTCTGCCGAGCTTAAAATATTTTGATACGCGCATGCTTTAATTCTCGATGGAGTCGCAGAACATTACAATATTCTACGCGCTGTATCCGCAATTATTTTAATCAATGAGAAATCGATCGATGGCAAGGTCAGTCTAAACCGGCTGCGCAGAACGAGCGCGGACGATCCGACACACCCCAACGCCTTGGGGGGCAAGCGACACAGACCCTAGGCCCTTGCAAGCGCCTTTAGAAAGGCTTGGTATTCGGCCACGCTCTTGATTTTCGCATCTACCAACGCAACTATATCAGCGCGGCCTCTTTTCTCGAAGGACGATTTACCAGAAAAGCCGTCATACCCAAATCGGGCCTGAGCGCCATCTGCCAAATTTTTACACCAAATTCGTATATCGTCCTCTAGAGCCAGAAGGTCGCCGGTTGTAAGTCGGTCATTCGTCAGCTGTCCGTGAAATATCTTCTGTCTGTATTTCCAAGCTTCATCCATTCTTCCATCTAGCCGCGCATAGTCGGTGACTAAATTTGCAATTTGAACTGCAACGAGCTCTTGGAATGAGGCTTTGAAGTGCCTAAAATAGATATACGGCCTGCTCTTGGCGAGAGCTTCCATCAATTGTGGGACATCCGCTTGATCAAAGCTTGAGGACTGAAACACCAAGCTGGTTAGCAACCGCCGGATTTGTCGCTCCGCCCTGATCCACGCAAGAGAGAATGCGTCTACTCCTCTTGTTTTCGAGCTAACGTCGTTGCGAATTGTATCGATGACCACAAACGTGTCATCACACTCTTTGGTCACAGCTCCCTCCTGCAGCAAACATCAAGGTCAGGGTATCATAGGAGGTTAAGTCGGTACGATTCCAGTGAAAATTCGGCGATGGTACGGACTTATATTTGATGGGATATTTGTTTCATCGAAACGGTTCGTGACCGTTCGGAAAACATGCAACAATTTCGATAATTTACTTGGTACGCCCAAGGGGAATCGAACCCCTGTTCCCGCCGTGAGAGGGCGGTGTCCTGACCGCTAGACGATGGGCGCGTTCAAGAACCGGCGATATAGGCTGACGGCTGGGAAAAAGCAACTGGGGTTCGCGGGCTTTGTCGTATCGAGGAAAAGCCGGCCGCGAGCCTACCGTTTCGGCTCGATCAGATCCCAGAGATTGCCATGCAGATCGGCGAAAACCGCCACCGTGCCATAGGGCTCGAAGCGCGGCGCCTCAAGGAATTCGACGCCCTTCTCCAGCATCGCCGCATGGTCGCGGGCAAAGTCGTCGGTTTCGAGGAACAGGAAGACACGCCCGCCGGTCTGGTTGCCGATGCTTTTCTCTTGTGCCTCGTCGGAAGCCTCGGCCAGCAACAGCTTCGCGCCGTGCCCGTCAGCCGGCGCCACCGTGACCCAGCGCTTGCCGCCACCGAGATCGACATCCTCGACCAGCAGGAAACCCAGCCGCTCGACATACCAGGCAATCGCCTCGTTATAGTTGGCGACGACCAGGGCGACGGTCGCGACGCGACGATGCTCGGCGAACCCGGTCATCCCTTAAGCCTTGCTCATTGTTGCCGACCGCTCTTTTGTCGCGGCCCGCTCATTTGTTGCGAATTGCAAAACGGCCGATCACACGGCGCTCTGTCATGTCGTAGACGAAGATCGTGCGGCTGCCGTCGCCAAGCTCGGCGTCGATGGAGACGCGGTTGCCGGACAGCGACTGGCTGATCACCTTGGCCCCGACCGGCAGCACGATGTCGCCGCTGACCGGCTCGCCGGCCGGCATCTGGATGTCGCCGGCCAGCGGCGGGTTCGCCGGCGGTGCGTTGCGCGCTTTGTAGACAAGGGCGCCGATAACCACCATAAGGGCAAGGAACAGCAGGCCGAGATTGATCCCGACGAAGCGGACGAGTTTCCTGCGCACCATTTCGACCTCGGGGTCGAGCGGTTTCTCCTGATCTTCCTCGGCAATTGGGCTGGCCATGGCAAATAGTCCGGAACGGTTCTTCAATGAGCGCTCATAGCGAAGAGGCCCCTGAATTGATAGAGGACCAATTCATAGCGGCGGCGCCCACCGTGCTGGTCGCGGGCGCGGATGCGGCCGGTCAGCGCCTTGACCAATGGCTGGCTGCTAGCCTCGGCCCGGACATGTCGCGCAGCCGCGTGCAGATGCTGATCAGGCAGGGCGCGGTTTCGATTGACGGCAAGCCGGTCGACGAGACCAAACGCAAGATGACGCCGGGCGAAAGCGTCTCGGTCGCCATGCCGGAGCCGGAACCAGCGGAGCCACAGGGCGAGAACATCGCGCTCGATGTGCTCTATGAGGACGACGAACTGATCGTCATCAACAAGCCGGCTGGCCTTGTCGTGCATCCCGGCGCCGGCAATTGGACCGGCACGCTGGTCAACGCGCTGATCCATCATTGCGGCGACAGCCTTTCCGGCATCGGCGGCGTGCGCCGTCCGGGCATCGTTCACCGCCTCGACAAGGAGACCAGCGGCGTCATGGTGGTCGCCAAGACCGATCGCGCCCACAAGTCGCTGTCCGAAGCCTTCGCCGATCACGGCCTGACCGGCGATCTCGAACGCGCCTATCTGGCTTTGGTCTGGGGCATACCGCAGCGGCCGACGGGCACGGTCGACGCGCCGCTCGGCCGCGCCGCCGACCGCGTGCGCCGCGCCGTGGTGCCGGAAGGACGCGACGACGCCCGCCACGCCGTCACCCACTTTACCGTGCGGGAGCGCTTCGGCGTCGATCAGCAGGAATTCGCCACGGCCAGCCTGGTCGAATGCCGGCTCGAGACCGGCCGCACCCACCAGATCCGCGTCCACATGGCGCATATCGGCCATCCGGTGATCGGCGACCCCGACTATGGCCAGGCCTTCTGCACCAAAGCCAACCGGCTGCCCGAACCGCTGAAAAGCCAGGTCAAGGCATTTTCCCGGCAAGCTTTGCATGCCTGGCTGCTTGCATTTCGCCACCCGACTACCCATTTAACGATGAGGTTCGAGGCGCCGATACCGAGGGACATGGAGGAACTCGTCGGCGGTTTCCGCAAGCTCTGAATCGGTCACCAACAAGCTTCAAGCTAGCCATCAAAAAACCTGACTGGCATTGTTCACTTCAGCGTGACACACTGTTTCGTGTTGAACAAACGCCTGTCTTTTCTGGTTTTGTTCCTGTATATATCTGATGTCGCGGGCGAGCCTTTTGGTGCTCGCGTCACATGCCCGCCGCGTTTCGGGGGCATCACTCCAATAGAGAGGGGGCGCTATCATGGCCCAGTCACTACCCAGTATTGTTTCCGGCGAAGGCGGCCTCAGCCGCTACCTGGAAGAAATCCGCCGCTTTCCCATGCTGCAGCCGCAGGAAGAGTACATGCTCGCCAAGCGTTATGCCGAGCATGAGGACACCACGGCCGCACACAAGCTCGTCACCAGCCACCTTCGGCTCGTCGCCAAGATCGCCATGGGCTATCGCGGCTACGGCCTGCCGATCGGCGAGGTGATCTCGGAAGGCAATGTCGGCCTGATGCAGGCCGTCAAGAAATTCGAACCGGAGCGCGGCTTCCGCCTCGCGACTTATGCCATGTGGTGGATCAAGGCCTCGATCCAGGAGTACATCCTGCGCTCGTGGAGCCTGGTCAAGATGGGCACGACCGCCAACCAGAAGCGCCTGTTCTTCAACCTGCGCAAGGTGAAGGGCAAGATCCAGGCGCTGGATGACGGCGACCTCAAGCCTGACCAGATCGCCGAGATCGCCACAAGGCTGAACGTTTCCGAAGCCGAAGTGGTGTCGATGAACCGCCGCCTGTCGGGCGACGCCTCGCTCAACGCCCCGATCCGGGCGAGCGAAGGCGAATCCGGCGAATGGCAGGACTGGCTGGTCGACGACCATGAAAGCCAGGAAGAGATGCTGATCGAGCAGGACGAGCTGGAAAACCGGCGCGGCATGCTGTCGGGCGCTCTTGCCGTGCTCAACGAGCGCGAGCGGCGCATCTTCGAGGCTCGTCGCCTCGCCGAGGAGCCGCTGACCCTGGAAGAGCTGTCGGCCGAGTTCGACATCAGCCGCGAGCGCGTGCGCCAGATCGAGGTGCGCGCCTTCGAGAAGGTGCAGGACGCGGTCAAGGCCGCCGCCAAGCGCCAGACCCAGGCGCTGCGCACCATCGAGGCGCAGCCGGCGGCTTAAGGCTAGCTTGGCAACAAAAATACAAAGGCGGCGTCAGGAAACTGACGCCGCCTTTTTTGTAGCGCTGTCTAGAGCAATTCCAGGAAAAGTGTGAAGCGGTTTTCCCGGGAAAAGCGCGTAGCGCTTTCCCTCAGGGAATTGCGTCAAATCAAAGAGATAGAGCGGTTCGGCGTTTCTGTTAAACGGTGAACCGCTCTGGCGCCGTCAGGTCAAAGTGAGTCCAGCGGAAATTTCAGATAACGCCGGCCATTGGCTTCCGGGTCAGGAAGCCGTCCGCCATTCATGTTGACCTGCAGCGCATGCAGGATCAGCCTCGGCATCGGCAGTGTCCTGTCGCGGGTTTCACGCAGGGCGACGAAATCAGCCTCGGTGCGCGCGGCAACAAGATGGATATTGCTGGCCTTCTGCATCGCGACCGTGCTTTCCCATAACGGCTCTCGTCCGCCGGGCTGATAGTCATGGCCGACGAAAACGCGCGTCTCGTCCGGCAACGCCAGGATGTCCTGGATCGAGTGCCACAGCCGCGCTGCACTGCCGCCGGGAAAGTCCGCCCTCGCGGTGCCGCTGTCGGGCACGAACAGCGTATCGTGGACGAAGGCGGCATCGCCGATCACATAGGTGATCGAGGCCAGCGTGTGCCCGGGTGAGAACAGCACCGTGACCGGAAGGGTGCCGATCCGGAAGGTTTCGCCTTCCCCGAAAAGCTTGTCCCATTGCGAACCGTCGGCGGGAAAAGCCGGCCAGTTGTAGATCGCCTTCCACAGTTTCTGGACGTCGACGACCCTCTCGCCGATCGCCGTAGGCGCGCCTGTCTTCTGCTTCAGATAGTGTGCCGCCGAGAAATGGTCGGCATGCGGATGGGTATCGAGGATCCACTCGACGCCGAGCCCCTGCTCGCTGACGAAGTCGAGCAGGGCATCGGCGCTCTTCGTCGCCGTGGCGCCGGACCTCTCGTCGAAGTCGAGGATCGGATCGATGATGGCGCATCGTTTCGTCGCCGGGTCGGCGACGACATATTGGATGGCCCCGGTCGGTTTGTCATAGAAGCCGCTGACCTGCGGCCTGGCCAAAGCTAGGTCCAATTTCAGCTCCCCCAACCCTTGCTGCATGTCGCCCAAAAGTGGCCCCGGCTTTGGGAGAACGACATGCACAAAAACAAAGACCTAAGACGCGTCGTCTGAGTTCATTCAGAAGCGACGCGCTTTGGTCGGCAGGAATGATTTTCTCTGCCGGCACCCAAGGGGAGCATGGTTGCCCCCTCGCTGGACCCAGTCAAGTATCATTTCGCTCGCTGCGGCGAGAAAGCCAAAAACTGTTCCGAAGTGGTCAGGCGGATGGCTGCTTGGTCTTCCTGAGATAGGGCAGGATGGTCTCGTAGGCGCCGAAACGCTTGATTGCATCCTCGTTGGAGACGGCGGCGGTGATGATGACATCCTCGCCCTGCTTCCAGTTCGCCGGCGTCGCCACCTGGTGTTTGGCGGTCAGCTGCATGGAATCGACCGCGCGCAGGATCTCGTCGAAGTTACGGCCCGTGGTCATCGGATAGGTGAGCACCAGCTTGATCTTCTTGTCCGGCCCGATGACATAGACCGAGCGCACCGTGGCGTTGTCGGCGGGCGTGCGGCCCTCCGACGTCTCGCCGGCGCCGCCCGGCAGCATGTCGTAAAGCTTGGCGACCTTGAGGTCCCTGTCGCCGATCAGCGGATACTTCACCGAATGGCCGGTCGCCGTCTTGATGTCGTCCTGCCATTTGCCGTGGCTTTCGACCGGATCGACCGAAATGCCGATGATCTTGACATTGCGCTTCTTGAACTCGCCCTCCAGCCCGGCCATCGTGCCAAGCTCGGTCGTGCAGACCGGGGTGAAATTCTTCGGGTGGCTGAACAGGATCGCCCAGCCGTCACCGATCCATTCATGGAACTTGATCGTCCCTTGCGTGGTCTCGGCGGTGAAGTCCGGCGCGATGTCGTTGATACGAAGGCTCATGGCACATCTCCCCTGAAACAAATCCTGCCAGCAGAGAGGGCTACGGGCGGCAAACCATGCCGCCATTAAGGCGTCCCCACGCTCCGGCATTGCTGCATCTTAGCGCAAAAATCGCGGCCGCGAGATAATATGAAACTCTTGTCGGCGGCAGAACGAGTATTTTTGTGCCGCTGGCGGCAACGCCAGCGCATGCGAGCCATGTGGACAGGAAGGCTCCGTGCGCCTCAGGCCTTGTTGACCGCCAGCGTCTCCGTCAGATCTTCCATGCGCTGCGCCAGTGCACCAAGCGCGTTGGTCAGCACGCTGTCGTTCTTGTCGGCCTTGGTCAGCGCATCGTCGCGCGTCTTGCGCAAGGTCAGCACTTCGCTTTCCATGCCCTTGACGCGCTTCTGCAACTCCGAGAGCTCGTCCATCACCATGATGCCGGCCATGACGGTCAGCCGCTGGTCGCCGATCTCGCCAAATGAGTCCTTCAGATGCAAGACATAGCGGTCGAAGCGTTCCGCAAGATCGATCAGATGCTCTTCCTGGCCTTCGTCGCAGGCCATCCGATACTGCTTGCCATCGATGGAAACCGTGACCTGTGCCATGAGCCTACCTATCCAGCCCTATCTGTCCAACACAGCGCGGATGGTTTCCATGGCGGTCACCAGCCGTCGCGACACTTCCTTGTTGGCGTCTTCCAGCCTTTCGGCGCGCGCTTCGGAATTGTCGAGTTCTTGCGCCAGCCGGGATCTGTCGGCATTCATCCGCTGCACCTCGGCCTCGGCTTCCGAGTAATCGCGTTCATGCTCGAGCTTGGCCGCGACGGCATTTTCCAGCCCCTCGATGGCCTTACCCAGCCTGGAGATGACTTCCTTGAGCGTGGTTTCCCCGGTCATGGCCTTCGTCCTGTGCCCTGCCCATCACCGAATCGTTCGCGTTCAGAACGCGTTATCCGCGAAACATTAGGCACCGGGTGAAGGCAACGTCAACAAAGCTCTCGCGACTGTCCCCTGCTAACGCTAATGTAGGCCCGCCATCGGCATCATAAGACCGGCAAATACGCACCGATTTGTTGACTAAAAGCCCGCGCCTGCTATGTGTCGCGCACCCTTTTCCAGGGCTCTCCCCAGCCCCCAAACCCCCATTTCTGGAGGAACCATGACGTCGCGTGAACAACATGACCGGATGGCCAATGCGATCCGTTTTCTCTCCATGGACGCCGTCGAGAAGGCTCAGTCCGGCCATCCCGGCCTGCCCATGGGCTGCGCCGACATCGCCACGGTGCTGTTCACACGCTTCCTGAAATATGATCCCAAGGCCCCGCACTGGCCCGATCGCGACCGCTTCATCCTCTCGGCCGGTCACGGCTCGATGCTGCTCTATTCGCTGCTGCATCTGACCGGCTATGAAGACATGACCATCGACCAGATCAAGCATTTCCGCCAGTTGGGCTCGAAGACCGCCGGCCACCCTGAATATGGTCACGCCACCGGCATCGAGACGACGACCGGCCCGCTCGGCCAGGGTCTCGCCAATTCGGTCGGCTTCGCGCTCGGCGAGCGCATCATGAACGCCGCCTTCGGCAACGACCTCGTCAATCACTACACCTATGTGCTGGCCGGCGACGGCTGCCTGATGGAAGGCGTCAGCCAGGAGGCCATCGCGCTTGCCGGGCACCTCAAGCTCAATAAGCTGATCGTCTTCTGGGACAACAACAACATCTCGATCGATGGCCCGGTGTCGCTCGCCGACAACACCGACCAGGTCGCCCGCTTCCAGGCGTCCGGCTGGAACGCCAGCCACATCGACGGCACGGATCCGGAAGCGATCGCCTATGCCATCGAAGCCGCCCGCCATTCCGACAAGCCGACGATGATCGCCTGCAAGACGACCATCGGCTTCGGCGCGCCGACCAAGGCCGGCACCAACAAGGCACACGGCTCGCCGCTCGGCGCCGACGAGATTGCCGGCGCACGGAAGTTCTTCAACTGGGATTCGCCGCCCTTCGAGATTCCGGCCGACATCCTCGACGCATGGCGCACCGCCGGCAAGGCCGGCGTCAACGCACGCACCGACTGGGAAGGCCGCCTCGCCAAAGCCGAAGCGAAGCTGAAGGCTGAGTTCGAACGCCGCATCGCCGGCAAGCTGCCGTCCAACTTCGACGCCGTCATTGCCGACTACAAGAAGAAGCTCTCGGTCGACAAGCCGAAGGTCGCCACCCGCAAATCGTCCGAGATGGCGCTGGAAGTCATCAACGGCGCCGTGCCTGAGACCATCGGCGGCTCCGCCGACCTGACCGGCTCCAACAACACCAAGACCAGCCAGACCAAGAACATCACGCCGGACGATTATGGCCAGCGCTACGTCCACTATGGCATTCGCGAGCATGGCATGGCCGCCGCACTCAATGGGCTGACGCTGCATGGCGGCCTGATCGCCTATGGCGGCACCTTCATGTGCTTCTCCGACTATGCCCGTCCGTCGATGCGGCTGGCCTCGCTGATGGGCATCCGTTCGATCTTCGTCATGACCCATGATTCCATCGGCCTGGGCGAAGACGGCCCGACCCACCAGCCGGTCGAGCATCTGGCGGCACTGCGCGCCATTCCCAACCACAATGTCTTCCGTCCGGCCGATGCGGTGGAAACCGCCGAATGCTGGCAGATCGCTCTCGAGTCGGAAAAGACGCCTTCGACTTTGGCGCTGACCCGCCAGAACCTGCCGACGGTGCGCACCGAATTCTCGGCCAAGAACCTGAGTAGCCAGGGCGGCTACGAACTGGCCGCAGCCAGCGGGGAGGCCGCAGTGACGATCTTCGCCAGCGGCTCCGAGGTCGAGATTGCGCTTGCCGCCCGCGAGTTGCTGGAAAAGCATGGTCATCCGACCCGCGTCGTGTCGATGCCTTGCTTCGAATTGTTCGACAAGCAGAGCGACGACTACCGCAAGAAGACGATCGGCAACGCGCCAATCAAGATGGCGATCGAAGCCGGCATCCGCCAGGGCTGGGATCATCTCATCGGCTCCGACGGCATCTTCATCGGCATGACCGGCTTCGGCGCCAGCGGCACCATCGAACAGCTCTATCCGCATTTCGGCATCACCGCCGATGCTGCCGCCAAGGCAGCGGAAGCCCGCTTGCACGGCAAGTAAGGTCTTGCATGTCGCCCAAAAGCGTATCTCGGTTTTGGACAACGACAGGCTGAAGCAAAAAATGCCCCGGCGAAACCGCACAAAGCGATTTCGCCGGACTGGCCCAACCTAATCGATTTAAATCCATGTCGCTGCGGCTGGATTCTTTCCGCTTCCGCCGCTATGAAGCTGCGGACCCATCGTCTGCCCTCCAGCTCCCCGGGAGAGAAAAATGACCGTCAGAGTTGCCATCAACGGATTCGGCCGCATCGGCCGTAACATCCTGCGCGCCATCCATGAATCAGGCCGCAAGGACATCGACGTCGTCGCCGTCAACGATCTCGGCCCGATCGAGACCAATGCCCATCTCCTGCGCTTCGACAGCGTGCATGGCCGCTTCCCGCACGAGGTTTCGGTCTCCGGCGACCAGATCACCGTCGGCAAGGAAAAGTTCAAGGTCACCGCGATCAAGGATCCGACGCAACTGCCGTGGAAGGAACTCGGCGTCGACATCGCGCTCGAATGCACCGGCATCTTCACCGCCCGTGACAAGGCCGCTGCGCACCTGACCGCCGGCGCCAAGCGCGTGCTGGTCTCGGCGCCGGCCGAAGGCGCCGACCTCACCGTCGTCTACGGCATCAACCACGACAAGCTGACCAAGGACCACATCGTCATCTCGAACGCGTCGTGCACCACCAACTGCCTGGCGCCGCTGGCCGCCGTGCTGCACGAGACGGTCGGCATCGAAAAGGGCATGATGACGACGATCCATTCCTATACCGGCGACCAGCCGACGCTGGACACCATGCACAAGGATCTCTACCGCGCCCGCGCCGCCGCCTTGTCGCAGATCCCGACCTCGACCGGTGCCGCCAAGGCGATCGGCCTCGTCCTGCCCGACCTCAAGGGCAAGCTCGACGGCATCTCGATCCGCGTGCCGACCCCGAACGTCTCGGTCGTCGATTTCAAGTTCATCGCCAAGCGGCCGACCACCGTCCAGGAGATCAACGATGCGGTCATCGCTGCGTCCAACGGCAAGCTGAAGGGCATTCTCGGCGTCACCCATCACCCGAACGTCTCGATCGACTTCAACCACGATCCGCGCTCCTCGATCATGGCGCTCGACCAGACCAAGGTCATGGACGGCAACTTCGTTTCGGTGCTGTCCTGGTACGACAATGAATGGGGCTTCTCCAACCGCATGGCCGACACGGCGGTCGCCTTCAGCAAGACCATCGCCTGATCGCAACGCCTTCCTTCGAGACCTGAAACGCCCGGCTTGTCCGGGCGTTTTTCATGCGAGCGCCGTGCGCCTTCTCAAATCGTGCCCTGAGCGCCAAAGCGTTCGAAAATCAGCGGCATAGGGCAAAAAACCACCCCGCCGCCTTGCACTGGTCACGTCTTCGCCCCACTCTGCCGTAAACCAGGAGACAGACGAATTTGAGGGGCTGATTTCAGGATGGAGCATGCGATCTATCTCGTCACGCTGGTCGGCACAGCACTTGTCGTCGCCGCCGCGTTTTCGAGCCTGATCGCCTTCCGCTTCGGCGCCCCGCTTCTGCTTCTCTTTCTCTGCATCGGACTGGCCACCGGCACCGACGGCCTCGGCATCGAGTTCGACAACGCCCGCATCGCCTATTTTGCCGGCTCACTGGCGCTGGCCGTCATCCTGTTCGATTCCGGTTTCGGCACCCCGCTCAACGCCTTGCGGCAGGCGGCGGGACCGGCGCTGTCGCTGGCGACCTTCGGCGTGCTTCTCACCACCGGCCTGTTTGGCGCCGCCGCCCACTACCTGCTCGACCTCACCTGGCTCGAATCTTTCCTGCTCGGCGCCGCCGTCGCCTCCACCGATGCCGCGGCGGTGTTCTTCCTGCTGCGCGCCGGCGAGATCAATCTGCGCGAGCGCGTGCGTTCCACGCTCGAGGTGGAATCCGGCACCAACGACCCGATCGCCATCTTCCTCACCATCACGCTGGTCGAAATCATCGCCGCCCACGCCAACCCCGAGGCCAATGTGCTGGTCACCAGCCTGGTCTTAGGCTTCCTGCTCAACATGGGCCTCGGCGCCGTCGTCGGCGCGCTTGGCGGCCTTGCCATCGTGCGCCTCGTCGACCGGCTCAATCTCGATCACGGCTTGCTGCCGATCTTCGTGCTGACCCTGTCGCTGATGATCTTTGCCGCCGCCGGCGCCATCGGCGGCTCGGGCTTCCTGGCGGTCTATATTGCCGGCCTGATCGCCGGTAATTCCGACATCCGCGCCGTCACCATTCTGAAACGCTTCCAGGACGGTATGTCGTGGCTGGCGCAGATCATCATGTTCCTGATCCTCGGCCTGTTCGCGACGCCGTCGCAATTTCCGGCGATCATGGTGCCGGCGATAGCGCTCGGCCTGTTCCTGATGTTTGTCGCCCGCCCGATCGCTGTCTGGCTCTGCCTGATCCCGTTCCGCTTGCCGCGCCCCGAAGTCGCCTTCGTCTCCTGGGTCGGCCTGCGTGGCGCGGTGTCGATCCTGCTCGCCATCACCCCGCTGCTCGGCGGGTTGGAAAACGGTCGTGTCATCTTCAACACTGCCTTCATCATCGTGCTGGTGTCGCTGGTCATCCAGGGCTGGACGGTCGGGCCGCTGGCGCGCCGTCTCGGCCTGATCGTGCCGGCGCGGCTCGGCCCGCTGGACAAGGTCGAGCTGGAACTGCCGGGCTCGGCCCATCACGAGCTTCTTGCCTATCGCGTGGCACACGGCAGTCCCGTGGCGCGCGGCGAGCGCATTCCGCGCTGGGCGCGGCCCTCGCTGGTGCTGCGCGACGGGCGCTCGATGCGCTTCCAGGACATGGGCAGGCTCGCCGCCGGCGACCAGGTCTATATCTTCGTGCCGGATCGCTATCCGCGCCTGCTCGACAAGCTGTTCGCCAGCCGCGCCGTTGTCGATCCCGAGGATGCGGATTTCTTCGGCGCCTTCGCCGTGGACCCGGCGCGCTCCGCCGCCGAACTGGAGGCCGCCTATGCGCCCGGTCTGACCGAAGCGGAGCAAAAGCTCACCGTCGGCGCGCTGGTCACCGCGCGGCTCGGCGGCCATGCCGAATATGCCGACCGCGTGCTGCTCGGTCCGATCGAGCTGATCGTCCGCGACGTTGACGACAAGGGCAAGATCATGGGCCTCGGCCTTTCCTTCGAGCCGACCGCACCGGTGGCGCGGGTGCCGGTTTTCCTGAGCGCCGGCGAAATCGGCGACCGGCTCTCTGCCTTTATCCGCAACTGGCGCAAACCGACCGAGACGCAATTGGCCGAGGCGCGGGCGGACGAGAAGCCGGCGCCGGAACCGGCAGCGGAGAAGGCTGCGACCGAGAGCTGACACGGCGATCGCTGCGCTGCCCCTCACCCGCTGCCGGCACGGCCCTGGTACCGTCTTCAAAATTTCGTATCGAACCCAGCCTAAGCCTTGCATCATCGTTGGCGCGGGGTATGGTCCCCCGATTTTTTTGCGAAAGGAACCTGCATGGCCGCCTTCAAGACCCTCGACGACATCGGCAACATCAGCGGCAAGCGCGTGCTGGTGCGCGTCGACCTCAACGTGCCTGTCGCCGACGGCAAGGTCACCGACGCCACCCGCATCGAACGCATCGCGCCGACCATCGCCGAACTGTCCGGCAAGGGCGCCAAGGTTATCCTGCTCGCCCATTTCGGTCGGCCCAAGGATGGCCCCTCGCCCGAATTCTCGCTGGAGCCGATCGCCAGGGCGACAGCCGATGTGCTTGGCCGGCCCGTCGGCTTCGCCAGCGATTGCGTCGGCGACACGGCGGGAAGCGCCATCGCCGCCATGGACAAGGGCGACGTGCTGCTGCTCGAAAACACCCGTTTCTACAAGGCCGAGGAGAAGAACGATCCGGCTTTCACCGAAAGGCTCGCCGCCTGCGGCGACATCTTCGTCAACGACGCCTTTTCCGCGGCGCACCGCGCCCACGCCTCGACCGAGGGGCTGGCGCGTCTGTTGCCGGCCTTCGCCGGCCGCACCATGCAGGCTGAGCTCGAGGCGCTGGAGAGGGGTCTCGGAAATCCGGTCCGTCCGGTGGTTGCCATTGTCGGCGGTGCCAAGGTCTCGACCAAGATCGACCTGTTGATGAATCTGGTGAAGAAGGTCGACGCGCTGGTCATCGGTGGGGGCATGGCCAACACGTTCCTTGCCGCGCGCGGCACCGATGTCGGCAAATCGCTGTGCGAGCATGATCTCGCCAGCACTGCCAAGCAGATCATGATCGAAGCGGCCGAGGCCGGCTGCGCCATCATCCTGCCGGTCGACGGCGTCGTCGCGAAGGAATTCAAGGCCGGTGCGGCCTGCGAGACCGTCGCCATCTCGGAGGTGCCGGCCGACGGCATGATCCTCGATGTCGGCGCCAAAACGGTGGCGACCATTGGTGAATGGATCGACCGCGCCGCAACGCTGGTCTGGAATGGCCCGCTCGGCGCTTTCGAGATCGCGCCCTTCGACCATGCGACGGTAGCGGCGGCGAAGCACGCGGCGGCGCGCACCAAGGCCGGCAAGCTGGTCTCGGTCGCCGGCGGCGGCGACACGGTGGCGGCGCTCAACCGTGCCGGCGTCGCCGACGACTTCACCTATGTCTCGACCGCCGGCGGCGCTTTCCTGGAATGGATGGAAGGCAAGCCGCTGCCCGGCGTCGACGTGCTGAAGCACTAATGCATTCTTCAGCCAGGCGGAAACGCCTGGCGCCGCGGAAATGCGGCTGAACCGAACGCCTCGATCAACACAAAGAGAGCGGGCAAGGGCTCTCAAGACTTTCAATCGATTCGAGCTTTCCGATGCCATTCCTTTGGCGGTAGACTTCCGTTAAGCGCGGAAGACAACCGTTTCAGGAGAAGCAGAATGAGCGAACGTCTCGAATACATTGCCGCCGCGATCGTGGCCGATGGCAAGGGCCTGCTGGCCGCCGACGAAAGTTCCGGCACCATCAAGAAGCGCTTCGACGTCATCGGCGTCGAATCGACCGCCGACAGCCGCCGCGACTACCGAGAGATGATGTTCCGCGCCAGGGAGGCAATGACCCGGTATATTTCCGGCGTCATCCTCTACGACGAGACGATCCGCCAGAAGGCCGCCGACGGCACGCCGCTGGTCGATATCATCAAGGCGGCCGGCGCGATCCCCGGCATCAAGGTCGATGCCGGCGCCAAGCCTCTGGCCGGTTTTCCCGGCGACACCGTCACTGAGGGCCTCGACGGCCTGCGCGAGCGCCTTGCCGACTACTACAAGCTCGGTGCCCGCTTCGCCAAATGGCGCGCGGTGATCGACATCGACACCGGCAAGGGCGTGCCCTCGGCCAATTCGATCAGCTCGAACGCCCATGCACTCGCCCGCTATGCAGCACTTTGCCAGGAAGCCGGCATCGTGCCGATCGTGGAGCCGGAAGTGCTGATGGACGGCGCCCACGACATCGACACCTGCTACGCGATTTCGAAGGCGACGCTGATCAAGCTCTATGACGAGCTCCACGCGGCACGCGTCGTGTTGGAGGGCACCATCCTGAAGCCCAACATGGTGCTGGCCGGCAGGAAATCGGGCAAGGTGAGCAGCCCGGAAGAAGTCGCGGAAATGACGATAAAACTGTTCCGCGAGACCGTGCCGGCAGCGGTGCCTGGCATCGCCTTCCTCTCCGGCGGCCAGGAAGACGAGGAAGCGACCGCCAACCTCAACGCCATCAACGCCATCGGGCCGCACCCGTGGAAGCTGACCTTCTCCTATGGCCGCGCCCTGCAGGCCGCGCCACAGAAAGCGTGGAGCGGCAAGGCCTCGAACGTCGCCGCCGGCCAGGCCGCCTTCACCCACCGTGCCCACATGAACCATCTGGCCGCGCTTGGGAAATGGAAGGCGAGCCTGGAACAGGCCGCCTGATCGGGGCTTTTTCCGTCTTCCTTCGAACCCGGGCCGCTGCGCCCGGGTTTTTTGTTTGTGGCTTGCCTGGGCTTGGGACGGCGCGCCTGCATCCCTACTTCCTCTCCGGCGCTGGAGCGTGATCCCGAACCCGGAATCCGGTTTCGCAAGATCATGCTCAAAAACAAACAACCGGCGATGTCGGATTTCGCCCGTCCCGAACGTCCTTGGGATGACAGACAGGGAGAGGTTCATGAACCGCAACAAGGTCGTTTCGCGCGAAGACTGGTTCCAGGCGCACAAGGCGCATCTGGCGCGCGAGAAACAACTCACCAAGCTTCGCGAGCGCATTGCCGCCGAACGGCGTGAACTGCCCTGGCTGAAGATCCGCAAGGACTATGTCTTCGAGACCGGGCAAGGGCCGAAGAAACTGGCGGACTTGTTTGCCGGCAACAGCCAGTTGATCGTCTACCACTTCATGTTCGGGCCGGGGTGCAACCATCATTGCGAGGGTTGCTCGTTCCTTGCCGACCATATCGACGGCGCCAACCAGCACCTGAGACATCACGACGTGTCGCTGGTCGTGATCTCGCGGGCGCCGCTGGCCGAATTGCTGCCCTACAAGCAGCGCATGGGCTGGAAGTTCGACTGGGTGTCGTCCTATGCCTCGGATTTCAACTTCGACATGCAGGTCTCCTTCACCGACAAGCAGATCGCAGCAGGCGACACCACTTACAATTTCGAGACAATTCCCCGGACGTCGAAGGAACTTCCCGGCACCAGCGTTTTCTACCGAGACGAGAACGGCGACATCTTTCTCACCTTCATGTCGCGCGCCCGCGGCGGCGAGGCGCTGATCGGCACGTATGATTATCTCGACCTGACGCCGAAGGGCCGCAACGAGACCGGCCCCTATCATGGCCTGATGGACTGGGTGCGGCTGCATGATGAATATGGCGACCGGTCTGGAGAGCAGGAGACCTGTTGCGATCAACGTGTCGGCGAGCCGGCCGTTCACCTCGAGCGCAACATGCGCTAAAGGGTGCGCATGCAGCGCCCTCTCACCCTTCTCACCTGGCTCGCCTACCCGGTCTATGTCTGGCAAGGCCTCGGGGTGCGCCGCCGCACCACGCGCATGCTGCCGGCGCAGGGTCCGGTCATGCACGATATCCAGGGCAAGGCGCCGCCAATCTCGCTTCTGGTGCTGGGGGATTCCTCGGCCGCTTCGGTTGGCATCGGCAATTCGGAGAACGGGCTTGCCGCGCAACTCGCCGTGCTGATTGCGCAGAACACCGGCCGCGCCGTGCGCTGGCGGGCGGCCGGCTTCAATTCGGCAACGTCGGGCCAGATCCGCGACCATGTCCTGCCCAATCTGTCGGCCGATCCGTGGACGCATATCGTGCTCGCCATCGGCACCAACGACACCAAGAATTTTCACTCGGTGCCGCGCTTCAAGAAGGAGTTCGGCGGCCTGCTCTATGCGCTGCGCGCCAAATGGCCGGAAGCGCGCGTGGTGTGGTCGCCGGTGCTGGAGTTCACGCGGGCACCTGCCATGCCGTCGTTGCTCGGCAAGATCCTGGAGATCCGCGCCACCGAGATGAACCGGATGGGCGAACGCCTTTGCCTGGAACGCGGCGCGGTGCCGGCGCCGCGCCTGCCGATCACAAATCCTGAAGAGGGTTTTGCCTCCGACGGATTTCATGCCTCGGAAGCCGGCTACCGGGCATGGGCTGAGCATCTCACCGGCCTGGTGCTTGCCAGCTGAACTGGAGCCGGGCTTGGTTGGCGCAGGCTTATGTCCAGTGTCCGAGCACGGCTGTTATGGAAATCGCCGCCATCGCCAGCAGCGCCAGCTTCCAGAAGTCGCTGCGCCGTTTCAGCCCCGGCCAGCCGAGCGGCTTGATCAGCTGGATGACCATGATGCCAACAATGACGAGCGCGAGGAGTTTCGACATGCCGCCTTTGACCAGCAACACGGCCGGCTGTCAAAGCACGTCGTCGTTGCCCGAGAAGAATGGGCGCCGCGATCTCGAGCCGGAACGCGGCGCCCGCCTTGACTGAGGAACGATCTACTTCAGCGGCTTGAGGCCGGCCTCGATCGAGGCGCGCTTCGGTTCGAGGAACGGCGGCAAGGCCAGCTTTTCACCCAGCGTCTCCAGCGGCTCGTCGGCGGTGAACCCCGGCCCATCGGTGGCGATCTCGAACAGGATGCCGTTCGGCTCGCGGAAATAGAGCGAACGGAAGTAATAGCGCTCGACCTCGCCGCTCGATGGCAGCCGGAATTCGGCCAGCCGCGCCGTCCATTGATGCAGCGTCTCCTGGTCCGGCGCCCTGAAGGCGACGTGATGCACCGCACCGGCGCCTTGCCTTGCCGGCGCCAGTCCGGGCTGCACCAGGACATGAAGCTCCGCCGCCGGTCCGCCCTCGCCCATTTCGAAGACGTGAACCTGGCCTTCGGGCGAGGCATAGTCGCGGGCCTTGCGCATGTTCATCACTTGCGTCACCACCGCCTCGGTGTTGGTGATGTCGGGAACGCTGATGACGATCGGCCCGAGCCCGCGAATCTGATGCTCAGCCGGCACCGGGCTGTGCGCCCAGAGGTGGCTGTCGCCCTTGCCGCCATCGCTGATGAGGCGCAGACGCTGGCCCTCGGGATCTTCGAAATCCAGGCTGGGGTAGCCGCCGAAGTCGACGATCTCGCTCGTCGCGATGTTTTCGCTGGTCAGGTGCTGCTTCCACCAGGCAAGGCTTTCCTGGCTGCCGACCCTGAGGCTGGTCCGCACGATGCTATGGGTGCCGCGCCGCTCCTGGCCAACTGGCCAGTCGAAGAAGGTAAGATCGGTGCCCGGTGTCGCTTCGCCGTCGGCATAGAAGAGGTGGTAAGCCGAGGTGTCGTCCTGGTTCACCGTCTTCTTGACCAGCCGCAAGCCCAGCACCTTTGTGTAGAAATGAAGATTTCCAGGCGCATTGGCGGTGATTGCCGTCAGATGGTGGATTCCTGTCAGTTGCAGGCTCATGGTCGTCTCCCTGTTTTTGGGGAATAATTTTCTCCCTCCATATCAGAACTTCGGCCACGTCGCTGAAGACCGCGTATCCTGACAGTCCGTCGCTCAGGATTGAACAATGGACCCTCGATCGATATTCGCTCGGTGAACAATCCCGACCGGCAAGCGTGCTGCATGGCCTCGACTCGATGCAGAAAAAACGATGTCTTCTCTCGGGGTACACTGCGATCACAACTATCGTCCGCGCCCTGCCACCCTCCTGACAGACTGCTGTCAGGAGGGGTATGCGATACTGCCTCCAGTTAAAGAGAGGAGACTAGCTATGAACGGTTCCACCCTTCTGCGCGGCGTGCAGCACTATGTCGGCAAGATACGGACGATGCGCAACGAGATCCGCACCCAGCGGTTCATGAACTCGCTGCCGGCGGACATTCGCAAGGATATCGGCTGGCCGGACATGTATGCCGAACGTCGCTACCGCGGCAATTGAGACGAATTTTTCGACACAGCGGTTGGATGTGGGCGCCCCAAGGCCCAGATAATAGGTCCGGCGCGCAAGGGAGGAGCGAGCTCATGCCCAAACAGAAGCAGATCGGCTTTCTTTTCATCGAGGGCTTTGCCGACTGGGAATATGGGCTGCTGGCGGCCTCGGCGGTCGAATGGTTCGGTGCGCGCGCCGTATCGCTGACGCCCGGTGGCAAGCCAGTGACCGGGATCAGCGGTTTTCAGTTGACACCAGATCGCTCTGCTGAAGCTGGGGAGAATGCCGATCTCGACGCCATCGTCGTCATCGGCTCCGACCAGTGGACAGGCAAGGCGCCACCGGATGCGGCAGACCTGCTCACCGCTGTTGCGTCGCGCGGCGGCGTCGTTGGCGGTGTCTGCGCCGGCACGTTGGCGCTGGCCCGAGCCGGCCTGTTCGAGAAGGCCAGGCACACCAGCAATGGCCGCGATTGGATCAACAGTCATGAAGCCGGCTATCCCGGCAACGGCAACTATCAGGACGTGCCGCATGCCGTTGCCGACGGCGCTGTGGTTTCCGCGCCGGGCTCGGCGCCGGGCACATTCGCGCTCGCCTTTCTGAAGACGCTCTATCCGGAAAGAAGCAGCGATCTCGCGCAGATGCGGACGCTGTTCGCCAAGGAGTATGCTGAAGCCTCCTGACAGTATGCTGTCAGGATAGACGTGCAATAGGTGTCGCGAGCAAACTCACTTCGGGAGAAACGCATGGCTTCCATTGCTGCAAAAGCTTCGGCCTGGTTCCAGATTCCCGTCACTGACATGGACAGGACAGGAGCCTTCTACGGGAAGGGCCTCGCGGAATGGTGAAGAGCTGGAACGACAGGCTGAATACGCCCGGTATCAACGGCGTGAAGCCGACGCCGCGCACGATGGCCGATGTCATCGAGGGCCAGCCGATGCTGGTGCCGACTGCACGCCAGGTCGATGATTTCATCCGCTCGATCCCGGAAGGCGTGGAGATGGATGTCCGCGCCCTGCGCACGGCGCTTGCCATCGAGCACGGCGCCGAAGTGACATGCCCGGTCACCATCGGCTATCATCTGCGCACTGTTGCCGAGGCCGCCAACGAGGATCTCGAGCGCGGCATGACACTGAGCGATATTGCGCCGTTCTGGCGCGTGCTCGACTCGAACACGCCGACCACGAGAAAACTGTCCTTCGGCGCGGCATTCGTCGCCGCGCAGCGCAAGCGCGAAGGGCTGAAACCATGATGCATGCCGCCCCAAAACTGTTCTGCGGTTTTGGGCGGCATGCATAGAAACAACGCCGAGGGACCAAACGATGCGCCGCGCCGACAGGCTCTTCCAGATCGTGCAGCATCTGCGCGGTGGCCGTCTGGTCACCGCCCAGAAGCTCGGCACATGGCTCGAGGTTTCCGAGCGAACCATCTACCGCGATATCGCCGACCTGCAGTCGACCGGAGTGCCTATCGACGGCGAGGCCGGGGTTGGCTACATGATGAGGGAGGGTTTCGACCTTCCGCCGCTGATGTTCACGCGTGACGAGATCGTCGCGCTGGTTGCCGGCGCCCGCATGGTGCGCGCCTTTGGCGGCGCCGCCATGGCGCGCGCTGCCGACGAGGCGCTGGTCAAGATCGGTGCGGTGCTGCCGGATGCCGAGAAGGACCGCATCGCCCGCACCGAGATCCACACGCCGATGTGGGTGGTCAGCGACGCCGCCCGCGAAGCGATCGACCTGATCGAGCGCGCGGTCGAAAAGCGCCAGGTTCTGACCATCGACTATAGCGACGAGGCCGGCCGCGGCACCGCACGCGATATCCGTCCGCTCGGCCTGTGGTTCTGGGGCAAGGTGTGGACGCTGGTCGCCTGGTGCGAGATGCGTGACGACTTTCGCGCCTTCCGCATCGATCGCATCGCTTCGGTGGTCATCGCCGGCCGCATCTTCAAGCCGGAGCGAGGCAAGCAGCTTGCCGACTTCTATCGGGCAGTGGAGCGCAGCGAGGATTACGGCATGGCGCCGGACCGTGCGGCGCGGACCTAGAGCAACTCCAGGAAATGGGTGAACGGCGTCAAAGTAAAAAGGGACTGCCGGACCGCACAAAAAAAGCCCGCTCGAAGCGGGCTTTTTGTTGGGTGTCGGAAATATCACTCGTCGTCGTTGTCCGTGTTCTTCGACTTCAGGGCCGAGAGCTTGGCGAAAACGGCGTTGGCGTCGAGCTCGGCGTCCTCGTCCTTCGGCTTCTCCGGAGCCGGCACCAGCCGCTCGGTCAAGGCCGCTGGCAAAAGCGTGTCGCCGACCGGCTGCGCCTGTTCGCGGCCACGCGAAGCGCGGTTGACTTCCATGTCGAGGTCGATCTGCGAGGCGAGACCCAGCGTCACCGGGTCCATCGGCTGCAGATTGGCCGAGTTCCAGTGCTTGCGCTCGCGGATCTGCTCGATCGTCGACTTGGTGGTGCCGACGAGGCGGGAGATCTGCGCATCTTTCAGTTCGGGATGGTTGCGCACCAGCCACAGAATGGCATTCGGCCGGTCCTGGCGCTTAGACAGAGGCGTGTAGCGCGGACCCTTGCGCTTGGATTCCGGCACCCGCACCTTGGGGTCCGAAAGCTTCAGGCGCTGGTTCGGATCCTTTTCGGCGCGCGCAATCTCGTCGCGGGTCAACTGGCCGGTCATGATCGGATCCATGCCCTTGATGCCTTGCGCCGATTCGCCGTCGGCGATCGCCTTGACCTCGAGCGGATGCAGCCCACAGAACTGCGCGATCTGCTCGAAAGAAAGCGCGGTGTTGTCGACCAGCCAGACGGCAGTCGCCTTGGGCATCAGCAGCGTATTGGCCATTCTAAAAATCCTTCTCGTTCGCCCGCGTTCCCGCGCGGGCGGTGGTTTAGAGCCACCAAAATGGGAAATTCGCGGCCTGTATAGCCGCTCCGTCGCCGCTTCGCAATGTTTTTGGATGTCATCGGCCAGAAACCGTGGCCCGCGACCACTGGAACGGCTCCGCGCTCTTGAGCAGCGACAAACTGGCTTTGCCGACGGAGGCCGCGGTCGACCGGCTCTGGTCGTCCGACCCCCAGAACGACAAAACCCGCCGGACTGGGTCCAGCGGGCTCGGAACCGCGACGGGATCCGTCTGATGCGGCTCTGGCTTCTACGGCACCGTCCGCCTGCGCGGACCGTGCTCGGCTTTAGATGGCCTTGCGGGCGATCTTTTCGATGTCGGCGCGGTTGATGCCGAGATCGTTGAGCTGACGTGCGTTGAGACTGTTCAGTTCGCGCACAGTCTCGGTGTACCTACGCCAGTTACGGAAAGCGCGGATCGGGTTCATGGTAGTCCTCCAAATGGGTTGTTCGTTTCGGTGATGCTCAAATAGTCATCATCGATCAGGACTTGAACGGCCGTTTTTGCATAGCAATGATGCAAATGCTGCATTGCACCATTAAGCCTCTGTTCATCTTGTAGGCAGGGAGGCGCACGACCAGGATGTGTCGAGATTCAGGTCAGTCCCGCAGCAGCTGAAACTCGATGCGGCCTAGCCGACGTCGAGCACGATCTTGCCGATGTGCTCGCCCTCCTCCATCCGCTCATGCGCCCGCCAGGCCTCGCTGAGCGGGAAGATCATGTCCATCACGGGAGCGACCTTGCGCGTGCCGAGCAACGGCCACACCTGCGCCTCCAGCGCTGCCGCGATCGCCGCCTTGAATTCGACGGTGCGCGGCCTCAGCGTCGACCCCGTATGGGTCAGCCGCTTGACCATGATCTTCGAGAAGTCGGCGCTCGCCACGGCGCCGCCCTGCACGGCAATCTGCACAATGCGACCCTCAATCGCCGCGGCCTCGTAGTTGCGCGCCACATAGTCACCGCCGACCATGTCGAGGATGACATTGGCGCCTTTGCCAGCGGTCGCCTCCTTGACCGCAGCGACGAAATCCTCCTCGCGATAGTTGATCGCCCGGTCGGCGCCGAGCTTCAGGCAGGCGTCGCACTTCTCCTTGCTGCCGGCGGTGGTGATGACATTAGCGCCGAAAGCCGAGCCAAGCTGGATCGCCGTGGTGCCGATGCCGGACGAGCCGCCATGGACGAGCAGTGTCTCGCCGCTCTTCAGGCCGCCGCGCTCGAACACGTTGTGCCAGACGGTGAAGTAGTTTTCCGGCACCGCTGCGGCTTCGGTGTGGGTAAAGCCGGCCGGCAGCGGCAGCACACTGCCGGCGTGAACCTTGACATATTCGGCATAGCCTCCGCCGGGTGTGAGCGCGCAGACGCGGTCGCCGATGCGCCAGCGCGATATGTCATCGCCAAGGGCGGCCACTTCGCCCGACACCTCGAGGCCGGGCAGGTCGGACGCGCCGGCCGGCGGCGGGTAGGCGCCTTTGCGCTGCTGGATGTCGGGCCGGTTCACGCCGGCGGCGTGCACCTTGATCAGGATCTCGCCGGGGCCCGGCTGCGGCACGTCGCGCGTTTCGGGTTTCAGCACCCGGGGGCCGCCCGGCACCGAGATCGCGATGGCCGTCATTCTTGCCGGAATTTTCTGTCCGCTCGCCATGTGATTTCCCGTCTTTCCTCGCCGTTATCCGACCGGCTGTTTGCATCGACGCCCCTGCCCTATGTATGCTGATTGCCAAATCAGGCAAATGGCCAATGTGGGAGGAGCGACGATGGCGATCTTCGACGACGAACCCAAGAAGAAGGCGCGCCCGCACGAGATCGGGCAGGAGCTGTCGCTACTTTCGGTCGGTGAATTGACCGAGCGGATCGGTATCCTGCGCGATGAGATCACCCGCCTGGAAAACGAGCTCAAGGCCAAGGACAGCACCAAATCGGCCGCCGAAGCACTGTTCCGTCGCGGATAGAGGCTGGCGCAGGGCCCGCCGCCGAAAAGCCCGAATGCGACTGTCTTCAGACCCAGCGTCCCCGCCAACCCGAGCCGGATCAAACAATGTTCGCAACCTACCGACCGATCCTCTCGCTGCTTCGCGGCACCGCCTTCCTGCTCGCGGCGTCTGGATTGCACGGGCTGCTGTTGCCGCTCCGCGGTCAGTTGGAAGGCTTCTCGACCGCATCGCTTGGCCTGATGGGCACGGCCTGGGCCGGCGGCTTCGTCACCGGCTGTTTCTTTGCACCGCGCATCGTGCGCCGTGCCGGGCACGTGCGCGCCTTCGGCGCCTTTGCCGCATCGGGCGCCATCGTGGCGCTGCTCACCGGACTGATCATCGACGAGTATGTCTGGATCCTGCTGCGCGCCTTCACCGGCTTC
This sequence comes from Mesorhizobium sp. P2_F8, assembly GCF_056403655.1. Taxonomy (NCBI): domain Bacteria; kingdom Pseudomonadati; phylum Pseudomonadota; class Alphaproteobacteria; order Hyphomicrobiales; family Phyllobacteriaceae; genus Mesorhizobium; species Mesorhizobium sp. P2_F8. The sequence goes on from NZ_JBFUFB010000001.1 coordinate 392,943, forward strand.
ACCATGGCCGGCGCCTTCATGGTCATTGAAAGCTGGCTGAACGAAAAGGCCACCAACGAGAACCGCGGCACCATCTTCGGCCTCTATATGATGGTCACCTATGCCTCGATCATGGGCGGACAGATGATCGTCGCTGGCGGCGACGTGAAATCGGCCTCCCTGTTCATGATCACCGGCATCCTGTTTTGCCTGTCACTGCTCCCGACCGCGGTTTCGACCGCTTCCCACCCCAAGCCGCTGCAGGATGTCTCGCTCGACCTCAAAGGCCTTTATGTCAATTCGCCGGTGTCGGCTGTCGCTTGCGTCCTGATCGGCATCGCCAACGGCGCCTGGGGCACCCTTGGCGCCGTCTATGGCGCCCGCATCCGCATTCCCACGGCCGAGATCGCCCTGATGATGAGCCTGGTGGTCGTTGCCGGTGCCGCCATGCAGCTTCCTGCAGGGCGCCTCTCGGACAAGACCGACCGGCGTTTCGTGCTGGCAGGTGCTGCCTTCGGCGCGGCCTTGGTTGCGCTTGCCATCTTCGTGTTCGAGCCACGCTCCAGCGTCTTCGTCATCGTCTTCACGGCGGCCTATGGCGGCTTCGCCTATACGCTCTATTCGATCGCGGTGGCGCATGCCAACGACCACGCCCGCGCCGAGGATTTCGTCAAGGTGTCGGGCGGCCTGCTTCTGCTCTACGGCTTCGGCACGATGATCGGACCTCTGCTGGCAGCCGCCTTGATGGGCTGGACGCGCCCGGAAGGCCTGTTCTTGGCGACCGCTTTCGCGCATGTCTGCCTGGCGGCCTATACGTTGCTGCGCATCAGCCGCCGTGCTCCGGTGCCGATCGAAGATCGTGACGCCTTCAAGACGCAACCGGCCGACCGGTCGGTCACGCCGGAAGCATTGCGGCTTGATCCCAGAAGAAAAGCAGAAGCAGACAGTTGAGATTCGAAAGGCTTTGCCTCACTAATAAAGGCATGATGTTTTCCGACGCCTTCATGGCGATTGCCGATCCCAACCGGCGCCATCTTCTGGAAGAACTTCGCCGCGGCCCGAAAACCGTCAACGAGTTGGCTGCGGGTTTGCCTGTATCGCGCCCGGCCGTTTCGCAACATTTGAAAGTGCTGCTCGATGCAGGGCTGGTCAACGCCAAGGCCGAAGGCACCAGGCGCGTCTATACGGTGAGCAATCCCGGCTTCCTCAAACTCAACATCTGGCTCGATCAGTTCTGGGAAGCCTGACGGCTCCGCCGTATCGGCAACGCAGTTCAAGCTTCCTCGCGCAAGAAAGCGCCGAGCGCATCAAGCAGTTCTCCTGTGCCATGCTCGCGTGTGGCCGACGTATCGTGGCCGTCGAGGAAGGCGCCCTGTTCCGTCATCACAAGCCGCGTGCCATCGCCCTCGGCAAGCAGCTCGATCGTGGCCAGTGACACCGAGACACGGGTTTCGCCGAACAACAACTCATAGCTGTAGACGATGCGCTGGTCCGGCACGATGTCTTGATAGACAGCATTGAAAAAATGCATCTGGCCATCGCTCGGACAGCCGGCATTGACCTCCTTGCCGCCGATACGGAAATCCATTTCATGCCTGCTGGGCACCGGATCGTGCGGATCCGCGAACCAGCGCCGTTTGGCCGCCGGATTGCTTAGCGCGAAGTAGACTTTTGCGGGCGACGCTGGGTAGCTGCGCTCGATGACGAAGGTGGAATGGACGACGGAACGTTCGGTCATGGGATTCTCCTCGATGGATGGATTGAATTCAGAGCATGATCCTCATCGATGGATCGTCAGGCACCGGCGGTCTCGGGCACGAATTCGGCAGCCAGATTGTCCAGCGCCGCGCTGAATCCGGCCTCGCTGCCGGCGATCATGTCCTTGTCGCCGAAGGCAGCGATCTGGTCGGTCAGCACCAGCCGCGTGGACGCACCGAGCGGCTGAAGCTCTATCGTGATCAGCGAGGCGGACAGCCGGTCCCACCCTTCGCAGACGAGTTCGGTCGAGACGATGCGCTGCTCAGGCACGATATCGACGTAGCGGTTTTCGACCCGGTAGATCAGACTGCCACGCGGACCGCAGCGGCTGACATCCAGCCCGCCGACGCGGAAATCGGCCTTGTCGTAGACCAGTTCGGCAGTCTTTGAAGGCGCGCCCCAGCGCATGCGGGCCTCCGGGTCGGCAAAGGCCTGGAACACGCGCGCCGGCACAGCGTCGTAGGTGCGCTCCAGCACGATGGTCGAATGAATCACGGAACGTTCCGTCATAATTGCCTCCTTCAGCTTTTGTCCTTGGTCTCAGCCAGAAAATCGCCGAGCCGGTCCAGCCGGCGCTCCCAGACGAGACGCCGTTCATTGATCCAGTGTTCGGCTGCCCTCAGTGCCTTGGGTTCGATCTGGCAGGTGCGCACCCGACCGACCTTCTGCGTGCGCACGAGGCCGCTTGCCTCCAAAAGGTTCAGATGCTGGACGACGGCCGACAGCGACATCGCCAGCGGCTCGGCCAACTGGCTGACCGAAGCCGGGCCGCGCGACAGCCGGTCGACCATCTGCCGCCGCGCCGGATCGGCGAGCGCCTGGAACATCAGATCGAGCTGGGCAGGATCGTGCAGCATTGCGATCAGCCGTTGTTGTAGGGAAAGAACTTGAAGTAGGGCTGCGCCTCCTCGATCACGCGGGCGAAAGCCGCGCGCTGCACCAGGCGGTCATGGTATCGCTTGACGGCCGGGTATTTGTCGCCGAACGGCTCGACCTTGTTGGCGTAGAAGAGTGCGGGAGACGCCGAACAATCGGCCATGCTGAAGGCGTCGCCCACAGCCCAGGTCTTCGTCTGCATCTCCTCTTCGACAATGGCGTAGGAATTGCGCAACTGGGCGCGGGCCTGCTCGACGCCGAACGGATCGGTCTTGTCCTGCGGCCGCAACCGGTCGCCGACGATCTTCTGCATCGGTTCCTGCACATAGAAATCATAGAAGCGATCGGACTGCCGGACCGCCAGCGCCAGGTCGATGTCGGCCGGAACGAGGTCGACCGGCCCCGGATAATGGGCGGCCAGGTACTCGACGACGATGGTCGATTCCAGCACCGTGCCGTCGCGCGCATCGTCGCGCAGGGCCGGCATCTTGCCGGTCGGCGAAATCTTCAGGAAGGCCGCGCGCGACTCGGTGTCGCCGAGATCGACGACAACCGGCGCGAACGGTATGCCGTTCTCATAGAGCGCGATCAGCGGTTTCCAGCAGAAGGAGGCCAGCGGATGGAAATGAAGCGTCAGGGACATTTTTTGCTCGTCTGTTTCGAGATGCGCCGGTGGTCGGTGCCATGCTGCTTGCCAAGCTTAACACTGAAGCATTTACTTAACTATTGCGGCGCGCTTTGCTCGTCAAGGCCCGCGCAGGATGGCTCAATCGGCTTGAGTGTGATCGACGACGGCGGCGACCATCACCGTCCAGTCGTCCGGGTGCAATTCGTGGCCGCCACCTTCGATCCGAAGAATTTTCGCACCGGCGACGGTCTCGGTCAGTGCGTCGCCGTGCTCGACCGGAAAGATCGGATCGGTGGTGCCATGGATGACCAGCAGCGGCGCCGTCATCTCGCGTAGGCGCCCCTTCCATGCGTCGCCGCCCTTGACCATGAAGTGGTTGGTCGCGCTCAGCAAACCGCCGGATCGATCGTAATCCTGTTCGATGAAGGCCCGCATCCCGGCCTCGTCGAACGGATGTACGGTGCTTGCGATCGCCCGCGTATCCTTGACCATGAAATCGACCACCTGGCCACGGTCCGACCAATCGACTTTCGCGCCGTCGGCCGAATGCTTGATATAGGCATCGCTCGTTTGTGGCAGATGCGATGTGTCGATCCCCAGGGGCGAGCTGCTGATCACGGTCAGCGAAGCGACACGGGACGGGTGCTTGAGCGCCACAAGCTGGACGATCATGCCGCCCATCGACATGCCGACGATATGCGCCTTGCCGACGCCGTGGTCGTCGAGAACACGCATCGCGTCGTCGGCCATGTCGTCGAATGTGTAGGGTGGCTCGCCCGGCGGATATTTGGTCGAACGGCCGGTATCGCGATTGTCATAGCGGATGACGAACAGGCCGCCATCGGCCAGTTTCCGACACAGCGCCTCCGGCCACCAGAGCATCGAGGCCATCGATCCCATGATCAGCAACAGCGGCGGGTTTGCCGGATCGCCAAAGGCCTCGGATACGATCTCGGGGCGCTCGATGGTTGTCATGGCTCGGTCTCCTCCTCAGCAATACTGATTGCGTTTTGCAATCGGTTGCACTATAATAAAACTGATATGATAATGCAACCGGTTTTGCGGAGAAAATCTCATGAGCATGGATCGCCGGTCCGGATGCCCGATCAACCTGTCGCTCGAAGTGTTCGGCGACCGCTGGAGCCTGATCATCCTTCGCGACATGATTTTTGGCGGCAGGCGCCACTTTCGCGAACTGCTCAACGGATCGATGGAAGGCATTGCCTCCAACATCCTCGCTGACCGGCTGAAGCGGCTGATGGGACTGGGCATGCTGACCAAGGCCGACGACCCCAGCCACAAGCAGAAGGCGATCTACAGCCTGACCGAGATGGCGATCACCCTGGTGCCGATCCTGGCCCACCTCGGCGCCTGGGGCCGCGTCTGGTTGCCGGTCAGCGCGGAACTCTCGATCCGCGCCGAGCTTCTGGAGAAGGGCGGGCCGCCGATGTGGGACAAGTTCATGGACGAGTTGCGCCACGAGCATCTCGGCATGCCGCTCGATACATCGGCTGGCCCTTCTGTCCGTGCGACCTTGCAGGCCGCCTATGAAGCCGTGGTCGCCAGCAAGGCCCCCGGCGCCAGCCCGGCCGCTTGACCAACATATTTTCCCGTTTGAGGCCCGGCTCTGCTAGAAGGGGCGGAAAATCACAATTCACGGGATTGGATAAGGTCTTGGTTGAGAACTCTCGGGATGCTGCCCGCGCGCGTGCTGACCTGCGTTTCAAGAAGCAGGAAGAGGCGGCAACCGTCCGCCAGAAGCCGATGGCCGAATACGTCGCCGAGAGCGACGCCCGCCAGGCCAAGACCAACAAGCTGCGGGCGCTGCGTCTCGCCAAGGAAGCGGAAGACCTTGCCAACGCACCGGTGGCACCCGCCAAGAAGCCTGCCCGCGCCAAAAAAAAATAGCGCTGCCGGCCGGCACGATCGACTGCCGGTCTGGAAGCTGCAAAATGGCAACGCCATATCCGGATCGTTCCATTCCACCACTTAACGCGAAGCAATTTCAACCGAAACCGGGATTTTGCCGTGCCCGCCGACGGTTGATGATCGGCGCGTTTTCAAACAGGAGACTGCCATGACCGCGCTGCCGCTCGAAAAAGCCAGGCAAATCATCGATGCCGCCTTTGCCAGGGGCGCCGAACTCAAGCTCAAGCCGCTGGGCGTCTCGGTGCTTGATGCCGGCGGACATCTGGTCGCCTTCCAACGCCAGGACGGCGCCTCGTTCCTGCGCCCGCAAATGTCGGCCGGCAAGGCCTATGGCGCGCTCGCCATCGGCATGGGCTCGCGCCGTGTCGAGGCCTTCGCCAAGGAGCGCCCGCATCTCGTCGCCGGCATCTCGGACGTGTCCGGCGGCCGCGTGCTGCCGGTCGTCGGCGGCGTGCTGATCCGCGACAAGGCCGGCGCCATCATCGGCGCCGTCGGCATTTCCGGCGATACGTCGGACAATGACGAAGCGGCCGCCATCGCCGGCATCGAAGCGGCCGGCTTCACTGCCGACCCGGGCTGAGCTTTAATATCACGGCCAAGGCTGCGTTGAGATTCAGGTCAGGCCGAGTCGAAAATGGTGGGTTCCGAGAACCGGAGCGGAGCGTACTTTTGGGTACGTGAGCACCGGAAGCGCAGGAGGCCGCCGTTTGCGGGCCGGCATCACCTGAAGATCAATGCAGCCTTAATTCAGATTGATGTCTCTGCTCGCCGACCGCATCGACACCGCAAACCCCGCCAGCACGTCGAACAGCGCGATGACCATCAGCGTGAAGAAGATGGAATGTGCCGCGCCCTTCACCAGCAGGAACTCGACCAGGAACGCGACGAAGACCAGCGTCGACAACAGATGGTCCATGATCGAGGCGCTGGTCGTGCGCGCCGACTTCACCATTTCGGCGAAAAGAGAGATCAGCCCGATCAGCACTATCAGGTCGCCGAGAGTCATCGCGAACACCCCGCCCGACATCATGCGGAAGGAGAAGATTTCGCTCGCCCACGGATCGTCGCCGCCGCCGAATATTCCGAGCAGGCCGAGATTGTAGAGCACGAATGGCACGATCAAAAGCGGGACGGCACCGAACATCTGGCGTCTCCATATGGGGGCAATCTCTGTAGAATGCGCCACAGGCACGCCGTCAAGAATTTTCGTAAAATGCCACGAACACGGTCGAAGACCGGATGCAACAACGATGTCAGCCCCCGGCGCAACGATCCTGATGAACATCGCCCACGCCAGGCATTTGGCGTTTGGCATAGGGTGAGCGGCCAAGCGACAATGCGGGCTGCCCGGTTATCGGCCCGCCCAACGCAAAAGACCGGCCACCGGGCCGGTCTTTCGAATGCTCAATAGTCGAAAAGCTGGTCTCAGCTTTCCTTGGGCGTCAACACCTGGCGACCGCGATACATGCCGGTCTTCAGGTCGATGTGGTGCGGACGGCGCATTTCGCCGGAATTCTTGTCCTCGACATAGGTCGGGGCCTTGAGGGCGTCGGCCGAGCGGCGCATGCCGCGCTTGGACGGAGAGGTTTTTCGTTTCGGAACGGCCATGGATATGCTCCATTACATGGTCAAAAAGCCCCGCCCGCCCTCGTGAAAGGGCCGTGTCGGGGCCGGAATCTGAGAAAGTCGGGTGCCTATACACGCCCTACGCCGTTTTGGCCAGCACTGCCGCGAATTTTTTTGAGCTGGCTACTGCAGACAGCCGACATACGCGCCGGAGCGGCCGGCCCGCCGCTCGATCAGGTTGGCAAGCCGTCTCAGGCCGGGCCCGGGCTTTGCCGGATTGCGGGCGATCGGATTTGGCAGGGAGACGGCGAGCAGGGCGGCCTGCCGTCGCGACAATTGTTTTGCCGAAACGCCGAAATGGTGCTGTGCGGCGGCTTCGATGCCATAGATGCCCGGCCCCCACTCGGCGATGTTGAGATAGATCTCCATGATGCGCCGTTTCGACATCACCGCGTCGAAATAGACTGCCAGCGGCAATTCGACCACCTTGCGCACCGAGCCCAGCGGTCGTGACCAGAGAAAGAGGTTCTTGACCGTCTGCATGGTGATGGTCGAGGCGCCGCGCGTTGCTTCGCCGGCCAGCGCATCGTCGACGACGCCCCTCAGTTCGCCGAGATCGACGCCGCGATGAAAGCAGAACTGCCCGTCCTCCGACATGATGACCGAATTGGCCAGCACAGGTGCGACGTCGTCGATCGACACCCAGCGGCGGTCATAACCCGAGAATGCCGCCAGGTCCTTCAGCATCAGCGTCGAGACCGGATGCACGAAGGACGGCAGATAGAGGAACGTCAGCACCGTTGGTATGAGCGCCAGTACCGCGGCCACGACGATCCCGCGCCGGACCCAGCGCTTGAGACCGCGGCGGTTCACGCTCCGCGATCTGGTCGCCATGTCCAGCTTTTCGGTTTCATGATCGACGATCGGTTCCGCCAAGCCGCCCAACCCGTACTTCTCCCTGCTCCGGCATAATGGCGCTTGGCTTCTTGCGCAACGTCTGAGTGTCGGCTACCGGTCCCGACCATGACGAATGAGGACGAAATGGCGTTCGAAATGGCGCTCATCCGACGGGCAGCCGCCGTCGAGGTGCTGCTGCGGCGGTTGCTCGACGACCGCGCGCTTTCGGGCGAGATCACGCGACCCGACCGCCTGATCGCGGCGATGCGCCACGGCGTGCTCAACGGCGGCAAGCGCCTGCGCCCTTTCCTGGTCATGGAAAGCGCCGCCCTTTTTTCCGCCGATGGCGAGGCAGCACTGCGCGTCGCGGCCGCTCTTGAATGCGTGCATTGCTATTCGCTGATCCACGATGATCTGCCCGCCATGGACGACGATGACCTACGGCGCGGCCAGCCGACGGTGCACAAGGCCTTCGACGAGGCGACAGCCATCCTGGCCGGCGACGCCCTGCTGACGCTGGCCTTCGACATCATTGCCGATGAGGCGACCATGCTGCCGGCGGAGCGGCGGGCAGCCCTGGTGCTGGCGCTGGCCCGCGCGGCCGGAGCAGGCGGCATGGTCGGCGGCCAGAAGCTTGACCTCGAGGCCGAACAGGCGCCGCCGGACGAGGCCGGCATCATCCGGCTGCAGGCGATGAAGACCGGCGCGCTGATCCGCTTCGCCTGCGAGGCGGGGGCGCTGGTCGCCGGCGCCCCCGCCGAGGACCGCGAGCGGCTGGCCGAATTCGGCTCGGCGATCGGCCTTGCCTTCCAGCTTGCCGACGACCTGCTCGACCTGACCGCCGATGCCAGCCAGATGGGCAAGGCAACCGGCAAGGATGCAGCCGCCGGCAAGGCGACGCTGGTGGCGCTGCACGGCGCGAACTGGGCGCGCAGCCAGCTTCACGGCCTCGTCGACCAGGCGCATGAATTGCTCGCGCCATACGGGGAGCAGGCGGCGCTGCTGAAAGAAGCGGCGACATTCGTGGCGACCCGTAACAACTGACGCTGGGCCAACCAAGACGTCGGCGCGATCGGATTGCGAAATCCGTCGCCACCGCTTCCAGACAATGGTGACCCGCGGCGCACAAGGAGGCGGCACCCTCGCCACTGCTTTCAACTTTGCAAACAACCGCTCGGTTTGCCGATTGCACGGGCCGCCCAGCGGCGATCCCTTAAATGTGATCCAACCGATCCTACCTGCGGAGCTCCGGCCCCCTACAATTTGCAGAGGCGCTTATGCGACGGCTTCATGGTCAGGCAGGTATGGACTTATGGTTACCCTCACGGTCAACGGACAATTGCGCACGGTCGATGTACCGGAAGACATGCCGCTTCTGTGGGTGCTGCGCGACCATCTCAATCTGGTCGGCACCAAATATGGTTGCGGCATCGCCCAATGCGGCGTTTGCACGGTGCATGTGGCCGGCAAGCCTGTGCGTTCCTGCCAACTGACAATTGGCGATGTCGGCACCCGCGCCGTCGTCACCATTGAAGGGATCGGCAACACGCCCAACGGCGCCAAGGTCCAGCAGGCCTGGATGGAAGCCGAAGTGCCGCAATGCGGCTATTGCCAGGCCGGCCAGATCATGTCGGCCACGGCGCTGCTGGACAGCAACCCGCAACCCGACGATTCCGACATTGACGCGGCCATGGCGGGCAATCTCTGCCGCTGCGGGACCTATATCCGCATCCGCCGAGCAATCAAGAACGCCGCTGCCAAGCCGGCCTGACCATGCAGAAAATCATCGGCACTGTCTTTGCTGTCATTGTCATCGCAGCGCTTGGTTTCGCCGGCTGGCTGTTTCTCGGCCGCGATCCGATGTCCTTTGCCGGCGGCTCGACCGTTGCGCTGGCGGATTACCATGGCGCCGATATCACCGGTGTTCCGGCCCAGCTCGCCAGTGCCGATCTGGTCAAGCGCGGCGAATACCTCGCCCATGCCGCAGACTGCCAAGCCTGCCATACCGCGCCGGGCGGCGCGCCCTTCTCGGGAGGTTTCGCCTTCAACATGCCGTTCGGCACGATCTATTCCACCAACATCACCCCGGACAAGCAAACCGGCATCGGCAACTACACCGATGCGCAGTTCCTGGCCGCTGTGCACAAGGGCATTCGCGCCGACGGCGAAAAGCTCTATCCCGCCATGCCCTACAGCTCCTACACCTACATGACCGACGCCGACGCGCTGGCCATCAAGGCGTACCTCTTCTCGCTGGCGCCGGTGCACGCCCCAACAAGGCAAGACCAGCTTTCCTGGCCCTTCAGCCAGCGCAGCCTGCTGGTGCTCTGGGATGTCATGTTCAATCCCGACAATCGTTTCCGCCCCAACGCCGGCCAGAGCCCGCAATGGAACAGAGGCGCCTATCTTGCCGAGGCATTGGGCCATTGCGGCGAATGCCATACACCGCGCAACCTGGCATATGGGCTGGACAATCACGGCAAATTCGCCGGCGCGCTGACCGCGGGCTGGCGCGCCTACAACGTCACCGGCGACAAGGCTTCAGGCATCGGCGACTGGAGCGACCAGGATCTCTATTCCTATCTTTCCACCGGTCATGCCAACGGTCATGGCGGCGCTGCTGGGCCGATGGGTGAGGCCACCGATGACAGCCTGAGCTATCTGTTGCCCGACGACACCCATGCCTTGATGGCGTACCTGCGCAGCATACCCGCCCATGCGAGTGACCTGCCCCGCACGGTCACGACCGCAGCCCCGGCGTCGTACAAGGAGGGCGTGGCGGCGGATGTCAATTCGCGTGGTGAAAAGATCTTCGCCGGCGCCTGCGCCAGCTGCCACGACTGGACCGGCGTGAGCCCGGTCACCGGCTATGCCACCCTGACCGGCGTGCGCGCGGTAAACGACCCCAGTGCCACGAATGTAGCGCAGACGATCATCAATGGCGTCAACCGCAAGACCGCCGAAGGCACGATCTTCATGCCGGCCTTTGGTGAGGGCTATTCGGACGACGACATCGCGGCCGTGGCCAACTATGTCACCGCCCGGTTTGGTGCCGAAGGCGCACATTTGGCAGGCAAGGATGTGGCCGGTCTGCGAAAGCAGGCGTCCCAGCAATCTAAGGAGGCACCCAATGGCTGACATTCAGTCCAACTTTGCCCAGTCCGATGCCTACCTCTCGGCGCTGATACGCGAGGTCCGTTCGGTCCCGCCGACCAGTGCGTCGGTGACAATGGGACGACGCACCTTCTTCAAGTTGGCCGGCGCGGGCGTAGCGGGGCTGGTGCTGGGCTTTCACCTTGGAGACGCAGCGTTCGCGGCGGATGGTGCGAACGTCGATACGGCAAGCACCAAGGACCAGGCGATGAACGCTTTCATCCGTATCGCCCCGGACAACACGATCACAATTTATTCCAAATGCCCGGAGATCGGCCAGGGCATCAAGACCTCCTTCGGCGTCATCATTGCCGATGAACTCGACGCCGATTGGAACCACGTCGTGATGGAGCAGGCGGACATCAATCCCAAGGTCTATGGCAGTCAAGGCGCGGGCGGTTCGACATCCATCCCGCATGCCTGGGACCAGCTGCGTCAGGCCGGTGCCGGCGCCAAGGCGATGCTCATCGCCGCAGCGGCCGGGCAATGGAAGGTGGACCCGTCGCAGATCACCGCCAGGGACTCGATCTTGACCCATGCCGCCAGCGGTCGGTCCGCAACCTATGGGTCACTTGCCGCCGCGGCGTCGAAAATGCCAGTGCCCGATCCCAAGAGCTTGACGCTGAAGGTTCGCGCCGAGTATCGCTTGATAGGCAAGCGCTATCGCGGTGTTGACGATCCCAAGGTCGTCAGTGGCCAGCCGCTGTTCGGCATCGATGTTCAACTCCCCGGCATGGTCTATGCGACCTACACCAAATGTCCGGCGGCGGGCGGCAAGGTCAAATCCTTCAACATCGACGAGATCAAGGCGCAACGCGGCGTGCTCGACGCCTTCGCCGTGGACGGCACGGGCATGGCGGTCGAAGTGATGCCGGGCGTGGCTATCGTCGCCAGGGACACCTGGAGCGCTTTCCAGGCCAAGAACAAGCTTCAGGTGGATTGGGACCTGAGCATGGCCTCGAAAGACTCCACGTCGCAATTCTCAGCCCAGGCCAGGAAGCTGGCGACAAATTTCCCGGAAAAGCCCGACGACAATGTCGGCGACGTGGACAGGGCCTTGGGCAATGCCGCCAAGACCGTGGAGGCCTATTACGAGTATCCTTTCGCCGCCCATGTGCCGCTTGAACCGATGAACACCACGGCGCACTACCATGACGGGGTGATGGAGATGTGGGTGCCTACCCAACAGCCCGATCGTGGCTTGCCGCTGATTGCAAAGGCTGCAGACATTCCGCCGGAGAAAGTCGTGATGCACCAGACCCGCGTCGGCGGCGGCTTCGGACGGCGGCTGGTCAATGACTATGCCTGCGAGGCGGCGGCTATCGCCAAGAAGGTCAGTGCCCCGGTCAAGCTGCAATGGACCCGCGAAGACGATTTCGCCCACGATTTCTACCGGCCCGCCGGCTACCATCAGTTCAAGGGCGCGATCGACAGAGGCGGCAGGCTCGACGCCTGGCAGGAACATTTCATCACCTTCACCGCCGACGGCAAGAAGGAAGCCACGGGCGCCAACCTCACCGACAATCTGAGATATTCGATCAAGGCGCCCAATCTGCGCCGCGCCAAGACAATGTTCCCCTTGAAGATTCCCACCGGAGCGTGGCGCGCGCCGGGCGACAATGCCCAGGTCTTCGCTGCCCAGAGCTTCATGCACGAACTGTCGCTCGCTTCCGGCCGCGATCATGTCGATTTCCTTATCGACGCCGTGAACCGCGACGTGCCTGATCTGGCGCCCAAGGACAAAAGCGTCAACTTCAGCCCCAAGCGGGCCACCGACGTGATCAGGATGTGCTCCGAGAAGGCCGGGTGGGGCAAGAAGTTGGCGAATGGGAGCGGTTTGGGCCTGGCCTGGTGCTATTCCCACGCCGGCCATGTCGCACAGTCGATTGAGATCAGCGTGGACACCGACAAGCGGATCAAGATCGCGCGCATCGTGGTGGTGCTCGACGTCGGCCCCATCATTGACATGGCAGGGTCCGAAGCCCAGGCGCAGGGAGCGTCGACCGACGCACTCTCAACGGCCATGGGTCTCAAGATCAACATCGAAAACGGCCGCGTGCAGGAGCAGAATTACAATGCCTATCCGATCCTGCGCATGCCTTTCGCACCAATGACGATCGATGCCTATTTCATCCAGTCGGACAATCCACCGACCGGCATGGGCGAACCTGCTTTCCCGGCGCTTGCGCCCGCGCTGGGCAACGCCATCTTCGCCGCCACCGGAGAGCGCGTGCGCCGACTGCCATTGCGCGATCTGGGCTACTCGCTGGCGGTCTGAAAGATCAATCGATGTTCAAGCGCTTCCAGCCACCTTGATCTTCATCTCTTCTTCGCCGCGCACCATTTTGGTCACAGCGGCGAAGTCGAGCTTGCCGGAACCGAGGACCGGCACTTTTGCAACGGCGCGGACTTCGGCCGGCACCATCAGGTCCATGGCGCCGTTCGCCTTGGCGAAGGTCAGGAATTCGGCGCGCGTGGCGTTGGCGGCCTCGGTGATCAGGATCAGCTTTTCGCCCTTGCGCGCATCCGGTACAGTGGCGACCGCTGAGAGCGAGCCTTTCCACAATTCGCCAGCCAGCGCCTCGATAGCAGCCAGCGATATCATCTCGCCGCCGATCTTGGCAAAGCGCTTGGCCCGGCCGCGAATGGTGATGAAGCCGACGTCGTCGACGGCGACGACGTCTCCGGTGTCATGCCAGCCGTCTTCGAGTGGTTCGAGCACACCGGGCTTCTCGGCCCTGAGATAGCCGGCCATGACATTGGGCCCACGCACGAAAAGCCGTCCGCCATCGTCGACACCGGGTACCGGATCGAGGCGATATTCCATGCCGGGCATGATTTTGCCGACGGTTCCGGAGCGGTTGTACATCGGCGTGTTGATCGAGATCACAGGTGCTGTTTCGGTGACGCCGTAACCCTCGAGGATGCGCACGCCGAACTTCTCCATATAGGTCATGCGCGTCGCTGCCTTGACCGGCTCCGCGCCAGCAAAGCAATAACGTATCGAGCGGAAGTCATAGGGGTGCGCGGTGCGCGCATAGCCGGCGAGGAACGTGTCGGTGCCGAAGATGATCGTCGCGTTCGAGGCGTAGATCAGTTCCGGCACGATGCGGTAGTGCAGCGGCGAGGGGTAGAAATAGACCGGCACGCCGGAGATCAGCGGCAGCACCGTGCCCGCCGTCATGCCGAACGAATGGAAGATCGGCAACACGTTGAACACCTTGTCGCCCGAATGGAAGTCGATGCGCGAGGCGGCCTGGGCGGCATTGGCCAGGATGTTGCGGTGGGTGAGCACGACGCCCTTCGGCGTGCCTTCCGAACCCGAGGTGAACAGGATCACCGCGGCATCGCCGGGCTTGCGCGGCGCGCGTGGCGTGCTCTTGCGCAGCAAGCCGAGCAGCTTGTCCTTGAGGCCGACGGTCCCGCGCAAATCGTCGAGCCAGACGATGTCGACCGAGCGGCCGATTTCCTCGACCACCGCACCGAGCTTTGCCTGTTCGACAAAGGCGCGAGAGGTGAGCACGGTGCGCACTTCGGCGGCCTTGCAGGCGGACAGGATGTTGGCCGCACCGGCGGTGAAGTTCATCATCGCCGGAACCTTGCCGGCCGACATGACGCCGAGCAGCGTCGCGCAGGAGCCGTTGGCGTTCGGCAGCATGATGCCGAGCGTCTGCTGACCGGCATAGAGGTTCTGGAATTTCTCGCCGAGCACCGCAGCGGCCGTGAGCAGTTTTCCGTAGCTCAGCGAACCGGTGACCGGATCCTGCACGGCGAGCTCTCTCATGCCGCGTTCGTTCGCCGTCTGGATGATCTTTTCCAGCACCGTCTTGTCGATGTCCTGGGTACGGAAGACGAGGTCCGACATCACCTGATAGAGGGCAGCGCCCGCAGCGGCGCGGCGCTTGCGGCCCTTTAGGTCTTGCAGCACTTCCAGCTTTACCGGCTCAAGGATGGTCACCTTGACCTTTGGGAACAGCCGGCGGCGCACATGCTGCGAGGTCAGCCGTGAAAAATAGCTTTTCTCCAGCCCGTCGATGCGCACCGGTACGACCATCGAACCGGTCTTGTCGGCGACCATGGCGGCGCCGTCATAAACCTTCATCAGGCCGCCGGTGACGGTGATGCGGCCTTCCGGGAAGATGACAAGCGGATCGCCGCCCTGAACGATCTTGATCAGCGTGCGGGTCGACATCGGCTTGGATGGGTTGAGCGGCAGGGCGCGGGCGAGTTTCATGAACGGCTTCATCCACCAGGCCTGGGCGATGGTGTGGTCGATGGCGAAGACCGGCTCCTCATCGGTCAGGGTCAAGGCCAGGGGACCGTCGAGGAAGCTGACATGGTTGAGCGCCAGGATAGGTGCCGGGCCGGCGGCCTTGAGGTTTTCCATGCCCTCGACTTCCAGCCGATGGAAGGCACGGAACAGGATGGAGACGAAATCGCGGAAAGCGTTGGTCGGCAGGTATTTCAACATCAGCCAGGCGGCGATGGCGTTGGCCGCAGCAAGGCCGAACAGGATGGCTCCGGTGGAGACGCCGGCTGACTGGATCGCGGCGACGAGTATGCCTCCTACTGTCATGAAGCCTGCGTTGACGATGCTCACGGCGGCGACGACGCGGGCACGACTCGCTTCGGGCGACCATGCCTGTACGGCAGCAAAGGTCGGCACCACGAGGAAGGCGCTGGCAATCGCCATGCCGGCGAGGTCGATCGCAACATGGATCGTGTTTGGCCCGGCGAAGAACAGGGCAAGGGTCTCGGCCCTGGGCGAAGGCTGCATGCTCCAGATGGTCCAGGCCAGGTCCAATCCAAACAGCGCCAGCAGCGCCGTGCCGACCGGTGCAGGCAACAGCACGATGCGTCCCTGCGACATCCACGCGGCAATGGCCGAGCCAATGGCGATCGAAACGGCGAACACCGCGAGATAGGCAGTCACGGCGATCTCGTTGCCGCCGAGCGAATCCTTGATCAAGGTCGGCAGGATCGAAAGAACGATGGCGCCGATCAGCCAGAACCAGGACGTCATCAGCCCGGCGCGCCAGATCCGCTTGTCGCCACGCAATCGGTTGACCTGCCGCCAGGTCGAGCGAAAGACGTTTTTGTCGATGACGAGGTCGGGGGCGGCAGAACCGGTGGACGGGATGTAGCGGCTGACGATCCAGCAACTCACGGCGAGGATCATCATGATCGGCCCGAAGACCGAGACGCCTATGCCATCGGCCGAGACGATGCCGCCGGCGATAGTGCCACCGAGGATGGCGGCGAAGGTCGCCGATTCGATCCATGCGTTGGCGCCGGGCAATTCCCTGCGCTCGAGGTGATCCGGCAAGATGCCGTACTTGATCGGTCCGAACAGCGCCGAGATGATGCCGAACATCAACAACGCCACCATCAGCACCGGTATCGACGACAGCGCGATGCCGACGACCGCGACGCCAGCAGCGGCGATCTCAGTGAATTTCAGCCGACGGGCGATGAGGGCCTTGTCGAAGCGGTCGGCGATCTCGCCGCCAAGGGCTGACAAGAGCAGGAAGGGAGCCATGAAGACGGCACCGGCCAGGGTGACCAGTGATGCCGCCTTGTCCGCCGCCAGCGTGAACAGAATAAGGAACACCAGCGTGTTCTTCAGGAAATTGTCGTTGAAGGCAGACAGGAACTGCGTCCAGAAGAGAGGCGCAAAGCGCCGTGTCATCATCAGATGACTGTTCGTATGATTGTTCGGAGCGATGTCCATGGCGGCGACTTCCATTGGGCAAGGCCGTTGAAGTCCTGGTCCGATCGATCAACGGTCTTACGCGGTTTGAGCGTAGTGGTAGCGGAAACCCGGTTACACTTCGTTACTGCGGTTGACGTCCATCAGCAGTGTCTCGGTCTTGGCGTCCTCCAGCCGGTTGATGAAGCGTCTTGCGCGTCAGGCAGCACCCTGGCGATCAAGGTATGCACGAGGCCGCGATGGCGAAACTAGCTGTGGTGAACGCTTCCCGGGTGCTTGAGTTCTTGGCGCTTAGTTGTTGGTGGCCATCGATATGATCCTTTCGTTTCAGCCTTAAGCCGGGTCGCTGGTGGTCTGTTTCAGGCCGGATACAATCAAGCCGACTTGCCGACAGCGTTTCCGTCAACCGTTCGAGCTTCGCGCCGGCGCATGGTTCGCCCGACGAACGAAATTTTAATGTAAATGAAGCGTAATCCCGGTCATTAAAATGATGCGTATGTGTTGGGGTTGCGCATGCCGGAATATTCGTCCTTCATCCGTTCGGTCCGGGCCCGCTATATTTCAGGGTTGCTGATCTTTGCGCTGGCTTCCGCCGCCATCGTGATCGCGCTCGATCGGGTCAATTCCTTTCGTCATGACATCGATGCGCTAAGCAGCAACCTCGTCGTTTTCACCCGCGACCTGCGCAACGCGACCAGCTTTGCCGAGACGACCGGTACCGCCTGGCGGGCGGAGACGCGCGATGCCCTCACCTCATCGGCGCGCGGTCATTCGGAGCGCCTGACCGGCGAGATCGAAACGCTGACCGCGCAGCTTGCCGCGATCAAGCCGCGCTTGTCGGTGAAGACAATCAACGAGCTCGAAACCGCTTCCGTCAACGGCGACCTGTTCTGGTCGCCACGCGATATGGTGCGCAACTTCAACCTGATGTCGATGGCGCAGAAGGTCGATGAATGGAGCTATCGCGAAATCCGCAACCAGAATGACCTGTTCGCCCAACCCATGCTGGTCCGCGTCCGCACCGCGATGGACGACGAGCGCCATCTGGCCGATGTCTCCAGCGACAGGCTGCTGCTGTGGGCGAGCGGCATCCTGTTCGCCGCCCTTGCCATCGTCGCCTTCTGGATCTTCCGCCCGATGGAAGTGGCCATCCGCCGCGCCTTTGCCGAATCCGCCGAATCCCTGTTCAAGGCCGAGGCCGCCGACCGCGCCAAGTCTGAATTCCTGGCCAATATGAGCCACGAAATCCGCACGCCGATGAACGGCGTGCTCGGCATGGCCGAGCTGCTGGCCAAGACCGACCTGACCGCGCGCCAAAAAACCTTCACCGACGTCATCGTCAAATCCGGCAATGCGTTGCTCACCATCATCAACGACATCCTCGATTTCTCCAAGATCAATGCCGGCCAGCTGACCCTCGATCCGGCTCCCTTCCGTCTCTCCGAGGCGGTCGAGGACGTGGCAACGCTGGTTTCGGCGCGCGTCGCCGAGAAGAACCTCGAACTGATCGTGCGTGTCGACCCGCGGCTGCCGGCCTATGTCGTCGGCGATGCCGGACGGTTCCGGCAGATCGTCACCAACCTGCTCGGCAATGCGGTGAAGTTCACCGAAAAGGGTCACGTGCTGATCGATGTCGGCGGCGAGATCGTCAACGACGTGGTCCAGCTCAAGGTCCGCGTCGAGGACACCGGCATCGGCATACCGGCCGAAAAACTGCAGAACGTTTTCGAGAAATTCGCCCAGGTCGACGGGTCGTCGACCCGCCGCCACGAGGGCACTGGCCTTGGCCTAGCCATCGCCGCGCGCCTCGTCGATCTGATGGCGGGCAAGATCGGCGTCGAGAGCGAGATCGGGCGCGGCTCGGTGTTCTGGTTCGCGGTGCCGCTGCCGGCGCACCATGCCGTGGCGCGCGACGAAATCGTGCCGGTCGACGTCACCGGCGCGCGCGTACTTGTCATCGACGACAATCCGGTCAACCGCGAGATCCTGCTCGAGCAGCTGAGAAGCTGGAGCTTCGACTGTGCCGCCGCCGAAAGCGGCGCCGTGGGCCTGGCCTTCCTCGATCGCGCCTTCCAGCTGGGCGCCGCCGTCGACTGCATCATCCTCGACTACCAGATGCCGGGCATGAACGGCGCCGATGTTGCCAGGGCCATTGCGTCCGACAGCCGGCTGGCTTCCATTCCGGTGGTGCTGCTGACCTCGGTCGACCAGGTCGATTTCGGCAAGATGATCATCGACTTCGGCATCGCCGCGCACCTGACCAAGCCGGCGCGTTCCGCTGTCCTGCTCGGCACCGTCATCTCGGTCATCCAGAGGGCCCGCTCGCAGGTCGGCAAGGCCCAGTTCGTCCGCGAACCGATCGTGCCGGCTCCCCCTGCTGCGCCACCCGCTTTCACCGTTATCCGCGGCCCGGCGATACCCGTTGCCGCGGCACCAGAATCGACGGCTACGCTGAACGGTCCGATCGACATCCTCATTGCCGAGGACAACGACGTGAACCAGTTGGTTTTCGGCCAGATCCTGAACGGCCTTGGCCTCAGCTATCGCATCGCCGGCAACGGCCGGACGGCGGTCGAGATGTACCGGGCGCTGCGCCCCAGGCTGATCCTGATGGACGTCTCGATGCCGGAGATGAACGGCTACGAAGCGACCCGCGCCATCCGTGCGATGGAGACCTCGTCGGGCACTCACATCCCGATCATCGGCGTCACCGCGCACGCGCTGAAGGGCGATCGCGACAAGTGCATTGAGGCCGGCATGGACGACTATCTGCCCAAGCCGGTTTCACCCGACCGCCTCGGCACCAAGATCGGCACCTGGCTCAGCGAGACGGTGGTGGCGAAGACGGCCTAGCCCGCAACCATCGGCATATCAGGCGGCGGCGTCCAGATGATAGCGGCGCATCCAGTCAAGGCTCGTCTCGTCAGCGAGCTTTGCAACACCTGGCTTTATGTCATCGGCGATCGGCGCTTGAACGCCCAAGGCTCCGCAGATGTCTAGCAATGTCGCGGCCGGGTTGGCGGCAAGACGCTCGTAGCCAAGCCGCCGCGGGATTATGCCTTGTTCTACGAACCAGATGTTCCAGGCGGCATCATAGGCCTCGAGCTCCGTGACCTCACGTTTGAGCCGCTCGAAATCATATTGCGGTTCTTTCGCGGGTGCGACCCTTTCGATCTCGGTTCCGTCGGGAGCAATATGCCAGAGACCGGTTTGCTCTGCCTTGACCAGGGAGACAGCCTGCGCAAGCTTGTTCTCACGCGAGAGATGCATGTAGAGAACACGGCCGAATGCTTTCTCGAACCGCGCTCTGTCCGATGGAAGTCTTGGGAAAA
This sequence comes from Mesorhizobium sp. P2_F8, assembly GCF_056403655.1. Classification (NCBI taxonomy): domain Bacteria; kingdom Pseudomonadati; phylum Pseudomonadota; class Alphaproteobacteria; order Hyphomicrobiales; family Phyllobacteriaceae; genus Mesorhizobium; species Mesorhizobium sp. P2_F8. The sequence goes on from NZ_JBFUFB010000001.1 coordinate 412,771, forward strand.
CCTGGTCGAGGATCGCTGAAAGCTCATCTAGGTTTTCCCGCATCAGACGAAGACCGAAAATGCCTGTCCCACCCCTGCCATTGACGATCGCCGCCTTGAGATAGGCGGCATTGAAGTCGAGCTCGCTCATCGTGTCGCGACCGGGCAGGCCCCACTCTTCGGCCCACTCCGACACATCCTGCCGCCGATAGAATGAGTGAGGATCGCCAGCCGTCTTCGTGGACGCCAGAAGCTTGCACAGCAAAGTGCTTCCGGTCCTCGGGGTGCCGCAGATGATGTATCCGTCAAACATGTCACGGCTCTCGCGGTTCGTCGGTGGCAAGGCTGTCGCCCCTGGCAAGGAATGGTCGCGCTATAGCTGAAATCTTTGCTGGATGCGACGGGCGCACTCCAGCGGAGTAAGCACGCTTGTGTCGACTTCGAGGTCGTAGCGAATGTTCTCGTGCACGCGCCCATATTGCCAGCGCGCCAGGCCCGGCAGCCGATCGGCACGCTGGGCTTCGCGCGCCTCCAGCACCTCCAGCGGCGCCAGGACAGCAACCACATGGAGGTCGAAGGCCGACAGCAGTTCGAGATATTCGGACATTTCGCCGTTGCAAAGCACCTCGTCGACGATGAGGTTGTTGCCTTGCCCAGCCATGGCGGCGATGGCGTGGCGCATGCCGCGCAGGGTCCGCGCTCCCACCGGTCCGGTCCTGATCACGACCGCAGGCTTGCCGTCCTGCCGGATGGTCTCATAGGAAAAGCCATCCGCATGGTCCTGCAAGGCGTCGGGCAGCATCTCGATGAAAGTGTCCATCTGGACATGCAGGAAGGGCGCGGTAGTGATCTGTTGCAACGCCTTTGCGATGGAGCTCTTGCCGGCACTGCCGACGCCATTGAGCAGGATGATGCTGGCTTTCACGTCATCGCCCCCTTTTCGGCCAGAACATCTTGCCCGCCACGGGTCAGACTACCGGTTGCGCACCACCACGCACGCTCCGCCGACGCTTTGCAATTTCTGGCAGATGACATTGGCGGCGGCGCGGTCGTCGACACCGATCCTGACCGCGTAGATGCCGCGCCGGCCGATTGGCGTGCGCACCCGGCTGACCACCGGATCATGGCCGCTGAGCAAGGCCGGGAAGCGGCCCCTCACCCGCAGCCACTGACTGATCGCGGCGCTGCGGCGGAAGTTGCCGGCCACCTGGATGCCCCATGGTTTTATGTTGATCGAGGCCATCGCCACGGTCTGCGACATGATCACCGGCAGCCTGCGGCAAGCGACTGCAAAATCCGCCTTCTGATCGAGCGGCTCGACCTTTCCGGCATAGGCCGGATCGGTGAACTTATCGACCGGCTCGCCCATGATGTCGAATACGTAGCTCTCGGTCTCCATCGGCAGGAAGCCGCCGGAACCGAGCCAGCGCGACACCCGGCTTTCGCCGGCATTGTAGGCGGCAGCCGCCAGGCCGAGATTGCCGTAGGCACCCTTCATCTCGGCGAGATATCTCGCCGAGGCAGGGATCGCCTGGTTGATGTCGAAGGAGTTGGCAAGGCCGCGCATCTTGGCGGTGCCCGGCATGAACTGGGCGATGCCTTCGGCGCCGACCGGACTGACGGCGTTGGGATCGAAGCGGCTTTCCTTCCAGATCAGCCGGGCGAAGAAATCCCTGGGCAAGCCGTTCTGGTCGGCATGGGCCTGGATCAGGGTGCAGACCTTGTCGATGAGCCGCTGTTTGGCGGATTGCGGTGGGTCTGCCTGAACCAGCGTCGACCAGCCCACTCCGCACAGCAAGATCAGCGCCACCCACAGGAAACGCTGCATGGCGCCTACTCGGCCGCAGCCTTGCCGCGACCAAACCGTTGCTCGATATAGTCTGCGACCATTTTCTCGAAATCCGCCGCGATCGATGGCCCGCGCAGCGTCGCTGCCTTCTTGCCGTCGACGAAGACAGGCGCCGTCGGCGTCTCGCCGGTGCCGGGCAGCGAAATGCCGATATCGGCATGCTTGGACTCACCCGGGCCGTTGACGATGCAACCCATCACCGCGACCTTGAGGTTCTCGACGCCGGGATATTTTTCGCGCCACACCGGCATGTTCTTCCTGAGATCCGCCTGGATGTTCTGGGCAAGTTCCTGGAAAACCGTGGAGGTGGTGCGTCCGCAGCCGGGGCAAGCGGCGACGATCGGCACGAACTGCCTGAACCCCATCGTCTGCAGCAGTTCCTGCGACACCTGCACCTCACGTGTACGGTCGCCGTTCGGCTCCGGCGTCAGCGAGATGCGGATGGTGTCGCCGATGCCTTGCTGGAGAAGGATGCCCATGGCGGCGGACGAGGCCACGATACCTTTCGAGCCCATACCGGCCTCGGTCAGGCCAAGATGCAGCGCGTGGTTGGAGCGGGTAGCGAGTTCGGTATAGACGGCGATCAGGTCCTGCACGCCGCTGACCTTGGCCGACAGGATGATTTTTTCACGGCCAAGGCCGATCTCTTCCGCCATTTCGGCCGACAGGATCGCCGACTGCACGATCGCCTCGCGCGTCACTTCCTGCGCCGTCAGCGGAAAGCCCTTGGCCTGGTTATCGTCCATCAGCCGGGTCAAAAGCTCCTGGTCGAGCGAACCCCAGTTGACGCCGATGCGCACCGGCTTGTCATATTTGATCGCCATCTCGACGATGGCAGCGAACTGCCGATCCTTCTTGTCCTTGAAGCCGACATTGCCCGGGTTGATGCGGTATTTGGCCAGCACCTCGGCGCAGGCCGGATGGTCGGCCAAAAGCTTGTGGCCGATATAGTGGAAATCGCCGACCAGCGGAACGTCGACGCCGAGCCGCGCCAGCCTTTCGTGGATGCGCGGCACGGCCGCAGCGCTCTCGTCGCGATCGACGGTGATGCGCACGATCTCGGAGCCGGCGCGGTGCAGCGCCGCAACTTGCGCAACCGTCTGGTCGACATCGGCCGTATCGGTGTTGGTCATCGACTGCACGACAACCGGCGCGCCGCCGCCGACGACCACGCCGCCGACATAGACGCCGACCGAGGTGCGGCGGGGGAAGGGAGAGGAAAAATATCCGGTCATGCCCGGCAGCCTTTTGTCTCTGGAGCGCCATGCGTCCGCTAGGACGCACAAACGCCCCGGGCCGATGCGCTAAAGTCCGGGCATGAGGTGGAGGAGCAAAGATGGCTTGTCAATGGCGACAGGTCGCCACTGGCCGCATTTGGCTCGCCGCCGGGATCAAAAACAATCGGTGATCCGGCGACGGCCGAAGCGACAATTGACCTGAACGGAAGTCCAGCCTGGGCGATCGCCGCGCTGGAAATCAAAATCCACCACACCGGCGACAGCTGCCGCCGGCAAAAAGGCCGTGGATCGTGATCGTCTATATCAGGAGGGCATCAATGCGTGGTCGGTTGTGCTCTCAGTTTTTCAATCTCGTCCTTGAGTGCCAGCTTGCGTCGCTTCAGATTCACGATTTCGAGGTCGTCCACCGACGGATGGTTCATCGCGTCATCGATCTCGCGTTCGATGTCGCCGTGTTTCCGCTGCAACTCATCAAGATGGGAAGCAAGAGACATGATTGGTTCTCCCTTTCATGGTTTTCCTCGATTGCAACCGTCACGGCGCGTCCACCGCAGGTTCGCTTCTGTGACGGCACAATGACACTGTGCCACCATCCGGCCGCGATGTCGAATGATCCGTGGTAGCATTCCACGACAATGTGAAATGTGATATGGGCTGCGCGCCAGCGGCAGAAGTTGCCGGTTCCGCCCAATCAGGCCCAGTTTTTGGGCGCCGCAGACGTGCAGACGGTAGAGAATGTCCGATCAGGAACAGGCCGATATTCGCCTCGAATTTTCCCGGCTGAAGCAGGAACACGCCGATTTCGATGCGGCGATCAACGCAATGATCGCCACGAACTGCGACCCGCTGCAGATCCAGCGCATGAAAAAGAAGAAGCTGTTCCTCAAGGACCGGCTGATGGCGCTGGAAGACAAGATCATCCCCGACATCATTGCGTGAGACGGCGAGCCGGGGTCGATCCCGATCGCTTGCGCCTATCCGGCGATCGAAAGCCTGGCGGCGCGGTCGCGCAGCAGACCGATGAGACTGCCGGTCCGCTCCTCGGACGTGTCGATGGGAACCACCAGGCACATCGTCGCCTCGACCTTGCCAGGTCCTGAAAAGACGGGCGCGGCGAGGCATTTCGTATAGGCATCGACAAGGCCCGAGGTGACGCAATAGCCTGTGGCTTCGGCCTTCGCTATGTCGGCGATGAAGTCGTTGAGAAGCAATCTGCGACCGTCCGGCAGGACGAGATCGTCTTCGGACACCATGTCTTCGATCTGGGCCTGTTGGAAGCCCGCCAGCAGCAGCCGTCCCGAAGCGGTCCAGGGCAGCGGTATCTGCAGGCCGGTGGCGGAGCTGATGCGGAACGGCCTGGTGCCCGGGCTTGAATGGACGATCGTATAGCGGCCACTCTGCAGCATACACAGTTCCGAGGTCTCGCCCGTTTCGCGCGACAGATTGTCGACCTCCTGGCGCCCGCGCCTCAAGAGGTCGTTGCCCCGCACATAATCCATTCCGTAGAGATAGAGCTTCTTGCCGAAATAGACGCGATTGCCGTCGCCGGCCATTTCCAGCAGGCCGGCATCCACCAGCGACCGCACAAGCGTGTAGGTCGTCGAGCGGGGTGCGTTCACCCCCTTGGCAAGATCGCCAATGCCGATCGCGCGCTGCGTCGTGTGCAGAAATTCCAGGATCTCGAGCACCCGGTTGAGGCCTTTTTCGCGGGAGCCCGAAATCTTCTCGTCGGCTGAAACTGCTGGGGCATTGCCGTCTTGCATTGTCGATTCCTGATGCTAGTATCTGTCTTGTACAGGATACATACGTCTCTTGTAAGAGACAATCGCTGTGAAAATCGACGATGCGTGAATTTCCTGTGCATAGGGGAACACAACACGAAAGGAGGTCGCCGTGAACGACACATCCGGAAGACGTGATTTTCTGAAATTTGGAATGGCGGGACTGGCCACGGCTGGCGTGCTTGCAACCGTCGATGCCCAGAAGGCTGCCGCTCAGGCAGCATCCGACAGCCTGCTGCGCACCGTGCTCGACCGCGGCAAGCTGATTGTCGGCACTGGCAGCACCAATGCGCCCTGGCACTTCGAAAACGATGCCGGCGAACTGGTCGGCATGGACATCACCATGGGACGTATCCTTGCCAAGGGCCTTTTCGACGATCCGACCAAGGTCGAGTTCGTCATGCAGGATCCGGCGCAGCGCATTCCGAACGTCACTACCAACAAGGTCGACATCACCATCCAGTTCATGACGATGAGCGCCCAGCGCTCGCAGCTCATCAACTTTTCCCGGCCTTACTATGTCGAAGGCGTCGCGCTGCTGACCCTTCCCACCGCCGAGAACAAGACTTTCGACAAATTGCTTGCCGCTGGTTCGGCGACACGCGTCTCCATCTTGCAGAACGTCGATGCCGAAGCATCGGTGCACATAGCTCTGCCGCAGTCGCAAGTGATGCAGATCGACACCCAGGCCAACGTGTTGCAAGCACTGGAAGCCAAGCGCGTCGACGCTGCCGCGGTCGATCTTTCGACCGTGCGTTGGCTTGCCTCGCGCAATCCGGACAAATACTTCGACGCCGGCAAGAGCTGGTTCTCGATGCTGTACGGTGCGGCACTCCGGCAAGGCGATCTCGACTGGCTGACCTTCGTCAATCAGACTTTCACCATCGCCATGTTCGGTCACGAAACGGCGCTCTACGACGCAGCGTTCAAGGATTACTTCGGACAGGAGCCGCCGGCTCGCCATCCCGGTTTTCCGGTTATCTGATCCATTTGGCGGAAGGGCGGCATTCAGCGCCCTTCCGCCAGCTTCTCCTCGACGGCCCTTCGCACTGAGGCTGACGCATGGGCTATGCCCTGAATTTCAACCTGATCTGGCGGCATTTCGACAAGCTGTGGGGCGGACTGCTGCTCAGCCTCGAACTGGCCATCATCTCGATTGCCATCGGCATCGTCATCGGCCTGGTTCTGGCGGTCTGGTACGTTTCGGCCGGGCGCGTGGTGCGTACAATCATCGCCGCCTACGTCGAATTCATCCGCAATGTGCCGCTGATCCTGCTCGTCTATCTGGTGTTCTACGGCCTGCCGACGGTGGTCGATCTTGCCTACAGCGCCCCGACCTCGTTCATCTTGACGCTGTCGGTGTATAGCGGCGCGTATCTGGTCGAGGTGTTCCGCTCCGGGCTCGAAGCCGTCCCACGTGGGCAGCTTGACGCCGGCAAGGCGATTGGCCTGACGCCATGGCAGCGACTGGTCCATGTGCGCCTGCCGACCATGCTGCGCATCACCTTGCCGGCGCTGTCCAACACCTTCATCTCGCTGTTCAAGGACACTTCGATAGCCTCGGTCATTTCGGTGCCGGAGCTCACCTACGGCGCCCAGTGGATCAATTTCAACACCTTCCGCATCGTCGAGGTCTACCTGGTGACGACGGCGATGTACCTGTTGACCGGCTATGCGCTGCTTTTCGGGTTACGACTCGTCGAGCGCCGATTCCGGGCGGCGCGCTGACATGCTCACCCAGATCGCCTATGCCTTACCGTTCCTCGCCCAGGGCTTCGCCTTGACCTTGTGGGTGTCGCTGCTGGTCGTGGTCCTGTCGCTCATCGCCGGCGTCCTGCTCGGCGTCGGCCTGGTTTATGGTCCCGCGCCGCTGCGCTTGGCGGTGCGCATCTTCAGCGACACGATCCGCGGCATTCCAATCCTGGTGCTGATGTTCTTCGTCTATTACGGCCTGCCCGCGATCGGGCTTCATCTGCCGTCGTTCTGGGCCGCCGTGCTTGCTCTCACTTTGTTCAAAACGGCGCAGGTCATCGAGTATCTCAGGGGTGCGGTCGGCTCGATCCCGAAAGGGCAGTCGGAAGCGGCGATGGCGATCGGGCTGACCTTTCGCCAGCGCTTGGCTTACGTCATCTTCCCGCAGGCGTTCAGGCGCTTTCTGCCACCCTGGATCAACGGCGTCACCGATGCGGTCAAGGGCAGCGCACTGGTGTCGCTGCTCGGCATCACCGACCTGATGCAGGCCATCAACCAGGTCATCGGCCGCACCTACGAGGCCATGCCGCTCTACATCCTCGGTGCGCTCATCTACTTCGCGGTCAACTATGCCCTTTCGCTCGCCAGCCGGCGGCTCGAACGGCGTTTCTCCTTCATCCGGGAATAGCAATGTCCACAAGTTCGAACGACACCCCGGCCCTTCTCGACGTCCGCGACGTTTCCAAATCCTTTGGCGCCGTCCAGGTCCTGCGTTCGGTCAGCCTGGAGGTGGCGCGCGGCGAGGTGGTGACGGTCATCGGCCCCTCGGGCAGCGGCAAGACGACGCTGCTGCGTTGCGTCAACTTCCTGGAAAGCTACGACAGCGGCTCGATCCGCATCGACGGCAAGGAGGTGGGCTTTCGCGACCCGGGAACCCGTGAGCGCCGCAGCGAACGCGATCTCGCCGCGATGCGTGCCGAAACCGGGATGGTGTTCCAGAGCTTCAACCTGTTTCCGCACCTGACGGCGGCCGGCAACATCATGCTCGGGCTGCGCAAGGTGCGTGGAAAAAGCGAAGCCGAGGCGCGCTCGATCGCCGAGCACTGGCTCGGCCGCGTCGGCCTCGCCCACAAGGCCGACAGCCTCCCCGCCGAACTGTCAGGCGGCCAGCAGCAGCGCGTCGGTATTGCGCGCGCCGTGGCTATGGAGCCGAAGATCCTGCTGCTTGACGAGATTACCTCGGCGCTCGATCCCGAACTCGTCGGCGAAGTGCTGGCCGTCGTGCGCAGCCTCGCTGAGGACGGCATGACCATGCTGATGGTGACACATGAGATGGCCTTCGCCCGCGATGCTTCGAGCCGCATCGTCTTCATGGCCGATGGTGGCGTCAGCGCCGTCGGCCCACCGAAGGAGATTCTCGCGGCAGAGACCACCAACGAGCGCCTCCGCACTTTCCTGGCGCGCTTCCGCGCCTCGCATTTCTGACACTGGACAGCGAAAGCTGTTCGCAAGGAGCATTTGATGACGCCCTACATCCGGCTCGCCGAACTCGGCTTGACGCTGCCCGAGCCGCCGACCCCGATCGCCAACTTCGTCACCCATGCCGAAAGCGGGCGGTTGATTTTCCTGTCCGGTCAAGGACCGCTGCGGGCCGACGGCACGCTGTTCACCGGCAAGGTGGGAGACGATGTCACCGTCGAGGAGGCCTATCAGCATGCCCGCCTCACCGGCCTCAATCTCCTCGCCGTCATGCACGCAGCCGCCGGCGACCTCGGTCGCATCGTGCGCATCGTCAAGCTGCTCGGCTTCGTCAACGCGATACCGACCTTCAGTGATCACCCAAAGGTGGTCAACGGTTGTTCCGACCTGTTCGCCGATGTCTTCGACAATATCGGCGGTCATGCCCGCTCGGCGATCGGGGTCGGCTCCTTGCCCGGAAATATCACAGTTGAAATCGAGGCGGTTGTCGAGATCGCCGCCTGACCTTTAGAAATGGAATCCGAGAGATGAACACCTATTCCGCCGACGGCTCCAACACCACCATCCGCGAACGGCTCGGCCTTCGCCCGATCATCAATGTTTCCGGCACTATGACTGCGCTTGGCGCATCGATCATCGTCCCGGAAGCGATCAGCGCCATGGCTGAAATGGCCTCGCAATGGGTGGAGATGGACGATCTGCAGCGCGCCGCAAGCACGGTCGTGGCTCGCCTCACCGGCGGCGAGGCCGGTTTCATCACCGCTTGCTGTGCCAGCGGCATCACCATGGCGATCGCCGGCGCGATGACCGGAACCAACCTGCTCGCCATCGAGCGCCTGCCGGACGACACAGAGGATCTCAAGTCGGAAGTCATCGTCCAGCTCGGTCACATCGTCAATTACGGCGCGCCGATCGACCAGTCGATCCGGCTGGCCGGAGCAAGGACCATTCCCGCCGGGACGGTCAGCGTGACCCAGGACTATCATGTGCGCGACGCGATCCGCGACCGCACGGCGGCGGGCCTCTATGTCGTCGCGCACCACACCGTGCAGTACGGCATGCTGTCGCTGGAGGAATTCTGCGAAATCTGCCACGCCAAGGGCATCCCGGTGATTGTCGACGCGGCTTCCGAATATGATCTGCGCGGCTTCCTGGAGCGCGGCGCCGACATAGTCATCTACAGCGGACACAAATTCCTCAGCGGGCCGACCAGCGGCATCGTCACCGGGCGCAAGGATCTGGTGCGCGCCGCCTATCTGCAGAACCGTGGCGTCGCACGCGCCATGAAGGTCGGCAAGGAAAGCATCGCCGGCACCATGGCGGCACTGGAAGCCTGGGAAAAGCGGGACCATGCCGGCATCCGCCGGCGTGAAGAAGCAGCCCTCAACCTGTGGAAGGACACGTTGCAGGGCCTGCCGGGCATCGTCGCGCAGATAATCCCTGATCCGACCGCCAATCCGCTCGACCGGCTGCAGATCTTCGTGTCGCCCGAGAGCCGGTTCACCGCCGCCGGCCTCGCCTCGGCTCTGGCCGCAGGCCCGCCGCCCATCATTGTGCGCAACCACGAGGTGGAACGCGGCCATTTCTTCCTCGACCCGTGCAATCTGCATCCCGGCGAAGCGGAGATCGTTGCCGAACGGCTGCGAGCCGTATTGACCGCGGCCGACCGGCCCGTCGACGCCATGAAGCCAGCCCGCAAGGATTCGTCCGGCTCTTTGCGCTGGCCGGATTGAGCGCCAAACCGACATACATCCAAAAATGCACCGGCTACGACCGGCTGATCACGCGACTGTGAACAGCCGCATTTGCACCCGGCGGGAATAAACCGTCACTGGAACAAGTCTCCTCGACATACGCCGTTGCAGGCGTTGAGGAGCCTGACATGCCCCATCATTGCGAGGATGACAGCGACCATGGCACCAGCTGTCGTCTCGCGCCGGAGCGCATGATCGTCGTCAGACCCTCCCCCAAGGCGCTTGACACCGGTGACACATATGAATTCACCTTCACCAAAGCAGGCGACTTTGCCTATTTCTGCGGGCTCCACCCGCACATGCAGGGCAAGATCACCGTCGCGCCTTGAGGGCGCATGGCAGAACCTTCCCGGAGTGCCGGATCATGCTGCGGTGTTGAGCGAGAAGGCCCTGGCCGAGCGCTTCGGTGAGGTGGTGCTGCCCCATCTCGGCGATGCGCTTGCGCTCGCCCGCTGGCTGACCGGCAATGCCGCCGATGCCGAGGATGTTGTGCAGGAAGCCTGCGTGAAAGCACATGCCGGCATTGCCGGTTATGCCGGCGGCAATGCCCGCGCCTGGCTGCTGACCATCGTGCGCAACACCGCCTACACCTGGATGTCGCGCAACCGGCCGCGCGCCATGCTGGCCGTCGGCGACCTCGGCGATCTCGACGAGATGGCAGCGGCGCACGGTACCAGGCTGCCGGACGAAGACGGTCCGGAGGCGAGCCTGATCGCCAGGGCCGACACGGCGGCACTGGAAGCGGCGATCGCGGCACTGCCGCAGCCGTTTCGCGAGACGCTGGTGCTGCGCGATATCAACGGCCTCAGCTATCGCGAGATAGCGGCGATGCTCGGCGTGCCGATGGGCACCGTCATGTCGCGGCTGGCCCGTGCCCGCGGCCTGCTTGTGTCTGAACTGGGGAGAGCGCCATGACCAACCATGACGACGGACTGCCCAACGATCCCGAAGGTATCAGGCTGATGATCCATGCCCTCATTGATGGCGAGCTCGACGCGGCCGCGGCGCTGGCGGTGGAGCGGCGCATCGCCGCCGACCCGCAGCTTGCCGCCGAACACGCTCGCATCGTCGCCTTGCATGCGGCGGTGAACCGCTTGCCGCGCCCCGATGTCAGCGATGCCTTTCAGGCCCGCATCGCGGCGATCGGCGTTGCAGCCACGGCACAACAGACGCAAGACGAGCCGGCGGAGCCGCAGCAGGGCGCGCCGCCGGCGCAACCGGGGTTGATTATCCCGACCGGCGGAGGCCAGAGGCGAAACGCCGAGACACGCCCGTCGCAGACGCGGGTCCTGCCTAGGGCACGCCGCTTCGGCTCGTTCGACTGGCGTGCCATGGCAGCGTCGATCATGATCAGCGCCGTGCTGGCAAGCGGCGCGACACAATGGGTGATGGTCAACAGCGCGTCCGACAGCTTTGCCGCGGCGGTCGCCAGCGGCCATCGCCGCAGCCTGCTTGCGGCGAGCCCGATCGACATCGTCTCGTCCGACCGCCACACGGTGAAGCCGTGGCTAGATGCTCGGATCGGCGTGTCGCCGCCGGCGCCGGACCTCGCCCAGGATGGCTACGCATTGATCGGCGGTCGGGTCGAGGTGATCGCCGGCCGGCCGGTACCGGCGCTGGTCTACCGCCACCGCGAGCATCTGATCACGCTGGTCGCCGAACCGCAGCAAGGCGGCGGCACCACAGCACCTGACGATCTCTCGTCAGGCGGCTTCTCGCTGGTGCACTGGAGCGACGGCGCGTTCTCCTACTGGGCGATCTCCGACATGGAGCGCCCCGAACTCGACGACTTCGTCGCCCGCTTCCGCAAGGCGGCGGTGTGAGGAGGTCCAGCCTCGTCACTGATCCCGCCGTCGCCCTGACAGGTTCTCCAACCCACGGCGCCAGTCAAGAAATCGCCGCTTACCGGCGCGCGCTTGTGCGGCTCGGCCGGGCCGGGATTGCGGCCTGACCGTTTTCGCACCAATAACTTTACAAATATCTTTACTTGTGTGAAGTTATGAGTGTTGAAGGGTCGATCATGACAGCCAATCGTTTCGCCACGCGCCTGAATTCCTTTGCCTCACGGCCACAGGCCGAATGGCCTCACCTCACCGGCAAGCCGTCGCTGATGCAGATGGCCGCGCGCGCCGCGAAGGTTGCCGGGTTGACCGACCTCGATTTGAATTTCCCCGACCATGTCAGCGGAGGGCCCGCTGGAATCGCGCGAAACCTGGGCAATCTTGGCCTTTCCATTAATGGCTTCGCCATGCGCTATTACTCCAACCCGGCCTTCAAGCTCGGCGCCTTCACCAATCCGGATCCGGCGGTACGCCGCGAAGCCATCGACCTGACCAAGGCCGGCATCGACGCCGTGCGCGAGGCCGGCGCCAGCCTGATGACGCTGTGGCTCGGACAGGATGGCTTCGATTACGCCTTCCAGGCCGACTATGCGACACTCTGGAAACACGAAATTGACGGAATTCGTGAAGTAGCCGCGCATGACCCCGGCTGCCAGATCAGCCTGGAGTACAAGCCAAACGAGCCGCGCTCCTACAGCCTGATGCCGGATGCGGCGACGACCTTGCTGGCAATCCGCGATGTCGGACTGCCCAATCTCGGCGTCACGCTCGATTTCGCCCATGTGCTCTACGCCGACGAGCAGCCGGCCTTCGCCGCCGCCCTGGTGGCGCGCCACAGCAAGCTGCTCGGCGTGCATCTCAATGACGGCTACGCCAAACGCGACGACGGCCTGATGGTCGGCGCCGTGCATACGCTGCAGACCATCGAACTGCTCCGGCAAATCCGCAGAGACGGCTACGCCGGCGCTATCTATTTCGACACCTTCCCCGACATGACGGGTCTCGATCCGGTGCATGAGTGCGAGGTCAATATTGCCACCGTCAAGCGCATGCTGCGGGTCGTCGACCGGATCGACCAGGACAACCGGCTGTCCGCCGCCATCGAGTGCCAGGACGCGGTGACCTCGCAGGCCATCATCCAGGAAATCATGCTCGGGCCTGACGTATGACGAGGGGGCGTGGATGACCTTGAGCGGGCTGGACCTAAAAGCGGTGGGACCGCGCATCCGCATGATGATGCCGCATCTCACACCGCTGGAGGCGAAGGTGGTGGAAACGGTCTTTGGCCGACGCGGCTTCGACGAGAGCATTCCGCTGAAGCGGATCGCCGAGGAATCCGGCGTGTCGGAAGCGATGGTCGTCAAGATCGCCAAGAAGCTTGGCTTCTCCGGCTATCGCGACTTCCGCACCGCCGTTTATGAATACAGCCGCCTGCCGACCGCAGAGATGCACCAGGAACTGTCGTCGGACGACAGTTCGGCCGAGATCGTGCAGAAGGTGTTCCGCACCTCCATCCAGGCGCTGGAGGAGACGTTGGCCATCCTCGACATCGAGGATTTCGACCGCGCCGCCGATCTGCTCTACCGCGCCGGAAATCGTGACTTCTACGGCGTCGGCGGTTCGGCGCAGATCGCGCGCGACGTCTCGCACAAATTCCTGCGCGTCGGCATCCGCACGAATGTCTTTGATGACTCGCACATGATGCTGATGTCGGCCTCACTGCTCGGCCCCGACGACATCGCCGTCGGGTTCTCGCACTCCGGCAAAACTTCGGCTGTCATCGACGCCATCCAGCTTGCCCGCAGGAACGGCGCACGCACGCTCGCCATCACCAACTACAACAATTCGCCTTTGGCCGAAGTCGCCGACCTCGTGCTGTGCTCGACCGCGCAAGGCTCGCCGCTGATGGGGGAGAACGCGGCGGCGCGCATTGCCCAGCTCAACATCCTCGACGCGTTGTTCGTGGCGGTGGCGCAGCGCGACTACCAGGCGGCGGAACGCAATCTCGGCCGCACCATGTCGGCGGTGGCATCGAAAAGAAAAGATCGGGGCTCATGAGGACAACGCCGCTGGTCACCGTGCTCGGCAGCCTGCACTATGACATCATGGTCGACGCCCCCGACCGCCCTCGCAAGGGCGAGACGGTGACCGGCCATGCCTGGCACCCGAAATGCGGTGGCAAGGGCGGCAACCAGGCGGTTTCGGTGGCAAGGGCCGGTATGCGCGCGGCGATGATCGGCGCCGTCGGCGATGATGATTTCGGCACGGCGCTACTGGCCAATCTCGATCGTGCCGGCGTCGACCGTCGCTTCGTTCGGGTGGCGCCGGGCGCCGGGTCCGGCATGAGCGTGGCGATCTTCGACGAAAGCGGCGACTACGGCGCGGTGATCGTTTCGGGCAGCAATCTCACGCTTGGCGACAGGGACATCGCGGCTGCCTCCGAGGTAGTGGCACAAACGTCCGTGCTGCTTTTGCAGAACGAGATACCGGAAGCCGCCAACATTGCCGCCGCGCGCGAGGTGAAGAGACATGGCGGCCGCGTCCTGCTCAACGCCGCCCCCGCGCGCAAACTCTCCAGCGAACTGATCGCGCTCGTCGACATCCTGGTGGTCAACGCCATCGAGGCGGAATTCCTGACCGGCCTGGCGGTGGTCGAAACACTGGAAGGTGCCGCGCAAGCGGCGCGACTTCTGGTCGAACTCTGCCCAACCGCAATTGTGACCGCGGGCGGCGAGGGCGTCGCTTGTTGCGACCGGAGCGGGGCGACCTTCACGTTGCCGGCCATCCCGGTTAAGGTCGTCAGCACGCATGGCGCGGGCGATGAATTCGTTGGTGCGCTGGCCGCCGCACTTGCCCGTGGAGAGGCCATGCGGGCCGCCGTCACCGCCGCCAACGCCGCTTCGGCCTTGCTGGTTTCGAAACCCGAGGCCGAGCGCGGCAGCATCTGACGTCTGGACTCCGGAGAACCCACTTTCCGTCTTGCCAAACGGCAGCGGCGGCCGCCTATCCTTGCGGCTTCGCCCGAATTCCGCTAAGGCGCGCCTTTGTCGCCGGGGAGCAAGGACTTGGACGATCAACGCGCCGATGTCGCCATCATCATGGGCAGCCAGTCCGACTGGGCAACCATGCGCCATGCGGCTGAAACGCTGGAGGCACTCGGCATCCCGCACAAGCGGTTGATCGTCTCCGCGCATCGCACACCCGACCGTCTCTATGATTTCGCCAAGGGCGCCAAGGCTGCCGGCTACAAGGTGATCATCGCCGGCGCCGGCGGTGCGGCGCACCTGCCAGGCATGACCGCGGCGATGACGCCGCTACCGGTGTTCGGCGTACCGGTCGAATCGAAAGCGCTTTCCGGGCAGGATTCCCTGCTCTCGATCGTCCAGATGCCGGCCGGCATTCCCGTCGGGACGCTGGCCATCGGCAAGGCCGGTGCGACCAACGCTGCACTTCTGGCTGCCGCCGTGCTCGCGCTTTACGATGACAAGCTGGCCACACGGCTGGATGCCTGGCGCGCCGCGCAGACCGCCAAGGTCGCGGTCGAACCGACGGATGCAGCGTGAGCCTGCCCGCCGGATCGACCATCGGCATCATTGGCGGCGGCCAACTCGGCCGCATGCTGGCGATGGCGGCCGCTCGCCTTGGCTACCGCACGGTGGTGCTGGAGCCGCAAGCGGATTGCCCGGCAGCACAGGTGGCCAACCGGCAGATAACGGCTGCCTATGACGACTCGGCCGCACTTGCCGAGCTGGCTGCGGCAAGCTCCGTCATCACCTACGAGTTCGAGAACGTGCCGGTTGCGGCTGCCAGCGCACTGGCCACCAAGGTTCCGGTCTATCCGCCGGCACGCGCGCTTGAAGTCGCGCAGGACAGGGTGAGCGAGAAGACATTCCTCAATGGCATCGGCATTGCCACGGCGGATTTCCGCCCCGTCGACAATGACGACGAGCTGACGGCGGCGCTGAAAGCATTTGGCGGCAGCGGCATATTGAAGACACGCCGCATGGGCTACGACGGCAAGGGCCAGCGCGTCTTCCGCAACATGGAAACCGGCGGTTTCGCCGGCACCTGCGAGGCGATGGGCAATGTACCGCTGATCCTGGAGAGCTTCGTGCCGTTCGAGCGCGAGATTTCGGTGATCGCGGCACGAGGGCTGGACGGCGCCGTCACCGCCTACGATCCGGCCGAAAATGTCCACCGCAAAGGCATACTCCACACTTCGACCTTGCCGGCCGCCATTAAGCCCGAGACAGCCGCCGCGGCACAGGCGGCAGCATCGAAGATATTGTCGGCGCTCGACTATGTCGGCGTCATTGGCGTCGAGTTCTTCGTGCTGCCCGACGGTTCGCTGCTGACCAACGAGATCGCTCCGCGGGTGCACAATTCCGGCCATTGGACGGAAGCCGCCTGCATCGCCTCGCAGTTTGAGCAGCATATCCGCGCCGTCGCCGGCTTGCCGCTGGGAGACCCGAAACGCCATTTTGACTGCGTGATGGAAAACCTGATCGGTGACGATGTGCTGCGCGTCGCCGAATTGCTCGCCGAGCCCGATCTGATGCTGCATCTCTATGGCAAGGCCGAGGCCCGGCCCGGCCGCAAGATGGGCCATTTCACCCGGGTCGGCCTTCGCGCCTGACTTCACGAACGGGCGTTATTGTACGTCACCGCTCTCGTCCTCGTCAGGACTGGCGCAACTCGCGTCACCCTCCTCGCAATTGGCCGCGGCAGCGAGCTGCTTGGTGCGGTCATTGGTCAGCCTGGTCAGGCATTGCGAAACTTCCATCGAATGGATCGAGCCGCCCGCGCTGGCCGCGGTGGAGTGAGCGCATTCGGCGTCGCGGAAGGCGATCCAGGCGCGTTGCGCCGCCTGCAGCAATTTCTTGCTGTCGGCATCGTCCGAGCTGATGAGGTCCTGGTAGGCCTTGTTCAGCCTGGCGTCGGCTGCCTGGTAGTCCACGCCGGCACAGATGTTCATCATCTGCTGGCTGTCGTCGCTGCGGTCGCATTCCTGCGCCCGGGCAGCCGAAGCTCCCGCCAGCAAGACAAGGCAGGCGGACAGGAAAATCCGGCGCATAATCATCCCCAAATCACTTCACGGCGACCGCATCATCCCAGCCGGCTGGAGGCCGCGCAATGCCGCCAACCCGACATGGCGGATATTTGATGATATGGCGAGGTAGAGCACGCTTGCGGTTGACACGGACAAGGCTCCTCGTTTATGAGCCACCCACAGTTCAAAGGCGCGTCTTCTGGCGCGCCTTAAAATTTCGACCCGGACCGGGTCCACACCGACAGGCAAGACCATGAAGATCAAGAATTCGCTCAAGGCGCTGAAGGCGCGTCATCGCGACAACCAGCTGGTTCGCCGCAAGGGCCGCGTCTACATCATCAACAAGACTGCCCCGCGCTACAAGGCACGCCAGGGCTGAGCTTTCGGCCGGAGGCTTCGTGCCTCCGCCAATTGATGCTTGTCGTCGGTCCTCCGACCTTCTCACGCTAAAATCACTTTGATGTTCCGCCGCCCGGGATTAGAGTCGGGCGATGTGGATTCTTTTTGCGTTTCTGGCAATCTTTCTCGTTTCCGGTGCCGTCGCCTTACCGGCTCGGGCGGATGATCAGGCGGCGCCGCCGCCGGCCCCGGATGCCCCGCCGCCGGTGATGACGAAACAGGCCCATCTTGACCAGCTGTTCAGCGACCTGAAGCGGGAGCGCAACGAAAAGGCTGCCGAGCGCATTGCCGGCAGCATCTGGAACGAGTGGTTCCAATCCGGCAGCGCCTCGATCGACCTGATGATGATTTGGTCGCAAAAGGCCATCGAAGGCCAGAAATTCGATGTCGCGCTCGATTTCCTCGATCAGGTGGTGACCTTGCAGCCGACCTATGCGGAAGGCTGGAACCGGCGCGCCACCGTGCATTTCATGATGAAGAACTACGGTAAGTCGATGTCCGACATCGACCACACGCTGCAGCTCGAGCCGCGCCATTTCGGAGCGCTGTCCGGCCTGGCGCAGATCATGGCCCTGACCGGCCACAAGCAATCGGCGCTCGAGGCCTGGCAAAAGGTGCTGGCCATCTATCCGATGATGCGCAGCGCCCAGGACCAGGTCGCCTCACTGTCGGAAGAGCTTGCCGGCGAAGGCATTTGATGCCTCTGATCTCCGAGCCGGGGTATGCTGAGATTCAGGTCAGGCCCGGCCGTTTGCAGGCCAGCCCCACCTGAACATCAGCATGCCCCAGAACTAATTCCGCTCCAGCCCGTATTTTCCCCGCATGAACCTGATCTACGCTGCCCTCGCCTTCCTGATGGCGCTTGTCTTCGGCCTTGTCGGCGTCACCCGCGTCGGCTCTTGGCTTATCGAGCGTCGCAATCCGCCGATCGGCGACTTCGCCAACATCAATGGCGCCCGCATCCACTATGTGCATATTCCGGCGCCTGCGAATGCCTCGCTGCCGGCTATCGTCTTCATCCACGGCGCCAGCGCCAATCTCAGGGATCAGATGCTGCCGCTGCGGCCGCTGCTCGAAGGCCGTGCCGAAATGCTGTTCCTCGACCGGCCGGGTTTCGGCTGGTCGGAGCGTGGCCCGGGCAACAACGAAAGCCCGTCGGCCCAGGCCAACACCATCGCCGCGCTGATGGACCGTCTCGGCATGAAGAAAGCTGTCGTCGTCGGCCATTCCTTTGGCGCCGCCGCGACCACCGCGTTTGGCCGCGAGCATGCCGACAAGACGCTTGGGCTGGTCTTTCTTGCGCCGGCGACCCATCCCTGGCCTGGCGGTGCAACCTCCTGGTACTATGATCTGACGACCATTCCGGTGATCGGCCGGCTGTTCACCGAAACGCTGAGCTATCCCGCGGGAACGCTGCAGATGGCTGATGCCACGACCTGCGTCTTCTCGCCCAACAAGGTGCCGGACAATTACCTCGCCACCGCCTCGATCCCGCTGGTGCTGCGGCCACCGGCCTTTCGTGCCAACGCCACCGACGTCGCCGGGCTCTATCGCTATGCCCTTGGTGCCGCCCCCCACTACGCCGAGATCAAGGCGCCGACCGTGGTCATTTCGGGCGATCGCGACAAGGTCGTCTATGCGCAGATTCACTCGGTCGGCCTCGTCCGCGACATTGCCGGCGCCGAGCTGGTCTGGGTGCACAATCTCGGCCACAAACCGGACTGGATTGCCCCCGACCTGGTCGTCGGCGCCATCGAGAAGGCCGCCGGCAAGGATATCGACCTGCAGGCGATGGCCAGGATCGTGGAGGCGCGCATCGCCGGCGACGCCTACGGCGCCGGCAAATGCGCCGACCTCAAGGTGCCGCAGGCCGAACTCGCGCTGACCTGATCACGCTACGTTCAGGCGAACCTCTCTACCGGCTGCTTTGCACGTCCGACCCGACATAGGCGATACGCAGCATGTTGGTCGAACCGGGGGTCCTCAGCGGTACGCCGGCGGTGATGATGACGCGGTCGCCCGGCTTGCCGAAACCTTCGTCGAAGGCGATGCGGCAGGCGCGGTTGACCATGTCGTCGAGGTCGCTGGCATCGGGCGAGACGACGCAATGCGTGCCCCACAGCAGCGACAGCCGCCGCGCCGTGTTGAGGATCGGCGACAGTGCGATGATCGGCACCTGCGGACGCTCGCGGGCGGCGCGCAGGCCGGTGGTGCCGGACGCCGTGTAGGTGATGATCGCCGACAGTTTCAGCGTCTCGGCGATTTCGCGGGCGGCCAGCGAAATGGCGTCGGCACCGGTCGCTTCCGGCTCGGAGCGCTGCGCGTTGATGATCCCGGCATAGGTCGGATCGGTTTCGACCTTGGTGGCGATACGGTCCATCATCGCCACCGCTTCGACCGGATAGGCGCCTGCGGCGGACTCCGCTGATAGCATGATGGCATCGGCGCCTTCGAAGACGGCGATCGAAACATCCGACACCTCGGCGCGGGTCGGCACGGGAGCGGTGATCATCGATTCCAGCATCTGCGTTGCAACCACCACCGGCTTGCCGGCGCGGCGTGCAGCGCGCGTGATCTGCTTCTGGATGCCGGGCACCGCCTCGAGCGGCATTTCGACACCGAGATCGCCGCGGGCGACCATCAGCGCATCGGACAGTTCGATGATCTCGGCCAGCCGCGCAACGGCCTGCGGCTTTTCGATCTTGGCCATGATCAGTGCCCGGCCGCGCGCGATCTTGCGCGCTTCGGCCAGATCCTCCGGCCGCTGCACGAACGACAGCGCGACCCAGTCGACGCCTGTCGACAGAACGGCATCGAGATCCTTGCGGTCCTTCTCGGTCAGCGCGCCGACCGGCAGATCGGTATCTGGCAGGCTGACGCCTTTCTTGTCGGAAATCGTGGTGCCGGCAATGACCGTGCAGACGATCGACTTGCCGTCGCTTCTCACCGCCTTCAATTCGAGCTTGCCGTCATCGATCAGCAAGCGATGACCAGCTTCTACCGAGCTCAGGATTTCGGGATGCGGCAGGTAGACCCTGGTTGATGTGCCCGGCTCGGGATTGTTGTCGAGCGTGAAGGTCTGGCCGACGGTCAGCACTTCCTTGCCATTGGCGAACTTGCCGACGCGCAGCTTGGGGCCTTGCAGGTCGGCCAGAATACCGATCGGCCGGCCGACCGCTTCCTCGACGGTACGGATGCGTCCGACCAGCGTGCGCATCAGCTCGTGATCGGTATGGCTCATATTGATGCGGAACACATCGGCGCCCGCTTCGAACAATTTCTTCAGCATCTCCTCCGACGAGGAGGCCGGACCGATGGTGGCTAGGATCTTGACCTTGCGGCTACGTCTCATTGACTGTTTGTTCCCGGGGTGGCTGGAGCGCCTCCCGTTGCGGGCTCATCGGTCAGCTGGACCATCCAGCTTGCCTGTTCGCCCGTGTCATATTCCTGGAATCCGGCGCGCTGAAAGCCCCGTGCGACGCAATCGGTTACGCCCGCGATCTTGAACTCTTTTTCAGCCACGCACATGTTGATCGGGCCGTCCCAGCGTCCACCGCGTTCGGCGTCTTCTGCATAAAGATAGTAAAACCTTGATGACAGCGGTCCTTCGATCAGCGTCTTGCAGCTCGATCCCTCGATGTGCCACCAGCCCTCGGTGATCCAGCCGGCCTTGGCGCGATAGCCGATGCCGACGCCGACCAGGTTCTGCGTGGCGTTGCAGACACGGAAATCGGCACGCGCCGGCGAGGCCATGACCATCGCCGACAGGCCCACGGCAAGGATCAGGAGCGGCATGGCAAAGGCGGAGCGCATGCGCTGCCTGCCGGCGGAACCCATCCGAAAACCCCTCAAGAACCACATCTGCATCTCTCTGCGCCCCTTTTCGGAAAAGTCCGGGCGCATGTCAACGCGCCGTTTTGTCCAATTCCAATCGATTTAGAAAGGCTCCGGCGCACAATTCGCCGACTTCTGCCAGATTTCCCGGGAAACCTTGGCCAAACAACGGCATTGCACAAGCGTCGTCTTCGTGGAATGACGATAGCACCCTCCCCGGAAGCCAGCGAACAGACCATTTCCCGCCAATGACCCGATCCACAGTTTTCGCGCCTTTCGACATCGTCGAAGGCGACCGCAAGCGAGGCATTGTGCTTCTGGGCGACCATGCCCGCCGCGACCTGCCGGAGGACTATGGCAGCCTCGGCCTGCCGGCGGCGGAGTTTGACCGTCACATCGCCTATGATATCGGCGTCGAGGCGGTGACGCGCGAATTGGCTGCCTTGCTCGGCGTGCCGGCGGTGCTCGCCAATTTCTCGCGGCTGCTGATCGATCCCAATCGCGGAGAAGACGATCCGACGCTCATTCGCCAGCTCTATGACGGCACGGTCGTGCCCGGGAACTACCCGATTGCTGCCGAGGAGCGCGAAAGGCGGCTCGACGCCTTCTACCGGCCCTATCACGACGCCGTCGGCGCCATGATTGCCTCGGTCGCGCAGGCCTCTGCCCAGACGCCCTTCATCTTCTCGGTGCATTCCTTCACCCCGGCCATGCAAGGGATCCAACGTCCCTGGCATGTCGGCATCCTGTGGGATCGGGATGACCGGGTGGCGCGGCCGCTGATCGACATGCTGGCCGCCGACAAGAGCCTCGTGGTTGGCGACAACGAACCCTATGATGGCGCGTTGCGCGGCGACACCATGTACAAGCACGCCATCATCAACGGCTTCGCCCATGCGCTGATCGAGATCCGCCAGGACCTGATATCGGACCAGACGGGCGCGATCGCCTGGGCGCAGCGCCTGGCACCGATCGTTGACGCAATCGACCGCCGTCCCGATATACATGTGGTCAAGCAATTCGGCTCCCGAACCGGGCCATTGTAGAGCCGCAAGGAGGTTTCGATGACCGAACTCAGCGACGAGCAGAAGCGCGATTTCGAGGCTGCGGCCTTTCGCCGGCTGGTCGAGCATCTGCGCGAGCGCAACGACGTGCAGAACATCGACCTGATGAACCTCGCCGGCTTCTGCCGCAACTGCCTGTCGAACTGGTATCGCGAAGCTGCCGAGGCCGAAGGCGTCGACCTGTCCAAGGACCAGTCGCGCGAGATCGTCTACGGCATGCCCTATGCTGAATGGCAGGCGCTCAACCAGACCGAGGCCTCCGATGCCAAGAAGGCTGAATTCGAGGCGCGACGCCCTCGGGACCATTAGGCGCTCCAAAGCCAAGTTTGGCCCAAGCGCTTTCCCCGAAAGACTGCTTGACTGGGAATTGAATCGATCTAATTTGCCGCGCGAAGCCATTTTCTGACCGGATTCGCCTTATGAACGTGTCAACTGCCATGCTGACTGCCATTCGCGGACGATGGGCCGTTGCGGCCATTTTCCTCGCCAACGGCTTCCTGACCGGCAGTTGGGCGCCGCAGATCCCGGTGTTTCTGACACGGCTGGAGATCACTAAGTTCACGCTCGGCCTGCTGATCCTGCTGTTCGGCGCCGGCGCTGTCACCGCGATGACCTGGTGCGGCCACCTGATCTCGAAACATGGTTCGCGCACCGTGCTGCGCTGGTTCGGTCTTTGCGGCAGCCTTGGGCTGCTGGTTGTGGCGCTGGCCCCCAACGTGCCGCTGGCGGCCATCGCCATGTTCATCTTCGGCGGCTCGATCGGCGGCATGGACGTCGCCATGAATGCTAATGCGGTGGTGGTCGAACGGCGGCTCTCGCGCGCCATCATGTCGTCCTCGCACGGCTTCTGGAGCCTTGGCGGTTTCGCCGGCGGCGGCCTTGGCGGCTTTGCCATCCAGCACTACGGCCACCTCGCTCACGCTGCGGTGGTGACGGCGCTCGCCTTCGCGGTGATCGCGGTGGCGGTTCGCCATCTGGTCGCCGAGGACAGGCCGCAGGCGACCGAGCATCACCAATTCGCGCTGCCGGGAAATCCGCTGGTCTACCTCGTCGGCCTGATGGCGCTGCTGACGATGATCTCCGAAGGCGCGGTGCTCGACTGGGCGGCACTCTATCTCAGGCAGGAACTTGGTGCAGACCTTGCCATTGCCGGTCTTGCGTATGCCGCTTTCTCAGGTGTCATGGCGATCATGCGCTTCTTCGGCGACGGCGTTCGCAACCGCCTCGGCGCGGTGATGACGTTGCGCGCGTCGGCGCTCGTCGCTGCCGCCGGCATGCTGATCGCCGGGCTGTCACCTTCGCCCTGGCTTGCCATCGCGGCCTTCGCCTTATGCGGCTTCGGCATCGCCAACATGGTGCCGATCATCTTTTCGGCCGGCGGCAACCAGGAAGGCATGTCGTCGGGCACCGGCATGAGCGTGGTCACCACCATGGGCTATTCCGGCATTTTGGTGGCACCGTCGGCGATCGGTTTCGTTGCCGAGCATTTCAGCTTCGGCCCGATCTTCGTCGCGATGTCGGGACTGCTGGTTGTCGTGCTGCTGATGGCCGGGCTTGCTCACCGCGCCGAATTTGCTCCCGACGCCACGCCGGCCGAATAGCGTTTGAGTTCGTCGTAAAGGAAATCCGCCACGCGGCGGATGCGCACGCTGGTGCGCACGTCGCGATGCATGGCCAGCCATACCGGCAGCACCGGCAGCGGCAGGCCAGGCAGCACCTTTTCCATCAATGGATCGCGGTCGGCCAGCGGCTCCTGGCCGAGACCAATGCCGTTTCCCGCCCGCACAGCTTCCCACAAGACGATCTGGTTGTCGGCCCTGAAGCGGAAGCTGTTGCGGGTGACAGGGATACCATACTGGGTGAAGCCCCTGATCATCTCGTCGCTGCGGTCGAAACCGACCAGAGCGTGCTCGACAAGGTCGGCAGGCTGCAGCGGGCGACCGCGCCTGTCGAGATAGGATTTGGCCGCGCAGGCGCAGAGCCTGATATCGCAGACCTTGCGCGCCAGCAACTCGTTCTGCCCCGGCTTGACCATGCGGATGGCGATGTCGGCATCGCGGCGCAACAGGTTCTCGACCTGGTTCGAGGCAACGATCTCGACCTCGATGCCGGGCTCCTCGATGCCGAGCCGCGCCGTTATCTCCGGCAGCACATAAGCCGCCACCACCTCGCTGGCGGCGATGCGCACCGTGCCTTCGATCGCCTCGACCGACCCCAGCGCCAGCCGGGAAAAGGCGCTCGCCTGCTCGCTCACCGCCTTGCCGCGCTCGAACAGCGTGCTGCCGGCCTCCGTCAATTCATAGCCGCGTCGCCCACGCCGGAACAGCGTAATGTCAAGCGCCTGCTCAAGCTCGGCGATATGGCGGCCAAGCGTCGGCTGGCTGGCAGAGAGCTTCCGAGCGGCGGCCGACAGGCTGCCGGTCTCCGCTACGGTGACAAAGCTCTTGATCAGGTTCCAGTCGATTTCATTCATTCATTTATGAATATCAGAAGCCAAACTATGGTCAATTTCCATTCGTGTGCGAGGGGACCATATTCGAGCTGCAAACATCGACACGGAGTTGAAAAATGACCAAGATCGCAATTCTCGGTGCCAATGGCCGGCTCGGCCGCGTGGTCGCCAAGGCCTTCATCGATGCCGGTTATGATGTCCGCGCCATCAGCCGCAGCGGCAAGGTGCCGGCCGAACTCAAGGGCGCCACGGCCGTTGCCGGCGACGCGCTCGACCGCGAAGCCCTGATCCGCGCCACGCAAGGCGTCGACATCATCTTCAATGGCCTCAACCCGATCTACACCGACTGGGGCAAGTGCCTGCCGATGGCCGAAAACGTCATGGCCGCCTGCCATGCGAACGGCACCCTGCACCTCTTCCCCGGCACCGTCTACAATTACGGCTCGCCGATGCCGGCGGTGATCACCGAGGACACGCCCTTCCACCCGACGACGGAAAAGGGCCGCATCCGTTGCGCCATGGAAGACCTCTTTCGCCGCGAGGCGAAGGCCGGACGTGTCCGCACCATTCTCTTGCGGGCCGGCGACTTCTTTGGCGGCACCGGCAGCGGATCATGGTTCGACCTCGTCGTCGCAGCCAAGATGAACAAGGGCATCTACACCGCGCCCGGTCCGGTCGATCTGGTGCATGAATGGGCTTACCTACCGGACTTCGCCCTAGGCTTCGTCGCGTTGGCGCGCAATCTCGACAAGCTCGGCTTCTACGAGGCGCTGAACTTTCCAGGCCATGCAATCACCGATCTGGAACTCAAGGCTGCGTCAGAGAAGGCGCTTGGCAGAGCACTCAAGATGACTTCGATGCCTTGGTGGGTGCTGCGTGCCGGCAGCCCGTTCGTAGCCATGTGGCGCGAGATCGTCTCGATGTCCTATCTGCGCTTCGAGCCGCATCGGCTGGTCTCGACGCGGCTGGAACACATCATCGGCGAGACTCCGCACAGGCCGTTGGATCAAGCAGTCGCCGAGGCTCTCGGGGACATCGGCATCGCCACCGTAAATGGCGTTGCGAAAGCGGCCTGATAGGCACGTCGGCGGGTGCAGCCACCCCCCGCCCGTCTGTCCACACCGTCTCGCTACCGAATGGGGCGGCTCAGAGCCGCCCCATCAACAGCAGCACCAGAAGCACCACCAGCACGACACCGACAATGCCCGACGGCCCATAGCCCCAGGAGCGCGAATGTGGCCAGGCCGGTATCGCGCCAATGAGGACAAGGATCAGGACGATGATGAGGATGGTGGTGATCGGCATTAAGAACTCCCCGCGCTGACATTTTGCTCAAGGGACAATGCAAAAGGCCGCCCGGTTGTTCCGGGCGGCCTTTGCGTCGGAGGTTCGCAGGCAGGTCTATTCGGCTGCCTTCGGAAAGGCGATAGCCGGCTCGCTGCCCACATCCGTATCCGGCATGGCGGTCGACGAGACCTTTCCCTTGTCGCGCCGGAATAGCCGACGGAAAAACGCGTAGAAGCGGCTGTTCTTGCTGCGGGTGAAGATCATCAGCATCGACGGCGTCACCACCAGCGTCAGCAGGGTGGCAAAGGACAGGCCGAAGACGATCGCCGACGACAGCGAGATCCACCATTGCGTCGACGGCGCGTTGATCGTCGTCTCATGATGGAAGATTTCGAGACCGAGGCCAAAGGCGATCGGCAGCACGCCGAGGATCGCCGACACCGCCGTCAGCACCACGGGACGGGCCCGTTCGCGGCAGGTCTGCAGCACCGCTTCCATCTTGTCCCAGCCCTCTTCACGCAGCCGGTCATAGGTGTCGATCAGCACGATGTTGTTGTTCACCACCACGCCGGCCAGCGCAATGACACCGATGCCCGACATGACGATGCCGAAGGCCTCTCCCGTCAACAGCAGCCCCAGGAACACGCCGATCGTCGCCATGACCACGCAGGACAGCACCATCAGCACGCTGGTGAATTTGTTGAACTGCATCAGCAGCACGAGGAAGATCAGGAAGATCGCCGCGCCGAAGGCTTTGCCGAGGAAGGCGCTGGCCTCCGCACTGTCCTCGTTGGAACCGGCCAGCTTCCAGCGTATGCCGCTGCCGAGATCCATATCGGCGACAGCCTTGGTCACCTCCTGCTGCACGGCCGCGACCTGGGTGCCGGCGGCGACGTTTGCCTGGACGACCACCGTGCGGGCGCCGTCGATGCGGTTGAGGATACCAACGGTCGGTTCGGGCTTGCGCACGACGAAATTCGAGATCGGCACCGAACCTTGCGAGGTCTGCACCCTCAACTCGTCGAGCGTCGACAGTGTGCGCCGGTCTTCGGGCAGGCGCAGCCGGATGTCGACGGCATCGTCGGCGCCGGCCGGCCGGTATTCCGAGAGCTTCAGGCCGTTGGTCACCAGTTGCACCACGGTTCCCACAGAAGTCGGGCTGATGCCGTACTGCGCCGCCTTGGCGCGGTCGACCTCAAGCGCCCAGTCGACGCCGGGCGGCGGCAGGCCGTCGGAAATGTCGATGACGCCGGGCACCTTGGCAATGCGCGCCGCGACGGCGCGCGCCTTGTCGTCGAGCCCCTTGGGATCGATCGCCGAAAGCCTGATCTGGATCGGCTTGCCGGTTGGCGGACCGGCTTCAGGTACACGAACCTCGACATCGACACCGGGAATGCCGGCCATGACGCCGCGCAAATCGCTCAGGATCTGGTTCGCCGACTTGCGCTCGCGCCAGTCGATGAATTCATACTGGATGACGCCGACCACGTCTTCCGGAACATCCTGCCCGCCGCCTTGCGTCTTGCCGACGCGGGTGTAGACCGATTTGATGCCGGGCCAGCCGAGCAGCCTGTTTTCGGCGGTCTTGGTCGCGGTATCCATTTCGGCCAGCGAAAGGTTGCCGCGGGCGTGCACGTAGAGCAGGCCGTAGTCTGGCTCGACACTGGGGAAGAACTCGACACCGGCGCCATATTTCGAATAGGCAAAGCCGACGCCGAACAGCAGCGCCACGGTCAGCACCAGCACGGTGATCGGGAAGCGCACCGCCTGCTTGACGATGGCCATGTACCAGCCGTCGCGATTGTCATCCGCATGGTGCTCGGGTGCCTTGGCGAAGATCGCCCCCAGCGTCGGCGCGAACACTAGCGCGTATAGCATCGACGCCGACAGCGTGACGATCAGCGTGATCGGCATGTACTTCATGAAGTCGCCGATGATGCCCGGCCAGAACAGCAGCGGCGAGAAGGCGGCGATGCGCGTCATCGTCGCGGCGATGACCGGACCGGCCATGCGCTTGGCAGCAAGCGCGAAAGCTTCCGCCTTCGGCATGCCCTCGCCCATCCGCCGCTCGGCGAATTCGGTGACGATGATGGCATCGTCGACAAGCATGCCGACCGCCAGGATCAGGCTGAACAGCACGATCATGTTGATCGTGTAACCCATCATCGCAAGCAACAGGATGCCGATCAGGAACGATGATGGAATGGCCAGGCCGATCAACAGTGAGGCACGGCCGGACAGCGCGTAGAGGATGACGATGAACACCAGGATGACGGCGATCATCACATGGTTCTGCAGATCGCCGAGCAGCTGGTTGACGAAGACCGACTTGTCCTGCGTGTAGGTGACATTCATGCCTTGCGGCATGGTCTTGACGAAGGCGTCGGAGACCTCCCTGACCTTGGCGAGCGTGTCGATCAAATTGGCGCCGATGCGCTTTTTCACTTCGATGGCGATGGCCGGCTTGCCGTTGAGGCGGGTCACCGTCTCGGCATCCTTGAAAGTGGAGCGGATCGTCGCGATGTCCTTGGCCTGAACCACGGCATTGGGGCCGGCGACCACCGGCAGCGCCGCCACATCCTCAGGCGTCTCGATCAGCGACGGTACCTTGACGGCGTATTTGCCCTCCGAGCCCTCGATGTTGCCGGCGGCGACCAGGCTGTTGGAGTTGCCGACCGCACCGATCAGCTGATCGAGTTGCAGCCCGTAGGAAGACAGCTTCATCGGGTCGATGACGACCTCGACGAGGTCGTCGCGCGCGCCCTGCAGCGAGCCTTCGAGAACGCCGGGCACTTCTTCGATGCGGTCGCGCAGTTCGCGCGCGGCAGCGGTCAGCACACGCTCGGGCAATTCGCCTGACAGGGTGACGACGAGGACGGGGAATTCGGAGATATTGACCTCGGTAACAACAGGCTCTTCAGCCGCCTGCGGCAGGTCGGCCTTGCCATCCTGCACCTTGCTGCGCGTGTCCTGCAGTGCCGTCGCCAGGTTGGTCTGCGGCTGGAACTCGACCAGCACGTAGCCGCCGCCCTGGAAGGCGGCCGAGCGCATTTCCTTGAGGCCCTTCAGGCTCTTCAGCTTGCTTTCCATCGGCCGCAGCAGAAGGCGCTCTGAATCTTCGGGCGAAATGCCCTGATAGATCAGGCTGACATACATCATCGGAATCGGAACGTCTGGTTCCGCTTCCTTTGGCGTTGACTGATAAGCAACCCAGCCTGCGAGCAGAAGGAAGACCAGGACCGAGATGGTCAGGCGGGCATTGTTGATTGCGAGTCTGACGATATCCATGGCTAACGCCTGTTTTCGAATTTCAGGAGCTGCGTCGCAGCCGATTCTCCCCGCCCAGGGCCGGTCCGTCGCGACCCCTTCTATTGCGTCCCGGCGGTCGCCTCGCCCAGCAGCTTCCGGAGGGTCGCCTGGTCGGCCTCGACCGGGTTGACCTCATCGCCTTCCTTCACCAGTTCCTGGCCTGCGACGATGATGCGCGCGTCGGCCGGGATGCCGCCGAGAACGAGGCCGGTCGGTGTGTCGTCGACGAGGTCGATCGGGAAGAACGCCACTTTGTTGTCCTTACCGACGGCACGGATGCCGAGGTCGCCCTTGTCGCCCAGCGTCACCACCGAGCGCGGCAGCACGACCGCGTCGGTCGGTTGAGCGTTGAGCGCGATTTCCGCCGTCATGCCGGCGGGCACGGAGCCGTCGCCATTGGGGATCGCCACCTCGACGCGGAAGGTGCGGGTCGCCGCCGAGGCGTCGCGGCTGATGTAGCGCACGGTGCCTTCGACCGTCTGGCCGCTGACCAGCCGGACATTGGCCTTGTCGCCGAGCTTGAGGTAGCCGAGGTCGCGCTCGCTGATTTCGCCGCGGGCGATCACCGGGTCAAGCTTGAGGATGGTTGCCACCTCGCCGCCCTCCATGATGGAACTGCCGAGTTCCACCGGCACCCGGTCGATAACGCCGTCGAAAGGTGCCCTCACCTCATTGCGCTCGAGTAAGGCCTGTGCCGTTTCCAGCATCGACTGCGCAGAAGTCAGGTTCGAGCGCGCTGTATCGAGCTGCAGCTTCGGCAAATTGCCTGACTTCATCAGTCGCAGAGCTGCGTCCAACTCAGCCTGGCGCTGCACTACCAATTGCTTGGCGTTGTCGACCATGGAGATCTTTTCTTCGGCCGCCAGCATCAGCACCAGATCTCCGGTCTTGACGTGCTGGCCCTGCTTGACCGGCAACTTGTCGATGACACCGGCAACGCGCGTCCCCAGCACGGCCCGCTTGTCGGCTTCGGTCAACCCGGAAACGCGGATGGCGCGCGCATAGGTCTTGCGCGGCGGCGTCACCACAGCGACGGTGCGCAGCGGTGCCTTCGGCTCGGCTTCAGCAGCCTTGGGCTTGTTCGCGTCCGGTGCCTTGCCCTGCTCGACTTCGGCAGCCTTGGCCTTGTTGGCGGCGACGCTGCCGACCGACGAAAACTCGCCTGTCGCCATCCAGGCCGCGAAACCAATGAGCACAACAACGGCTGCAAGCTTGTGAAACCTGATTCTCATCGTCGTTTTTTCCACTGCGGATTCGGCCAGCGTCCTCATAACGCGGGCGCGTCGCCGATATGGGTGCGCGCCAGGCCATCTTCAATTTGCCGTGATCGGCGAAGCGCGCTTCTACATCAAAGTTGCACTGCGATATAGCCTTAAAGTTGCAAGACCATTACGGCACAGGGCAAGGTGAACCCACCGCCAACCAGTTTTCGATCGCTTGAAAGGTTGCTTCGGCCGAACCCGGAGCCGGCTCACGGTTCGACCCCGGCGCCCAGCCCCAGCCGACCAACCTGTCGTCGCGAACATGCAGCGCGATATCGTCCAAACTGCGACCGCCATTGCGCGCCGGATCCTTGATCTGGGCGCAGATTTCGGCGGAGGATTTCCCGAACCAGGCCATCTCGGCCGGCGCCAGGCGCCAGTTCTCGGCTCCGGGCGGTCCATGCAATGCATTGGAATTGCTTGCGAAATGGCAAGTCGTGCAGCGCAGACCAGGATTGCCGAAGCCCGATCCGTCGTCACCGCGCTGGACATTGAAGGCGTGCACGCGCGTGCCGCTATAATGCGCACCCGACCAGCGCGGTCGGCCGTCCGCGACATGACAATCGGCGCAGCGCGGGTGTGAGAACACCGCATAAATCTTGTCCCATTCGGACAGGCCCTTGGTCATGTCGACCGCCTGGCTCGGTGATGTTTGGCTCTCCTGTGCGGTTGCGAACGATGCCACAAAGACGAGCATGGCAGCAGGCGTCAGCATGATGAGGAGCCTCTTCATGCGAAGGCCACCGTTTTCGACAAAGGCAGCGTGCGGATGCGCTTGCCGGTGAGCGCGAAGATGGCATTGGCCAGCGCCGGTGCGGCCGGCGGAGTGCCAACCTCGCCGACGCCACCCATCTTGTGGAAATTTTCCAGGATGGCGACTTCGAAGACCGGGCACTGGAAGATCCGCATGGCGTCGAAATCGTGGAAGTTCGACTGTTCGACCATACCGTCGGCGAAGGTGATCTCCTGTCCCATGGCCGCCGAAAGACCGTAGATGGCGGCGGAAATCAGCTGCGCCTCGATGATGCCCGGATCAAGCGCGGTGCCGACATCGGCCGCGATCCATACCTTCTCGATGCGGATGCCGGCCGGCGTATCCGCCACCTGGATGATCTCGCCGACCCAACTGCCGAAGGACAGCGTGAAGGCCATGCCCTTGGCCTTGCCAGCGGACAGCGCCTCACCCCATTTCGCCATCGCTGCGACTTTCTCCACCACCTTCACCGCTGCGGGATAGGCGGCCATCAGCTTCTTGCGCATCTCGACCGGATCGATTTTGCCGGCAGTGGCAATCTCGTCCATGAAGCTCTCATGGAAGAAGCCGTTGATCGAACTGCCGACCGATCGCCAGGAGCCGACGGGAATGGAGACGGGGGCGGCGACACCACTCACCCGATAGTTCGGGATGGTGTAGGGCTGGTCATAGGCGCCGTCGACGATGCTTTTGTCGGGTCCAAGCGGCGAGATCGAGGGAAACAGCCGGCGCAAGGTGCTGGCTATCATGGATGGCGAGGCGATCTTCATGTCGATGGCGATGGGCATGCCGTCGTCGCCGAGCCGCGCCTGGAACTTGCCGACCGCGGCCGGCCGGTAGGCGTCGTGGCGCATGTCTTCTTCACGCGTCCACGTCACCTTGACCGGACGCCCGTCTGTCGCCTTCGCCATCAGTGCGGCGCACAGCGCGTAGTCCATCTCGACGCGGCGGCCGAAACCGCCGCCCATGAAGGTGGTGTGCACGATGACCTTGTCCTGCTCGATGCCGACCGCGTTGGCGCAAAGCTGCCGCACCAGGGTCGGCGCCTGGTTGCCGCACCAGATGTCGAGGGCACCATCCTTGAACCGCGCCGTGGCGTTCATCGGCTCCATCGTCGCATGCGCCAGATAGGGCACCGCATAGTCTGCCTCGACCATCCTTTCGCGTGGCGCGTCGGCAAAGGCGGTATCGACATCGCCATTGTCACGCATCGCCGAACCCTTGGTGCCGAGCGCCTGTTTGAGCACGTCGGAAATGGCGGCGCTGCTGAGCGGATATTCGGGATCCGCCCATTGGGCGTCGATGGCATCGGCCGCCTTGAAGGCAGCCCAGGTATTTTCCGCGATGATGCCGAAGCCATGGCCGTAATTCGTCTCGAGCGCTACGATCTTGATCACGCCGGGCATTTTCTCGGCTTTGGCGAGATCCGCCTTGACCGGCTTGGCCCAGAAGCGCGGGCTCATCTTGACCGTGCCGTAGAGCATGTCTGGCAGCCTGACATCGATGCCGAAGATCGGTGCCCCGGTGACCTTGGCCAGCATGTCGATGCGCTTCTGCGGCTTTCCCAGCAGTTTCCAGTCGGCCCTGTCCTTGAGCCTGACTTCAGCCGGCGGCGCCATGGCGGCGGCAGCCGCGGCAACCGCGCCATAGGTCAGCGACTTGCCAGATGCCTTATGCAGGATCGACCCATTGGCCGTTTCCAGGTCGGTGGCGGCAACGCCGAGTTTCTGCGCCGCCGCGGCGATCAGCAATTGGCGGGCTGCGGCGCCCGCCTGGCGCATCTTGTCGAAACCGTCGCGCACCGAAGCCGAGCCGCCGGTGGCCTGGATAGCAAGGAGCTTGCCGACCACGCCGAGACCTGAGCGCACCGCCTGCGCGGTCATGCTCTCGTCGAAGAAGGCGAACGGGCCGCCCTCTTCGAGGATCGCGGCGTTGTAATAGGCATAGGAGGCCGGGCCGGGCTCGACCTTGACCTGATCGAGACCGACATCGAGCTCTTCGGCGACCATGACGGCCAGCGTCGTCGAAATGCCTTGCCCCATCTCTGCGCGCGGCGCCACGATGGTGATGGTGATGTCGGCGCCGATCTTCACATAGGGGTTGAACGTCGCCTCACCCTTGCCGAGGTCGGCCTCGAGCGGGTTCGGAAACGGTTTGCGATAATAGTAGTAGCCGACGGCCACGCCGCCCGCCACGGCAGCCGCGCCGATCAGGAACGTGCGGCGAGCAATCTTTCCGACACTGGCCATGGTCAGAGCCCCGCCGTCTTGAGCGCGGCGGCCTTCTTGATGGCCGAGCGGATCCTCGGATAGGTGCCGCAGCGGCAGAGATTGCCGCCCATGGCGTTGTCGATGTCGGCGTCGCTGGGATCGGCGACCTCGTCGAGCAGTGCCACCGCGCTCATGATCTGGCCGGCCTGGCAGTAGCCGCATTGCGCGACCTGTTCCTCCAGCCATGCCTGTTGCACTGGATGGAGCTTGTCCGCCGTGCCGATGCCTTCGATGGTGGTGACGGCGCCGCTGACCTCGCCGACCGGGAGCGAGCAGGAGCGCACCGGCTGACCGTCGACATGCACGGTGCAGGCGCCGCAGGCGGCGATGCCGCAGCCGTACTTCGGTCCGGTCTTGCCAATGAGATCGCGCAACGCCCACAGCAGCGGCATGTCGGGATCGGCGTTGATGTCGAATGACTGCCCATCGACGGTGAGGCGCATGGGGATACCCTTTTGTTGTCGTCCACAGCCCAAAGGCGAAGCGTCCCCTTGGGTCGCTTCGTCTCGATACAGATTGACAAATTACGTTATTTTGTCAATTGAGATTTTTACAGGATAATGTTTACCCATGAATCAGATCGAAGACATCGCCACCGCTGACCCCAAACGCGTCCGTATCCTGGATGGCGCAATGAAGGTGTTTTTGGCTTATGGCTTCTCCCGCACCACCATGGACGACATCGCCCGCGCCGCCGACATGTCGCGGCCGGCGCTCTATCTCCTGTTCAAGAACAAGACCGACATTTTCCGCGCCATCGCCATGATGGTGCTGTCGCGCTCGGTCGAGTCGGCGAAAATGGCTCTGGCCGGCGATGGCGCTTTCACTGAGCGCATGACGCGAGCCATCGACGAGGCGTTCATCTCGATGATGAGCGCGGTCGTTGCCTCGCCGCATGGCGCCGAATTGCTGGACATGAAATCGAGCCTTGGCGATCTGGTCGGCTGCTGGCGCGGCGGTCTTGTCGAACATATCGCCGCCGCGATCGGGAGCGAGGCTGCCAGGAACGGCGCCGATCTCACCGCCAAGGGCCTATCGGCGCAACTGCTTGCCGACATGCTGCTCGACGGGCTGGAGGGCATGAAGTCGCGCATCAGCGATCCCGGCGGGCAGCGGCAGGCCGCCGCCGCCCTGATCAGGGTGATTGACGTGACCCTAAAAGCTGGATGAAGCCAAGAAGCCAGGCTGTGCCGGGTTTCGGGTCAGGCGCGACGGCGCTCTGCCTCCGGGTTCTTGCGCACCGCGAGGAACTCCTTGACCCGCCGGCCAGGTGCGGGACCACGCACCGGCTTGAAGCCGTCATCGAGCTCGCCTGACAGATCGAGCGTCGGGCGCTTGCCGACCGCATCGTAATTCTCCTCCAGCCAGTCGCTGGCGGCGGTGCGGCCGAGATCGCGCATATAGCTCAGGAACGCCCATTCGGCATTGACCTTCGACGACGCCGACAGGTCCTTGAACGCCTCGTCGGCATCGATGCGGTGCATGCGGATGTCGCGGTATTCGCCATGCGGCAGGCGGCCGGCGGCGATCAGCTCCTTGACAAAGGCGATCGAACGGAATTCGCGCAACAGCCCGGCGTTGAAGGTGATCTCGTCGATGCGGTTCTGGATCTCGTTGGCGCTCCTTGGCGTTCCTTCCCGCACCACCGGATTGATCTGCACCAGAAGCACGTCCTCGGTCGCCGCCGTCTTGAAGAACGGATAAAGCGCCGGATTGCCGCCATAGCCGCCATCCCAATAGGGCACGCCCTTGATCTCGACGGCGCGGAACAGTTGCGGCAGGCAAGCCGAGGCCATCACCGTGTCGAGATCAATCTCGCCGTCGGAAAAGACGCGCAACTGCCCGGTTTCGACATTGGTCGCCGAAATGAACAGTTCCATCGACTTGCAAGCGCGAACATTGGCGAAATTAATCTCCTTCTGCACGACGTCACGCAGCGGGTTGAGGCCGAGCGGGTTGGCGACATAGGGCGAAAATACCCGCGACATGGTGTCGAAGAAGACATAGCCCGGCGTGTTCTCGATCGACCAATTGCCCCAGGCAACATCCCACGGCATGCGCTGCACCGGGCTGAACCGGCCCTTTGCCGCCACCGCGCGCCAGAAATCATCGAGCTTTTGCCGTGCTCCCTCGACGCCGCCACGCACGAAGCCGTCGGCTAGCGCCACCGCGTTCATGGCGCCGGCGCTGGTCCCGGACACCGCTGCGATCTCCAGCCTGCCATCCTCCAGCAGCCGGTCGAGCACACCCCAGGAAAAGGCCCCGTGCGAGCCGCCGCCCTGAAGCGCGATGTTGATCTTCTTGGTTTCCTCCGCCTTGCCGTTTTTCGTCATGGCGTTCCTGTCGTTTTGGATGCTGCAGGCCTCATCACGCCCGGGGATCGGGACGGTTCGGTTACAGCGGACCTATGTTGCAGTGCAGCATATAAGTCCTGACCAAGGCAAGAACACGAACACGGTCGCGTGATCACATGAAATTTCGGTCATGAAGAACCGCCTCGCCGCTTCGGAGCGGAGGAGGCGGCATCCATCGAAACAGCCAGACAGCCTCAGGCAACGAGGTCCGGCACCGGCCCGACATAGCGCGACTGCGGCCGGATCAACCGTCCGGTCGTCTGCTGTTCGCGGGCGTGCGCAATCCAGCCGGCGACACGCCCGGCGGCGAAGACGTTGCTGAATGCCTCCTTGGGGAAACCCGCCGCCTCCAGCAGCAGCGCGGTGTAGAACTCGACGTTGGTCTGCAGCGAGCGCGACGGCTTGGCAATCCGCAGCACGTCGAGCGCGGCCTGCTCCACTGTCTCCGCGAAGGCCAGCCGGCGACCGGTTTCGCTCTCGCCGCCGAGTTGCCGCACGACCGCCTTCAGCACGTCGGCACGCGGATCGCGCACGCGGTAGATGCGATGGCCGAAGCCCATGATGCGCTGGCCATGCGCGACCTCGTCGCGCAGCCAGCCGGCGGCATCGCCATGCGCCTCGATCGCATCCAGCATCTCGATCACCGGACCGGGCGCGCCGCCATGCAGCGGCCCCTTGAGCGCGCCGAGCCCGGCCAGCACGGACGATGTCAGGCCGGCCTGCGTCGACGCGACCACGCGGGTGGCGAAGGTCGAGGCATTGAGGCCATGATCGCAGACGGTCACCAGATAGGTGTCGAGCGCCTTCGCCAGCGCCGGCGAGGCACGACCGCTGAGCATCCTCAACATGTCGGCGGCATGATCGGACAGGCTGTCCGGCGCGATGGGCGCCTCACCGCGCCGTAGGCGAAGCAGGGCCGGCGTCAGCACCGCGGGCGCCGCAACCAGCCGTAGCGCGTCCGGCAAAGTCTCGCCGTCCGGCAACAGCGCCATGCCGGCGCGCATGGCGCTGTAGACATCGAGCGGAGCCAACAAGGGCAATGAGGGCAAAAGCCGCTCGAACACTTCTGCGCGTGCCTGGCCCAGCGCTCGCGCCAGTTCGGCATCGCCGGGAAGGTCTTCGAAGAAGCCATCGAGCAGCAGGCTGACCACTTGCGCGTAGCTCCAGCGTCCGGCCAGGTCCCGCAGGGAATGGCCGCGGATGGTCAGATGGCCGCCAAGACCATCCACGTCGGAGAGAACGGTTTCAGCCGCCACAACGTCGTCGAGCCCACTCGCCATAGCCTGCCTCCTTGATCCATTTCCGCATCAGAGATAAGGCTAGGCAATCTGCCGATCAATCTTGATCAATATAATCAATATCAGAGTTCGATATGTCCGAGTGGTTGTCGCGGGAAGAGGCGCTGGAAAGGCTCAAGGTGCGGCCCCAGACGCTCTACGCCTATGTCAGCCGCGGCCGCATCGGCATGCAACCGGACCGCGCCGATCCGCGCCGCAGCCAATATCGTGCCGACGACATAGCGGTACTGGCAACGCGAAGGGCGCGTGGACGCAGCCCGTCGGCCATCGCCGAAAGTGCCATTGCCTGGGGCGAACCGTCGATCGTCACCTCGATCTCGACCGTCTTGCACGGTCATCTTGTCTATCGCGGCCAGGACGCCGTTGCGCTTTCAGCGAGTGCCACGCTGGAAGAAACAGCGGCAGTGCTCTGGGCGCTGCCTGAACCGGTGGCCTTCCGAGCGCCGGCGCCGGATGCGGCCCACCAACCCGGCCGGGCCTCGGCCTTTGCGCAACTTGCCGTCCTTGCCGGCCAGGGGCGGCCTTCACTCGGGCGCAGCGCCACCTCGCTGCATGCCGATGCCACGCACGCGGTCGGCGTGTTGGCCAGCGCCTTGGGAGCATCGCCGGGACCGGACCCAGTTCATCGGCGATTGGCGCGGGACTGGTCGGTGGATGCAGCGGGAGCCGATGCGATCCGCCGCGCGCTCGTCCTGCTCGCCGACCACGAACTCAACGCATCGACCTTCGCCGCCCGTGTCGCGGCCTCGACCGGAGCGCCGATGGCCGCCTGCCTGCTCGCTGGGTTGGCGACATTGTCAGGCCCTCGCCATGGCGGCGCCGGCGAAGCGGTGATGCAACTGGCCGAGGATGCGGGGCGGCACGGGGCCGAAGCAGCGATCCGGCGCTGGCTCAGCCATGACCGGCCTCTGCCGAGCTTCGGCCATCCGCTCTATCCCGACGGCGATCCCCGTGCGGCGGCATTGCTGAGCGTGATCGACATCGATGATCTCTCTCAATCGCTGCGTGATGCGGCTCTTGCCGCGACCGGCACGCGCCCGAACATCGACTTCGCGTTGGCCGTGCTGACACGCGGCCTTGGCTTGCCGCGCGATGCACCGTTCCGCCTGTTCGCACTCGCACGCAGCGTCGGCTGGGCCGCGCACACGATCGAACAGGTGACAAGTGGAAGTGTCATCAGGCCACGCGGCCGCTATGAGGGATTGCTGCCGCGATAGCACTATGCGCCGGCTAGCGGATCTTTCGATCCGAACCGCTCACGACATCGTGTCGAGCTTGCGCTGCATGGCGGCGATCTGATCCTTCAGATCCTGAAGGTCGTCGGGCTTTTCCGGTGTTTCCTTCCTGGCCGGCTCGGCCGGGGTCGCGGCTGGCGCGGAACCTGCCGGCGGGAAGGGCGTGAACAGCCGCATCGCATTCTGGAACATTTCCATGTTGCGGCGCGTCTGCTCCTCCAGCGCCTTGATCGGCGTGGTGATCTTCATCATGTCCAGCGGCGACTTGCCGAGCGCACCCTTCATCTGCTCGCGAAAGCGTTCCTGCTCCTTGGAGAAGGCGAGCATGGACTGTTCGAGGAAGCTTGGCACGATCATCTGCATCTGGTCGCCGTAATAGGCGATCAGCTGGCGCAGGAACGGGATCGGCAGCATGTTCTGCCCATCCTTGTTCTCCAGCTCGAAGATGATCTGGGTCAGCACCGGATGGGTGATGTCGTCACCGGTCTTGGCGTCCTGGACGGTGAACTCCTCGCCCTTCTTGACCATCTCGGCGAGGTCCTCGAGCGTCACATAGGTGCTGGTGCCGGTGTTGTAGAGGCGGCGATTGGCGTATTTCTTGATGATGATCGGATCGTCTTTCGCGGCCATCTGCATCCTCCCCGGGACACCGGCGCCCCCGAGTAAGCCGCCGGTAACGATTGTGCCTTTTTTGAGGATATGCGCAAAAGCCTCACAATTCCAAGCAGTTTGTGCACTGCGGCATCATTAAATGCTGCATAGCAGGCAAAATATGCTGCGCAGCAACGGACAGAGTAGCGCCATCGCAAGGTGCGATGTGCTTGCAGCGCATGGGCGCCATGCCCATTTCCGGTTTGACTTGGGTTCTGGAAAGGGCAAGAAAAGTCCTCAACGACAGAACAACACCCTTGAAGTCTGGAGAAGAAAATGTCCGCTTCCATCGTCATTGCCAGTGCGGCGCGCACGCCGGTCGGCTCCTTCAACGGCGCTTTCGCCACCACCCCGGCACATGAGCTCGGTGCTATCGTCATCAAGGAACTGCTGTCGCGTGCCGGTGTCGAACCAGGCGAGGTCGACGAGGTCATCCTCGGCCAGGTGCTGACCGCCGCTCAGGGTCAAAACCCGGCCCGCCAGGCATCGATCAATGCCGGCTTGCCCAAGGAAACCACGGCCTGGGGCCTCAACCAGGTTTGCGGCTCGGGCCTTCGCGCCATTGCGCTCGGCATGCAGCAGATCGCCACCGGCGATGCCAAGGTGGTCATCGCCGGCGGACAGGAATCGATGTCGCTTTCGGCGCATGCCCAGCACCTGCGCGCCGGCGTCAAGATGGGCGATTTTAAGCTGATCGACACCATGATCAAGGACGGACTGTGGGATGCCTTCAACGGCTACCACATGGGCAACACCGCCGAAAACGTCGCTCGTCAGTTCCAGATCACCCGCGACGATCAGGACCAGTTCGCGCTCGCCTCGCAGAACAAGGCCGAGGCGGCGCAGAAGGCCGGCAAGTTCAAGGACGAGATCGTCGCCGTCACCATCAAGGGCAGGAAGGGCGACACCATTGTCGACCAGGACGAGTACATCCGCCACGGCGCCACGCTCG
The DNA here is from genome assembly GCF_056403655.1 of Mesorhizobium sp. P2_F8. NCBI lineage: Bacteria > Pseudomonadati > Pseudomonadota > Alphaproteobacteria > Hyphomicrobiales > Phyllobacteriaceae > Mesorhizobium > Mesorhizobium sp. P2_F8. The sequence goes on from NZ_JBFUFB010000001.1 coordinate 452,555, forward strand.
ACGCCATGACCAAGCTGAAGCCGGCTTTCGACAAGGACGGTACGGTGACCGCCGCCAACGCCTCCGGCATCAATGACGGCGCCGCCGGTGCGGTGCTGATGAGCGAAGCTGAAGCGGTGAGGCGCGGCATCAACCCGCTGGCGCGCATCGTGTCCTGGGCAACCGCCGGCGTCGACCCGCAGATCATGGGCACCGGCCCGATACCGGCCTCGCGCAAGGCATTGGAGAAGGCCGGCTGGTCGGTCGGCGATCTCGACCTGATCGAGGCCAACGAGGCCTTTGCCGCCCAGGCTTGCGCCGTCAACAAGGACATGGGCTGGGACCCCTCGATCGTCAACGTCAATGGCGGCGCCATTGCCATCGGCCATCCGATCGGTGCTTCGGGTGCCCGCATCTTCAACACGTTGGTCTTCGAGATGCGCCGGCGCGGCGCCAAAAAAGGCCTCGCCACCCTGTGCATCGGCGGCGGCATGGGCGTCGCCATGTGCGTGGAAGCGCTCTAAGGATATCACCTGAACGGGCGGCGCGAGCCGCCCGGTCGGTATGCAGTGCCTGCCAAGCCCGACAACAGGGCGATATCAAAATAGGGGAAACGCATGACCAAGGTAGCAATCGTCACAGGCGGATCGCGCGGCATCGGAGCGGCGATCTCGATCGCATTGAAGAACGCCGGCTATTCGGTTGCCGCCAACTACGCCGGCAACGACGACGCGGCGGCGAAATTCAAGGCCGAGACCGGCATCCCGGTCTACAAATGGTCGGTCGCCGACTACGATTCCTGCGCCGCCGGCATCAAGCAGGTCGAGGCTGATCTCGGTCCGGTCTCGGTGCTGGTCAACAATGCCGGCATCACCCGCGACGCCATGTTCCACAAGATCACGCGCGAACAGTGGAAAGAGGTCATCGACACCAATTTGTCCGGCGTCTTCAACATGACGCATCCGCTGTGGAGCGGCATGCGGGACCGCAAGTTCGGCCGCGTCATCACCATCTCCTCGATCAACGGCCAGAAGGGCCAGGCCGGACAGGTGAATTATTCCGCCGCCAAGGCCGGCGACATCGGTTTTTCGAAGGCGCTCGCCCAGGAAGGGGCCCGCGCCGGCATCACCGTCAATGTCATCTGCCCCGGCTATATCGCCACCGAAATGGTCAAGGCGATCGACGAGAAGGTGCTCAACGAGCGCATCATCCCGCAGATCCCGATCGGTCGCCTCGGCGAGCCGGAAGAGATCGCGCGCTGCGTCGTCTTCCTCGCATCCGAAGATGCAGGCTTCATCACTGGCTCGACCATCACAGCCAATGGCGGCCAATACTTCGCCTGAAGCAATTCACTTCGCCTGAAGCATCCCAGGAAAAGTGTGAAGCGATTTTCTGTCCAGACGGCAGGAGCGCCGGTGTGAGTGGCGAGATCGACGGGCCGGCAAACCGGTCCGTCTTTTGCCGGCGGCTTTATGCCTTCGGCCTGCCCCACGCCGGCTGCTGACCCAATCCGGCACGCAGAGGTTAACAGCCACCGGCCGCCTTGTGCAAAAGCGGCTCTGCAACCTGTGGATTCTTGGTGGATAAGCTGTTCGCAACACAAGATATTGGGGTGAACAAAACGGGAAGATTATGGCATCGCCGATTCGTAGCCGATTCGTTCCGGCTTTGAGCGGAGTGTTAACGACGACAGCTGGAATCGCCCGTCAAATCCCTAATGGAGCTTAAGAAAGATCAACAATTTCATAATCTTGGATGAGGTTGGCCAAGGCATTCCAGTCGTTCGCCGGCAAAGGTTAACGACAGAGGTCGCCTTGCATGAAACGGGCCAGTTCGTTGATTCAGCATGTGGTGAGACTCATGGTCACAAAATCCATATGTAGCCGTGAACAAAAGCTGAATCTGGTCGAGTCACTGATTCGTGTCCGATTCGTTCCAGACTCGTTCCAACTGTTAACCCGCAGCCAATCTGGAGCCTGACAGGAGACGACTTCGAGCCGCCGGTGGAACATTCCGCTTTCGCTTCGCGCTCGAAATCCTTATGTGTCGCCTGTCATACGCGCCACTTGAGGCACGCTCCCGACAACGAGAGACCAGAAAGCCTTATTTCCAGGTCGATGAACATCCAGTCGAAACATACCGAGCCGCTGATCCTGTCGGGCCGTGACGTGACCGCCGTGCTTGGGCCGACCAACACCGGCAAGACCCATCTCGCCATCGAGCGCATGGTGGCGCACGAGAGCGGCATCATCGGGCTGCCGCTCAGGCTGCTTGCGCGTGAGGTCTATGGCCGCGTCTGCGAAAAGGTCGGCGCCCACAAGGTCGCGCTGATCACCGGCGAGGAGAAGATCCAGCCGCCCGGCGCCAAATATTCGGTCTGCACCGTCGAGGCCATGCCGCGCGAGACCGACGCCGCCTTCGTCGCCATCGACGAGGTGCAGTTGGCCGGCGATCTCGAGCGCGGCCACATCTTCACCGACCGTATCCTGCACCTGCGCGGCCGCCAGGAAACGCTGCTGCTGGGTGCGGCCACCATGCACGGCATCCTCCAGCGCCTCTTGAAGGGCGTCTCCGTGGTGACGCGGCCGAGGCTGTCGCATCTTGCCTATGCCGGTTCGAAGAAGCTGACGCGGCTGCCGCGGCGCACGGCGATCGTCGCCTTCTCCGCCGACGAGGTCTATGCCATCGCCGAGTTGATCCGTCGCCAGCAGGGCGGCGCCGCCGTCGTGCTCGGCGCGCTGTCGCCTCGCACCCGCAACGCCCAGGTGGCGCTGTTCCAGTCGGGCGACGTCGACTATCTGATCGCCACCGACGCCATCGGAATGGGTCTCAACCTTGATCTCGATCATGTCGCCTTCGCCCAGAATCGCAAGTTCGACGGCTATCAGTATCGCAACCTGACGGCGGCCGAGCTTGGCCAGATCGCCGGCCGCGCCGGCCGGTATCTGCGCGACGGCACGTTTGGCGTCACCGGCCAGGTCGATCCGCTGGACGAGGATCTGGTCAAGAAGATCGAAGGCCACGACTTCGACCCGGTGAAGGTGCTGCAGTGGCGCACCGCGCATTTCGACTTCGCCAGCCTCGACGCGCTGAAACGCTCGATCGAGACCAACGCCCCGGTCGAGGGGCTGACGCGGGCACTGCCTGCCGTTGATGCGCAGGCGCTCGAGCACCTGTCGCGCGACGAGGACATCCGCGCACTCGCCACCAATGCCAAACGCGTGGCACTGCTGTGGGAAGCCTGCGCGCTGCCCGACTACCGCAAGATCGCGCCGGCCCAGCATGCCGACCTCATTGCTTCGATCTATACGGACCTTGCCCGGCATGGCCATGTCGATGAAAATTACATGGCCGAGCAGGTGCGCCGCGCCGACACCACAGAAGGCGACATCGACACGCTGTCGCATCGCATTGCCCAGATCCGCACCTGGACATTCGTGTCGAACCGGCCCGGCTGGCTGGCCGATCAGGCACACTGGCAGGAAAAGACGCGCGAAATCGAAGACAGATTGTCGGATGCGCTGCATGAGCGGTTGACGAAACGCTTCGTAGACCGCAGGACTTCCGTCCTCATGCGGCGCCTTAGAGAAAATACCATGCCTGAAGCCGAAATTAGTCCTACCGGAACCGTCCTTGTCGAAGGCCATCATGTCGGCGAGTTGCAAGGGTTCCGCTTCACCGCCGACCAGACCGCCGGCGGCGAAGACGCCAAGGCTGTGCGCACCGCCGCCCAGAAGGCGCTGGCCGCCGAATTCGAAGCGCGCGCCGAACGCTTCGGTGCTAGCGCCAATGGCGACATCGCACTTGGCTCGGATGGCACGCTGCGCTGGATCGGCGCGCCGATCGGCACGTTGGTTGCCGGCGAAGACACGCTCAAGCCGCGCCTCGTGCTGCTGGCCGACGAACAGTTGACCGGCCCGGCGCGCGACAAGGTCGCGGCGCGTGCCGAACGTTTCGTCAATTTCCAGATCGAGTTGCTGCTGAAGCCGCTGGTCGACCTGAAGAACGCCGATCAGATTGCCGGCATCGGCCGCGGTATCGCCTTCCAGCTGGTCGAGAATTTCGGCCTCATCAACCGCCGCGACATTGCCGAGGAGATGAAGTCGCTCGACCAGGAGGGCCGTGCAGCCCTTCGACGGCTCGGCGTGCGCTTCGGCGCCTACCATGTCTTCGTGCCGGCGCTGATCAAGCCGGCGCCAGCCGGACTGGTGACGCTGCTGTGGGCGCTGAAGAACGACGGCAAGGACAAGCCGGGCTTTGGCGACGTGGTCCATGCACTCGCCTCCGGCCGCACCTCGGTGGTCATCGATCCCACTTTCGACAAGACCTTCTACAAGCTTGCCGGCTACCGCAATCTCGGCCGCCGCGCGGTGCGCATCGACATTCTGGAGCGGCTGGCGGATTTGATCCGCCCGGCGACCAACTGGAAGCCTGGTCTCGGCCAACGGCCGGACGGCGCCTATGACGGCCAGTCCTTCATGGTGACGCCGCCGATGATGTCGATCCTCGGCGCCACCGCCGACGACATGGAAGAGATCCTGAAAGGTCTCGGCTACCGTGCCGAGCCGAAGCCGGCCGTCGAGGTCAAGGCGCGGCTCGAGGCGCAGGACAATGCCGCGCGCGAAGCGGCGGCGGCGAAGGCCGCGGCTGAAGAGGCCACACGGGCCGAGCAGGCCAAGGCAGCGGAAGCCACGGCGGTCGACGCGGCTGCGGAGGCGCCGGTCGAAGGTTCGGAGCCGGCTGCCGCTGTCGAGGCCACCGCCGAAATTCCTGTCGAAACCATAGCGGAAGCGGCGGCCGAGCCGGTCGCGGAAGAACAACCCGAAGCGCCGGCCGAAGCCACGGAAGAAGCAGCAACCGAGGCCGTCGCCGACGCGGTCGCCAAACCCGTGCTGGCTGCCGAGCCAGAGACGGAAGCCGAACCTGTCGCGACTGCATCGGCCGAGCCAGTTTCCGAAGCTGCGCCCGCGGCTGAAGTGACGTCGGACGAGCCTGTCGTGGTAGCCGATGCAGCCGCCAGCGAGCCCGCTCCGGAAGCCGAGGCCCCAAAGCCGATCCTGTTGTGGCGTCAGGGCCGTTTCGAACAGCGCCCCCGCCATCCCGGCCGCAACAATCGCTCGCGCAACGGACAGGCGCGCGGCCGAAACGACGCGCCTGCGGATGCTGCCGGTGCGCCGGCCGCAGCCACGCCTGGAGAACGTCCTGCCCACGAGGGGCGGCGCGACGGCACCGGCAAGCCGCGCTTCGACCGCTCGAAGTTCAAGCCCAAGCCGCAGGGCGAGGGCGAGCAGCGTCGTGAAGGCCGCCCACAAGGCGAGCGCCCCGACCGACGCGAAGGTCGGCCCGACTGGAAGGGCGGCAGGCCGGATGGCAAGGGTGGCGGCCCCGATCGAGGCAAGGGCGGCGGAAAGCCGACCTTCCAGCCGAAGCCGCGCGAGGAGCGCCCGGTGCACTTCGATCCGGACTCGCCCTTCGCCAAGCTCGCGGCTTTGCGCGACCAGCTGAAGAAGTAGACTCAGGGCTCGCGTCGATGGTTGCCCCAACGGCTGCCCGAGACCGCCAGCGCATCGACAAATGGCTGTTCTTCTCGCGCGCCGTGAAATCGCGCTCGCTGGCGGCGAAACTTGTGGTCGCCGGCCGGGTTCGCATCAATCGCGACAAAGCAGCGCAGGCCTCCGATCTGGTCAAGCCTGGAGACGTCCTGACCATCACACTTGATCGTCGGATCTTCGTCTGGAAGGTGCTGACCGCCGGCGTGCGGCGTGGTCCGGCCGAGGAGGCACGCACGCTGTACGAGGATATCTCGCCGCCGCCCGCGCCGACGGGCGAAGCCCCTCCCGATGCAATTCCGGCGCTGCGCGAGGCCGGCAGCGGCCGCCCGACGAAGAAGGAACGCCGCCAGACCGACCGCTTGCTTGGTGATGACTGATGGGTCGGCCAAAAAGTGCGCGACGATTTTGGGGCAACGAGACGCACAAAACGAACCCTGAACCCGGCAAACAAGGCACTTCGCGGGACCTGACCGATCCCTACCGGGCCTGCAGTCTGGAATTCCATTTCGGAAACGCTGATGCCACCAGGCATGGCTGCCCTTGCAAGCGGCGGGCAAAGGCGTTACCTCACGGAAAAAGCCCAACAAAATGGGACGTCCCGGAGCCGACCGATGACCTATGTCGTGACCGACAATTGCATCAAATGCAAATATATGGACTGCATCGAGGTCTGTCCGGTCGATTGTTTCTACGAAGGCGAGAACATGCTCGTCATCCACCCCGACGAGTGCATCGACTGCGGCGTCTGCGAGCCGGAATGCCCGGCCGACGCGATCAAGCCCGACACTGAGTCAGGGCTCGACAAATGGTTGCAGATCAACACCGAATACGCCGAGAAATGGCCCAATATCACCGCCAAGAAGGAACCTCCGGCCGACGCCAAATCCTTCGACGGCGAGGCCGGTAAGTTCGAGAAATACTTCTCGGCCGAGCCCGGCGAAGGCGATTGACAACAGGTCCGCAAAGGCTGGTATTACGTTGGGTAAGAGACAGGTCACATAAAGCGCCTTGACAGGCGGCGCTTAACTGTGGCCTTCGCTTATGCAGCAAAACCTTGATTCTTCCGACTTTTTGTGTTACATCAGCCAAACATGCCGGTGACACAACGTCGATTTATGGCGCAGACGCCCCAAATCACTGAAAGGTGAAAATCTCATTCCGGACCAGAGCAATCTGGGCCAGGCGGTCGCACTATTGCGGTTTGCCGGTCCCGGCTTTTCCGGATGGGTTCATCTGTTGTGCGGCTAACGATCGGTTTCCCCGATCGCGCGAGTTCGGGCCGGCAGGACGCCGGTACCACAACAAGGAGTTCAGGGCGCAATGGCAACGATAACCCCGCAGAAGAAGTCCACCGCTGCGCGTCACGGTTTCAAGACCGGCGAGTACATTGTCTATCCGGCGCATGGCGTCGGCCAGATCGTCTCGATCGACGAGCAGGAAGTCGCTGGGCACAAGCTGGAACTGTTCGTCATCGACTTCCAGAAGGACAAGATGCGTCTGAAGGTGCCGGTCGCCAAGGCGACCTCCATTGGCATGCGCAAGCTGTCGGAAGAGGATTATGTCGAGCGCGCACTGAAAGTCGTGCAGGGCCGCGCCCGCGTCAAGCGCACCATGTGGTCGCGCCGCGCCCAGGAGTATGATGCGAAGATCAATTCCGGCGACCTGATCTCGATCTCGGAAGTTGTGCGCGACCTCTACCGCGCCGACAACCAGCCCGAGCAGTCTTATTCCGAACGCCAGCTCTACGAGGCGGCACTCGACCGCATGGCCCGCGAGATCGCGGCGGTCAACCGGATGTCGGAAACCGAAGCCGTGCGCCTGATCGAGGTCAACCTAAACAAGGGCCCTAAGCGGGGCGCCAAGGCCGACAATGAGGAAGCCGAGCAGGAAGAAGCTGCCTGAACTTTTTCAGCTTTGAATCCATGAAAAACCCGGCCTCGCGCCGGGTTTTTTGTTTCTGGGACAATAGGCTGAAGCGAGGACGGCGCCTACGCCTCACCGCCGCCTTCCCTCTCCGCTTCTTGCTTCAGCGTCGCAATGAAACGCCTGGTCCGCTGGTGTTCCGGATTGCCGAACAGCAGGGCCGCCGGGCCTTTCTCGACGATGACGCCGGCATCGAGGAAGACCACCTCCTGCGCGATCTTGGAGGCGAGGCGCAGATCATGCGTCGCCATCACCATGGTCGTCCCTTCGCTGGCGAGCTTGCCGAGCACGTCGACCACCTCTTGCGCCAGTTCCGGGTCGAGCGCCGAGGTCGGCTCGTCGCATAGCAGCACTTTCGGCGACGGGGCGAGCGCGCGGGCGATCGCCACGCGCTGCTGCTGGCCGCCCGACAGCGTTGCCGGCCAGGCGTCGGCCTTGTGTGCCATGCCGACCTTTTCCAGCAAAGCGAGTGCCCGCTCGCGCGCCCGCTCCGTTGGCCATTTCAGCACCGTCACCAGGCCCTCCATGACATTCTCGATCGCGGTGCGATGCGGAAACAGCTGGAAGTTCTGGAACACCATCCCGGTTTGCAGGCGCAAGCGCTGGATATCCCTGGACGGAACCTTGCCGCCGGGGTGGAACTCGAGCGTCTCGTCACCGATCCGCACCGTGCCGGATGTCGGGATCTCCAGCAGGTTGATGCAGCGCAGCAGCGTGCTCTTGCCGCCACCCGAAGGGCCGACCAGCGCCGTGACGCTGCCTTCGGCGATGGTGACCGTCACGCCCTTCAGCACGAGATTGTCGCCGAAGCGCTTTTCGATGTTGGTGAGGCCGATCATGAGCGCGCCTCCAGGAAGCCGCCATAGCGGTTGAGTCGTTCTTCCAGCCGCGTCTGCAAGGCCGACAGCACCGAGCTCATCGCCAAATACAGGATCGCCGCCTCGACATAGAGGATCAGCGGCTCATAGGTGGTGGCGACGATGCGCTGCGCGGCCTGGAACATTTCCGGCACGGTGATGGCGGCGGCCAGCGACGTATCCTTGACCAGCGAGATGAAGGTGTTGGAGAGCGGCGGCACCGCGACCCGTCCGGCCTGCGGCAGTATGGTGCGCCGCATCGCCTGGCTCCAGGTCATGCCGATCGAATAGGCGGCTTCCCACTGGCCCTTCGGCACCGAGCCTATTGCGGCGCGGATGATTTCCGACGTGTAGGCGCCGATGTTGAGCGTGAAGCCTATCAACGCGGCGGTAAAGGCGTCGAGCAGGATGCCGACCGACGGCAGGCCGTAGAAGATCAGGAACAGCTGCACCAGCAGCGGCGTGCCGCGGAAGATCCAGACATAGAAGCGCACAAGCGCGACCAGCGGCTTCGGGCCGAATAGCCGGGCAAGCGCTGCACCGAGGCCGACCGTCAAGCCCAGAACGAAGGACAGCAGTGTCAACGGCACGGTGAAGATCAGGGCCGCCCACAACAGCGAAGGCAGCGACTCCAGCATCAGTTGCAGCCAGTGCGGCACGTAAGACCCTCCAAATGGTCGAGGCGGCTTGATCAGAGCGCGAATGCGCTCGGCATATCATGACAAAAGCGGCGGACCGTCAAAGACGGCTCGCCGCTTGATATCTCATCAGCCGGAGACCGGCCTCACGCATGAATTACTTCGAAACGTCCTGGCCGAAATAGGTGTCGGCGATCTTCTTATAGGTGCCGTCGGCCTTGATGTCGGCCAGCGCCTTGTTGATCGCCGCAACCAGTTCCGGATCGCCCTTGCGCACGATGACGCCGGAATAGTCGGCGTTTTCCTCTTGCGCGGCGATCTTCACATTGGCGTCGGGCTTGTGCTTCTTGAAGTCGAGGAACGACAGGCTGTCATTGATGGTGGCGTCGGCACGGCCGGTCAGAAGCAGCTGGATCGACTGGTCGAAGCCGTCGGTGCCGACGAGTTCGGCGCCATTTGTTTCTGCGAGCTTGCCAAAATTCGAGGTCAGCGACTGCGCCGACTTCTTGCCCTTGAGATCGGCGAAGGTCTTGATGTCGGTGTTGTCGCCGCGCACGATCAGCACCGCCTTGGAGGCGATGTAGGGATCGGAGAAGTCGTATTTGGCCTTGCGCGCGTCGGTGATGCCGACTTCGTTGATGACGGTATCATAGCGATTGGCGTCGAGACCGGCGATCAGCCCGTCCCACTTGCCTTCGAGGAACTCGGCCTTGACGCCGAGCTTGTCGGCGATGGCCTTGGCGATTTCGACGTCGAAGCCCACCAGAGCGCCCGAAGTGTCATGATAGGTGAACGGCGCATAGGTGCCTTCCGTACCGACCTTGATGACGCCTGCCTGCTTGATCTGGTCGAGATTGGCGCCGGCATGGCCCGACGTGACAGCCAGAGCCTGCAGTGTTCCGGCGATGATAAGCGACTTGAGCCATTTCATTTTTCTGTGATCCCGTCCTTGGCCGGCTGTCCGGCATGTTGTGAGGGTTGGAAACTGGCAGATACAAGTCGAAAAAATAAGGAACAGGATTTCAAAAACAACCAACTTCTGAAATCAGATTCTCGAAATAGTGCTTTCTGGCCGCAATCGACAGGGTCACCGATCATCGCCGAGATCCCTCGGACAACAAATCCAGCCGCCAACGGCTACGGAACCATTTTCCTGCATGGCACGTTCTGGATTTCTAGGGCACGACGCTGCGATTTCAACCCGGGCGCCCTGCCAAGTTTGCAAAGTCATCCGCATCGCCTGAGCCAGGGAGCGCCTCATGATGGAAGACACTGCAGGACGGATCATGGTCCGCGCGGCAATGAGGGCTCCCTACCTCGAACGTGAAGAAGAGCACCGGCTCGCATTGCTCTGGAAAAAAGACAACGACCAGAACGCGCTGCACAGCATCACCGTTGCGCATATGCGGCTGGTCATTTCCATGGCCTCCAAATTCCGCCACTACGGTCTGCCGCTCGGCGATCTGATCCAGGAAGGGCATGTCGGCCTGCTTGAAGCGGCCGCCCGCTTCGAGCCTGAACGCGAGGTGCGGTTTTCGACCTACGCGACGTGGTGGATCCGCGCCTCGATGCAGGACTACATCCTGCGCAACTGGTCTATCGTGCGCGGCGGCACCAGCTCGGCGCAGAAGGCTCTTTTCTTCAACCTGCGCCGCTTGCGCGCACGGCTGGCCAACGGCACCGAACCGCTGTCCAACGCAACGCTCTATCGCGAGGTTTCGCAGGCGCTCGGCGTCTCCGAGGCCGACGTCGCGATGATGGATTCGCGGCTGTCGGCGCCCGACTCCTCGCTCAACATGCCGGTTGCCGATGACGCGGGTTCGAACGAGCGCATGGATTTCCTCGTCTCGGACGATCCTCTGCCCGACGAGGTCGTCGGCGACACGATCGATGTCGAGCGCCGCTCCGTGTGGTTGAAAGCGGCGCTCGCCGCCCTCAACGCCCGCGAGCTCCGGATCATCGAGGAACGCCGGTTGAGCGACGAAGGTGCAACGCTGGAAGCGCTCGGCGAGACGCTTGGCATCTCCAAGGAACGCGTCCGCCAGATCGAGGCGCGCGCCATGGAAAAGCTCAAGGTAGCGCTGGTGAAGCAGAATCCGGAATTTCTGGCGACTGCCGCCTGACCCGCGGCAGGCGTCTTACTTGTCGGTGACGATCTTGACCTTGTCGCCGGCCGAGACCGCGGCACCCGGCGACAGCGCGTTCAGCACGCGGAACAGGTCGAGCTTGCGGTCGACACCAACCATCTGGGCGGAAAGCGAGCCCATCGTCTGCCCGGGTTGAACGGTGACGACGCGGATATGCAGCGGCTTCAGCGCCGCCTTTTCCGCGGCACTGAGGATACGGAACGATCCGCTCACCGAACGCGCCACCGCATCCAGCGACGTGCTGGCCGACGGCGCCGCCGTCAGCAGCCGGTAGACCTGACCGCCGGCGCGGATCACGGCGATATCGAACTGCCAGCCTTCGGCACCGGCATGCGCGGTCGCCGCCTCGTTGCCGTTGATCGTTTCCTGCTTGACGGTGCTGTCGTCTAGCCCAGCCACCCAGCCGCTGCGGATATAGTCGGTGAGCGCCCGGTTCTTGTCGATCGAAACACCGTCGAAGCGGATCGCCATGTCACCAGGCCCTGTTGCCGTCACCGCCGCAGCCGAATTGTCGATGATGAAGCCTTGGGGCACCGAGAAGGACACGCCAAGGCCCGGATGCAGGAAGGTTTCGCCGCGCACATAGCCTTCCTCGGGCGTGTCGCCATAGAGCAGGCCGTCTATGCCGGCGAGGAACGAATCGCGGTCGCGCGTGCCGAAGCCGGGCGCGCCGAACTGGCGGGCATGGCGCTGCGCCAGATCGATGCGCTGCGGCGTGTTGGGGTGGGTGGCCAGGAAGTCGAGGCTGGCGTCGGTGGCGCCGCTGATCGAGCGGAAATCGGTATAGGCCGACATCGACTGCAGGAAGCGGCCGGCGGCGAAAGGATCGTAGCCGGCTTCGCCGATCGACTTGATGCCGATGGCGTCGGCCTCCAGCTCCTGGTTGCGCGAGAATTGCGCCAGTCTGAGCTTGCCTCGGATCAGCGCCGCCTTGGCGGTCGGGCTGTCGCCGAGCACATCCAAAACCACCTTGGTCGCCAGGCCTTCCTCGGCTTCCAGCTGCTGGCGCTGCAAGCCATGGTTGGCGGTGACGTGGCCCATCTCATGCGCGATGACCGCGGCAAGCTCGGCCGAATCATTGGCCAGCGCCAGCAGACCGCGCGTGATGTAGAGATAACCGCCCGGCAGCGCGAAGGCATTGACGTTGGGCGAATTCAAAATGGTGATGCGATAGGTCTGCGTCGGATTGGCCGACACGACGGTCAGGTTGCCGACCACCTTGGCGACCATGCGCTCGAGCTTGGGATCGGAGTATTCGCCGCCATAGGTGGCCAGGATGCGAGGATGCTGCGCCTTGGCCAGTTCGGCGAGCTTGCTGTTGGCAGCGACATTGTCGACAGTGATTGGCCTGTCGGAAGGCTGGAAGCCGGATTCCTGAACCTCGGGAGGCGTGAACATCTGGCAGCTCGCCAGCGCCACGGCAAAGCCGGCCAACGCGAGAAAGCGCGCCAGCGGATTCATTCGTAGTTTGTCAACGCCGATCGCCAGAACGGCTTCCTTTCGGGTCCCGGCGCATGACCACGAAAATCGGGGGCGATCTTCGGAAAATGTCATGCGCTATCTCAAACTGCTGCAGCATCCGTCGCGCGTCCCCTCGGGGGCGAGCGGCGGATGCTGCAGGCAAATCACGGCCTGTGCCGGACCAGTAGGGCGGACCTAGCCACACTCCTCCAGCCATGGCAAGCAAGCGCCGCATCGCCTGGAGCCGGTTTGACCGTAAATTATGTCCGCTTCCGGGCAACATCTCGTGATACGGCATCCCCGGCACCCGTGCCGATATAGCGCCGGAACACTTCCGGGCCAGCCCCGGTGAAGAATTCGTCCGCCTTGCCGGTTGCCGCGACAACGCCATTGTCCAGAAACACCACGTGCTCGCCGATTCGGCGGGCATCCTCGGGCTGGTGGGTGACGAACAGCACCGTCATGCCTCGTTCGACATGCACCGCGGCGACCAGATCCAGCATGTCGTCGCGCAGCGCCGGTCCGAGCGAGGCGAAGGGTTCGTCGAGCAGGAGCACTGGCCGGTCGCGCACCAGGACCCGGGCCAGGGCGACGCGCTGGCGCTCACCGCCGGAGAGTTCGCGTGGCAGGCGCTTTTCCTTGCCGGCAAGGCCAGTGCGTTCGAGCGCCTCGGCGATCGCGGCGCGGTCCGTGTCGGTCAGCAGCAAGGATGGCGAGCGGCCAAGCCCGACATTTTGCTCCACCGAAAGATGCGCAAAGAGATTGTTTTCCTGGAACACCATCGACACAGGCCGCGCCGACGGCGGCTCAGCGCTGACATCGGCCCCACCGATCAGCACGCGGCCCGACTGCGGCGTCTCGAAGCCCGCCACTAGGTTGAGCAGCGTCGACTTGCCAGAACCGCTCGGCCCCATGACGGCGGTGATTTTCGCCGCGGCGAAATCGACATCGAAAACGAGCGGCGCCTCGCCATAGCTGAACCACACCTGGTCCAGCCTCACCGGGGCGCCCTTTTCAGTCCTGCTGGCCACCCCGTCAGGCATCCCGGTCCTTCTCCGTTCCCAGCCAGTGCGTCGCCATGATCAACGCGAGGCAGACCAGGCCGAGCAGCAGCGCCAGGCCGGCAGCGTCCTGCGTGCGGTAGCTGCCCATGCGCGCCAACAGAAGGTAAGGCAAGGTCTGCACGGAATCACTGCCGAACAGCGCGATGACGCCGAGATCGCCGAGCGACAGCGCCATGGCGAAAGCAAAGGCGGTGGCGAGCGGCCGCCGCAGCGACGGCCAGTCGACCAGCATCAACCGGTTCCAGCCCGTGATTCCGAGCTGCGCACAGAGCCGTTCGTGACGCTCGCTCGCCGCATCATAGGCGGGACGGACAGCGCGCAGCGCGAACGGCATTGCCATCACCGCGTTGACGGTGACGACCATGACCGGGGCGATGGCAAAGACATCTCCGACATGGCGCAGCAACAGGAACCAGCCGGCGCCGACGACGATCGGCGGCACGACGAGGACAAAACCGGCGCCGGTATCGGCGGCATGCTCGAGCATCGCCTTTGCGCCGGAGCGGCGGTTCAGCGCCAGCGCCCGGCGCGCCATGGTCAGCGCCAGCGACAGCGTCACGGAAAGCAGGGCCGACAGGAAGGCCAGCACCGCACTGGTCAGCGTCGCCTGCCGCACGACGGCCTCGCCGGCCAGCCGGCCGAGATCGGCGCCAAGCCCGGCCATCACAGTGGCCGCCATCGGTCCGACGACAAACAGCAGCGCGAGCACGATGAGCACGACGTTCAGCAAGGTTTCTGTCCCATTGACGGAGAGGTAGCGGCGTGGCGCCACCGGCAGATTGGTGTCGCCGACCACATTGGCGCCAAGCCGCGTCAGCGCCAGCACGACGACAAACGTCAAGGCAATCTGCAGCAATGTCAGCGTGACGGCCCGCGCGGGATCGAAATCGAAGCGCAGCGCCTGGTAGATGCCGACCTCCAGCGTCGTCGCGGCCGGCCCGCCGCCGAGCGTCAGCACGATCGTGAAGGATGTGATGCAGAGCATGAACACAAGCCCGGCGACACCCGGCAACGCCGCACGCAGCGTTGGCCATTCGATCAGCCGGAACGCCGGCCGCGCGCCCATGCCGAGCTGGCTGGCCAACCGCCACTGATCGGCGGGAATGGTCTGCAATGCCTCGAGGAACAGCCGCACGCTGAGCGGCAGGTTGAAGAAGACATGCGCGACGAGGATGCCTGACAGGCCATAGATGCCCGGCCAGTTCCCACCGCCGATCACCGCGAACACGCCGGCGAAATAACCGGCACGGCCATAGAGAGCGAGAATGCCGAGTGCCGCGACGATGGCCGGCAGCGCCAACGGTACGGCGAACAGCTGCAGGATGAAGGCGCGGCCAGGGAAGCGCGGATGCCGCGACAGCGCGCGCGCCACCAACAGCGCCGGCCCGACCGAAAGCAGCGTCGAGAGCGCCGCTTGCAAGAGCGTGAAGCGAACGACGCGCAGCAGATAAGGATCGAAGGCTGCCCAGGCGCCGGAGAAGTCGTGAGCGCCTTCGAAAAGCAGCCCGGCAAACGCGCCGCCGATCAGCAGCGCGATGGCGGCGAGCGCGACGATGCCGGCGGTGATGCGGGGGTCAGCTGGATGGCGCGTGGGCATGTCGCGCTACCCAACGCTGTCATGGGTGTCAATTGATTGAAATGCTTGGCTAAGGTCTAGTTCCCGCCCACCCCCCTCTGTCCTACCGGACATCTCCCGCGCAAGGGGGGCGATTGCTCGTTTCGCCACCCAGGCCAATTTCCAAAATGGCAGGAATGAGCGAGGCGACAGAGCTGCCGATCTCCCTCCTTGCGGGGGAGATGGCCGGCAGGCCAGAGGGGGGTGACTTGGCACAAACATATGGCGAATCTTGAATCCTACTTGCTCATCGCCGCCAGCCATTCATCGACCCAGGTCTTGCGGTTGGCGGCGACCTCCTCCGGGCTGAACAGCAAGGTCTTGGTCGGCTTGACCAGTTTGTCGAAGGCCGGGTTGAGCGGCTTGTCGGTCTTGCCGGCCGGGAACATCCAGTTGGTCTCCGGGATGGCATCCTGGAATTTCGGTCCGGTCATGAAAGCCATGAACTTTTCCGCCAGCGGGTTTTTCGCCCCAGTCGTGGTGATGCCGGCGACCTCGATCTGCAAATATTCGCCCTCTTCGAACGACGCTGCCTGGTAGCGCTCGGTGTTCTCGGCGACCATGTGATAGGCCGGCGACGTCGTGTAGGACAGCACCATCGGCGCCTCGCCCTTGGTGAACAGGCCATAGGCCTCGCTCCAGCCCGGCGTCACGGTCAGCACTTTCGACTTGAGCTTGGCCCAGGCTTCCGGCGCCTTGTCGCCATAGACCGACTTGACCCACAACAGCAGGCCGAGACCCGGGGTCGAGGTGCGCGGATCCTGGATGACGATCTTGTCGTCGGCGCTGCCTTCGACCAGGTCCTTAAGGCTCTTCGGCGGGCTCTTCAGCTTTTCAGTGTCGTAGACGACGGCGAAATAGCCATAGTCGAAGGGAACGAATGTATCGTCGCTCCAGCCGCCCGGCACATTGACGTCGGACACCGCGCCATGCGGCGCAAACAAGCCCGTGGCTTTGGCATCGGCGGTGAGATTGGTGTCGAGGCCGAGCACGATGTCGGCCTTGGTCGATGCCCCTTCCAACCTGACGCGGTTGAGCAGCGCGACGCCGTCGGCGACGGAGACGAACTCGACATCGCAGCCGCACTCGGCTTCGAATTCCTTTTTCACAACCGGACCCGGACCCCAGTCGGCGGTGAAACTCTCATAGGTGTAGACGGTGAGCTTGTCCTTGGCCAAGGCAGGTCCGGACAGGGCCACAACCACAGCTGAGGCAAGGGAGTAGAAAAGCGTGCGCATCGGCGCCTCCTTCGTTCGAATTGAAAGGAATTGAGGCGCCGGACTGTCCGAAACGTCTAATCCCTCCGCCGGTACAAACCGGATCAGGTTCAGCGGGTTGGCGAGTTTGCCTCTCAGCCGGTCCGCGAAGATCGCGTCCGGCACCCCGTTAGAGCGTTTCGAGACATAGGCCGGGCCGATCCCTCACGCAAGTGGCAGTTTGCCGGCCTTCCGTTTCCCGTGCCGGGCTGGTAAGGGCCACACGATATGAGCACATTCACCATCCTGCTTGGCGGCGATCTCATCCGCACGCCACGGCTCGACCACCAGGTCGAAGGCTCCCACGTCATCGCCGCCGACGCCGGCATCGGCCATGCGCGTCTGCTGGGCCTTGTCCCGGAACTGTGGGTGGGTGATTTCGATTCCGTGCCGGCCAACCTGCCGGACGACCTCGCCGCCGTGCCCCGTCGGACCTTTCCGGCGGAGAAGGACCAGACCGATGGCGAACTGGCGGTCGCCGCCGCACTGGAGCGCGGCGCGACCCGCCTGGTGCTCGCCGGCGCTTTCGGCGGCAAGCGCGCCGACCACGCCTTCCTGCATCTGGCACTTGCGCTGCGGCTGGCCGAAGCCGGAACAGAGATAGTTTTGACCAGCGGCGCGCAGGAAGGCTCTCCGCTGCTGCACGGGAAGTCCAGCTTCGACTATGCCGACGGCACGTTGTTTTCTGTCCTCGGCTTTTCCGATCTTTCCGGCCTGACCGTTGCCGGCGCCAAATGGCCGCTCGACCGCGTCAAGGTGGCGTTCGGTTCGTCATTGACCATCTCCAACGAGGTCAAGGGCCGCCTCGAAATCACACTCGGCCAGGGCCGCGCGCTGTTGCTCGCCCACCCTTATCCACTACCTGAAAGCTGACATGGCCCCGCCCCTTCTCAATCTCGACGGGATAAAACTGACCTTCGGTGGCACGCCGCTGCTCGATGGCGCCGCCTTGACCGCCTCGGCCGGCGACAAGATCGCGCTGGTCGGCCGCAACGGGTCTGGCAAGTCGACGCTGCTGAAGATCGCCGCCGGCCTGATCGAGCCGCAGGACGGCGAGGTATTCCGGCAGCCTTCGGCGACAATTCGCTATTTGCCGCAGATGCCCGACATGGAGGGTTTTGCGACGGTGCGCGCCTATGTCGAGGCCGGGCTCGGACCTGCCGACGATCCATACCGCGCCAGCTATCTGATGGAGCATCTCGGCCTGTCGGGCGAGGAGCGGCCAAACGATCTTTCCGGCGGTGAGGCAAGGCGCGCGGCACTCGCCCGCGTCATGGCGCCGGAGCCCGATATTCTGCTGCTTGATGAGCCGACCAACCATCTCGATCTCTCGGTGATCGAATGGCTGGAAGAAGAGCTCGTCCGCACTTCCTCGGCGCTCGTCGTCATCTCGCACGACCGCCGCTTCCTCGAGCGCGTATCGCGCGCCACCGTCTGGCTCGATCGCGGCCAGACCCGCAGGCTGGACAAGGGCTTTGGCCATTTCGAGGAATGGCGCGACCTCGTGCTGGAAGAGGAAGAGCGCGAACAGCACAAGCTCGGCCGTCAGATCGTGCGCGAGGAGCACTGGCTGCGCTACGGCGTGACGGCACGGCGCAAGCGCAACATGCGCCGCCTTGGCGAATTGCAGACCATGCGCCAGCGTTTTCGTGGCCATCGCGGCGCCGAAGGCTCGGCAACCATGGTGGCGAGCGACGCCGCCGAATCCGGCAAGCTGGTGATCGAGGCGAAGAACATCGAGAAGAGCTTCGGCGAACTCACCGTGGTCAAGGGATTCTCGACCCGCATCCAGCGAGGCGACCGCGTCGGCCTCGTCGGGCCGAACGGCGCCGGCAAGACGACGCTGCTGAAGATGCTGACCGGTGAGTTGAAGCCCGACGCCGGTTCGGTGCGGCTCGGCACCAATCTGGAGATCGCTACGCTCGACCAGAAGCGCGAGGCGGTCGACCCACAGGAGACGCTGGCGCAATATCTCACCGACGGACGCGGCGAGAACCTCGTCATCAATGGCGAGCAGCGCCATGTCGTCTCCTACATGAAGGATTTCCTGTTCAAGGCCGAGCAAGCACGCACGCCCGTGCGCGAGCTATCTGGCGGCGAACGGGCGCGGCTCTTGCTAGCGCGCGTACTGGCGCGGCCGGCAAACCTTCTGGTGCTCGATGAGCCGACCA
This sequence comes from Mesorhizobium sp. P2_F8, assembly GCF_056403655.1. Taxonomy (NCBI): domain Bacteria; kingdom Pseudomonadati; phylum Pseudomonadota; class Alphaproteobacteria; order Hyphomicrobiales; family Phyllobacteriaceae; genus Mesorhizobium; species Mesorhizobium sp. P2_F8. The sequence continues at coordinate 471,218 of NZ_JBFUFB010000001.1, forward strand.
ACGATCTCGACATGGAGACGCTGGAACTGCTGCAGGAATTGGTCGCCGGCTTTGCCGGCACTGTCATCCTGGTCAGCCACGACCGCGATTTCCTCGACCGCACCGTGACCAGCATCATTGCACCGGACGGCGGCGGGCGCTGGATCGAATATGCCGGCGGCTATTCGGACATGCTGGCGCAGCGCGGCGGCACGAGGCTAGACGATCGCAAGGCGCGGGCGAAAACCGAAGCCGGCGAAGCCCCGGTCGCGACCAAGAATGAAGCCGCCGCGCCAAAGGGGCCGGCGAAGAAGCTGTCGTTCAAGCAGAAATTCGCGCTGGAAACCCTGCCCAAGAAAATCGAAGCCGTGATGGCGTCGATCTCGAGGCTTGAGAACAACATCGCCGATCCGGCCTATTACGAGCGCGATCCGGCCTCGTTCCAGAAGACCATCGCCGCCCTCGACAAGGAGCGCGCGACGCTGGCCGCATTGGAGGAAGAGTGGCTGCAACTCGAGATGCTGCGCGAGGAGATGGAAGGGTGAGGAGCGTTCGGCCGCAGGCCGATCAATCGACAACGATTTGTCGATTGAAGTGACGAACGCCCGGAGCCATAGCGAAGGGCCGGCGGAAATGCGCATACATTATGCGCATACTGTGGAGGCTGCTATGCGCAAGATTGCCTCGCAATGCGATCCGTAAGCCAGCAAATCTGTCGATCGATTCGAACCTCATGAGGGAAGCCAAGGGCCTTGACGTGAATGTCTCGCGCGCCGCGGAGGCTGGCATCGCGGAAGCTGTGGCGGCCGAAAAAACACGGCTGTGGAAACTTGAGAATCGCCCCACCATGGATGCGTGGAACGACTATGTCGAAAAACACGGCATCCCGCTGGAAGACTCGCGGCAGTTCTGATGCCACGTTTCGATGTCTTCGCGGGGCGCATCGAAGGCAGCTATTTGCTCGACGTTCAATCCGACTTGCTCGCCAATTTCAAAACACGGGTGGTGGTTCCGCTTCTACCGGTCGCAACGGCGTCGCCGCCGATGCGAGAGCTCCATCCCACCTTCGAAATCAACGGACGAAAACTGGTCATGGCCACCCATCTGATCGCAACCGTGGCTGCCAGCGAATTGGGTGATAGTCGACTGAACCTGGCGAAGCAGCATGACGTCATCGTCGCCGCGCTCGACATGCTGCTCCAGGGCTTTTGAGACAGCGGGCGCCGCGCCCGACGCCCTGCTCAGCCCGCCGTCTTCGCCTGCCAGGCCTTGATCGCCTCGTCGAACACCTTCTCGCCAGGGATGCCCTTTTCCATGGTCAGCAGCGCCCGCCGTCCGGTCTTGTAGACGACCGGCACGTCGATCCAGTCCTGCCCGCGAAGCAAGGTCATGTTGGCGTCCTCATCGGCCTTTGAGTCGTTGAGCGCAACGAGGAAGAAACCGTCGGCGATCTTGGCCGGAATGCCGATCAGCGGGCTGCCGGCATCCTGTTCTGAACTCTTCATCGCGACGCGCAGGATGTTGTCGACACCGCCGCCTTCGAAGCCGTCGGGCGTCAGGAAGATCATCTCGATGATATGGCTGGCCGGCAATGTCTGGTCGGTGTTGCGACGGATGGTCATGCGCAACTGGATGTCCTTGCCGGGAATGGTTGCCTCAGCACGGATCGCCGGTTCCGGTGGCAGGTCGCCACCGGGCGATTCCTGCACCAGCGACCAGACGATGCTGCCGGGCTCCGCCGAACCCTGGGCGGTGCTGGTGCGCTCTTCATAGAAGATTGCCTTTTGGCCCACCGGCAACGCGGTTTCTGCAGGCGCGGCCGCCGCGGCTGCCGGTGCGGCTGCCGGCGCCGCAGGCGCGGCGCCTGCCGATGCTGGCGGCGTTGCGCCTGCTGGGGCTGGCGGCGGAGTGGCGGCTGCAGCGGGCGCCGCAGGTGCGGCCTCCGCTGCAGGAGGCGTCGCCGGTGCCGTACCCGGTGGCGGCGTTGTGGCGGGTGCGGCCGCGGGCGGAGTGGCGGCAGCCGGTGCAGAAACCGCTGGCGCGTTCGTCGCCGAGGGCGGCGTGGTCAGTGCGGCGACCGATTCGCCTTCGCCGATGCCGCTCTGTCCGCCGGCCGGGCCGGGGTCGACTTCGCTGCCCTGCGGCGTCAGCCGCTGGGTGAATTTCGGGGCTTCGCTTTCGGTGCCGCCGGCCGCGGGTGCTGGCGGCGCTGCCGCGGCATCTGTTGCCGGCTTGGCCGGCGCCGGCTTCACCGGTTCCGTCTTCACGACCTTGGTGCTGCCGTCGAGCCCCAGCATCTTGCCGAAGGCGTCCTTGTTCAGCCAGATGCCATAGCCACCACCGGCAACGACCAGCAAGGCGACGACGACAGCGATCAAGCCGCCATAGCTGCGCCTGCGTTCGGCGGGCCTCAGGCGCTGGAAAGTGTCCGACACCGGCTCTTCGTTGCTTGAAAAGACATCGACCCCGTCGTCCTCGGCCTCCTCGCTGTCCATCCCCGGAAGGGGCGTTTCTGTGCGAGCAGGCGCTGGCGTCGGCTTTTGCCAGCTTGGCTCGACCTTGGCGGCAGGTGGTGGCGCCGGTCGATAAGGTTCCGGTTTGGCCGCGGGCGGTGCCGGCCAGGTTGGTTCTTCCTTCGTCGGTTGCCGTGCATGGCTCGGCTGGTTCTTGTTGCGGTCGATCGAGGAAAAGATGTGTTCCAGCTCCGCAAGCGGATCAGTGTCCGGCGCGCTCTTGGCGTAGTCCCGCTCGACACTCGCGACAGCGTCTTCCAGGGAGCGCTTCTGCTTGGCTATGACCTCGGCGGACAGCGGCGGCGAAAATTCCGCAAGCCTCTTTTCGAGTGCGGTACGCGCACCGTCATAGATCCGCTTGCGCGTATCGAGTCCCGGCTCGCCGTGCTTGTCGAGCTGCCTTTTCAGAACAGAAACGAAATCTGCCATGCTTCGGTCGACCTGTATTTTGCTCCCGGGCCGGCCCCCGCAAATCGGCCGCGATGCCCGGAAAGGCTGAGAAACTAGTCTTGAAACGGATCGGTCACAAGTATCGTGTCATCCCGTTCCGGGCTGGTGGACAGGAGCGCGACCGGGGCGCCGATCAGCTCCTCGATGTAGCGGACATATTTGACCGCCTGGGCCGGAAGATCGTTCCAGCTGCGTGCGCCGGCGGTGGTGCCCTTCCAGCCCTCCAGGGTCTCGTAGACCGGTTCGACGCGTGCCTGCGCGCCCTGGCTGGCCGGCAGATAGTCGATCATCTCGCCGTCGAGACGGTAGCCGGTGCAGACCTTGATCTCATCCAGCCCATCGAGCACGTCGAGCTTGGTCAGCGCGATGCCCTTGATGCCGTTGACGGCGACGGCCTGGCGCACCAGCACCGCGTCGAACCAGCCGCAGCGGCGCTTGCGGCCGGTGACGACGCCGAATTCATGGCCGCGCGTGCCGAGGAACTCGCCGATCTCGTTCTTCTGCTCGGTCGGGAACGGGCCTTCGCCGACGCGCGTCGTATAGGCCTTGGTGATGCCGAGCACATAGCCGATGGCGCCCGGGCCGACGCCCGAACCGGCCGCTGCCTGCCCGGCGACCGTGTTCGACGAGGTGACGAACGGATAGGTGCCGTGGTCGATATCGAGCAACGTGCCTTGCGCCCCCTCGAACAGGATGCGCTCGCCGGCGCGGCGCTTGTCGTCGAGGATTTTCCACACCCGGTCCATATAGGGCAGGATCTCGGCCGCGACCGAGGTCAGCTCATGCATGATCGCATCATGCGTGACTTCGGCATGGCCAAGCCCGCGACGCAGCGCGTTGTGGTGCGTCAGCAGCCTGTCGACCTTCAAGGGCAGCGTTTCCAAATCCGCCAAATCCATCACCCTGACCGCGCGCCGGCCCACCTTGTCTTCATAGGCCGGGCCGATGCCACGGCGGGTCGTGCCAATCTTCGTTCCGGAATTGGAGGCGGCGTCCTCGCGGAATCCGTCCAGCTCCCGATGCAGCGACAGGATAAGCGCCGTGTTTTCGGCTATTTTCAGGCGATCCGGCGCCACTTCGACGCCTTGCGCCTTGAGCTTCGCCACTTCGGCGACGAAAGCATGCGGGTCGAAAACGACGCCATTGCCGATGATGGACAGCTTGCCCTGGCGCACGACCCCGGACGGAAGCAACGACAATTTGTAGACCTTGCCGTCGACGACCAGCGTGTGGCCGGCATTGTGGCCACCCTGGAAACGCACCACGACATCGGCGCGCTCCGACAGCCAGTCGACGATCTTGCCCTTGCCCTCGTCGCCCCACTGCGAGCCGACGACCACCACATTGGCCATGTTTCTTTTCCCTTGAGACGCCGCCAAGCGGCTTGAATATGGTTCGAAACGACAGGCCTCTATAACGTCAAGACCTCGTGAGCGCGACCTTTCTTTGCCGCCAAAATTGCGCTGAGGCACAACAATTTTCGGCTTTGACATCATTTACTTGGGCAGACGGGGGCAATAGGCCGGCAAACACCGCAGCTCACCTCTGGCGGCCGGAATCCCGCCATGCATCGACGCGCCTACATATTCCTGCTGCTCACCACCTTGCTGTGGGGCGGCAACTCGGTGGCCGGCAAGCTGGCGGTCGATCACGTCTCGCCGATGACACTCGTCTTCCTGCGCTGGGTGCTGGCCGTGGCGATCTTGCTGCCGATCGGCCTTCAGACGATCCGCAAGGACTGGCCGGTGGTGCGCAAGCACTGGCTCGTGTTGGCGGCCCTTGGCGCCAGCGGCTTCACCTTGTTCAACACGATCTTCTACACCGCGCTCAACTACACGACGGCCATCAACGTCTCGATCGAACAGGCGGCGATGCCGATCCTGATCATCGTCGCCAATTTCGTCTTCTTCCGCTTGCGCGTGAACGGGGCGCAGATTGTCGGCGTCGTGCTGACCATCGCCGGCGTGGTCCTGACTGCCTGCCATGGCGACCCGCGTCGGCTGTTGACGCTGGAGCTCAATTTCGGCGACGCCATCATGCTGGTCGCTGTGTTTCTCTACAGCGGCTATTCGGTCGGGCTGCGGCTGAAGCCGGCGATGCACTGGCAGAGCCTGATGCTGGCCCTGTCGGTTGCCGCACTTGTCACCTCGCTGCCCTTCTTCGTGTGGGAGATCGCCGCCGGCAAGGTCATCGTGCCCGACGCGCGCGGCTGGCTGGTCATTGTCTATACCGCGGTCGGCGCCTCGGCCATCTCGCAGATCTTCTACATCAGGGGCAACGAACTGATCGGCGCCAACCGCGCCGGCCTGTTCATCAACCTGGTACCGATCTTCGGCACGCTGCTTTCGGTGCTGATCGTCGGCGAGACATTCCAGCTCTACCAGGCGCTGGCTCTGGTGCTTGTGGTGGGCGGCATCGGGCTTGCCGAATACAGCGGGCGCAAGGCAGCGCTGCGGTCGGCCAGGACACGCTGAACAAACGAAAGGCGCGGACCAGCCGCGCCTTTCGATCTTTCGCAACAGGTCGCGGCGTCACATCGCGTTGACGTCGAAGTGCAGCCGCTTGGCCGAGTCGATCGACTTGTGCGCCTTGACCTGCTCCAGCACGTTTTCCGGGAACGGCGCATCGAGATAGAGCAGCGCGATGGCATCGCCGCCAGGCCGGTTGCGGCCAAGCTGGAAGTTGGCGATGTTGACGCCGTTCTCGCCGCACACCGTGCCGAGCAGGCCGATGATGCCCGGCGCGTCGGCATTGGTCGTATAGAGCATGTGCTGGCCGACCTCGGCGTCGAGATTGATGCCCTTGATCTGGATGAAGCGCGGCTTGCCATCGGAGAAGCAGGTGCCGGCGATCGAGCGTGTCTTGTGCTCGGTCTTGACCGTCAGCTTGATGTAGCCGTCGAACACGCCGGACTTGTCGCGCTTGACCTCGGCAACGATGATGCCGCGCTCCTTCACCATGATCGGCGCCGACACCATGTTGACGTCGGAGACCTGCGGCCGGATCAGCCCGGCAAGGGTGGCGCTGATCAGCGCGCGCGTGTTCATCGTCGCGGTCGAGCCGTCGAACAGGATCTCGACCTCCGTGATCGGGTCCTCGGTGACCTGGCCGACAAAGGCGCCGAGCACTTCGGCGAGCTTGACGAAGGGCTTCAGCCGCGGCGCTTCCTCCGCGGTGATCGACGGCATGTTGATCGCGTTGGAGACGGCGCCCTTGATCAGGTAGTCGGCCATCTGTTCGGCGACCTGCAGCGCGACATTCTCCTGCGCTTCCGCCGTCGAGGCGCCGAGATGCGGCGTTGCCACCACATTCTCCATGCCGAACAACGCGTTCTGCTCGGCCGGCTCAACCTCGAAAACGTCGATGCCGACACCAGCCACCTTGCCGCTCTTCAGCGCCGCGATCAGGTCGGCTTCGACGACCAGCCCGCCACGCGCGCAGTTGATGATGCGCACGCCGTTCTTCATCTTGGCGATCGCGGCGGCGTCGATGATGTTGCGCGTCTTGTCGGTCAGCGGCGTGTGCAGCGTGATGAAGTCGGCGCGGGCGAAAAGCTCATCCAGCTCGACCTTGTCGACGCCAAGCTCTTCGGCCCGCTTGTCCGACAAGAACGGGTCGAAGGCAATGACATGCATCTTGAGGCCGACGCCGCGCGTGGCGACGATCGAGCCGATGTTGCCGCAGCCGATGATGCCCAGCGTCTTGCCGGTGATCTCGACGCCCATGAAGCGGTTCTTTTCCCATTTGCCGGCATGGGTCGAGGCGTTGGCTTCCGGGATCTGGCGCGCCAGCGCGAAAATCATCGCCACCGCATGTTCGGCGGTGGTGATCGAATTGCCGAAGGGCGTGTTCATCACGATGATGCCCTTGCGGCTCGCCGCCGGGATATCGACATTGTCGACGCCGATGCCGGCGCGGCCGATGACCTTGAGATTGGTGGCGGCATTGATCAGCTTTTCGGTGACCTTGGTCGCCGAGCGGATGGCGAGGCCGTCATACTGGCCGATCACTTCGGCGAGCTTTTCCTTGTCCTTGCCGAGGTCGGGCAGATAGTCGACCTCGACGCCGCGATCCTTGAAGATCTGCACGGCGGTGGGAGAAAGTTTGTCTGAGACGAGAACGCGAGGCATGGATTTGATCCTTTGCGATTGGCGACCCTCCACCTTGAGAGGAGGGTCGGCGCGGAAGCGCCGGGATGGGGTCCTTGTGGCCGGATGGCCTGATCTTCTGGATGTTGGATCGTTGAGCCGGGTGGAGGCGACCCCACCCAGCCCTTCGGAGTCAGGCCGCGGCCTTGAGCGAGGCCTTTTGCGCGGCAAAGGCCCAGTCGAGCCAGGACAGCAGCGCTTCGAGATCGGCGGTGTCCACCGTCGCGCCGCACCAGATGCGCAGGCCGGGCGGTGCGTCGCGATAGGCGCCGATGTCATAGGCGACACCTTCCTTGTCGAGCACTGAGACCAGCCCCTTGGCGAAAGCCGCCTGCCCGTCGGCGTCGAGCGCGGACACGTCCGGGTCGGTGAAGGACAGGCAGACCGAAGTGTTCGACCGCGTCGCCGGTTCGACGGCGAGATGACCGAGCCATGAGGACTTGCCGACAAAGCGATCGATGACGGCGGCATTGGCATCGGCTCTGGCGATCAGTGCCTCGAGGCCGCCAATCGACTTCGCCCAGTGAAGCGCGTCGAGATAATCTTCGACGCACAGCATCGACGGCGTGTTGATGGTCTCGCCCTTGAAGATGCCTTCGATAAGCTTGCCGCCCGAGGTCAGGCGGAAGATCTTCGGCAGCGGCCAGGCCGGCTTGTAGGTCTCCAGCCGCTCGACGGCGCGAGGCGACAGGATCAGCATGCCATGCGCGCCCTCGCCGCCCAGCACCTTCTGCCAGGAGAAGGTGACGACATCCAGCTTGTGGAAGTCGAGCCTTTGCGCGAAGGCGGCCGAAGTCGCGTCGCAGATGGTCAGGCCCTTGCGATCCGCGGGAATGAAATCGCCGTTAGGCACCCGCACGCCCGACGTGGTGCCGTTCCATGTGAAGACCACATCGCGATCGAAGTCGATCTTCGCCAGGTCGGGCAATTGGCCGTAGCCGGCCTCGATCTTGCGCACGTCGGCAAGCCTGAGCTGCTTGACCACATCGGTGACCCAGCCGGAGCCGAAGCTCTCCCAGGCGACCATGTCGACGCCGCGCTCGCCGAGCAGCGACCACAGCGCCATCTCGACCGCGCCGGTGTCCGACGCCGGCACGATGCCGATGCGGTAGTCCGCCGGAACCTGGAGAATTTCCCGCGTCAGCTCGATCGCCTGTTCGAGCTTGGCCTTGCCGATCTTGGCGCGGTGCGAACGGCCGAGCGCGGCAGCTTTCAGCGCCTCGACCGACCAGCCGGGGCGTTTTGCGCAGGGACCTGAGGAGAAATTGGGATTTGCCGGACGGAGTCCGGGCTTCGTATGTGCCGTCATCGTGGTCTATCCTTCCAGATAGTGGCCCCTCGTTGGGGAGGGGTGGCCCACGGACGGCGATATGCGTTCAGGCTTCGGGCGTCAAGAGGAAAGTTTTTGTCGTTGGCAGGATACCGGCGATCCGTGATCAGGATGTCGCGACCTCGAACGCAAACGGCGGATCCGAAGATCCGCCGCCGGTGTTTTCATGCCTACCGAGCCTGCTACCAGAGATCGTAGCGTAGCCCGAGCTTGAGCTGGTGATTGCTGATCCCCTTGTGGACCGGGAAGGAGGTCAGGCTTTCGGCAGTCACATATTCGGCGTCGGGGGCGGAAAAATACTGATAGCCCAGATCGACGGAAACGTTCTTCGACACCTGATAGGCAAGGCCCGCATTCAACGTGTAAGCCAGCGAGTACTTGGTCTGGTCGTCCTGCTGGATCAACTCGCTGGTCGGGTCATTGTTGTCGATGAAGCTAGCCGAAAGCTTGCGCGTGCTGCGGACAACGCCGATACCGGCGCCGAGGTAGGGCGTGATCCCGACATAGGTACCAAGGTCGACATAACCGTTGAGCATGCCCGAGAAGGCGTAGTTCTTCAGCGATGCCGATGCCACGGTCGACTCTACCGGCGGCGTCACGATCGCTGAATTGTCATAGCCGACGCTGATCTTGTTGCCGGGCAGGTAGCCGAGATTGAGATCTGCACGCAGATAGTCGTTGAAATGGTAGCCAAAGCCGATGCTGACAAAGATGGGATCTTCCTTGTCGTCGTAGCTCGCCGGCGTGAAGGTGAAATCCTCATTTTCGAAGCTCTTCTGCACCAGATAGGAGACATCGCCGCGCAGATACCAGCCCGAGCCGACCTCGACGGGCACATAGTCCGGCGCCTGGTCGACGTAGATCGGCGGATCATAGTCGGCGGCGAGCGTGGGCGTCAGCGGCATAAGGGCAAGTGCGCCGAGCGCCAGCGCTATACGCGAAGTAACTGTCATGGACCCGACTCCCGAATTTGGCGCCGCCAGCTATTGCAACGGCAGCCATCGTTTCAGGAAGCATTGTTAACCATAGTGGTTAAGTGCCGGTTAAGGCTAACAGAGCGTTAGCAAATTCATTTCCGGCGGAAACTTTCATTGCAGGCGACCCACGAGCAATTCCAGGAAAAGTGTCAAACGGATTGCGTCAAGACAAAGAGATTGAGCGGTTCTGCGTTTCCATGAAACGCAGAACCGCTCAAACGAAAACCGCCCGGTCGATGCCGGGCGGTTCGCGAACTTGCTGGGAATGCTGGCGTTACTTGGTGTAGACCGGCTCGGGTTCGGGCTGATAGGCAACCACCGGCGCCGCGCAACCGTTGTTCCCGCCGAACTGATAGCGCAGGCCACCGCGCACCTCGTGGGTGTTGATGCCGCCGTCGAAGCCGGGGCCGGCGCTGCTTGCGTCCCATTCGAACATGCGACCGCCCTGGATGTGGCTGTAGCGATAACCGGCATCAAGGATGATCTTGTCGGTCAGGCAGTAGGAAGCACCGGCCATCAGAGCGTAGGCGAAGCGCCAGTTGGACGAGCCGGAGTTGAACTCGGTGGTGTTCGGGTCCCTGAGATCATCCCATTTGACATGCGCGCCGCCGATGCCGGCGCCGACATAGGGTGTGATGCCATGGTATGTGCCGAGATCGGCATAGGCGTTTGCCAGCAGGAGCAATGCGCTCATCTTTGACTCTTCGGTCGATGTCGAGACGGCATCCGAAGTGCCGCCGTCGAAGTTCGACTTGAACCAGTAGTCGGCAGTCAAGTCCGTGCGGAAGTAATCATTGACCTTGTAACCAACACCGCCGCCGAGCGAGAAACCGCCCTTGAGATTGGCGAAATCGAAGCTCTTGTTGCCGGGTGTGATCAGGCAATTACAGGGATCGATGGAGTAAGTCATGTAGTCGACGCCGCGCACATCCGACTTGTGATAGTCGATATCGCCGCGAATATACCAGCCGCCAATATCGGCCGGCTGCTCGTAGACCGGCGGCGGAGCCTCTTCGACCACCGGGAGGTCGGCTGCGAAAACCGGCCCGGTCAGCCCCGCGAACAGCGTAGCGAGCAGGGCCTTTCTTGCTGTATTGAACATGCTTGTCACCCCTAGGAAGTTCGGAACGGCGATCGTGTCCGAAATGCGATTGCTTTCAGTCGTGGATAATGAATTGCAAAGGTTAAAAGGCGTTTAACCCTGTTGCTTAACCACGAATCTCTACACTTCGAGGAATCGGGGCGCGACTTTCGAGACCGGGAGCGACTGCTGGCCAACAAAAAGCCCGCCAGAAGGGCGGGCCTTTTTTGCGGGTGGATATGCTGAGGCGCGACGCCTGCGTGGGCGCTTGGCGACGCCCTTCGGGCGCGCTAGGATCAGGCGGCGCTGCGTGTTTCCGAGATGACTTCGACGATGTCGTTGACGACGGCCTCGACCAGTTGCGGGTCGTCGCCCTCGGCCATGACGCGGATCAGCGGCTCGGTGCCGGATGGCCGGATGACCAACCGCCCGGCCTTGCCCAGGCGGTGACGGGCGTCCTCGATGGCTGCCTTGACGGGCGCTTCCTCGAGGGGCTTGCCGCCGGAAATATGGACGTTCTTCAGAAGCTGCGGCACAGGTTCGAATTTCTTCGACAGCTCGCTGACCGGCCGACCCTGCCGTTTGATGCAGGCCAGCACCTGCAGCGCCGAAACCAGGCCGTCGCCGGTGGTCGAGAAATCCGACAGCACGATATGGCCCGACTGTTCGCCGCCGACATTGAGCCCATGCGCGCGCATATGCTCCACGACATAGCGGTCGCCGACCTTGGTGCGGTGCAATTGCAGCTTCATGTCGCCGAGGAAACGCTCGAGCCCGAGATTGGACATGACCGTCGACACGACGCCGCCGCCGGCAAGCCGCCCGCTCTGGTGCCAGGATTCGGCGATCAGTGCCATGATCTGATCGCCATCGACGATCGCCCCGTTCTCATCGACAATGACCACACGGTCGGCATCGCCGTCGAGCGCGATGCCGATGTCGGCGCGCACTTCGTGCACTTTCTTCTGCAGGCCCGCGGGATGGGTCGAACCGCATTCCTTGTTGATGTTGAAGCCGTTGGGTTCGACATTGATGGCGACGACTTCGGCACCCAGCTCCCACAGTGCCTCGGGCGCCACCTTGTAGGCGGCGCCGTTGGCGCAGTCGACGACGATCCTGAGGCCCGAAAGCGACATCGAGCGCGGCAAGGTGCGTTTGGCGAATTCGATGTAGCGGTCATGCACGCCGTCGACGCGCTTGGCGCGGCCAAGCCCGTCGGAATCGGCGAGCGTCAGTTCGATGTCCTTGTCGAGCATGCCCTCGATACGCTCTTCGATCTCGTCGGAGAGCTTGTAGCCGTCGGGGCCGAACAGCTTGATGCCGTTGTCGTAGTAGGGATTGTGCGAGGCGGATATCATGACGCCGATATCGGCGCGCAGCGAACGCACCAGCATGGCGACCGCAGGCGTCGGGATCGGGCCGAGCAGGAACACGTCCATGCCGGCGGCGCACAGGCCGGACACCATCGCATTCTCGATCATGTAACCCGAAAGCCTGGTATCCTTGCCGAGCACGACGCGATGACGATGACTGCCGCGCTGGAACGAGAGGCCGGCGGCCATGCCGACCCGCATCGCGATTTCAGCGGTCATCGGAAATTTGTTGGCGCGCCCGCGAATGCCGTCCGTGCCGAAATAATTCCCTGCCATGCTTACCAGATTCCTCGACAGTTCTTTGCTGGCACGTCATGCCACAATTGGCCAGGGCGCCATGATCACATTGTGTGATTGTATGTTACCAATCCTTAGAAAATCATTGTTGTGCACTGCACACAACATGACTGCAACCCAATTGCTGAGACTGCCACGCTGCAATATACCAGTCATGCGAGCATTTCAGCGCGGATGCACCTGGAAAAATCTTGCTCGCAATCCAGCAACAGGCAACAATTTCATCACCTTGTCGGGAGGAGCCAGCTTTGGGCGGTATATACGCCACTTAGCATCTGGCGCAACCGACCGTTGAGCGTTATTGATTTGCAGGGACATATCATGGGCTGCTGCAACGGAGAAACGCTATGCTCATCCACCGACTTGCCACTTTGACCGGCCTCGCCGTCGCGACCTTGTTCCTGGCTTCGCCAGCCAACGCGCTGACGATGGCCGAGTGCAGCACGAAGTATAACGCCGCCAAGGACGCGGGGACACTCGCCGGGGCGACCTGGAACCAGTTCCGCAAGGCGCAGTGCGGCCCCGATGCCGCCGCGACCACCGATACCAAGCCAGCCGACACCAAGAAGGCAGCTGAAACGAAGCCGGCCAAGGCAGCCAAAACGACCACCGCCGCGGCAACAGACAGCACCGCCAAGGGTCTGACGGCCAAGGAATGCAGCGCCAAGTACCAGGCGGCGAAGGCTGCCGGCACGCTGAACGGCATGAAGTGGAACGACTTCCGCAAGGCCGAATGCGCCGCCGGCGCGTCTGCCGCCGCCGACACCAAGCCGGCAACCACCAAGGCTGCCGCGGCTCCCGCCGACAGCAAGGGTCTGACCATGGCTGAATGCAGCACCAAGTATCAGGCTGCCAAGACGGCCAACACGCTGAAAGGCATGAAGTGGAACGACTTCCGCAAGACCGAATGCGGTGCCGCCGCGTCGGATGACGACACGGTGCCGGCTCCGAGTGAGGCAAACTACACCAAAGAGCCGGCAAAGCCGACGACGGCTGCGCCGAAGGGCGTCACTTTCCCGTCGGCGATCTCGCCGAAATACGCCAGCGAGACCCCCGGAAAGGGCCGCATGCATACCTGTCTCGACCAGTACTATGCCCTCAAGGACGCAAACGCGCTTGGCGGCCTCAAGTGGATCCAGAAGGGCGGCGGCTTCTACAGCCTCTGCAACGCCAAGCTGAAGACCTGAGCGCCGCATAGCCAGACAAACACAAAGGCCCGCGAGGCGTCAGCTTCGCGGGCCTTTTTGTTGCCTTCAAGCAGTCTCAATCGACCTGTTTCGCTGACCGCAGAAGCTCGACCAGGCTGGTGAGATCGGCGTTGGCCTTGCCGGCCGCCACGCCGCGCTTCATCAGGCCTTGCATCGGCAGCATGAGTTCGGTGCCGATGCCCGCCGCCTTGCTGGCGTCGATCAGATTGACATAGGCCTCGGCCTGCATGCCGAGATTGGAGGCGACATTGCTGGTGTGGTCGCCGGCGTCGATCTGCTCGGCCCATTTCGGCAACCCACCTTGCATCGCCTGCAGCCATGACATCAGCAGCGGCATGAATTCGCCGGCTGGAATTCCTGCCGAACCCGTCAGCGCCAGCGCCTGCATCACACCCCCGAACAGGCCATACATGCCCGCCAGCAGCGCGATATCGTGGAGCGGTGCCAGGCCGGCATCCTCGCCGAGATATTTGCTGGTTCCCAGCGCATCGAGTTGTCCCGAGTGCATGTCGAACCCCTGCCTGGAGCCGCTATAGAGGATCAGGGCGTGCCGCCCGCCGATCATCGGCGGCACCGCCATGATGCCGCCATCGACATAATTGGCGCCGTGCGTGAGGGCCCACTGCGACATCGCCCGCGCCTGCTCGGGCGTGCCGTTGGTGAGATTGACCAGTGTGCGGCCAGACAGCGCTTCCCGCGCGGGAGCAAGGGCCTCGTGGACCGTGTCGTAGACCAGAAGGCAGACCACGATCAGCGGGCTCGACCTGACAGCGTCCTCGACGCTGGCAGCCACGACAGCGCCCTTGGCCGCCAAAGCGTGCGCCTTTGCTTGAGAACGGTTCCACACTGTCACCACATGGCCTTTGTCGAGAAAGGCCTCGGTGAGAGCCGTGCCCATGGCGCCAAGGCCGATTACAGTCATATCGCTCATCTTGTGTCTCTCCGTGGTTCGGGTTTGCCAGGTCACGCCGGCAAGGGGCTCAGGTCCTGGCCAAGGCCGCCATCGACGGTCAGCCGCGCCCCTGTGGTGAAGGTTGCGTCGAAAGCCAGGAACAGCACCGCACGCGCCACCTCATCGATGGTGCCGTGACGCTTCATCGGTGTGACCGCGTCGCCGATCGCCATGAAGGCCGCCCGCTCCTCGGCGGAAGCGCTCGCCACGCCCATTGTCGGCGTATCGATGAAGCCGGGGCTGACCACATTCACGCGGATCCGGCGCGGCAGGAGCTCGGCGGCGAGGACCTTGGCGAAAGCGCGAAGTGCTGCCTTCGACCCGGAATAGACGCTCATTCCGCCGTTGCCGGATTCATCTGCGATCGACGAGGTGAAGACGATCGCACCACCATCGTTGATCAGCGGCAGCAGGCGCTGTGCGGTGAAGAAGGCGCCTTTCGTGTTGACGCTGAAGATGCGGTCGTAGCTGTCCTCGGTGACCCGCTCCACCGGTTCGAGATTGGCAACCCCGGCATTGATGTGGAGGAAGTCGATCTGGCCGAGCTTCTGTCCTACTTCCGCCCCGAGCGTGACGATATCGGCCATGTCGCCGATGTCCGACTGCACGACATGGGCGCGCGAAAACAACTTCGTGCGGGCGGCTTCGATGTTGCGGTGATCGCGGCCGGTGACCAGCACGTTGGCGCCGCCTTCGACCAGCGCCTCCGCCACGGCAAGCCCAATGCCGTGCGTTCCGCCGATCACCACGGCCTTCTTGCTTGCGTATCGTGTCATGATCCATCCTTTTCGCCAAAATTCGACCACCGACGGCCTTTGCAGGCCGAAGCAAGGTACCGATATGTTGTTGTGCTGTTTGCCGGTGCCGGCGATCTGTTTTGAAGTTATGGACCGGCTTGGGTTTTCTCAAGTACCGACAAAAATGTAAGCCACCCACCGATTGCTCAGAATTGGATGAAATATGGGAAAGAAACAGCCAGATAGTTGCGGATTGGGACCGGCGCTGGAGGTGATCGGCGGCAAATGGAAAGCTTTGCTGCTCTGGCAGATCCACAAGGCGCCGGCGCGCTTCGGTGAACTGAAGCGGCTGGTGCCTGACATCAGTGAAAAGATGTTGATCCAGCAGCTGCGCGAAATGGAGGCCGACGGCATCGTCCACCGCGAGGTCTTCCCCGAAGTTCCGCCCCGGGTCGAATACTCGATCACCGAATTCGGCATCGAGCTGGACAATGCGCTGATACCGCTCGCCAGATGGGGCAAGCAACATGCCGGCCGGTCCGACGGGCAAGGCCACGGCAAGGCAAGCGCGCTCGCGCCGCACGGCCTGTGACCAACGCCGAACAGCAAAACGCCGCGGATTGAAGCCGCGGCGTTTGTTTCTCTGAAATCAGTGGCCCCTGTCAGCTTGACGGCTGCGGTTCCATGCCACCTTCGGGCTCCGGCCCCTTCTTGCGCCGGCCGCCGGACTTCGGCACCGCCGAGCCACGGCTGGGCGGCGTGTCGTCGCCAAGGTCGCGCGAAGGCTTCTGCCCGGCGATCAACTGCTTGATCTCTTCGCCCGACAGCGTCTCGTATTCGAGCAGCCCTTCCGCCAGCGCGATCCATTCCTTCTTCTTCTTGGTCAGGATGGATTTTGCCGTCGAATAGGCCTCGTCGATCAGGCGGCGCACTTCAGCGTCGATGATCTGCGCGGTCTCTTCCGAGACGTTCTGCGTACGCGCCACCGAATGGCCGAGGAACACTTCCTCCTGGTTGTCGCCATAGGCGACGTGGCCGAGCTTGTCGGAAAAGCCCCAGCGCGTGACCATGGCGCGCGCCAGCTTGGTCGCCTGCTCGATGTCCGAGGAAGCGCCCGAGGTGATGTTTTCCTTGCCGAACTTGAACTCCTCGGCGACACGGCCGCCCATCATGATGGCGAGCCGCGAGATCATGTATTTGTAGCTCATCGAGTAGCGGTCGCCTTCCGGCAACTGCATGACCATGCCGAGCGCCCGGCCACGCGGGATGATGGTGGCCTTGTGCAGCGGATCGGCCGACGGCACGTTGAGCGCCAGGATGGCGTGGCCGGCCTCGTGATAGGCGGTCAGCGCCTTTTCGGCCTGGGTCATCGCCGACGAACGCCGCTCGGCGCCCATCATGATCTTGTCCTTGGCGTCCTCGAACTCGGCCATGGTCACCAGGCGCTTGTTGCGCCGCGCGGCCATCAGCGCCGATTCATTGACGAGGTTCATCAGGTCGGCGCCGGAGAAGCCCGGCGTACCGCGAGCGACGACCTTGAGGTCGACATTGGGTGCCAGAGGCACGTTGCGCACATGCACCTTGAGGATCTTCTCGCGGCCGACGATGTCGGGGTTCGGCACCACCACCTGGCGGTCGAAGCGGCCCGGCCGCAGCAGCGCCGGGTCGAGCACGTCGGGCCGGTTGGTGGCGGCGATCAGGATGATGCTTTCGTTGGACTCGAAGCCGTCCATCTCGACCAGCAGCTGGTTCAGCGTCTGCTCGCGCTCGTCATTGCCGCCGCCGAGACCGGCGCCGCGATGGCGGCCGACGGCATCGATTTCGTCGATGAAGATGATGCAGGGCGCGTTCTTCTTGGCCTGGTCGAACATGTCGCGGACGCGGCTGGCGCCGACGCCGACGAACATCTCGACGAAGTCCGAACCGGAGATGGTGAAGAACGGCACATTGGCTTCGCCGGCAACCGAGCGGGCGAGCAGCGTCTTGCCGGTTCCAGGAGGGCCGACAAGCAGCACGCCGCGCGGAATCTTGCCGCCGAGCCGCTGGAACTTCTGTGGATCGCGCAGGAACTCGACGATCTCTTCCAGATCTTCCTTGGCTTCATCGACGCCGGCAACGTCCTGGAAGGTGACGCGGCCATGCGCCTCGGTCAAAAGCTTGGCCTTCGACTTGCCGAAGCCCATGGCTCGTCCGGAGCCGGACTGCATCTGGCGCATGAAGAATATCCAGACGCCGAGGATGAGGATCATCGGCAGCCACGAGATCAGATAGCCGAACAGCGAATTGGAACCGTCGCTCTCAGGCCGCGCATTGATGGTGACGTTCTTGTCCTGCAGCCGCGAGACCAGCGACGGATCGCCGGGCGAATACGTCTGGAAGCCGCTGGCATTGTCGGTGTAGGTGCCGGTGATGCGAGCGCCCGCAATGGTCACCGTCTTGACCCGGCCGGCCGCGACGTCCTGCAGGAACTGCGAATAAGGCACATCGCTGGAAGCCCCTCGCGTCTGCGGCGTCTGGAACAGATTGAACAGGGCGATGAGCAAGACCGCTATGATCGCCCAGAGCGCGAGGTTGCGATAGTTCGGATTCATCAATTGTCCCGTTGGCGTCCGCGCGTCGGACACACGTCATGAGAGGAAACTTGCGCCTAACATAGGGAGAGCGCCTCCCCTTGCCAAGCAGAACAGCAGGTCTGGGTTAAGCTTTCGCCCAACATCGTCAGGCACTGTGGCCACTGAAAGGCAAGGCGGGAAGCGGGGCCGCGCCAATCAGCCTGGCGACGGCCCGCGCCGGTGCCAGGTCGAAGGACGGCAGGAAGCGGGCAAAGGGGGCAACGGCCGGCCGTACCTCGACCACAGCAGGGGCCCGGATGCTCCCCGGCAAACCCAAGCATTCACCGGCTCGCCATAGCGCCGGCTCGGCGGCGAGCGCGGCGCGCATCAGGCTTGGCGGGGATTGCCCCTCGCCGATCGGCGGCCGCTTTGCTGCTGCGCCGAACGGGGCGATCAACAATGCGCCGCTGCTGTCGTTCAATGTGATGCGCCGGCGGCCATCCCAGAGGGTGCCCTCGGTGACTGCGGCGGCGGGCGGCAGGCCGCGCGCCTCGCGGCGCAGGAAAATGCCGGCGCGCCGGGAATCGACCACCGTCCGCGACAATGTGGCGCAAAGAAATCCGGCCTTCAGCCGGCCAAACAGCGCCTCGCTGCGGGCCTGGTCCGGCAGAAAGGCAATCCCGCCGGTCGTGGCCAGCAGAAGGCGCAGTGCGTAGACGGCCGCATGCTCCTCCCCGGCGGTCAGCAAGCCAGGATCAAGACGAATGAGCCCCGCCGCCGGCTGGGTCGCGAAACGGCGGATCAGGTCCGCGGCAGCCAGGCCAAGCTGCCAGCGCGCGTTGCCCTCATGCGCGGCCAGCGCCAGCGCATCGTCGATGCGCCGCATGCCGTTCTCGTCGGCTAGCGTCGCGCGCAGGCGCGGTCGCTCGAACGCCTCGTCGACATTGGTCGGGTCGTCGGCCCAGTCGACATGTTGACGTCGCAGGACGTTGCGCAAGGCCGCGCGGCGCGTGCCGAGAAGCGGCCGCACGATCCAGCTGCGCCAGTCATACAAGGTGGCCGGCGCCATGCCGGCAAGCCCGCGACCTCCCGTGTCGGCATGGCCCCGGCCCTCATCACGGACCTGCCGCATCAACACCGTTTCCGCCTGGTCGTCGGCGGTATGGCCGGTCAGGATCAGGCCGATGCCTTGCGCCAGTGCCGCCTCGGCCAGCAGCCGGTAACGCGCTTCCCGGGCCGCGGCGGGCAGACCGGTCGATGGCTTGGGGCCGGACCATGTCAGGATGCGATGCGCAATGGCGTGCTTGGCGCACAGCCTCGCCATCCCCTGCGCTTCCGCTGCCGAACCGGGCCGCAAATCGTGGTCGATCGTCACTGCCAGCAGCTTCGTTGCCGGCGCAGTGCGATCGAGATGGTGTTTGAGAAGGAGGAGCAGGGCGGTCGAGTCGCTGCCGCCGGACACGGCCGCCACGGCGCCGCTGGTAAAATCGATATGCGAAAAAAGGCTCTTCGAGAGGTCAGGCTCGATATCGAGCATCAATGCATGTCGCCCAAAGATGGTCCCGGTTTCGGGGCAACGACATGCACGGAAAGGATCAGCACGCCGCCAGCGCCTTTTCCTGCTTGACGCGTTCCTTGAGCGCGCCGGAGATGTCGGGGTAGCGCTTGCCGATCTCGCTGAAGGTGGCGCAGGCCACGTCATGCTGCTTCAGGCCGACCAGCGAAACGCCGAGCTTCAGCAACATGTCGGGAGCTTTCTTGGCCTTGGGATAGTCCTTGCTGGCGGAAAGGAAAGTCTCGGCCGCGTCGCGATATTTCTGCTGGCCGAGCAAGGACTCGCCAAGCCAGTAATGCGCATCCGCCGCCTTCGCATCCTTGGGGAAGCGGGAGATATGATCGCGAAAACCCTGCTCGGCGGTGCTGTAGTCGCCCGAGAGGATGAACTGATAGGAGTTGCGGTAGAGTTCCTCGGGGTCGTTGGTGGCGGGCAATGCCGCCACCACCGTGCCGTCGGACTTGCCGGCCTTGGCCGGAGCGCCGCTGGCTGGCGCGGTGTCCTGCACCGGCGCGGTCGCCTGGGTGCTGCCGCCGGCATCGATGACATTGCCGTTCTTGTCGACGGTGATGGTGCCGAAAGTCTTTTCCGGCGCTCCCGTTCCGGGAATCACCTTGCCGGGGTCGCCAGTGGGCGATTCGACGATGACCTCCTGGCCGGCGGCGGGCGCGGTGCCCGCATCGGCCGGCGCCTGCGTTGCCGGAGCCGCTGCCACATCGGTGTTGCTATCCGTCGTGGTGGTGGCGTCCGATTTCTTCTGTGCCGGCGGCTGCCCGCCTTGCGTGCCGCCTTCAAGCTGCTGGAAGCGGAACTCGTTGTCTTCCTGCTGCTTGCGGATCTGCTCCTGCATCTGCAGGACCTGGAAATTGAGTTCCTCGATCTTGCCGTTCATCTGCCGCAGTTGCTCTTCCAGCCCGGTCACGGCGGTACCGTCGGACTGCACCAGCTGGACCTGATCCGGTTTCTTCTTCTGGCCGAAAATGCCGGGCAATTCGATGCTGGGCAGATGGAAGGAAAAGCCGCTGTCGGTCGATTGCCCTGTGCCCGCCAGGGCGGTGACGCCTGATAGGAGCAACAGCGCAAGGGTGCCGCTTAGAACCGATCTCAAATGCATGTGCCTCTCGCCGTGATTTCGTTAGCTTGTTCGCGCCTTCCAATCAGAGTGGGACCAGCCAAGCGCCCTCGGCTCATAGCAGGAGCCGAGACTTCGGCCAAATTTTGTTTCGGGCATCCGGATATGAAAAAGGCGGCCCTGGGGCCGCCTTTCGCATAGGTGTGTGGCATTTCTGCCGCTAGACCGTCGCGCCTCCTTGACGCTCCGGTCGGCAGCACGAAGGCTCAGGAACCCGCGCCGCTGAGCGTGGTGACCGCGCGGCGGTTCTGCGACCAGCAGGAGATGTCGTCGCACACCGCGACCGGACGCTCCTTGCCGTAGGAAATCGTCTTCAACCGGCTCGCCGAAACGCCCTTGGCGACGAGGAAGTCGCGGGTGGCGGCGGCGCGGCGGGCGCCGAGCGCCAGATTGTACTCGCGCGTGCCGCGTTCGTCGGCATGGCCTTCGATGACGATGGCATACTGCTTGTACTGGTTCAGCCACTGCGCCTGGCGCGAAAGCGTCGTCTGCGCATCGGCACGGATCGAGGTCGAGTCCGTATCGAAGAAGATGCGGTCGCCGATGTTGACGGTAAAGTCCTTCGCCGAGCCGGGCGTTGCCGCGCCGGCGCCGTTGAGGCCAAGGTCGGCGGCATTGTTAGGCGTCTTCTTCGAGGCGCAACCGGCGATGGCGAGCATCGCCACCAACGCGATCATGACCGGGTTTCTGGTAAGTGCTGCGATACGGCCCATGCCGCCTCTCCTTCGCATTTCGAGTGATTTCGTTGATCACCCAGTAACCACGTTTGGGTTAACCGGCATTCAAGAAACACGGTTAAAAATTGGTTTAGGCTGCCCGTCCGCAGCTGTCTCGTCCCGAGGGGAACAGAGCGCCACAATGCGTGCGGACCGTAGGCGGAAATGCGGCCAAAACGCGACCTTGGCGTGAAAAAAGCCCCGAAATGGGGCTTTTGAGGTATTGTTGCCAAGTTGCAACGAAGCGAGCGGATGCTCGACCGAAAACCCAGCCTGGTCTATTCGAGCAAGGGCGACCAGGCCGGATCCGAAGCAAAATTCGTCGTCGGGATCGACTGTTCGTTGCGGCCGGTGAGGTCGACGGAGACCAGCTTCGGTCCACCGGCGGAATCCCGGAAGAACATCAGCACGCGACCGTTCGGCGCCCAGGTCGGCCCTTCCTGCTGGAAACCGGACGACAGGATTCGCTCGCCCGAGCCATCGGTCTTCATGACGCCGATCTGGAATTCGCCGCCTGTCTGTTTGGTGAAGGCGATGAGGTCGCCGCGCGGCGACCACACCGGCGTCGAATAGACGCCGTCGCCGAAGGAGATGCGGTTCTGGCCCGAGCCATCGGCGCCCATCACATAGATCTGCGCGCGCCCGCCCCGATCGGAGGTGAACACCACCTGGCTGCCGTCGGGCGAATAGGACGGCGAGGTGTCGATGGCGGTCGAATTGGTCAACCGCGTCGTCGAACGGCTCCGCAAGTCCATGGCGAAGATGTTGGAATTGCCGTCGTCGCGCAGCAGGCTCATGATCACCTTCTGGCCGTCGGGCGAAAAGCGCGGCGCAAAGGTCATGCCGGGAAAATTGCCGACCAGTTCGCGCTGGCCGGTCTCGATCTGCAGCAGGTAGACCCGCGGCTGACCGCTTTCATAGGACATGTAGGTGATTTCCTGGCGGTTCGGCGAGAAGCGCGGCGTCAGCACGATCGACTTGCCGTCGGAGAGATAGCGGACGTTGGCGCCGTCCTGATCCATGATGGCGAGGCGCTTCTTGCGCGCATTCTTGGCGCCGGATTCGTCGATGAAGACGACGCGGGTGTCGAAATAACCCTTCTCGCCGGTCAGGCGTTCGTAGATCGCGTCGGCGATGATGTGGGCGACGCGCCTCGTATTGGCATCGTTGGCGAAGAACTGCTCGCCGGACATCTGCTGGCCGGCAAAGGTGTCCCACAGCCGGTACTGGGCGCGAATGCGGCCGTCAGCCTCCTTGCCGACGCTGCCGGTGACCAGCGCCTGCGCATTGATCACTTTCCAGTCGTCGAAGCGCGGTGCTGCATCCGGATTGGAGATCTTCTCGATAAAGGCACTCTTGTCGATCGGCGCGAACAGTCCCGAGCGCTTCAGATCGGCGGTGACGATTTCGGAGATCTGGGCGCCAAGCGCGTCGCCGCCCTGGAAGTCGGTGATGGCGATCGGCAGCGGTTCGACATTGCCCTTGTTGACGTTGAGCTCGACGAGCGCCAGGGCCGGCAACGTGCCGGCAGCAGTCATGCCCATCGCCATAGCTGCGATCATCAGGAGCGGCTTGAGGATTGATTTCATGTCTTCTCGCTTCTCGTACTGATTTTCGGATACTCGGGCCTACAGGCCCAGCATCTCCCTTGGATCGAAGGTGACGCGGACGTCGGCCCAGATGTCCTGCTTGCCCGCGGGGACCTGCAGGCCGGTGACATCGCATTTCTGCACGGCGCGAACGGCACTTTCGTCGAACTGGCGGTTTCCGCTCGACTTTTCGACATTCGGGCGGCCATCCAGCTTGCCGGAGGCGTCCAGGTTGAAGCGGACGACGACGACGAAGTTTTCCGAACCTTCAAGGCCAACCGGAAGGGTCCAGCAGCCGCCGAGCTGGCTCTCAAGGGCGCCCATTTCCGATTTCGACAGCTTCTGGCCCTGATCCTTGTCGCCGCCGAGCGAGGCCTGCTGGGTCGAGCGCTTGGCGCCGCCGCCGGACGGCTTCTGCTTGTCGAGGAGAGCCGAGATTTCGTCGGCGTTGAATTGCTTGTCTTCGGACTTCGGCTTCGACGAGGCTTCCTTGACCGGCTTGTCGGCATCCTTGCGCTCCGGCGCCTTGGCGCTTTCGGCCTGCGCCGGCTGCGGCTTCGGCCGCGCTTCCGGCGCGGGCGCCGAGTTCGGCAGCTGCGTCTCTTCGGTGGGCGGATCCTTGGCTATGGCTTCGGCGACTGCGTCAGGCTTGACCTCGGGCGTCGGATCGATGGCAGCGGTCTTGTCCTGCGGCGGCGGGGTCGGCGCCGGCTTGGCCGGTGTCGGCTTGGGGTCCGCCTGCTTGACAGGCTCGGGCTTCACCTCTTCCTTGGGCGTCGGCGCCGGCGCCACTTCCGTTGCCGGAATGGGCTTCGGCTTTTCCTGCGGCTTGGGCACGTCCTCGGGCTTCGGCTTTTCGACCGGGGTCGGCGCCGGCGGCGGAGCCGAAGTCATGTCCACCGGCTTCGGCTTGGCCTCCGGCGTTACCGGCTTGTCGGTGTCGACGCTGTTCTCGCCGACCTTCTGCGATACCGGCACGATGTCCGGGCGCTGGGTCGGCACAGGGGCCGGCTTTTCATGCATCACGGCCTTCTTGTCGCCCTGCAACGTCTGCGCAATAGCTTCCATCGGCACGATGTCGACCGCGACCGACTCGACATCGGCGGACGGGAGTGCAGCCGGCGCCGACAGCGTGAACAGACCGAAGGCCAGCACCGCCGTATGCAAGATCACCGATGTGGTGAGGCCGGTCTTCATCTCGCGTCTATTGATCCTGTTCCTGCAGTGAAACCAGGCCGATATTCTTGTAGCCAGCGGCCGAAATGCGGGCCATCACCTTCATCGCCGTGCCATAGTCGGTGGTCTTGTCGCCACGGATGAAGATGCGCTCTTCATAGCCGGTCTTCGAGATCGCCTGCAGCTTGGCCACCAGTTCCTCGATCGGGATCTCGGTTTCCTGCAGATAGATCTGGCCGGCGGCGTTGATCGAGACGGTGATCGGCTGCGTGTCGGCGTTCATCGCCTTGGCCTGCGTGTCCGGCAGGTCGATCGGCACGCCGACCGTCAGCATCGGTGCCGCGACCATGAAGATGATCAGCAGCACCAGCATCACGTCGACCATCGGTGTGACGTTGATCTCAGACATCAGTGCATGGTGACGGCCGCGCCGCCTGTGGCCGCGCCCACCGCGTCCTCCCATGCCAACGGACATACCCATCAGTTACTCCTCAGGCCTTGGGGGCCACTTTTTCATCGATTTGGCGCGAGAGTATGGCGGAGAACTCGTCGGAGAACCCTTCCATGCGCACCGCTATCTTGCTCGCGTCGGACGACAGTTTGTTGTAGGCGATGACGGCGGGGATGGCGGCGAGCAGGCCGATGGCCGTCGCCAGCAGCGCTTCGGCAATGCCGGGCGCGACCACCGCGAGACTGGTGTTCTTGGAGCCGGCGATCGCCTGGAACGAGGTCATGATGCCGATGACCGTGCCGAACAGGCCGATGAAGGGTGCCGCTGAGCCGGTGGTGGCGAGGAAGCCGAGGCGCCCCTCCAGCTTTTCCATCTCGCGGGTCAGCGCCAGGTCCATCGCCTTGTCGATGCGGGTCTGCAGGCCGAGCGGGGACTTGGCGCCCTTCTCGAAGCTTTTCTTCCACTCGCGCATCGCCGCCACGAAAATGGCGCCCATGCCGGTGGTCTTGCGGTCGGCGAGCGTGCGGTAAAGTTCCTCCAGTGACTGCCCGGACCAGAACACCTGCTCGAAGCGGTTGAGTGACAGCCGCATGCGGGCATAGGCAACCAACTTGTCGACGATGATTGCCCAGGTCCAGACCGAAGCGCAGAGCAAACCGATCATGACCAGCTTGACCACCCAGCTGGCCTGCATGAACAGCGCCCAAATCGACAATTGCGCGCCCGGTTCGGCGAGTGCGATATTTTCCATCGTTATCGTCCTTAAGATTTTCCGGGCGAAGCTGGCGGCTGGCCCCTGGCATCCCTTGTGGTCGGTTCGCACGCAGCTACCGGAACAACCCCAAACCGTGCCGTTGGTGGCCTTTTCAGGGCAAATATTGGTGAAAGGAAGGCGCTCGATAGCGCCAAACTTCACCAATCTCTTCATGAACCGTTATGGTTAAGGATGGGTTAGTCCATAAGGCGCGGCGCATTGCCGCGTCCCGCCATCGCAATGCCGTCGCTTCGATGCCTGGACCAGGGTGTGCTGAGATTCAGGTCAGACCGAGTCAGACCGAGCCGAAAACGGTGGTTTCCGAGAACCGGAGCGGAGCGTACTTGAAGTACGTGAGCACCGGAAGCGTAGGAAACCGCCGTTTGCAGGCCGGCATCACCTGAATATCAGCGTACCCGTGGCATGAATGCCGCCACCCATTCCCGGGGAAAGCGCCTTGGCCTGCCATTCTCGCCGATGATCGCCGCTTCGACCTTGGCCTCGACCAGCACCTCGTCGCCGCGTTTGAGCTGCTGCGCCATGAAGATGCGCGCACCGGAAATGTCCTCGGTGCGGGTCTCGATCGTCAGGATGTCGTCGATGCGGGCGGGGCCGCGAAAATTGATCTCCATGCGACGCACCACCCAGACGATCTTCTCGCCATGCTTGCCGTCGGCGAGTTCGGTGTGATGCACGCCGGTCAGCCTGAGATAGTCGGAGCGGCCGCGTTCGAAGAATTCGAGATAGCGCGCATGGTAGACGACGCCGGAGAAATCGGTGTCGGCGTAATAGACGCGCGCCATCAGCCGGTGGCCGAACTCCGTCAACGCGCCGGAAAGCCCTGCCAGCAACGCCGCCGATTCACCATGATCGTCCATTGCGCTTCCTTTTTCAGTCCCGACCGGGCACGTGTTTTCCGCGCGACATAGCATCGGATGGCACTGTTGACGGCGATGATCAAGACCTTGATGGCGGCGCTGTTCATGCTGGTGGCTCTGTCGCTGCCTGGCCAAGCGGCCACCTTCTCGATGAAGCGCGGCCTCAATCTCGACCAGTGGACGACGTGGCCGGGCGAGGACCGGTGGGGCGATGCCAAGGCGATCCTGCCCTATCCGGAATGGCGCAAATTCCTTCGGGATGACGACCTCGAGGCGCTCAAGGATGCGGGCTTCGATTTCCTGCGCATGCCGGTCGATCCGTCACCTTTCCTGTCCGGCCAGACCGTGGCCTTGCGCGACGACCTCTATGCCAGCGTGCTGGACTCTGTGCGCATGATCAACCGCGCCGGCTTGAAGGTGATCGTCGACATGCACCTGATCCCGGCCGGCGGCAGCCGCAAGATCGGCATGAGCCAAGTGATGGATGACCCGCGGACCTTCGACGCTTATGTCGACATGGTGCGCGAGATGGCCCGCACGCTGGCCAGCGAAGATCCCGAAAAGGTCGCCTTCGAGCCGATGAACGAGCCGATCGTCGACTGCGACAGCGACGGCACCAGCCTCTGGCCGGAGCGCCAGCAGAAGCTGTTCGCGGCAGCGCGCTCCTCGGCGACGAAACTGACCCTGGTGCTGACCGGCGCCTGTTATTCGGCCGCGACTTCACTCGAGAAGATCGATCCCAAGACGATCCCTGACGACAATGTCATCTGGACCTTCCACTCCTACGATCCGTTCCTGCTCACCCATCAGGGCGCGACCTGGGCCGGCGACTTCATCCCCTATGTGACAGGCCTGCCCTATCCGCTGACCGCGGTGCCGCAGGCACAGCTCGAGGTGACGCTCGACACCATCCGCGCGCGGATCAAGGCCGAGGCGCCGTGGACACGGCAGAGCGGCCTGCTTGCCTATCTCGACGAACAGGTCGCCGGTATGGACAGCCCCGACAAGCTGCTCGGCCTGATGGATGCGCCATTCAGACAAGTCGAGGCGTGGGCGAAGGCCAACGGCGTCCAGCCGCAGAACGTCACGCTGGGCGAGTTCGGCATGATCCGCCAGGAATATGGCAACGCCTTTGTGATGCCGGCCGCGTACCGCGCCGCCTATGTCAGGGACATGATCGCACGAGCCGAAGCGCACGGCTTCTCATGGTCGGTGTGGAGCTATGGCGGCGCCTTCGGCATCGTGGATGCCTTCAACGGCGACAGAGCCGAGCCTGAGGTGATGGATGTGATCCGCGCCCTGCATTGACCGCTCAGCCAAGGTCGATCGACAGGATTTCAGGGCGCATCCCGAAACGCACCGGCACAATGCTGAAGCCAAGCCCGCCCGAGACGATCAGATTGCGGTCGTTCTCGACGACATGGCCATAGGCATAGCGATTGCCGAACCGCGACGGCACGACCGGCGAGTAGCCGAACAGCCGTACCTGTCCGCCATGGGTGTGGCCCGACAGGGTCAGCGACACCCGCGACGGTACGGTGGGAAAAATATCGGGCTCATGCGCGAGCAGGATGACCGGCGAGACATCGCTGACCTTGGCCAGCGTGCCGTCAAGATCGTCAAGCCCCTTGAAGCCGGCGCGAGCCCTGGTCGGCAGCAGGGCCAGCTGATCGGCGAGCCCGGCGATCCAGACACCATGCCCGTCCTTGTCCAGGCGCATGACATCGTTCTCCAGGACCGGAATGCCGACTTTCTCCAAGGCTTTACGTGCAATGGTCGGGCCGGCGCCGGCCCGCTGCGCGAAGCCATCGCCCCACCAGTCGTGATTGCCAAGGATCGACAGCACGCCGAGCGGCGCCTTGAGACCCGACAGCGCCGATGCCCATTGCGACGGCGTAACCGGCCCCGTCACCAGGGGCATGCCGGCGATGTAGTCGCCAAGTAGGACGATCAGGTCCGCTTGCTGCGCATTCGCGTCTTCGACAAGCGAAGCGATCCGCTCCGGTGTCATCCACGGTCGGCAGGCATGGATGTCGGCGAGCGCGACGATGCGCAGTTTCAATCCCGCCGGCCAATGCGGCGGCGTCAACGCATAGCGCTTCACATGCGTCAGCAGCATCGGCTCGATGCCGACCGCATAGGCGCTGAGCGCGGCGACCGACAGAAACGACCCGCCGACGAAGCGCAGGAACCCGCGCCTGGTTATCATGCTCGGCTCCGGGACAAAATCGCGGCGACAGTCGCCAAGGCCGCGTTAAAGTCCACGATTGCGCCGGCAAACCGGCGAAGCTGAGGAGACTTTGCGCAAGGACGGTCACGGATCCTTGATCGCCGATCCCAGTCCAATCGCCCGGACCGCTACTCTTCCTGGAACAGGTTGATCTGCTGCTGCGCCAGATCCTTCGGCGCATCCAGCCCGAGATGCCGCCAGGCGTTGGCCGTCAGCATCCGGCCGCGAGGCGTGCGCTGGATAAAACCCTGCTGGATCAGATAGGGCTCGATGATGTCCTCGATGGCGTCGCGCGGCTCGGACAGGCCGGCTGCGATCGTCTCGATGCCGACCGGGCCACCGCCGAAATTGCGGGCGATCATCGACAGATACCGGCGGTCGAGGGCGTCGAGGCCGAGCGCGTCGACCTCCAGCCGGGTGAGCGCCTCATCGGCAATCTGGCGATCGACATGGCCATCGCCGGCGACCGAGGCGAAATCGCGCACCCGGCGCAGCAGCCGTCCGGCAATGCGGGGCGTACCGCGTGCGCGCCGCGCGATCTCCAGCGCGCCATCGTCGCCGAGCGGCATTTGCAGGATGCGGGCGCCACGCCGGACGATCTGTTCCAGTTCATCGACCGTATAGAAATTGAGCCGCACCGGAATGCCGAAACGGTCGCGCAGCGGGTTGGTCAGCAGGCCAAGCCGCGTGGTGGCGGCGACCAGCGTAAAGCGAGCAAGGTCGATCTTGACCGAGCGCGCCGCCGGTCCCTCGCCGATGATCAGGTCGAGCTGGAAATCCTCCATTGCCGGATAGAGGATTTCCTCCACCGCCGGGCTCAGCCGGTGGATCTCGTCGATGAACAGCACGTCGCCTTCTTCGAGATTGGTGAGCAGGGCCGCGAGATCGCCGGCCTTGGCGATGACCGGGCCGGAGGTCGAGCGGAAATTGACGCCGAGCTCGCGCGCCATGATCTGCGCCAGCGTCGTCTTGCCGAGACCCGGGGGCCCGACGAACAGCACATGGTCGAGCGCTTCGTTGCGGCCCTTGGCGGCCTCGATGAACACTTTGAGATTGGCCCGCACCGCCGCCTGGCCGACGAAATCGTCAAGCGTCTGCGGCCGCAAGGTCTGCTCGGCATCCTCGCCGCGTTTTTCGGGCGTAATGAGACGGGGTGACAGGCTCATGGCACCTTCCTTGCACGCGGCAAGGACCTGAACAAGCGACGCCTCACCGCGCCAGTTCCTTCAGGCCGAAACGGATCAGCTTCGGTGCATCGGCATCCTCGCCCGCTGTCTTGAGCGCCGCCGCCACCGCATTGGCGGCTGTGTCGCGCGAATAGCCGAGATTGACCAGCGCCGAGACGGCGTCGGTGATCGGCGCCGGAGCAACGCCTTCGCCGAGTTCCTGCTTCAAGCCGATGGTGCCCGAGGCGGTGCCCGCATAGGCCGGCGCCTTGTTCTTCAACTCGGTAACGATGCGCTCGGCCACCTTCTTGCCGACGCCAGGCGCACGAGAGACCATGGCGATGTCGCGCAGCGCAATGGCGTTGGCGAGATCGGCCGGCGCCAGTGTCGACAGGATGGCCAGCGCCACCTTGGCGCCGACGCCTGGCACATTGTTCATCAGCAGCCTGAACCATTCGCGCTCCAGTTGCGACTGGAAGCCGTAGAGCCGCAGCATGTCCTCGCGCACATAGGTCTCGATGAACAGCACCACCGCTTCGCCCGGCGCCGGCAGCGCGGCCAGCGTGCGCGCCGAGCAATAGGCGACATAGCCGACACCATGGATGTCGACGAGGCAATGATCCTCGTCGATCTCGTCGAGCGTGCCCTTGAGTTTGCCGATCATGCCAGATCTTTCATGGAAGATGGGGCCTCATGGGTGCGTTTCAGGAGAGATGATGTCGAGATCCGGGAAAAAACTGCGGTAGCGAGCAGCGTCGCGGGTCAGCAGACGATGTCCGGCAACAGTCGCATGGGCTCCAATGAAAAAGTCTGGCAACGTCCGCTCACGAACCCCATCCGCACGGCGATAGCGGGAATGCGTGACGCCCGCAAGGAATGCCGCATCCCAGGGCAGGAACTCGCGATCCATCTCGAGCATGTCCACTGCTTTTCGAAGCGCTGTCTCTGTCGCTATGAGCGGCGCGAGCTCAGACCAGATGATCGTATTGATCACCAAGGCCCCATCGCGGCGGCATGACGCAATCGCCGATGCCGACCATTTTTTCAGCGGTCCGGCCGGTCCCCAGACGTCGATCAGGACATTTGTGTCAATCAACGTCGAGATCTTCACGCGGCCCCCTCAGCCAGTCCATGTACTCGTCGGTCGTCATGCCTCCCAGATCCAGGGTCCCCTCCATCCGGTCAAGCACATCACTGAACCTGCGGGATGCCTCTTCCTCGGACAGGTTTTCGTTGACGGCGACAAGACGAGCGCCCTCGTCGGTGGCCACGAACTCCACCTCGGAGCCCGGGCCGATCCCCAGATGGTCTCTTATCTGTTTGGGGATTGTGACTTGCCCCTTGGTGGTCACGCGCATGGTAATACCTCAGAAGTATTACCTATCGCAGGCACGGGAACAAGTCAAGAACACTGCTACCCGGCGAGCGCCATCCGATAGGCGACGCTTTGGCGGTGATGCGCATGGCAGATGGCGATGGCGAGAGCGTCGGCGGCGTGTTCGGTATCGAAGGTGGCCTTTGGCAAAAGCACCTTCACCATCATGTGGATCTGTTTCTTGTCGCCATGGCCGACACCGATCACCGCCTTCTTGACGGCGTTGGGCGCATATTCGGCGACGACGAGACCAGCGCGCGCCGGCACCAGCATGGCGATGCCACGCGCCTGGCCGAGCTTCAGTGTCGCCACCGCGTCCTTGTTGACGAAGGTCTGTTCGACCGCTGCCTCGTGCGGCATGGCGGTGTGCAGGATTTCGGCGAGCCCGTCATGCAATTGGCAGAGCCGCATCGCCAGTGCCGCCTTGTCGTCGGAGCGCACGGTGCCTGAGGCAACGAAGCGCAGCGAATTGCCGAGGCTCTCGACGATGCCCCAACCGGTGCGCCTGAGCCCCGGATCGATACCGATGATGCGAATCGCTTCCCCCATGCTGTCAGTCTACCTCCGACGGACAGCGATGCCAGCGAAATGTGAACAAACCGGAAACGAATGGCCGCCCAGGTTTAGCCGCGAGCGAAAGCCGTGTTCAGCAGGCTGATCTGGTCGGAAACCGGATTGGGGCGGCGGGCCGCCGGTTGCATGTCGACCACGGCGTCGGAGCCGTAGATCTCCTCGTCCATGCGGCGCACCAGCGCCTGCAGGCGCAGCGAGCGGGTGACGAGGTCGAGGAAATCCTCGGGCAGTTCGGCCCAGCCCGCGGCTTCGTCATGGGCGGAAGCGGTGTCAAGGCGCACCTTGGACTTCTCAGACGCAACCTGGTCGCGGGTCATCTCACCGGAATTCGCGGCGCGCTGCAAAAGCAGCCACGAGGCAACCTGCATCAGCCTTGTGGTCAGCCGCATCGATTCGGCCGCATAGAGCGTGGCCCCCAGCCTGGACAATTTCTTTGCCTCGGCCCGGCCCTTGCCGTCGAGATACTCCGCCGCCTGTTCGACCAGGCCCATACCTTCCTGGTAAAGCGGCTTGAAGGATTGCGTGAAAACCCGGCGCTCCGCCAGCTTGACGGTTTTCGCACTGCCCGTCGAAGGCTCGTTCATTGCTACGCCCCTGCACCTACAGCCGGCTGATTCGGCTTACTGCCGATACACCCGGCAGCCTATATGACTGAAGCTTCAAAATGCGCTTCGTCACCCGCGATGGCAAGCACATGTTTAACAGAAGGTTAACGGCGAGCCGACATCGGACGCCCCGGAATCCAGACAAAAAAAGAGCCGCGGATAAGGCGGCTCTCAGGAGTTTAACAGGGAGGCGTCAAACAAAGTGGCTCCAACCACTCGGTAAGAATCCAGATCACTGGATGGACATAGTAAACACCTGTAAAGCTTAATGAAGCCTTAACGGCGCGCGTGTTTTTTGATCCAACGCCGCTGTCCTGTGCCGTACAGCACAGCCCGAACCTCACCTCCAGAGTCCGTTTTCGCTCTGGCGAGTCACATGGCGGTGGTTTCGAGAACCGGAGCGGAGCGGACATTTGGTCCGTGAGCACCGGAGGCGCAGAAAACCCCATCAGATGGCCGCCAGAGTAGAGTTTCCGGACAGGCCCTCGGCTCAGGCTTTCTTCCAGACGGCCGGCAAGGCGATGAAGGCAAACAGCAGCATGGCCGCGTAGAAGCCCATCGAAGAAATCCCGACCAGCGGTTCGATCGCGGCATTGCCGGCAAGCAGGAAATAGAGACCGATCAACAGGCCGATGCCGCTGATTGCCGTCAGCCAGAAATGGATGGTGGCGAGCATCTTTTGTCCGACTGCCGGAAATAGATGGTAGAAGAAGGCGAAGACCGCCGACATCAGCCATCCGGCCACCATCGTGTGGGCGTGGGTCGGCATCTGGCTATGGTCCTGGCTGATCGCCATGTGCAGGCCGAGTGCCATCCCGCACAGCGAATAGATGATGGCCAGCGTGAAGAAATTCCGTGCTACCCCTTGCATAATGTCCCCTCGAATGCCTCTTCCCGTGTGCGGGAATGGGTTGATTGTCAGGCGAATCTTGTCGCCACCGGGCTCCCGGCATTGGCGCACTAGCATCGGCACTGTTTCCAGACGATGTCGCGCCAACCCCTCCCGACACTTCTCCCAATAGCAGAAAACCAGGCAGCGCATTCGCCATCTCAGTGGCTGCGTGTGCTGGCGGCAGGCGGAAACAGAACCGGCCTTTTCGCGACATCGTTCCGAAACGGGCGCGGCGCTAAACGCTCGCTCCTCTGACGGCCGGCGCAAATCGCCCCCTGCCGCATCCCCTCCAGAACACTCCAGGAGCAACCATGGACTGGTACTCGATCGTAAAATTCCTCCATGTCGTCACGGCCATTTTATGGGTCGGAGGCGGCTTCGTGTTGTTCCTCCTCGGCGTGCTTGCCGAGCGCGCCGGCAACATTGAGGACAAGTTGCAGGCGATGCGCGCCAGCGGGCAGTTGGGTGGCCGTTTCTTCGCGCCGATGTCGATGCTGACCCTGATCTTCGGCCTCATCATGTGCAGTTTCTGGGTTGGCTTCTCGGATCTATGGATCATCATCGGTCTGGTCGGCTACGCGACGACCTTTTCGATCGGCATGTTCATCTTCAAGCCAACGGGCGAGCGCATGGGAGTGATGATCGCCAAGGATGGTATCACGCCTGCTGTTCTGGCCATCGGCCAGCGCATGATGAGCGCCGCACGCTTCGACTACGCAGTGATGCTGGTAGTCATCGCCGACATGGTGCTCAAGCCGACTGTGCATGACATCGGCATTCTTGCTGGCATGGTGCTGGTCGTCGTGGTCGGCGCCACACTGGCCCTTGGCGTGGACCGTCGCCTCGTGCCGAGCGCCGCCTGACACCCCCGAGATGATGCGGGCGGCTGCACGACCGCCCCCTCTACATCAGGCCGGCGATGCCGTCCCACAGCAGCTTTAGCGCCACCACCGCCACGGTAGCGTAGGTGAAGGGATAGAAGGTTTCCGGGCGCATGCGCCGCACCAGCCAGGCGCCGGCGACGGTCGAGAGCGGCGCCAGCGGCATCAGCACCGCCGACGCCGTCAGATTGGCGGTGTCGAACTGGCCGAGCGCGAAATAGGGAATGAGCTTCAGCGCATTGGTTGCGGCAAAGAAGATCGCCGCGGTGCCCGACAGAATCTTGGGGTCGAGCCGGATCGGCAAGGCATAGACCTGGAACGGCGGGCCGCCGACATGGGCGACGAAGCTGGTGAAGCCTGCGACCGTTCCCCAGATGGCGGCAGCCATGCGATTCGGAGCGACCGCGTGGTCGGCGCCATGGCGAAACTGCAGATAGAGCCAGCGCAGGACGAAGATGATGGCGACGGCGCCGACGATCAGCCGTACCGCCTCCTCGGTGACCAGTGCTGCCGTCAGCCAGCCGAGTCCGATGCCGACGACCGCGCCCGGCATCATGTCGACCAGCATCTTGCGGTCGTAGACACCCCACCATGTCCACACCGACACGATGTCCATCAGGCACAGGATCGGCAGGAGGATCGCCGCCGCCTGCACCGGCGACATGGTCAGCGCCATCAAGGGTACGCCGACGAAACCAACGGCGCCGCCGAAGCCGCCCTTGGACAGGCCGACCAGAATGACCGCCGGAATGGCGGCCGCGTAGAACCACGGTTCGAGAAGCAGGCCTGACATGGGGAGGGGCTGGGCTGGAGGGAAAGCGTATCGACGCCTGAATAGCCCAGATTCCCCAGCGGAGCGACAGCAAATATACCGCACCGACCGCCGGCGTTTCACCCGGCGTCGATCAGGAAACCTGCAAGATCTTTGCCCTGTCACGCGGGGCGGTTGCGTCGAGAGGTGGCGGCCGCCGCCGGATCGGCTGCGCCTTGATGATGGCGGTGCTCGTCTCAGCCTTGTCGGCGATGCGGTCGAGAATTCCGTCGAGATCGCCGATCGAGCGCACGAACAGCCGGGCGACGAAGCAGTCATCGCCCGTCACCTTGTCGCATTCGCCAAATTCGGGGATCTCCTCGATCAGCTTCTGGACGATGTGCAGCTTGCCCGGCAAAGGCCGGATGCGCACGATGGCCTGCAACGTATAGCCTAGCGCCAGCGGATCGATCTCGACGGTGAACGCCCGGATGACGCCGCGTTCCTCGAGCCGTCGAAGCCGTTCCGAGACGCTCGGCGATGACAGCCCAACTTGGGCAGCCAATTCCTTCAGCGAGGTCCGCGCGTCCTTGATAAGAATTTCGAGGAGGCGCCGGTCGAGGTCGTCAAGCATTTTACATTTCCCGCAAATTTGGAGGCGATGCCTAATATAATTAGGTCAATCGTCTATACTACCTTCCTCATCAGATGGAAAGCTTCGTTGCCGCATGAGATTATACCGGCTCAACGGGTTCGGAGGTTTGTCGTGAACGATACAGTGCGCGGTACGGTCGAAATGTCCGCCGCAATGGCGATCCTGGGGACGATCGGATGGTTCGTCGTCATGTCCGGCCAGCCGATCATGGACGTGGTGTTCTGGCGTTGCGCGTTCGGCGCCCTGACGCTCCTTGTCATCTGCGCAGGGCTGGGGTTGCTGCGCAACGGCTTGTCGCTGCGCATCATCGGCTTCGCCGCGCTCGGCGGCGTCGCCATCGTCGTCAACTGGCTGCTGCTCTTTAGTGCTTTCTCCCGCGCGTCGATCTCGATCGCCACCGCGGTCTACAACACGCAGCCCTTCATGCTGGTCGGCTTCGGCGCGCTGTTCTTCGCCGAGCGGCTAACCCTGACCAAGCTGATCTGGCTGGCCATCGCCTTCGCCGGCATGGTGCTGATCGTGCAGGCCGCCCCCGATGCCGGCGATGTCGGCACGGATTACTTTACCGGCATCGTCATGGCGTTGGGCGCGGCTTTCTTCTGGGCCGTCGCCGCCATCGTCACCAAGAAGCTCAAGGGCACGCCCCCGCACCTGATCGCGCTGATCCAGGTCTGCGTCGGCGTCGTCATGCTGGCGCCCTTCGCCAATCTTTCCCAGCTTCCCGCCGATGCGTGGAGTTGGGCCATGCTGGCGACGCTCGGCATCGTCCACACTGGCCTGATGTACATCCTGATGTACGGCGCCATCCAGAAGCTGCCGACGCATCTGCAGGGGTCGCTGTCCTTCATATACCCGGTGGTGGCGATCCTGGTCGATGTCGTGGCCTTCGGCCATCGGCTGCATCTGAGCCAGATTGTCGGCGCCACCGCCATCCTGATCGCCGCCGCCGGCATGAATCTCGGCTGGACGCTGTGGAAGTCGAAGGCGCCCGTCGCGAGCCCGCACCCGATCAAGTGAGGCAGGCCCGCCGGCGGCCCGGCGGGTCACAATCGCGATCCCGGCTGCCCGCCTGTTCAAAGCGGGCACTTTGCTCTATGCCGCAATCCAACCATCTTCGCCCGGCATAGGCGAAACGCGGGATCGAAGAACCATGAATGACGCAACGCCCCCCAACCGCTGTCGCATCGTGCTGATCGCGCCGCCCGGCGTGCCGGCGGCCCGTATCGCCGCGGCATTCGAAGGCGGCGACGTCGCCTCGCTGATCCTGCCGGAGAACGGCATGGACGAGGCCTCCTTCCAGGCTTTCGCCGAACAGATCGTGCCGGCCGCGCAGGCCGCGGGCGTCGCTGTCGTCATCGCCGGCGATACCCGCATAGCCGGTCGCGTGCAGGCCGACGGTATCCATGTCGAGGTCCCCAAGGCCGAACTCGCCGAGACGATCGAACATTTCCAGGCAAAGATGATGGTCGGTGCCGGCGGCGCCAAGACACGTGACGACGCGCTCGAGCTTGGCGAGACACGGCCCGACTACATCTTCTTCGGCCGCTTCGGCTACGACAACAAGCCCGAACCGCACCCGCGCAACCTGTCGCTCGGCAAATGGTGGGCCGACATGATCCAGATCCCTTGCATCGTCATGGCCGGATCCGACATCGCCTCGGTGGAAGCGGTGGGCGCCACCGGCGCCGAATTCGTGGCACTGTCGAGCGCCGTGTTCGCCGACGGCACCGACCCCAGGACAGCGGTCGCCAGCGCCAACGCGCTGCTCGACGAGACCGCGCCGCGCTTCGAGGACTGACGTGCCTTCGGCGACGCTTCCCATCCAGGCTCTGCTTGCGGTGCTCATGGTCCAGGCAGCGGCCGCGGAGAACATCCCGCTGCCACAGCCCAAGCCGGAAGCCGGCGTGCATACGGACAAGCCGATCGACAAGCCGCTGCCGCAACCCGCCACCACGGCCGAGCCGGCGCCGCTGCCCTCGGCCGATGCCATCAACCCCGATCGCTTCGGCGCAAAGCCTGCCGACGCCGCCTATGGCGCTTTCCAACGTGGTCTCTACAAGACGGCCTACAATCTCGCGTTGATCCGCGCGCAAAACGGCGACCCTGCGGCGCAGACGCTGGTCGCCGAGATCCTGTCGCGCGGGCTGGGAGTACCGCTCAATGCCGCGGAAGCGGCGAAATGGTACGCGCTTGCTGCCGAGCAGGGCGTGCCGGAATCGCAGTTCCAGTACGCGCTGATGCTGCTCGATGGCCGCTACGTCAAGAAGGACGAGAAAGGGGCCTATGCGCTGATGCAGGCAGCCGCCGAAGCCGGCAACCAGCTGGCGCAGTTCAATTTCGCGCAGATGCTGGTCCAGCAGGACCCCGGCGACGCCGGCCTCGCCAGAGCGGTCTCCTACTATGAGCGTGCCGCCGCCACCGGCCTCGCCGACGCGCAATATGCAATGTCGCAGATCTATGCCAATGGCGTCGGCGGCAAGCCGCGCGACGACGCGCAGGCAAGGCGCCTGCTGGCGCAGGCTGCGCGTCAGAATTACGACACCGCGCAGATCGATCTCGCAGCCTGGATGATCGAGGGACGCGGTGGCGGCCGCGACCTGAAATCCGCCTTCGGCTGGATGAAGCGAGCGGCGGAGGGCGGCAATGTCGCCGCGCAGAACCGCCTTGCCAAGCTCTATATGCAAGGCATCGGCACCGATCCGGATCTTGTCCTCGCCGCGGCCTGGTACATCGTCGCCCGCCGCGCCGGTCTCATCGACCCGCAGATGGACGACTTCCTGCAGGGGTTGGGCGACGACCAGACCAAGCAGGCGCTGCAGAAGGCGAACCGCCTGCCCTGATCGGGAATCCAGGACCCGGCCGTGCCGATGGAGAGGGTGCGCCGGGGTCACGGGCTCGGCTTCATGCCCATGCATCTACCCCGTCAGCATCTGCCGAAGGGCGTGATGCTCGTCGCCGATGCAGTCGATGCGATTATCAACCAGAATGCCTGCCCCCTGCCTTCTACGGCACAGCAACTCCAGACCCTCGGCCTGGGTGTTTCATCCCTGCCGCTTGGCCCCAGCCTGCCCGCTCCCTTGCCTCTTCTGGCGATTTGTGGTCTTGGGAGCCCGAAATCGCTTTCCCAGCGAACATCTCATTCCCGGATCAGATCACTATGGCCAAGATCAATGGCAACGAAATCCGTCCCGGCTACGTCATCGAGCATGACGGCGGCCTGTGGGTGGCGGTCAGGACCAACACCGTCAAGCCAGGCAAGGGCGGCGCCTACAACCAGGTCGAACTGAAGAACCTCATCAACGGAACCAAGCTCAACGAGCGCTTCCGCTCGGCCGAGACCGTCGAGCAGATCCGGCTCGATCTCAAGGATTTTTCCTTCCTCTACGCGCAGGAAGACGCGCTGGTGTTCATGGACACCCAGAGCTACGAGCAGCTCGAATTGGCGAAGGACTTCGTCGGCGATCGCGCCGCCTTCCTACAGGACGGCATGATGGTCACGGTCCAGCTTTATGAAGAAAGGCCGATCGGCATTTCTCTGCCCGACTATGTGACGCTGACCATCACCGAGGCCGATCCCGTGGTAAAGGGCCAGACGGCCGCGTCCTCCTACAAGCCCGCGGTACTTGAGAACGGCATCCGTGTGCTGGTACCGCCCTTCATCGGCGCCGGCGAACGCATCATCGTCGACACCAACGAAATCACTTACGTGCGCCGCGCAGACTGATGCATGTCGCCCCAAAGTGGCCCCGGTTTTGGGTCACCGACATGCATCAAGACAGCGCTTGAAGCGCAGCAGCAGGAAGAAGCACGATGGCACGCTCAGCCCTTCTCAACGTTATGGTCCAGGCCGCAATGAAAGCCGGCCGATCGCTGTCGCGCGACTTCGGCGAGGTGCAGAACCTGCAGGTCTCGATGAAAGGCCCTGGCGACTATGTGAGCCAGGCCGACCGCAAGGCCGAGGAGATCGTCTTTGCCGAACTGTCGAAGGCACGGCCGGGCTACGCTTTCCTGATGGAGGAGCGCGGCGTGGTCGAAGGCGACGACAGCCAGCACCGCTGGATCGTCGACCCGCTCGACGGCACCACCAACTTCCTGCACGGCATCCCGCTCTTTGCCGTTTCGATCGCCCTGG
Organism: Mesorhizobium sp. P2_F8; assembly: GCF_056403655.1. Taxonomy (NCBI): domain Bacteria; kingdom Pseudomonadati; phylum Pseudomonadota; class Alphaproteobacteria; order Hyphomicrobiales; family Phyllobacteriaceae; genus Mesorhizobium; species Mesorhizobium sp. P2_F8. Next base: position 510,326 of record NZ_JBFUFB010000001.1, read on the forward strand.
AACGCCAGGGACAGATCGTTGCCGGCGTCATCTACAATCCGGCAATGGACGAGCTCTACACCGCCGAACGCGGCGGCGGCGCCTTCATGAACGACCGCCGGCTGCGCGTCGCCGGCCGCATCAAGCTGGTCGACACGGTGATCGGTTGCGGCGTGCCGCATCTCGGCCGCGGCCACCACGGCAATTTCCTCGTCGAACTGCGCAACGTCATGGCTGAGGTCTCCGGCGTGCGCCGCTTGGGGGCCGTCTCGCTCGATCTCGCCTATGTCGCCGCCGGCCGCATGGACGGGTTTTGGGAAACCGGCCTGTCGGCTTGGGACGTCGCCGCCGGCCTGCTGCTGATCCGCGAGGCGGGTGGCTTCGTTTCGGATATGGACGGTGGTCAGGACATGCTCGACAACGGCTCGGTGGTCGCCGGCAACGAGGTCATCCAGCGCGCTTTGCTGAAGGCCGTGAAGAAGCCGCTCTCGGCACGCTGACTGACACGCCGCGCTGATGCGCCGCAGTCGCAAAACCGCAATGGAAGCTTGAAATACTGCCCGGCAAGCGCCCAGATCATAGTGCGCGGCGCAGGAACCCGGCAGTGAACGACATCAAGCCCCACCACGACATCCCGTTCATCGGACGCTGGCACTATTCGCGCGCCGAGATGATCGCCGACGGCATCGTCCATGCGGTCGGCATCGTGCTGGCGATCTCGGCGGGTTCGGCGCTGCTGGCGCTGGCGGCGTTTCGCGTCGGGCCGGGCGAATACATCGCCGCTGCCTTCTATGTAGTTTCGCTGCTCACCGTGCTGTCTGTGTCGCTGACCTACAATCTGTGGCCGGTGTCGTCGCCGGCGAAATGGATCTTGCGGCGCTTCGACCACGCCGCGATCTATCTCCTTATCGCCGCGACCTACACGCCTTTCCTGGCTCAGCTCGAAGGCTCGCCGCTGGCGCGCTGGATGATCGTCCTCGTCTGGGCCGCGGCAGCGCTGGGCATCGCCATCAAGGTGTTTTTTCCCGGCCGTTTCGACCGGCTGGCGATCGTCTTCTATCTCGCCATCGGCTGGAGCGGCATCGTCCTGGTAAAGCCGCTTGTCCAGACCCTGCCGACGACGTCGATCGCGCTGATCGTCGCCGGCGGCATCGTCTATTCCTGCGGCGTCATCTTCTTTGCCTGGAAGGGATTGCGCTTCCACAATGCATTGTGGCACGGCTTCGTCGTCACCGGCGCCGGCCTGCATCTGGCCGCCATGGTCGACTGTCTGGTCATCAATCGCCTCTGACACAGACTATCGACGCGGCAATATTGCCAAGCGCCATTCAATTTGGTCACAATTCCGTTTAGAGTCGCGGTCTACGTGATCGGCGGCGGCATCGGAAACGGGGCACGGATGGCTTTTCTCAGATCCTTCGGCATGGGCAGACGCTCTGATGTCCTGATCTACGATCCCCATAAACTGTCGAGCCCGCAGGTCTTTCTGCTGACCATGATGATCTTCCTGGTCATCGTCGCCTTCATCGCCGCCATCCTGACCCGCCAGATCTCGACCGCCTTTGGCAGCAATCCCGGCCTCAACGGCCTGATCGTCGGCGTGCTGGTGGTCGGTATCCTCTTGGCCTTCGCTCAGGTCGGACGGCTGTTTCGCGAAGTGCGCTGGGTGAATTCGTTCCGTGCCGGCTCGGAAACCACCGAACCGGTGCTGCTGGCGCCGATGAAGGCGATGATCGGCCGCTCCTCGGCGACGGCCTTCTCGACCAGTTCAATGCGCACAATGCTCGATTCCATCGCCACGCGCCTCGACGAAAGCCGTGACACCTCGCGCTATCTCGTCGGCCTGCTGGTGTTCCTCGGCCTGCTCGGCACCTTCTGGGGTCTGTTGAACACCATCGCCTCGATCCGTGAGACCATCGAATCGCTCGATCCGGGTACGGGCGATGCCGCCGCGGTGCTCGATTCGCTGAAGCAAGGCCTCTCGGCGCCGCTGGCCGGCATGGGCACGGCCTTCTCGTCCTCGCTGTTCGGCCTGTCCGGCTCGCTGGTGCTCGGCTTCCTCGACCTGCAGGCCGGCCGCGCCCAGACGCGCTTCTACACCGAACTGGAAAACTGGCTGTCCTCGGTCACCGATCTGTCGTCCGACATCGTCGTCTCCGACCAGGCCAAGACCGAATCCTCGGACGAGATCCGGGTCTTGTCGGAAAGGCTGCGCAGCATGCAGGAGAATGGCGGCGGCTCCAATCCGCGCGTCGCCACCGCCATGGCCAATCTCGCCGACGGCATTTCCGGCCTGGTCAAGAACATGCGCTCGGAGCAGCAGATCATGCGCGACTGGGTCGAGGCCCAGTCCGACGAGCAGAAGGCGATGCGCAACACGCTGGAAAAGATTGCCGACGCCCTGAAGAAGCCCGGGGTGCATTGACGTGGCGCTGGCGCGTGGACGGCGCACCGATCGCCGCATCGATTACTGGCCGGGCTTCGTCGACGCGCTGTCGACGCTGCTTCTGGCGATCATGTTCCTGCTCACCGTCTTCGTGCTGGCGCAGTTCCTGCTGGGCCGCGAAATCTCCGGCAAGGACACGGCGCTCTCGCGACTCAATTCGCAGATCAACGAGTTGACCCAGCTTCTGGCGCTGGAGCGCTCGACGGCACAGGACAAGGAAGATTCGCTCGCCAATCTGCAGGCATCGCTGTCGGCGGCGGAAGCGGAAAAGAGCCGGCTCGAACAATTGCTGGCGCAAGGTGCCGGCGCCGGAGACGCCGCCAACCAGCGTGCCGTAGCACTTTCGGGCGAACTCGACAGCCAGCGGCAGATCAGTCAGCAGGCGCTGAGCCAGGTCGAGATCCTCAACCAGCAGATTGCAGCACTGCGCAAGCAGATCGGTGCGCTCGAGGATGCGCTCAACGTCTCCGAAACCCGCGACCGCGATTCCAACACCAAGATTGCCGATCTCGGCCGCCGCCTGAACGTCGCACTGGCGCAGCGCGTGCAGGAATTGAACCGCTACCGCTCCGACTTCTTCGGCCGCTTGCGCGAGATCCTCGCCGACCGCGAGAACATCCGCATCGTCGGCGACCGCTTTGTCTTCCAGTCCGAAGTGCTGTTCCCGACCGGCTCCGAAGTGATCAACGATGCCGGCAAGGTGGAGATGAAGAAACTCGCCGACGCCATCATCGAATTGCAGAAGGAAATCCCGCCCGAGATCAACTGGGTGCTGCGCGTCGACGGCCATACCGACAACAAGCCGCTCTCCGGCACCGGGCGCTACCGCGACAACTGGGAGCTGTCGACGGCGCGTTCGACCTCGGTGGTGAAGTTCCTGATCGAGAACGGCGTGCCGGCCAACCGCCTGGTCGCCGCCGGCTTCGGCGAGTTCCAGCCGCTCGACCCCGCCGACACCGAAGAGGCGCGCAACAAGAACCGGCGTATTGAACTGAAGCTCACCGAACGTTGATCCATCATCACGCGGCATCACGCGAATTTGTTCGCCGGCTCAACTCTAGGGCGTAGAGCAAGGCCGGCAAGGCCTGAAAAGATTATCTTTTTTTAATTACACATCGTCGAATTGCGGTCCTAGCTTCCCCACCTGGGCCGAGAACCGCCGGCGATGAACCCCATCGCGACGCGACGGAACCGGACGGCCCGCAGCCGGAGGGCAGGCGAGACAATCGCCGCCTTCCTCTTCAGGAGGAGAACGCGACGATGCGCTCTTTTTTTCCCAGCACCTCGCTTAGAACTGCAACACTCACGGCGGTCCTCATCGCCGTTCCGCTTGCCGGCGCCTATGCCGCGGGCCATCACAGAGGCGCTCTGGACGCCGGCGATCCGACCGACTTTACGGGGCCGCGCGTCGAAGGCCTCATCCAACAGGTTCAAGGCGTCCGCCAGGGCATAGTCGATGCAAGGCAGGCCAACAACATCACGCCCGCCGTCGCCGAACGCCTGGAAATGCGGACGGTCCGCATCAGTCAGGCGGCCGAGAAGATAGCGGCATCGGATCACGGCAGGATACCGGCCGCGCAATACCATGAGCTGCTGCGCCGTCTCGACAATGTCGACCAGCGTCTGAGGGTCGGCATTGGCAGCGATTTCCTGATGGGCGATGGCTCCGACGGCGGAAACTATCCGAACGGCTGAAAGCTTGAACGCCAAGCTCTAGCACTTCGATCTCGCGCATGATTCCTTTCGAGATCCTGCGCCAGGAAAGGACCACCTGGCGCCCTCGGGGCCCCCTCTCCCGCGGGCGTCCTTTTTCCCTCGGCCCAGGTTGCTACCAGCCCAGGTTCCTGCCAGCCCAGTTTCCTACCAACCAAGCCAGACGGCAATCAGGGCGACCACCGCCGGCAAGGTCTGAATGAACAGGATCTTGCGGCCAACCGTTGCCGCGCCATAGAGGCCGGCAATGGCCACGCACAACAGGAAGAAAACCTTGACCTGAAAACCGGCTGTCCCAAGGTAAAGCCCCCAGATCAGGCCGGCGGCGAGGAAACCGTTGTAAAGACCCTGATTGGCGGCGAGCACCTTCGAGGCGCTGGCGAATTCCGGCTTCAGATTGAACGCCTTGTGCCCGCGCGGCGTGTCCCACAGCACCATTTCGAGATAGACGATGTAGACATGGATCAAGGCCACCAGTCCGACCAGGATGTTGCCGATCATGTTGTTCCCCCTTCATGCGTCGCCGGCAGCATTTCACGCGTGACCTCACCTGTGCAAGATGCATCCGCCGCACAGTGCCGCAGGCTTGCAAACGCTTTTGCGTTGGTATCTTTTCGCGCCGTCCTCAATCACGGAAGCCGCCATGTCCTTTCAGAAACTCGATGATCTCGGTCACAAGCTTGAAGCGCTCGAGCATGCGCTGGCCATCCTCGGCGCCGACGAGGCCACCCACATGGCTGTCGGCGGCGGCGAGAAGCGCGCCGAGGCAATGTCGGCGCTGGCCGGCATGTACCACACCAGGGCAACGGCGCCGGAAATTGCCGACTGGCTCGCCGCGGCCGAACAGGAAGCGTTGAGTGAGGAGCAACGGGCCGCGGTCGCCGAATTGCGGCGGCAGTACACCAACCTGACCTGCCTGCCGGTCGAGTTCGTCGAACGTCAGACCACCGCGCGCATGCGTTGCGAGCAGCTATGGCGCGACCTGCGCGCCAAGAACGACTGGGCGGGCTTCCTGCCGGCGCTGGAGGGCGTGGTGGCGCTGGTGCGCGAAGAGGCGGCGCTGCGTGCCGACGTGCTCGGTCTTGCCCCTTATGACGCGCTCATGGAGCAATACGACCCCGGCAACCGCGCCGCCGACATCACGCCTGTCTTCACCGACCTCAAGGCTTTCCTGAAAGGCTTCGTGCCGGAGGCGCTGGCGATACAGGAAGCGCGGTTGCGCAAGCGCCCGCTGAAGCCGCTTTCGGGCACCTATGCGATCGACCGGCAACGCGAGCTCGGCCTTGCCATGATGACGGCGGTCGGCTTCGACTTGACGCACGGGTCGCTGTCGGTGTCGCACCATCCCTTCTGCGGCGGCGTGCCGAGCGACGTGCGCATCACCACCCGCTACAAGACCTCGGACTTCCTGTCGGCATTGATGGGCGTGCTGCATGAGACCGGCCATGCGCTGTATGAACAGAACCTGCCGAAGGCATGGGCGCACTGGCCGCTCGGCAAGGCACGCGGCATGGCCGTGCATGAAAGCCAGAGCCTGTTCGTCGAAAAGCAGCTCGGCCGCAACCCGGCCTTCTGGCGCTGGGCGCTGCCGGTGGTCGAAAAGCATCTCGGCGAAGCCTGGTCGCTCGACGACATCCTGCCGCATGTGCACCACGTCGAGCGCGGCCTGATCCGTGTCGATGCCGACGAGGTGACCTACCCGCTGCATGTCATCCTGCGCTACGAGCTGGAGCAGGAGCTCGTCTCGGGCAGGCTGGAGGTGGCAGAACTGCCAGAAGCCTGGGATGCCAAGATGCGCGACTATCTCGGTCTCTCCACCATCGACAATCCGGCCGACGGGCCGATGCAGGACGTGCACTGGCCGGGTGCCGCCTTCGGCTACTTCCCGTCCTACACGCTGGGCGCGATGATGGCGGCACAGCAATGGGCGGCGCTGACGCGTGAGCATCCTGCCGCCGATGACGATCTCGCCAAAGGCAATTTCGCGTCAATCAACGCCTGGCGTCGCGAAAAAATCTGGTCGCAGGGGTCTCGCTGGTCGACGCCGGACCTGCTCGAACGCGCCACCGGCGAAAAGCTCGACGCCAGCTATTTCGTCAACCATCTGAAGCAGCGATACGGAGCCGCGTAAGGGCTGTCGGCACATCAGGGGGTTCCGACTACTCCGCCGCGCCCCTGAAGGCGCTGGCGCCGGTTTCGAACTGCAGCTTGGCCAGCCGCGCGTAGATGCCGCCCTTGGCGACGAGGCTCTGATGCGTGCCTTCCTCGACGATGCGGCCGCCATCCATGACCAGGATCCTGTCGGCCTTCAGCACCGTCGCCAGCCGGTGGGCGATGACGATGGTGGTGCGGCCCTGCATCAGCCGTTCCAGCGCCATCTGCACCAGCGTCTCGCTTTCGGCGTCGAGCGCCGAGGTCGCCTCGTCGAGCAGCAGGATCGGCGCGTCGCGCAGGATGGCGCGAGCGATCGCGACCCGTTGGCGCTGGCCGCCGGACAGTGTCACCCCGCGCTCGCCGACCTGGCTGTCATAGCCTTTCTCGAGCTTGAGGATAAATTCGTCGGCGAGCGCATCCTTCGCCGCCGTCTCGATCTGGGCCTCGCTGGCGCCCGGCCGGCCAAAGCCGATATTGTCGCGCGCGCTTGCCGCGAAGATGGTGACATCCTGCGGCACGATGGCGATGCGCTCACGGACCGAGACCGGATCGGCTTCGCGCACATCGACGCCATCGATCAGGATCTTGCCGGTTTCAGGATCGTAGAAGCGCAGGATCAGCGAAAAGACCGTGCTCTTGCCGGCCCCTGATGGACCGACGATCGCCACCGTCTCGCCGGGCATGACCTGAAAGCTCAAGCCGTGCACGGCAGCGCGGTCGGGCCTTGCCGGATAGGAGAAGGAGACGTCATCGAAGGCGATCGCACCCTTGGCAACTGCAGGCAGCGGCTTCGGATCGGCCGGCGCGTGGATTGCCGGCTTCTCGGCCAGGATCTCGGTCAGCCGTTCGGCAGCACCGGCCGCCTGTGCCAGCTCGCCCCAGACCTCGGACAGCGCGCCGAGCGCACCGGCGGCAAACACCGAATAGAGCAGGAACTGGCCGAGCGTGCCTGGCGACAGATTGCCGTCGAGCACGTCGCGCGAGCCGAACCACAGCACCGCCACGACGGACGAGAAGATGGTGAAAATGGCAAAGAAGGTGAGGAAGGAGCGCGCGAAGATCGAGGCGCGCGCCGCCTCGAAAGCGGCTTCCACCGCGCCGGAGAAATGCCCGGTGACGAGCTTTTCATTGGTGAAGGCCTGCAACGTGCGCACCGCGCCGATCTGTTCGCTGGCATAGGCGGTGGCATCGGCAAGCGTATCCTGCGCCTGCCGCGACTTGCGCCGCACCGAGCGGCCGAAGGCGACCAGCGGCAGCACGATGACCGGAATGGCGGCAATAACCAAACCGGACAGTTTCGGGCTGGTGACGACCATCATCCCCAAAGCGCCAAGGCCGAGGATGACGTTGCGCAGCGCCACCGAGGCCGTCGCCCCGACCGCCGACTTGACCTGCGTGGTGTCGGCGGCGAGCCGCGACACGATCTCGCCCGACTGGGCGGTGTCGAAAAAGGACGGCGACAGCGTCGTCACATGGGTAAAGACATCGCGCCTGATATCGGCGACGACGCGCTCGCCGAGCGTGATGACGAAATAATAGCGGCTGGCCGAGGCGGCCGCCAGCACGGCGGCCATCGCCACCAGGGCTGCGAAATATTCGGCGATGAAGATGGTGTTGGCCGACGAGAAACCATGATCGATCATGCGCCGCACGGCCAGCGGCAGCGCCAGCGTCGTTGCCGCGGCGATGACCAGCGAAATGAGCGCGCCGACGACCAGCGTGCGATAATGCGTGATGTACGGGAACAGGCGCCTGAGCGGCTTGAGCGAGCGCCGGCGCTCGTCTGCGCTGCTGGTTTGCGCCATTCCTGCGTTTCCTCTAGCCGCCTCTGGCTATGCGCCTCAATATATGCGCTTGCCGCGGCCTTGTGATTCAATTCCGGCTGATGTATAGGCTCGCCGACCGTTTTAGAAGCCGTGGCTCCTCAATAGCTGCGGCTTCGAGTTTTAAAAAGGGGCGCATCGACGCAGGCTTATGCCCGTCGGCAGCGCCGGCAAGCCAGGAACCGAACCATGAAGACCGACATCCATCCCGATTACCACACCATCAAGGTCGTCATGACCGACGGCACCGAATACATGACCCGTTCGACCTGGGGCAAGGAAGGCGATACGATGAACCTCGATATCGACCCGACGACCCACCCGGCCTGGACCGGCGGCCAGCAGACCCTGCTCGACCGCGGCGGTCGCCTGTCGAAGTTCAAGAAGCGTTTCGAAGGTTTCGGCCTCTAAGCCCGACGACCTTTTTCGCAGATCGAAAAACCCGCCCTTGTGGCGGGTTTTTTTGTTGACCGCATTCGACCTTCCATCGCGTCCTACTCGGCCAACAGTTCCCGCAGCGCCATCCGCTTGTAAGCAACCACCAGTCTGTCGCCCTCTTGCCTGTCGACCGAGATCGCCAGCCGGACGGCGGCCTCGCCCATCTGCCAGACCAGGAACGCCGTGGTTTCCAGCGCCGTCGGATCGACTGCCGGCCGCAGCCGCTTCAGCACCGCGGTGAGGAATTCGGCGTTGGCCCGGCTGTCGGCGAGTTCGAGTTGGCGCAGCGCCTTGTCGGCCTGCGTGCCCGACCAGATGTCGCGCATCACCGGCTCGGCCAGGAACAGCCCGTAGTAGATATCGACCAGCTCCGAAAACGCTTGGCGCAGGCCTTCGGCGTCGCCGACATCGGCGAGTGCCGCCGAGATGCACGCCTGGCTTTCGGCGGTGTAGCGCTCGGCCAGCGCCCAGACGATCGCCCGCTTGTCCGGAAAGAACTGGTAGAGCGAGCCGATCGACACCCCTGCCCGTTCCGCCACTTCGCCCATGCGCATGGCGTCGCTGCCTTGCTCGGCAATCAGCGCCGAGGCGGCGGCGAGCATGCGTTCGACCCGCTCGCGGCTGCGCTGCTGGCTCGGCGCCCGGCGCGGCGAAGCAATCTGCTCCTGTGACGAAACCGGCGCGGCCGTGTCTTCCATGGTTATCTCCAATGCCAACAAAATCGCTTGACTCGCAAAATACGAGGGTTTATCACGTTTTGCAAATGTGAGGATTACTCATGTTTTGAAACAGAGGAAAACAGCTATGAACAACACGACAACAAAACCCATCCTGATCCTCGGCGGCACCGGCAAGACCGGCCGCCGCCTTGCCGAGCGGTTGACGGCGCAAGGCGTGCCGGTGCGCATCGGATCGCGCTCGGGCACCCCGCGCTTCGACTGGGAGGTCCCCGCGACCTGGGGCCCGGCAATGCAAGGCGTCAGCGCCGTCTACATCAGCTACTATCCCGATCTGGCCGTGCCGGGTGCCGCCGAGGTGATCGGCGCCTTCGCCAGGCTTGCCGTACAAAACGGCATCACCCGGCTGGTGCTGCTGTCCGGGCGTGGCGAGGTGGAAGCCCAGCGTTCCGAAGAGATGCTGAAGGCCTCTGGCGCCGACTGGACGATCCTACGCTGCGCCTGGTTCTCGCAGAACTTCAGCGAAGGCTTCCTTGTCGAGTCCTTGGCTGAGGGCGAAGTGGCTTTGCCGGTCGGCAATGTCGGCGAGCCGTTCGTCGATGCCGATGACATCGCCGACGTCGCCTTTGCCGTGCTGACTGAGGCAGGGCATGCCGGCCAGCTCTATGAACTGACCGGGCCGCGGCTGCTGAGCTTCGCCGACGCCGTCGCCGAGATTGGCAAGGCCGCCGGGCGCGATATCCGCTTTGTCAGGATTTCGCATGAAGAATTCACCGCCGCCGTGGCCGCGCACGACCTGCCGCCCGAATTCGCCTGGCTGCTCAACGAGCTGTTCACCGAAGTGCTTGACGGCCGCAACGAGACGCTGGCCGACGGCGTCCAGCGCGTGCTTGGCCGTGCACCGAAAGACTTCTCCGTCTACGCAACCGAAACCGCCGCTAGCCGAATCTGGAGCAACTGACATGATCACGAAACTTCTTCCCACCCTTACCATCATTGCCGCAATCGGCTCGGGGGTCGTCGGCGGCGTGTTTTTCGCCTTTTCCAATTTCGTCATGGCGGCGCTTGCTCGACTGCCCGTCCCCAGCGGCATCGCGGCGATGAATTCGATCAACGTCACGGTGATCACCCCGACCTTCATGACGGCGCTTTTCGGTACTGGCCTGCTCTGTCTGGTGCTTATCGCCGCCGCCATCATGGGCTGGAGCCAGTCCGGCTCGTACTGGTTGCTTGCCGGCGCGGTGATCTACCTGATCGGCAATCCGATCGTGACCATGATCTTCAACGTGCCGCTCAACGATGCGCTCGCCGCCGTCGACCCGGCCAGCAGCAACGGCGCCGCTGTGTGGGCGAACCATCTGAGCCAATGGGTGATGTGGAACCATGTCCGCACCATCACCGCCATCATGGCGATGGCCTGCTTCATTCTCTCGTTGCTCTAAGCAACTCCAGGAAAAGTGCGTAACCGTCCGGATTTGCGTCGAGACAAAGAGAGAAGCGTTCTGCGAAATGCAAAAGATCCTGCTCAGGCGGGGTCTTCTTGCGTATGACCCTTGCGGTCGGAATGGCCGAGATCGCGATCTGGGTCGATGACATCACGGACCAGTTGCTTGAGCTTGGCCGCTTCCGGAAAGCCGCCGTCGCGCTTGCGGTCCCAGACCAGCGTATCATTGCAGGAAATGGTGAAGATGCCGCCGGTGCCGGGCACCAGCGTCACTTCGCCCAGATCGGTGCCGAAGGTCGACAACAGCTCCTGCGCCATCCAGCCGGCACGCAGCAGCCACTGGCACTTCGTGCAATAGGTGATGCGGATGGCGGGAAGCTGAGCTTCGCTCATGTCTCTGGCTGAGCTCCGCTCATGCCGCGCTGAGCTTGGCCATGGTCTCGTCGTCGACTTCGAAGTTGGCGTAGACGCTTTGAACGTCATCGTCATCCTCGAGCGTGGCGACCAGCTTCATCAGCGACTGTGCCCGATCCTCGTCGACCGGAACGCTGTTCTGCGGCTTCCAGATCGGCTTCACCGATTCAGCTTCACCGAGCGAGGCTTCCAGCGCCTTCGACACTTCGCCGAGATTCTCGAAAGCGCAGTAGATCGTGTGGCCTTCCTCATCGGATTCCACGTCGTCGGCGCCGGCTTCAATCGCCGCGTCCATCACCTTATCAGCGCTGCCAGCCGATGCCGGATAATAGATCTCGCCGGCACGATCCCACATGAACGACACCGAACCGGTTTCGCCCATCGCCCCGCCGGCCTTGGTGAAGGCGGCGCGCACGTTCGAGGCCGAACGGTTGCGGTTGTCGGTCAGCGCTTCGACGATGACCGCGACGCCGCCGGGTCCATAGCCCTCATAGCGCACGGCTTCGTAGTTTTCGGCATCCCCCATCGAGGCCTTGTTGATGGCGCGCTGGATGTTGTCCTTCGGCATCGACACCGCCTTGGCGTTCTGTACGGCCAGGCGCAGGCGCGGGTTCATCGATGGATCGGGCGTCCCGCTCTTGGCGGCAACGGTGATTTCGCGCGCCAGCTTGGAAAACATTTTCGACCGCACCGCATCCTGGCGGCCCTTGCGGTGCATGATGTTCTTGAACTGTGAATGGCCAGCCATGGCACCCCTGTCGTCTTCTCGGCTAGAGCATCCCGAAGCGAGGTGATCTCACCTCGTCTTCTGCAAAATGCTCGAATTCAAAATTTCAGAGCGTCCCAGGTGCAACTCGTGGAAGCACGGCGTTCTCTGTCGGAATGGCCGGCTTATAGATAAATCGGCTCAATTCGTCCAGCCGCGAGGCCGCTGCAATCGCTCACGCCTCCAGGTCGGACTTCAGCCGGTCGATGATGCTGATCGCAGGGCTGGCATACTGGATGATCCAGCGATCCTACGCGACAGCGACAAATTCCAAGGTCTCGTGGCGCGGCTATGCTCTTGCCAACCTCAATGCCCCTCGCCGGACTTCGCTTTTCTCCGTCGCCGCGCCAGCATGTTGAGCCCTTCGACCAGGGCCGAAAAACCCATCGCCGCGTAGATGTAACCCTTGGGCACATGGTAGCCCATGCCGTCGGCGATCAGCGTCATGCCGATCATCAGCAGGAAGCCCAGCGCCAACATGACGATGCTCGGGTTCTTGGCGATGAAATTTGCCAGCGGTCCGGCCGCCAGCATCATCACGCTGACCGCGACGATCACGGCAATGTACATGATGGCGATTTCGTCGGTCATGCCGACGGCGGTGATGATCGAATCTATGGAGAAGACGAGGTCGAGCAGCAGGATCTGGAAGATCGCGCCGGCGAGGCTGATCTGCAGGGTCTCACCCAGCATCGTGTCCCGGTGATCGTCGGGATCGACCGTGTGATGGATCTCCTTGGTCGCCTTCCAAACAAGGAACAGGCCGCCGGCAATCAGGATCAGGTCGCGCCAGGAAAACCCGTGACCGAAGGCGGTGAACACCGGCGTCGTCAGCTGGACGATGATCGAAATCGTGGCCAGCAGCACCAGCCGCATGATCAGCGCCGCCGAGATGCCGAGCCGGCGGGCGCGCGCCCTTTGCGCTTCCGGCAGCTTGTTGGTCAGGATCGAGATGAAGATCAGATTGTCGATGCCGAGCACGATCTCCAGCACCACCAGCGTCAGCAGCGCGACCCAGGCCGTTGGATCGGAGACAAAGTGAAAATGCGGCGCCAGGAATTCGATGAGCTGCATGGAGGTCGTCCCCTCTACGATCTAGAGCAGTGTCGCCGGCAATTAGGTACTGCTTGCGTCCATATCAATGTCGCGACCAGAAGGACGGTGCGGTTTCCTCCAGCCGCGGGCCGCGACGAAACGGCGCGATCCTCTCGGTAAGCCCCGTGCGGTCGGAAATATCGACGCCGACGCCGCACAATGTCGCCGGTCCGGTTGCTGCCTCGAAACGCCCTTTCGGCACTTTCGACAGGAACCGGTTGAGCGGTTCCTCCTTGTCCATGCCGAGCGAGGAATCGTAGTCGCCACACATGCCGGCGTCGGAAATGTAACCCGTGCCGCCATTGAGGATCTGGTGATCGCCGGTCGGCTGGTGCGTGTGGGTGCCGACGACGAGACTGGCGCGGCCATCGACGAAATGCGCAAAGCACATCTTTTCCGAAGTCGCCTCGGCATGGAAGTCGATGATCACGGCATCCGCCTGCTCGCCGAGCGGACAGGCGGCCAGTTCGCGCTCACCGGCCTGGAACGGATCGTCGAGTTCGGGGTGCATGAACACCCGGCCCATGATGTTGGCGACCAGCACGCGCGCACCGCTCCTGGCGATGTAGACGCCGGAGCCGCGTCCGGGCGTGCCCTTGGGGAAATTGGAGGGGCGCAGAAAGCGCTCTTCGCGCGGCGCGAAGGCCAGCGCGTCGCGCTGGTCCCAGACATGGTTGCCGGTGGTGACAACATCGGCGCCCGCCGCGATCGTTTCGCGAAAGATCTCTTCGGTGATGCCAAAGCCGCCGGCGGCATTCTCGCCGTTGACGATGACGAAATCGAGTTTGAAATCGGAGATCAGTCCCGGCAGTTGTTCCCACACTGCCGTGCGTCCCGTTTTTCCAACCATGTCGCCGAGGAAGAGAAGTCTCATATGATCCCGCACCGAATGTCAGCGAAGCAAAAGCTGCATGACGTCTGTGAAAAGATCATGCGTCCATTGCGCTTGTCTACAATTTTGGCGCGAAGCGGCGCAACCCACTCTCCGTGAGTATTTCCGGGATGACGACGTCGTGGTCCTCATCTGGCACCAGCCCCACCTCCTGGCAGTCGAAGGCGATGCCGATCAATCTGGGCGGCAGCCCCTTGTCGACCAGCTTGGCGATGGCGCGGTCGTAGTAGCCGGCACCATAGCCGATGCGATGGCCGCGCGCGTCGAAAGCGGCGAGCGGCACCAGCATCACCGTGGGGTCGAGCACCTCGGCCTCCTCATGCGGGCCGACAGTGCCGAAACCCATCTCGACCATCGGCGCGCCGCGCACCAATTCGCGAAAGACGATGGTGGTCTTGTCGAGGATCGCCGGCAGGCAAAGCCTGGCTCCCTTCTCGCGCAAGGCGAACATCAGCGGCCGGACGTCGACTTCCGAGCGCATCGGCCAGAAGCCGGAGACGATCTGACCCGGCTCGACAGCGAGGTGATCGCGCGCCGTCTCGGCCATTTCGAGGGCGATCTCCACTCGCCAGAATTCATCGAGCGCGTCGCGGCGCCCGAGTGCCTCGAGCCGAAGCTGCTTTTTCAGGTGTTTTGAGGATGTCATGTGCAGACGATAGAAAAGGTCAGATTTCGGTGGAGCTTTAGGAGCGACGTTTTCTACCGCATCATCCACCGAAAGACATGGATGCGTTGCGAAAAGTGACGATCCACACAACCGGTGGAGAGAGCGATCCCGGGAACCTACAAAGTAGGTGGGCGCCGTGTGAGAAAACCCACGGGTCTTCCCAGGGACAGCTCCCTAAGGATCGTTAAGGCCCCGGGGAAAATGTTCTCCTGCCGGGAAGCACAGACCGTCCCGACCAATATAGGCTGCTGGTCGGCTAAGCGCCAGAGAGATGACATTCTTTCCGTGGCGGATCCGCGCCCCTCGCTGCCGCCGACAAGCCACCCTTGCACAGGCGGAGCCGCGTCCTTACGGTCGTCATGACCAACCAAGAGCAATTCCAGGAAAAGTGTGGACGGTTTCCGTCCGGAATTGCGTCAAAACAAAGAGATAGAGCGGTTCGACGTTTCCGTGAAACGGCGAACCACTCTAAGGAGCAACAATGCGTTTCGAAGGCACGGCGGCCTATGTCGCCGACAAGGATCTGATGGTGGCGGTCAACGCCGCGATCGCGCTGGAACGGCCCCTGCTGGTCAAGGGCGAGCCCGGCACCGGCAAGACCGAACTCGCCAGGCAAGTTGCGGCAGCCCTTGGCCTCGACCTGATAGAATGGCACGTCAAGTCGACCACCAGGGCGCAGCAGGGCCTGTACGAATACGATGCCGTGTCGCGGCTGCGCGACAGCCAGCTCGGCGACGAGCGCTTCAACGACATCAGGAACTACATCAAGCGCGGTAAGCTTTGGGAGGCGTTCTCGGCCGGCAAGAAGGTCGTGCTTCTGATCGACGAGATCGACAAGGCCGATATCGAGTTCCCCAACGATTTGCTGCAGGAACTCGATCGGATGGAGTTCTTCGTCTACGAGACCGGCGAGACCATTCGCGCCGCGGTCAGGCCGATCGTCATCATCACCTCCAACAACGAGAAGGAACTGCCGGACGCCTTCCTGCGCCGCTGCTTCTTCCACTACATCCGCTTTCCCGACGTCGAGACGCTGCACAAAATCGTCGACGTGCACTATCCCGGCATCAAGCAGAACCTTGTGCGCGCGGCGCTGACCCAGTTCTACGAGATCCGCGATGTGCCCGGCCTGAAGAAGAAGCCGTCGACCTCGGAAGCGCTCGACTGGATCCGCCTGCTGGTCGCCGACGACATCGCACCGGAAGACCTGCGCGCCGACCCGAAGAACGCATTGCCCAAGCTGCACGGCGCGCTTCTGAAGAACGAACAGGACGTGCATCTGTTCGAGCGGCTGGCCTTCATGGCGAGGCGGCAGGGCTAAGACTGTCCGTGCAGGTGTCCGCTACGAGCGAACCTCGCCAACAGTCTGAGCGGAACGCTGCCCCCTTTCCTCCTGCGGCGCGGCAGTCTTCACACCGAAGATGATGAAGCTGATGACGGCAAGGGCTAGAACGCCGATCCCGCTATAGAGCATGACCCAGCCAAAACCGTTGACCAGGGCTGCATGCGCGATGGCGCCGGATGGGTCGAGGGCCGTGAGCTTGGGCGAGTGCTGTGTCAGGCCGTCGAGGTTTCCGGTGGCGATCTTTTCCGCCAGCGTGCGCAATTCGCCGGGGTCGAAGGCCGTGCCAAATGCGTTCCGCAGATAAGAAACGATCCCCTGCGTCAACAGCAGGCCCAGCACCGCGATGTTGATGGCGAGCGTGATCAGGCGTGCGCTGATATCGATTCCCGAGGCCATGCCGGCACGATCCGGCGATACCGATCCGGTCGTGGTGTTGGTGGTCGGTGAATTGGTCAGGCCGATGCCAACGCCGGCGATCAGCGTACCGGGCAGCATCGTCACCCAATTGGCTCCCTCGAGCCCGGAGCCTATCCTCATCGAGATAAAACCGATCCCCAATGTCAACAGCCCGAGCGGGATCGCAATGCGGGCCTGATAGCGCGCGCGCAGGCGCTCGGCGGTCGAGGACATCAGCATCAGGGGAAGCGTGTAGACGAGCAGCAACAGGCCGGTCGTGGTGCTGTCATAGCCCAGAACGCCAGAAAAATAGATCGGCAGATAGATGATGAACGGCCAGTAGCTGAAATTCATGCCGATGCCGCCCATGATCGCGCCTGAAAATTGGCGGATGCGGAAGACGGAGAAGTCGAACATCGGATAGGGATTGACCCTTTCGGCAACAAGAAACCCGATGAAGGCCGCTATCGCCGCGACGATCACGCCGACACGGGCGCCGGACCCGAGATCGGCGCCTTGCGTGATCAGATAGGAAAAGCCGAACACCGCCAGCGAAAGCGTCAGGATGCCGGCCCGATCGAGCTTCTGGGCGTTGTGATCGCGTGATTCCGTGACACCGGCGACGATGAAGACCAGGGCGAGGATCGCGAGCGGCACATGGATGAGGAACACCCATTGCCAGCTCGAGAATGCGACGATCAATCCACCAATGGCGGGACCGAAACCCAACCCGATGCCCGAGACGACGCTCCAGGCAACGAAGGCCTTGCCACGTTCACCACCATCCTGAAATTGGTGCGACAGCACGGCCACGCTGCAGGTGAACATCGCTCCTCCGGCGAGCCCCTGCAAAAAACGCGCAATGATCAGGATTGGCGCGCTCGGTGCGAGGCCGCACAGCAGGGAGGCAAAGCCGAATGCGATGGTGGTGGTCACCATCACCCGTTTGCGGCCAAACCGGTCCGCCAGTGTCCCCGTCGCCATCAGCACCGTGGTGCAGGCGATGGTGTAGGCATTCATGATCCACTGCAGATCCTTGAAATCGGCGGCGAGCACGCTTTCCAGTTTCGGCAGGATCACCGGTACGCTCGAGATTTCGAGGCCAAACAGCAGCGAGGCAAGACAAGCGCCCGCAAGCGCAACGGTGTTTCGGTCGATTTGAAGCATAACAATCCCTTTCCATCGGAGCATTCGCAGGTGAGCCAAGGGCGGATGCTTCCAAACTGCGATGGAGGTGACATAGACGACGCTTGACCATGAAAAAAGACTATGCATCTCTATTTCAGAGATGACAAAAAGGAATGATCGAGATGGCAAGCCTTGATGTCGACGCCGTGCGGACCTTCGTCATGGTGGCCGATCTGCAGAGCTTCACCCGTGCGGCTGCCGCGCTGGGTAGCACCCAGGCGACGATCAGCGTCAAACTGCGCCGGCTCGAAGAAAAGCTCGGCGCGCGTCTGATCGAACGAACCCCGCGCCGCGTGCGGCTGTCGGCAAGGGGAGCGGTTTTTCTCCCGGCAGCCCGCGAATTCCTTGCCGCCCATGAACGCGCCATGGCGGAGTTTTCAGAGGCGCCGTGTCGCCTTGCTCTCGGCTTTGTCGACCACGTCGCGGGGCCCGAGCTTTCCATATTGATAGCCCAGCTTCATGCCCATGATCCGTCGCTTGCCCTCAACATCAGGATCGATACCAGCTCTTTGCTGCAGGAGGCTTTCGATAGGGGCGAACTCGATGCGGTGATCGTGCACCAGGAAGACGACAGTCGCCGGGGCGAAGCCTTGTCGCGCACCCATTATGGCTGGTTCGCGGCCCCTGCCTTCGAATGGCGGCCCGGGACGCCCTTGCGCCTCGCTCTTCTAAGCACCGTATGCAACTGCCCGGACCGTCTGAGAGCGGTCGAGGCGCTGGATAGAGCAGGCATTGCCTGGAGCGAGGCTTTCGTCGGCGGCGGCGGCGCGGCTGTCAACATCGCGGTATCGGCCGGCTTCGTCGTTTGCGCCCTCGCCCAACGTGTCGCTCCCCCTGGCTTGATCGAGGTGGGTCGTAAGCTCGGCCTGCCGCCCATTCCCTCTTCCGATATCGTCTTGCATTCGCGCGCCTTGGCGCCGCGGGCGCGAGAGGCGCTGCACATGCTCGCCACCGCTTTTCGCGAGTATGATTTGCCGGCGGGATAGGCAAGGATGTTCCCGATCGCGATTCTGTTGGTATGGATCGGGTTCCAGATTTCACGGGGATCGAAATGACCGAGATCACTATCCGGCCGCTTGCGCAGTCCGACCATGCCGACTGGCGGCGCCTGTGGACCGACTATCTGACCTTCTACGAGACCAAGCTGCCGGAAGAGGTCTACGCCGTTACCTGGAAGCGGTTGTTCACGGCAGGCGAGTTCGAACCGAAGGGTTTCATCGCCACGCTCGACGGCAAGGCTGTCGGCCTCACCCACTATCTCTACCACCGCTCCTGCTGGGCGGAGCAGAACAACTGCTATCTGCAGGACCTGTTCGCCGATCCGGACGTGCGCGGCAAGGGCATTGGTGCTGAGCTGATCAAGGCGGTGAAGCTGGAAGCCGCAAAAATCGGCGTCAAGAATGTCTACTGGATGACGCACGAGACCAACGCCACCGCGCGCAAGCTCTACGACTATGTGGCGCGCCGGACCGGCTTCATCGAGTATGATCTGCTGTAGATAGACGATGTTCATCCCTTTCTTCCTCGAACTGAAGGCAGCGCGTGTTCCCGTCTCGCTACGGGAATATCTGTCGCTGCTGGAGGGGCTGGAAGCCGGGTTGGTCGACTACGACGTCGAGGGTTTCTACTATCTGGCCCGCACCGCGCTGGTGAAGGACGAACGCCACATCGACCGCTTCGACCAGGTGTTTGCCCATGTCTTCAAGGGCGTTGAGGCGCTGGGTGGGCCGGACGCTGTCGATGTCGCCAATATTCCCGAAGAATGGCTGCGCCGGCTCGCAGAGAAGCACCTGACCGACGAAGAGAAAAAACTGGTCGAGGCGCTCGGCGGTTTCGAAAAGCTGATGGAGACCTTGAAGCAGCGGCTGGAGGAGCAGAAAGGCCGCCACCAGGGCGGCTCGAAATGGATCGGCACCGGCGGCACCTCGCCCTTCGGCGCCTATGGCTACAATCCCGAAGGCGTGCGCATCGGCCAGCACGACAGCCGCAACCGCCGCGCCGTCAAAGTCTGGGACAAACGCGAGTTCAGGAATTTCGATGATGCCGTCGAACTCGGCACCCGCAACATCAAGATCGCGCTGAAGCGCCTGCGCCGCTGGGTGCGCGAGGGTGCCGAGGAAGAGTTCGACCTGCCGGGCACCATTCACGCCACCGCTGAACACGGCTATCTCGACGTACAAACGCGGCCCGAACGGCGCAACGCGGTAAAGCTCTTGATGTTCTTCGATGTCGGCGGCTCGATGGACGACCACATCAAGAGCGTCGAAGAGCTGTTTTCGGCCGCCCGCGCCGAATTCCGGCAGCTCGAATATTTCTATTTTCACAACTGCCTCTATGAGGGTGTGTGGAAGGACAATCGCCGCAGGCATGCCGAGACGATCCCGACCTTCGACCTGATCCATAAATATGGGCCGGACTACAAGGTGATCGTCGTCGGTGACGCCTCGATGAGCCCTTACGAGATCGCCCTACCCGGCGGCTCGGTCGAACACTGGAACCCGGAGGCCGGGACCGTCTGGCTCGGCCGCCTGCTGCAGCAATGGCCCAAACGCGGTATGGCTGAACCCCGAGAACGAGAAGAACTGGGGCTATACCCATTCGATTGCCATGATCCGCGACATCTTCGGCGGCCGCATGTTCCCGCTGACGCTGGCCGGGCTCGAAGGCGCGACCAGGCAGCTTTCAAGGAAGCATTGAACAGACAGGAAAAACGATGACCTGCTTTCTCTGCCTGCAATGCGGCGTCCAGTTCGCGGCAACGGAGGCACCGCCGAACCGCTGCCCGATCTGCGAGGACGAGCGGCAATATGTGCGCTGGGAAGGCCAGGCCTGGATCACACCGGAAGAGCTCGCTGACGGACACCGGGTCGTGGTCAAGGACGACGCCGGCGTTCTCGCCTTCGGCATCGAGCCGCGCTTCGCCATCGGCCAGCGCGCGTTGCTGGCGCAGACGCCGCACGGCAATGTGCTGTGGGACTGCATCTCGATGGTCAGCGACGAGGCGGTGGCCGAGATCAACCGCCGCGGCGGCCTGACAGCGATAGCCATCTCGCACTGCCACTATTATTCGGTGATGGTCGAGTGGAGCGAGGCTTTTGGCGGTGTGCCGATCTTTCTCCACGCCGATGACCGCCAATGGATCATGCGGCCGCACAAGGCGATCGTCAGTTGGGAGGGCGAGACGTTGCCTATCAACCCTTCGCTGACACTTGTCCGCTGCGGTGGCCACTTTGCCGGCGGCCAGGTGCTCCATTGGGAACGCGATGGCGGCAACGCCCTGCTGTCCGGCGACATATTGCAGGTAACGCCGACGCGCCGCCATGTCAGCTTCATGTACAGCTATCCCAACTATATCCCGCTCAACGCAGCCGCCGTGCGCCGCATCGCGAAGGCATTGGAGCCGTTCCAGTTCAACCACATCTACGGCGCATGGTGGAACCAGAATGTGATTGGGGACGCAAAAGCGGCATTCGATATATCGGTCGCGCGCTATCTTGCAGCCATCGCGTGAAGGCACGATCGAAAATGCGGGCAAACCTCGTAACAAATGCCTATCTTGGTGCGAATATGAGGTTGCAATCAACAACGAGCCGGCAAGGCTGAGGAGATCAAATGGACACCCACACCTACCCCGTCACCCGCACCGACGCCGAATGGCGCGCTCGGCTGACGCCGGAGCAATATGCCGTCATGCGCGGCCATGGCACCGAGCGGCCGGGAAGCTGCGCTTTGCTCTACGAGAAGCGCGCCGGCACGTTTTCCTGCGTCGGCTGCGACCAGCCGCTGTTCGAGTCCAAGCTAAAGTTCGAGAGCGGCACCGGCTGGCCGAGCTTCAACGACCCGGTGCCGGGCTCGGTCGAGAACACCGTCGACCGCAGCTATGGCATGGTCCGCACCGAATGCCATTGCGCCCGCTGCGGCAGCCATCTCGGCCATGTCTTCGAGGACGGCCCGCCACCGACCGGCCTGCGCTATTGCATCAACGGCGTGGCGCTGAAATTCGAGCCAACGGCCTAACCCGATCGTCGGATGAATTGAAAGGGCGGCTGCGGCCGCCCTTTTTCATTACGCGATAGGTGCCCCGTATCCGCACTGTCAGACCACGACCGACAGGATCAGCCACAATGTGGCGCCGAGCGTCATCAGCGAGGCCTTGGCGCCGGTGGCCTTTTCCGTGGTTCGCCATACGGCAAAGGTCAGGAAGATGTTGTAGGGCACCGGCGCGAAATGCACCGCCAGAACCAGCGCGAGCGGCAGCTTCAGTCCGAGCAGGATGAGCGCGGCCACCGAAGATACGACATTGATCGCCGTGCCGACAAGGACGAGGTCGCGCCAGAACAGCCGATCGAGCGGCACCAGGCCTTGCCAGCGTGCGCGGAAGAAGCCCCGGCTGGCCGTGCCCCGGCTGGCCGTGTCGTTCTCGTCTTCGGGGAGCTTTGAAACATTCATCGGCGCAACCCTCGCTTCGGCGTCGGCAGGAACGTCAAACGCAACAAACTGTCAACACCAGGCGACGATGGACATCGTGACCTGACCAGAGGTCATCACACGGTCGCGAAACCTTTCTACGCCGCTTCTTTTCGATATACTTTTGCCAAGCGGCGACGTCCCGACGGAATTTGCCGCTCAATCATCCAGTCGCCTGCCAGGGAGGTCTTGAGATGAGCGACAATTTCTACAATGTGCTGTTTCTCTGCAACGCCAATTCGGCACGATCCATCATGGGGGAAGCCATCCTCAACCGGATCGGCGCCGGCAGGTTCAGGGCCTTTTCCGCCGGCTCTCAGCCGAAGGGCACGGTCAATCCCTACGCACTTCAACTGCTCGAAACCCTCAGCTTCGACACCGGCTTCGCCCGCTCGAAAAGCTGGGACGAATTCGCCGCGCCGGACGCACCGGAAATGAACTTCGTCTTCACCGTCTGCGACAGCACCGCGAACGAAGCCTGTCCCATATGGCCCGGCCATCCAATGACGGCACTTTGGGCGATACCGGACCCGGCCAAGGCCCACGGCACCGACGCCGAGGTGCACCTCGCCTTCGCCGATGCCTTTCGCATGCTCAGCAATCGCATTTCGCTGTTCGTCAATCTGCCGGTGGGCACGCTCGACCATATGACCCTGCAGCACCATCTGGATGAGATCGGCCGCGATACGGCGAAGGCGAGCTGATCGCAAAACGCTCGTCGCATCGCCGGCCGGGCAGGCGCGAATTTCACGCTCAGGCTTGGTCGCCGTCCACCAGAACCTCTGTGACCGCGCGCTCGATGCGCGAGGCCTCCGTCACCAACCAGTCCGCCATCGCCGGCCAGTTGTCCTCGGCAAAGCGATTCACCCGCCACATCGAATTGATGCCGAGCCCCTGGCAAGTCTGTTCGGGCCTGAGCTTCAACTTGCCTTCGATCGCCGGCTGGAACGGCTTCAACCGCGCCCACGCTCCCGTGGCACCGAACTTCTCGTTGCGCCCAAAGAAGACGCCGACATGGTTCTGCGCCGGCGCGACATACATGGAAAGGACCAATGCGAAGTCGGGCAGCCCGCGCTGCCAGAACCAGGGTCCGCGCCTCGCCAACAGAGCCTTTTCCTCCGGATGCCGTTCCTCGAACAGCGTCCAGAAACCGCGCTGGCGGAATTCAGAGGCGCGGCGGGCGCCGAAGTCGAATTCGCTCATGGTTCGAACCGTATCTCCGGCAACCGCATGGGGCGCCGGGCCGGTTAGTCTTACACCATGCCGAGCGCGGCCTTGTACAGGTCGAGGATGGTTTCCTCCTCCTGCCGCTCTGCCTGGTCCTTCTTGCGCAGCCGGATGATCGTGCGCATCGCCTTGGTGTCGAAGCCGGTGCCCTTGGCTTCGGCGAACACTTCCTTGATGTCGTCGGAGATGGTCTTCTTCTCTTCCTCGAGCCGCTCGATGCGCTCGATGAAGGCACGCAGCTGGCCGGCGGCAACAGTCTGGCTGGTCTCGGTGATATCGTCGGCCATGTTTTCTCCACATCGTTTCTGCGCCGCGACTCGGGGGACTACGGCGGCAAATTTGAGCCGGTTCGATGCCCGACCGGCGGCGGCGGGTCAAGCTGTTATCGAACAAGCCACAGGGGCATGATCCCGAAAAGTGGGTACCGGTTTTCCCTGGAGTTCATGCCCCAACACAGAGATGGAGCCCAAACTCGATTCCATCGGGATGGAACACGCTCCAGGCTGCCGACAGACGCCGACAGCCTGCCCGTTCTTTGCCATCTCTCAATTGAAGGCGATCAACAGATCCTTGGCATCGATCTGGTCTCCGGCCTTGACCAGCACCTCGGCGACCGTGCCGTCGCGCTCGGCGTGCAACGCCGTCTCCATCTTCATCGCCTCGATGGAAAGCAGCACGTCACCGGCCTTCACGGCCTGGCCCGCGGCAACCGAAAGCGCCGAGACGACGCCAGGCATCGGCGCGCCGACATGCGCCTCGTTGCCCGGCTCGGCCTTGCGGCGGGCCTTGGCGGCGGACGCGCCATGCGCCCTGTCGGGCACCTTGACGCGGCGCGGCTGGCCGTTGAGCTCGAAGAACACGGTGACCATGCCCTTGTCGTCGACATCGCCGATGGCCAGACAGCGCACCACCAGCGTCTTGCCCTTCTCGATGTCGACGAAGATCTCGTCCTCGGGCTTCATGCCGTAGAAATAGGTCGGCGTCGGCAGGACGCTGACCGGGCCGTAGGTCTCCTGCGCGCCGGCGAAGTCGGAAAACACCTTCGGATACATCAGCCAAGAGGCGAATTCGAACTCCGAGAGCTTGCGCTCGAGCTTCTCCTCGATCTCCTTGCGGCTGGCCTTGAGATCGGCCGGCTTGAGCAGCGAGCCCGGCCGCACCGTGATCGGCTTGTCGCCCTTCAGCGCCTTCTTCTGCAGCGCTGCCGGCCAACCGCCGGGCGACTGGCCGAGATCGCCGCGCAGCATCGAGACGACCGAATCCGGAAAGGCGATATCCCTGGCCGGGTTTTCGACATCGGCGACGGTCAGGTCCTGGCTGACCATCATCAATGCCATGTCGCCGACGACCTTGGACGACGGCGTCACCTTGACGATGTCGCCGAACATCAGGTTGACGTCGTGATAGGTCTGCGCCACCTCGTGCCAGCGTGTCTCGAGCCCGAGCGAGCGCGCTTGTTCCTTGAGATTGGTGAATTGTCCGCCCGGCATTTCATGCAGGTAGACTTCCGAGGCCGGTCCCTTGAGGTCGCTTTCGAAGGCGGCGTACTGGTTGCGCACCGCCTCCCAGTAGAACGAGATCTTGCGGATCCATTGCGGATCGAGGCCCGGGTCGCGCTCGGTGCCCTTCAGCGCCTCGACGATCGAGCCAAGGCAAGGCTGCGATGTGTTCCCGGAGAAGGCATCCATCGCCGCGTCGATGGCGTCGACGCCGCTCTCCACCGCAGCCAGCACCGTCGCTGCGGAGAGGCCCGACGTGTCGTGGGTGTGGAAATGGATCGGCAGGTCGGTCGCCTCGCGCAGCGCCTTGAACAGCACGCCTGCGGCGGAAGGCTTCAACAGGCCGGCCATGTCCTTGACGGCGATGATGTGGGCGCCCGCGGCCTGCAATTCGCCCGCAAGGCCGACATAGTATTTGAGATCGTATTTGGCTCGCGCCGGGTCGAGTATGTCGCCGGTGTAGCACATCGCCGCTTCGATCAGCTTGCCTTCGGCGCCGACCGCGTCCATGGCGACGCGCATGTTCTCGACCCAGTTCAGGCAGTCGAACACCCGGAACAGGTCGATGCCGCCGCTGGCCGCCTGCTTGACGAAATGCTGCACGACATTGTCGGGATAATTGGTGTAGCCGACACCATTGGCGCCGCGCAGCAGCATCTGCAGCAACAGATTGGGCGCTGCCTCGCGCACCAGCGACAGCCGCTCCCATGGATCCTCGGTGAGGAAGCGCATGGCGACGTCGAAGGTGGCGCCGCCCCAGCATTCGAGCGACAGAAGCTGCGGCAGGGCGCGCGCATAGGTGCCGGCGATGCCGGCAATGTCATGCGTGCGCACACGCGTGGCCAGCAGCGACTGATGGCCGTCGCGCATCGTCGTGTCGGTGACCAGCACCTCCTTTTGGTCGCGCATCCAGGCGGCGAATTTCTCCGGTCCGAGCACGTCGAGCTTCTGTTTGCTGCCGCCCGGCACATTGCCGTTGAGGTAAGGCACGATGGGTGCGGCCGCGTCGGCCTTCGGCTGCGGCCGCCCGCGCGCCTCGGGATGGCCGTTGACCGACACGTCGGCGAGATAGTTGATGAGTTTGGTGGCACGGTCCTGGCGCTTCACCTGCTGGAACAGTTCCGGCGTCGTGTCGATGAACTTGGTCGTGTAGGAATTATCGGCGAAGCTCGGGTGGTTGATGATCGCTTCGAGGAAGGTGAGGTTGGTGGCGACGCCGCGGATGCGGAACTCGCGCAAGGCCCGGTTCATGCGGGCGATGGTCTCGGCCGGCGTCGGCGCCCAGGCCGTCACCTTCTCCAGCAGCGGATCGTAGAAGCGGGTGATGACCGCGCCGGAATAGGCGGTGCCGCCGTCGAGGCGGATGCCGAAGCCGGTGGCGCCACGATAGGCGGTGATGCGGCCGTAGTCGGGAATGAAATTGTGCTCGGGGTCTTCGGTGGTTATGCGGCACTGCAAGGCATGGCCGTTCAGCCGGATGTCCTTCTGCGCCGGCACGCCCGATTCCGGCGTGCCTATGGCGAAGCCGTCGAGGATGTGGATCTGCGCCTTGACGATGTCGATGCCGGTCACCTGTTCGGTGACGGTGTGCTCGACCTGGATGCGCGGATTGACCTCGATGAAATAGAACTTGGCGGTATCGGCATCCTGCAGGAACTCGACCGTGCCGGCACCGATATAGCTGGTCTCGCGCGCAATCTTCAGCGCGTAACCGCAAAGCTCCTCGCGTTGCGACATCTCGAGATAGGGCGCTGGCGCCCGCTCGACGACCTTCTGGTTGCGGCGCTGGATCGAGCAGTCGCGCTCGAACAGGTGCACGGCATTGCCATGCGTGTCGCCCAGCACCTGCACCTCGACATGGCGGGCGCGCTCGATCAGCTTTTCGAGATAGACCTCGTCCTTGCCGAAGGCGGCTTTCGCCTCGCGCTTGCCTTCCATGACCTCGCGGGCAAGATCGGCCTCGGAACGGATGGCGCGCATGCCGCGCCCGCCGCCGCCCCACGATGCCTTCAGCATCACCGGATAGCCAATCTCCTTGGCCAGTTTCTTGACCGCCTCAATGTCGTCCGGCAACGGATCGGTGGCGGGGATCACCGGCACGCCGACCTCGATCGCAAGATTGCGCGCGGCAACCTTGTTGCCGAGCCGGCGCATCGTGTCCGGCTTCGGGCCGATGAAGGTGATGCCGGCGACCGCGCAGGCTTCGGCGAATTCGGGACTTTCCGACAAAAGCCCGTAGCCGGGATGGATGGCATCGGCGCCCGAAAGCCTGGCGACGCGGATCACCTCCTCGATCGACAGGTAGCTTTCGATCGGTCCCATGTCGCGGGTCAGGTGCGGTCCGCGCCCGACCTGGTAGCTCTCGTCGGCCTTGAAGCGATGCAGCGAGTACTTGTCCTCCTCGGCCCAGATCGCCACGGTTTTGAGACCAAGTTCGTTGGCCGCGCGAAAGACGCGAATGGCGATTTCGGATCGGTTGGCGACGAGGATCTTCGTAATGGCCAAGGACGAACTCCGGACATTGTCGGGGACGAAACTGGCGTCATGATTAGCGCGAAAATGCTGCAGTGCAAACAAAATTGACGCTGAATTAAATCGATTGAAACGGAATCTTTGCGCCAAAGTCGGTCGCATTCGGTCGAACGCGCAAGAAAGCCCCGGTGCTGCCATTCAAGGCTTGATCTTTTTCCGGCTAAAGGCCGGCTTTATCGGCTTGCCGGATCGTCCGGAAGGGAGCGGGGGCTCAAACGAAAAATGCCCGGCGCAAAGCGCCGGGCATTCTGTAGAGATCGAGGCCGACAGGCTTACATCTTCTGGATGTAGGTGTACTTGCCGTCGTCGCCCTTCTTCCATTCGTACATGACGTAGCCGGGCAGCGTCGGGTCGCCCTTGGCGTCATAGGACAAGTCGCCGAGCACGGTCTTGAACGGGCCATTCGCATGCAGCGCCTTGGCAACTTCCTGCGGGTCGTTCGACTTGGCGGCTGCTGCCGCTTCCGAAAGCGCCTGCACGGCAGCGTATGCGTAGAGCGTGTAGGCTTCCGGCTCGAAGCCCTGCGCACGGAACTTCTCGACGAGTTCCTTGTTCGCGGGGATCAGGCGCGGATCCGGGCCGAAGGTGTTGAGCGTGCCCGCAACCGCGTCGCCCGCGATCGAAGCCAGCTCGTTCGACACGATGCCGTCACCGGAAACCAGCGTCGCCTTGAGGCCCTGGTCGGCCGCCTGGCGGATGATCAGGCCGGCTTCGGTGTGCAGACCGCCCCAATAGATGATGGAGACGCCGGCTTCCTTCATCTTGGCGATTAGTGCCGAGAAGTCCTTGTCGCCGACGTTGATGCCTTCATACATGACTTCCGTCACGCCCTTGGCGTTCATCGCCTTCTTGGTTTCGTCGGCAAGGCCCTGACCGTAGGTGGTCTTGTCGTGCACGACGGCGATCTTGGCGTCCTTGAAGTTCGCGGCGAGATAAGCGCCGGCGATGCTACCCTGCTGGTCATCGCGTCCGCAGGTGCGGAACACGTTCCACAGGCCGCGCTCGGTGAACTGCGGGTTGGTTGCAGCCGGAGTGATCTCGACGATGTTGTTTTCCGCATAGACTTCGGATGCCGGGATCGAGACGCCCGAGTTGAAGTGGCCGACCACGAACTTGACGCCGTCGCCGACGAACTTGTTGGCGACCGAGATGCCCTGCTTCGGATCGGAGACGTCGTCGCCAACCTCGAGCTTGATCTGCTCGCCATTGATGCCGCCCTTGGCATTGATGTCGGCGACAGCCGCTTCCGCACCCTTCTGAAGCTGTGCGCCGAAGGCTGCGTTCGGACCGGTGATCGGACCGGCAACGCCGATCAGTACATCAGCCCACGCGCTGCCGCCGAACGCGACGAGCGCGGTCAGGGCGACGGCGGACAAAAGTGATTTTTTCATTTAAACGCTCCCATTTACGGAGTGGGCGTGGATGAAGCTTTCATGCGATGCCCACCCTTATCGCAGAAAGCATAGTTTGCCGATTTTCAGGCACTTGTCACGCCGATTCATCCCCGAAGCGGCGTTAATGATGAACCTCAGCCTTTCGGCTTCCAGCTCAAGATTGAAGCTCTTTCGTAGAGCCAATTATACTGCGTCACCATCTGGTTTGTTCGTGTGTATTGATAGCCGACGAAGCCAAGGATCATCAGCACGATGGTGTCGACGATATAGTAGTGCAGCGAGAACATCGTGCCGCCGAACAGCGCGTGATGGATGAAGCGGATGCCGATGCCGAGGCCCAGCATATAGACGAACAGATGGATGAAGCTGCGCCATGTCTGGGCGCTGGCCTTGCCCGTCATCCAGGCCGCCCAGCCGCCGAGCAGGCAGGTGACGAAGAAGAACTGCCAGATCGACGGCTCCTCATAAAGAATGCCCTGCATGGTGAAGTCTCCCTAGCATGATCCCGAAAAGTTGCAGACTTTTCGGACAAGGATCATGCGACAAACAAACAACTTGGAGCGGAATATCGGATGCACACGTTCCGCTCCAAACTCAGTGGTGTCCGCCTTCGAGATAGGCAGCGCGCACTTCCGGATTGGCGAGCAGTTCCTTGCCGGTGCCGCTCATCGTCACATTGCCGTTGACCATGACGTAGCCGCGCGTGGCGAGCTTGAGCGCGCCGAAGGCATTCTGCTCGACCAGGAACACGGTCAGCCCCTGGGTGCGGTTCAGTTCGCGGATGGCGTCGAAGATCTGCTTGACGATCAGCGGCGCCAGGCCCAGCGACGGTTCGTCGAGCAACAACAGCTTCGGCCGCGCCATCAGCGCACGTCCGATCGACAGCATCTGCTGCTCGCCGCCCGACAGCGTGCCGCCGCGCTGGGCGATGCGCTCCTTGAGCCGCGGGAACAACGTGAACACCTTCTCGACGTCCTCGTCATAGTGCTTGAGGTTGTCGAGGCTGGCGCCCATTTGCAGGTTTTCCATCACCGTCATGCGCGGGAAGATGCGCCGGCCTTCGGGCGATTGGGCGATGCGCATGCGCGCGATCTCGTGCGTCGGCATCTGGGTGATGTCGGTGCCGGCAAAGGTGATGGTGCCGGCGCGCGCACGAGGCGCGCCGAAGATGGTCATCATCAGCGTCGACTTGCCAGCGCCGTTGGCGCCGATCAGCGCCACGATCTCACCCTGGTTGACGGTGACATCGACACCGTTCAGCGCCCGGATGTTGCCGTAGTAGGTCTGCACGCCCTTGATATCGAGCAGCGTTGTCCCGGCCATCACTTGCCCCCTCCGCGCTTGCCCGCCACAGGCTTGGCGGCGGCAGTCTTTCCGGAAGCCGCGTTTGCGGTCTTCCCGGAAGCATGGCTGGTCGCCACCTTGCCCGCGTCGACGCGGCGCGAGAATTCCGTGTCCTTGCCCTGGCCGAGCAGCTTGGCCTGCTTGACCCATTCCTCACGCGCGATGCGACCATCGAAGGCAAGATAGGCCTCGGCGGCCTCGACGTCGGCCTTCTTCCAGGCGCCGATCTGGTCGAAGTGGAAGATACCGTGCTCGTTGAGCTTCTTCTCGTTGACCGTGCCGATGCCCTTGATGCGGGTCAGATTGTCGGCCTTGCCGCCGCGCGGTGCCGCCAGCCGGTTGGAGATTTCCCCAACCTTCGCCGCAGGAGCCTTCGCCGCTGGCGTCTTGGCTGCCGGCTTTGCCGGTGCGGGCGCCGCGGTCGACTTCACTGCCGCCCCAGTTGCCGCCTTTGATGCTGATTTCGGAGCAGGCTTTGCCTTCGGAGCAGGCTTCGCCGCCGGTACGGCGGCCAGCGAGGCCCCCTTGTTTGCCGCTGCGAGCGATCTTGCGTCGACCTGCGCCGCCTTGGAGGCGCCTTTCGACACGGTGACCCGCTCGCCCTCGCTATGGCCGACCGTGTCGGTCACCGGCCCGGCGAGATACGAGGACGATGTCCCCGGACCGTGCGCGGCATCAGGCCCCGTATCGAGCTGTTCGATGACGTCTTCGTCGCCGACTTCGGTGAGGACCGCCTCGACTTCCTCGTCGTCGACGCCGAGATAGGCGGCGATGACGCGCGGATCGGTACGCACCGATTGCGGATTGCCGTCCGAGATCTTGCGGCCATACTCCAGCACCACGACGTGGTCGGATATCTGCATGACCACCGACATGTCATGCTCGATCAAAAGGATCGAGGTGCCTGACGTGTTCTTGATGTCGATCAGCAGTTCGTTAAGCGACGCCGATTCCTTCGGATTGAGGCCGGCCGCCGGCTCGTCCAGGCACAGAAGCTCTGGACCGGTGCACATGGCGCGGGCGATCTCGAGGCGCCGCTGCGCGCCGTATGGCAGGTCACCGGCCGGATCGTCGGCACGGTCGACGAGATCGGCCTTCTCCAGCCAGTGCCTGGCCAGTTCGACCGATTCGGCCGAGGCCTTGCGATAGCCGCTGAAGCCGAACAGGCCAAGCACCGTATAGCCCGAGGCCTTCATCAGCTTGTTGTGCTGGGCAACCAAAAGGTTCTCCAGCAGCGTCATGCCCGAGAACAGGCGGATGTTCTGGAAGGTGCGCGCCACCTTGGCGCGCGCCGGGATCTCGTGGTTGGGCAGACGTTCGAGCAAATAGCTCGAGCCGTCGTTACGGTTGAGCGTGATCATGCCTTCCGACGGCTTGTAGAAGCCGGTGATGCAGTTGAACACCGTGGTCTTGCCGGCACCGTTGGGTCCGATCAGCGCGGTGATCTCGCCACGCTTGGCGGTGAAGGACAGGTCGCCGATGGCGACCAGGCCGCCGAACTTCATCGACAGGTGCTCGACCTGCAGGATGGCCTCGTTCATGGGTGTGCTCGCATTCATCAGCCGTGGCCCTCCTTGGTGAAGGAACTGGAGACAGCCCTTCGCTCCTTGAGGAAGGCGGTCGGTTCGCGACTGCCGACGAAGCCGCGCGGCTTCCACAGCATGACGATGACCATAGCCATGCCGAAAAGAAGCATGCGGTAGAGTTCGGGGGTGAAGTCCGGCCCGAATATCTGCTTGAGGAAGTCGAGTTCGCGCAGC
Source organism: Mesorhizobium sp. P2_F8 (assembly GCF_056403655.1). Classification (NCBI taxonomy): domain Bacteria; kingdom Pseudomonadati; phylum Pseudomonadota; class Alphaproteobacteria; order Hyphomicrobiales; family Phyllobacteriaceae; genus Mesorhizobium; species Mesorhizobium sp. P2_F8. Next base: position 541,986 of record NZ_JBFUFB010000001.1, read on the forward strand.
GCCTCGGTGCCGCCGATCATCACCATTGCGGCAACCGCTATGCCGACAAGCGAGCCCATGCCGCCGAGCACGACGATGGCCAGGATGATGGCCGATTCCAGGAAAACGAAGGATTCCGGGCTGACGAAGCCTTGCCGCGCGGCGAAGAACGAGCCGGCGAAGCCGCCGAACATGGCCCCGGTGGCAAAGGCCGTAAGCTTGGTCGTCGTCGTGTTGATGCCCAGGGACCGGCAGGCGATCTCGTCCTCGCGCAGCGCTTCCCACGCACGGCCGACCGGTAGGCGGCGCAGCCTGATGGTGACGAAGGCGGTGAGCAGGCACAGGCCCAGGATCAGATAATAAAGGAAGATCTTATAGTAGGCACCTGACTGAGCGATGTGCAGCACCTTGGCTATGTAGTTCGAATCCGACACGTTGAACGACATCAGGCCGAAGAAGCTGACCTTGGGAATGCCGGAAATGCCGGCCGACCCGTTGGTGACCTCGCGCCAGTTGATTAGCACCAGGCGGATGATCTCGCCGAAGGCCAGCGTCACGATAGCCAGATAGTCGCCACGCAGGCGCAGCACCGGGAAGCCGAGCAGCACGCCCCAGAGGGCGGCCATGGCGCCAGCGGCTGGCAGCAGGATCCAGAATGACAGGCCGTATTCGGTGGCGAGCAGCGCATACGCATAGGCGCCAAGTGCATAAAAGGCGACGTAGCCGAGGTCGAGCAGGCCGGCGAGGCCAACAACGATGTTCAGGCCCCAGGCCAGCATCACGTAGATCAGGATCTGGATGCCGAAATTGTCGACCCATTTCAGCGAGCCCTGCAGCCCTCCGACAATCGACCAGGCGTTCAGCGACAAAACCGTGACCACGAGGATCGGGTACAGCACAAGCGCGGCAATGCCGAGCTTGGTGAAGTTGGCGTGGATGAAGGCCCTGAAATAGTAGATCACGCTGGCCAGCACATAGATGATAGCCAGGGCGCGCAGGAATTGCAGATAGCCGGCCGGTTCTGCTCCAACCCATCCGGCGAGCGAGTTGTTAAAAACGAACAGCAGCACCGCCGCGATGACGGCCGCGATGAACCACGGCACCTGGAAGAAGCGCGACGCCACGCTGCCCGGCAACAGGCCGGTGGCAACGTCGGCGATCTTCTGGTTGGCCATGAAGGGCTGGCCATAGGCGACATAGAGGAAGCGTCCGACAGCCGTGGCGACCACCACGCCGGCAAGCAAGCCCCAGCGCGTGGTGACGACCAGTTCATTAGAGATGTTCTGGCCGGTCTTCAGGCCAATGAACAGCACGAACAGGCCGAGCGAAATGGCGCCGGCATAGAAGCCTTCCTTAAGGCCGCGTTGGACAGGGCTGGCGACGACGTCGCTTTCCGGAGATACGGTAACCGCCATGATCTCAGACCTTTTCGACTTCTGGCCGGCCCAGAATGCCGGAAGGCAGGAAGATCAGCACGATCGCCAGGATCGAGAACGCGGCGACGTCCTTGTAGTCGATCGAGAAATACGCCGACCACATGCTTTCGATGAAGCCGATCATCAGCCCGCCGAGCACCGCGCCCGGCAGCGAACCGATGCCGCCCAGCACCGCCGCCGTGAACGCTTTGACACCCGGCGTGAAGCCGTCCGAGAAGGCGATGACGCCGTAATACATCAGGAACAAGGTGCCAGCGACTGCGGCGAGCGCCGCACCCATGATGAAGGTGATCGAGATCGTGCGGTCGACGTCGATGCCGAGCAGTGCGGCCATCTTGCGGTCCTGCTCGCACGCTCTTTGCGCTCGACCCAGCGATGTCCTGTTGACAAGGTACCAGAACAGCGCCAGGAGCGCCGCCGTGACGAGCACGATGATGATCTGCTTCAGCGACACGCTGATGCCGTTGATGTTGTAGACCTGGCTGACCATCGGCGGGATCGGCTTGTTGCGCGGTCCTTGCGTCACCTGGACGAAGTTCGACAGCGCGATCGACATGCCGATCGCGGTGATCAGCGGCGCCAGCCGGAACGAACCGCGCAGCGGCCGGTAGGCCACCTTCTCGATCGTCCAGTTGTAGAGGCTGGTGAGCAGCATCGCCACGATCATCATGACCAGCAGCGCGATGACGACGGGCACCGAATAGAACAGTGCACCGAGGACGAGGAAGACGATCAGCGCCGTGAAGGCGCCCACCATGAAGATGTCGCCATGGGCGAAGTTGATCATGCCGATGATGCCGTAGACCATCGTGTAGCCGATCGCGATCAGCCCATAGATCGATCCCAGCGTCAGCCCGTTGATAAGCTGCTGGACAAAGTACTGCATGTGTACGTGGCTCCCCTGGAATGTCGCCCATGCAGACGCATTCCTTTTCGTATTTCCCCTAGTCGTAAAGTTTCGAGCCCGGATTGCAACGTCATTTTTCAACCGTCATGCGTGTTTTGCCGGCACGCCGTTCGATTGCCCGTTTTTCCCATCCGGCCCCTTGGACTATCGCGGACCCTACCATTGGCATAACGCAATGTCTTTGACGATTCGACCACATCATGCGCCCCATTTCGAAGAAACCACCGTCAAAACTAGGTGATGAGAGGAATCGTTGCGTTCCTGACACGATCCGTTTTTCGTTCCGTTGCTTTCCCCTGGGTTAGGATTCCCCTTAGCTGACCACAAAACTATGCGCGAACCGGATCGTGGTCGTCGATGAAGCTTGTGTTCATCCGGTCATCGGCGACCGGCCGCCGATCGAGGCAACGATGGCTCCTCGGGACTCAGTAGGCGGATCCGCCATTCTCGCTCAGGACATGCCGCTCGGTGCCATCAAGCGGAGGATTGAAGACGCTGACCAGGATCATGTCGCCGGCGGCATCGGCACGCAGATAATGATCGTCATGTTCATCGAGCACATAGATCGTGCCTGGCTCGATACGATGCACTCCACCGGACATGTCTTCGACCTCGCCGGCACCGGCGATGCAGTAGCAGGCCTCGAAATGCCGTCGATAGTGGAGGCGCGATTCGCTGCCTGCACGCACAACGGTACGGCAGACGGTGAACCCCATGCCGTCCCTTTGTGTCAGCAGGCGGTGGCTGGTGCCATTGCCCCAATCCACGAAGAAGTCAGATTTTTCTACATCAGCCAATTGTCTGGTGAACATGATCGTTTTCCCTGCATATCGTCAAAAGCCTGGAATCTTCGTTGCATCTGAGCTTGCTCCGAAGTCCGATTGCAGAAATGCCGCAAGACATGCGCGCCTTCAAATGATTGCTTCTCACCCGATATGTTAGTAAATTTTACATATGGACTACATCCCGCTGAACGCCGTCCGTGCTTTCGAGGCCGCTGCGCGCCATCTCAGTTTCTCCGCTGCCGCAGTGGAGCTGCACGTCACTCACCCGGCCATCAGTCACCAGATAAGGCGACTGGAGGAGTGGTTGGGCGTGACGCTCTTCCACCGGGAGGCGCGCAAAGTACGGCTGACGGATGCCGGGGTTATCCTGCAGGCCTCGGCAAGCGGGGCACTTGCCGAACTCGGCGCTACATGCCGGCGTATCAGGCGCAATGCGGCCGTGGCGACCGTATCGGTAGGCTGCATACCTTCCATTGCCAGCCGTTGGCTCGTGCCCCGCCTGCCGGACTTCACCGCCAGCCATCCCGATATCGGCATGCGGGTGGCTTATGCCCGGGCAGAGGAAAGGCTCGGCGATGGTGAGAACGACGTGCTGATCACGCTTGGGGCTGATTCCACTCCTGGCGTCACCAGCCTCAAGCTGTTTTCACGCCTGAACCGACCGGTGTGCAGCCCCTACTATTTCGCCGGCAAGGACCATCTGCGAACAGCCGAGGGAATAGCGGGCGCGGACCTGCTGCATGACGAGACACGTCACGGCTGGCGCGAGTGGTTCTCCGAGGCCGGACTGCCCAATGTCGACATTGGCAATGGACCCGTCTTCGCCGACTTCAACATTCTGGCGACGGCGGTGATCGCCGGCCACGGCGTAGCGCTTTGTCCCGTGGACGTCTTTCGGGACGAACTGAAGCGGGGCGATCTGATTGTTCTGTCACAGCTCGCTACCAACCGCGACAAGGGCTACTTCCTGACGATGTCGGTGGATGCCTCGCCCGCCGCGTTTACCTTCGCCGATTGGTTTCGCCGGGAGGTCTCGGTCGATACCGAGGCGGATCGGCCTTAGGTCCTTGCATGTCGTTCGCCTAAGCCGGCGCCCCCTTTTGGCGACATGCAAATCCTGTCGATATCACTTGACGACGAAGCCATGCGCGAACGGATCGCGGTCGTCGATGAAGATGGTGTTCAAGCCGGTCATCCGCGCCCAGCCGCCGATCGAGGGAATGATGGCCGGTTTGCCGGCAACAGTGACGTCCTTTTCGACCTTGCCCTTGAACAGCGAGCCGATGATCGATTCATGGACGAAGCTGTCGCCGGCCTTGAGTTTGCCCTTGGCATGAAGCTGCGCCATGCGCGCCGAGGTGCCGGTGCCGCACGGTGAGCGATCGATCGCCTTGTCGCCATAGAAGACGGCATTGCGGGCGTCCGCGCCCTCCACGGTCGGCTTGCCGGTCCACAGCATGTGCGACAGCCGGTCGATGCCCGGGTTCTCCGGATGCACGAAGGAATATTTTTCGTTGAGCCGCTGCCGCACCACCGGACTCCAGGCGATGAAGTCGCCGGCCGAATAGTCTGCCATGTCGCGATAGTTCTTCTGTGGCTCGACGATGGCGTAGAAATTGCCGCCATAGGCGACATCGACGGTGATTTCGCCGAGCTGCGGACACTCGACCGTCAAGCCCTCGGCATGGAGGAAGGACGGCACGTTGGTGATGCGCACCTCCTCGACATAGTCGCCGACCTGTTTGTACTCGGCGATGACCAGGCCGGCCGGCGTGTCGAGCCTCAGCACGCCAGGCGTCTTCGGCTTGATCAACCCGTGCTCGATCGCCATCGTCACCGTGCCGATGGTGCCATGGCCGCACATCGGCAGGCAGCCCGAGGTTTCGATGAACAGGATGGCGATGTCGCAATCCTGGCGCGTCGGCGGATAGAGGATCGAGCCGGACATCACGTCATGGCCGCGCGGTTCGAACATCAGCCCGGTGCGGATCCAGTCGTACTCGGCGAGGAAGTGCGCGCGCCGCTCCATCATCGTCGACCCCTGCAGCAGCGGGCCGCCGCCGGCGACCAGCCGCACCGGATTGCCGCAGGTGTGGCCGTCTATGCAGAAGAAGGATTTCTTGGCCATGACGCTCCTCGAAAAATCAAAACCCGAAAAAATCAGAATCGTTGTGGACTGAAGGGGTCCAGATCGATCGGCGGAGTCTGCCCCAGGACGAGATCGCGGATCAACCGTCCGGTGGCTGCAGCCTGGGTCAGGCCGAGATGGCCATGGCCGAAGGCATAGACCACCGGCCGGTTTCCCGACACGCGACCTATGACGGGCACCGAATCCGGCAGCGAGGGACGGAACCCCATCCATTCGCGCCCGCCGGCCGGATCGAGCCCAGGCAGGAATTTCTGCGCCTTCTGCAGCAGCGCCTTCGATCGCGCATAGTTGGGCGGCCGCTCGATGCCGCCGAGTTCGACCGCGCCGCCGACGCGCAGGCCGGTTTCGAGCGGCGTGATGACGAAGCCGTGGCCGGAGAAGATCAGCTGCCGCTTCACGTCGAAGGCAGCCTTCGGCAGCGTGGTGTTGTAGCCGCGCTCGGTCTCCAGCGGAATGCGATCGCCGAATTGCCTCGCCAGCAGGTGCGACCAGGCGCCGGCGGCGACGACAAGGTGTCGGGCTCGCCTGGTCGTTCCGTCGGCCAGCGTCAATGTGGCGCCATCCTCATCCGCCCCGACGCGCTCGATCCGGGCCATTTCAAAGCGCGCGCCCCTGGACTGCGCGTAAGCCCATACCGCCTTGCCGAGCAGTTTTGGATCGGCGACCGTCTTCCATCCCGGCACGAACGTGCCCTTGACGAAGCGTGGCGAAAGCCCGGACTGCAGCCGTGCCAACTCCTCGCCCTCGACATGGCGAAAACCGATGCCGAAACGCTCGCGCGCCGTCCAGCCGGGCAGCGAGGCGCGGAACTCGGCCTCGCTCTCGTAGAGTTCGAGCGAGCCGTCCTCGCGAAGCATGCCGCGCGTGCCGGAGCGATCGAGCAAACCCATCCATTCGGCTTCGGCAAGCTTCATCATGCCCGCCTGGGCGGCGAGGCTCGCTTCATATTTTGCCGGCGCGCCGGCACGCCAAAAGCGGAACAGCCAGGGCAGAAGCTTTGGCAGATAGGCGGGTGGAATGCTGAGCGGGCCGAGTGGGTCGGCCAGCCATTTCGGCAGCTGCCGGATCATGCCTTTGTGCGCCATCGGCAGCACGTCGGAGAAGGCGAAGGCGGCGGCGTTGCCGGAACTCGTTTCCTCGCAAATGCCGGTGCGATCGAAGATCGTGACCTTGCGCCCCGCCTCGGCAAGACAGGCGGCGGCGCAGATGCCGATGATGCCGCCACCTATGATGGCGATGTCTTCCCCCTCTCCCCGTTCACGGGGAGAGGGTGCCCGAAGGGCGGATGAGGGGCGGCGCCCCTCTTCTGTCGACTTCGAACTTCCGTGCACGTAAACGCTGCCTCTCTTCTGGCTGCCGCCATCTTCTCCTCATGAAGGGAAGAAGAAAGCTTTAGAACTGCGGCAGTGTCGGCCGAACCGCCAGCGCGTCCTTGACGATCTTTTCGACTGCCTTGCGGCGTTCGCCCGACAGCGGCTGGCGCGGCATGCGCACGCGGTCATTGGTTTGGATGGCGAACACTTCGGCAAGCTTGATGTTCTGCACCAGATAGGTCGAGACGTCGAGATCGAGCAGCGGCCGGAACCAGCGGTAGATGGCGAGCGCCTCTTCGCGGCGGCCCTGCTTCATCAGCTGGTAGATGGCGACAGTCTCGCGCGGAAACGCGGTGACCAGCCCGGCGACCCAGCCGATGGCGCCGACCGACAGTGCCTCGAAAGCGAGATTGTCGACGCCGGTGAACAGGTCGTAGCGAGTGCCCAAGCGATTGATGATCTCGGTCGAGCGGCGGATGTCGTCGGAGGATTCCTTGATGGCGACGAAACGCTTGTCCGATGCCAGCTCCTCCATCTGGTCGACGGTGACGTCGACACGGTAAGCGAGCCGGTTGGAGTAGATCATGACCGGCAGGTCGCCAGCCTCCGCGACGGCGCGCAGCGCCGCGACCGTCTCTTCCGTATTGGTGTGATAGATCGGGCTCGGCACCACCATCAGGCCGTTGGCGCCTTCCTTGGCGGCGCGGCGCGCAATGCTGGCCGCCTCACGGGTGCCGGCCTCATTGACTGTCAGCAGCACCGGCTTCTTGCCGGCGACCTTCTGCGCGGTCTTCAGCACCTCGATCTTCTCGTCAGGCGACAGCATCGGCCCTTCGCCGAGCGATCCGCAGACGATGATGCCGTCGCAGCCGGCCTCCATCTGCAGGCCAAAGCAGCGCTCCATCTCGGCATGGTCGAGGCGGTCGTCGGCAGTGAATTTGGTCGTGACGGCGGGGAAAACTCCGGTCCACATGGTCATGTCTCCATCTGATATATCAGCCGTATATCTGCTAGAAAATCATCTGTCAATGCGGAATCTCTTATGATATATCCTGGATATATCAGGAGATCGCCTTTGATATCCATGGACTCAAGCACTGCATTCGAGCCGGCGGCGGCCAAGGCCTACCGTGTGCTCGAGCACCTGATCGTCACGCTCGAACTGGCGCCGGCGAGCTTCGTCACCGAGGGCGCCTTGATCGAAAGGCTGGCGCTTGGCCGCACGCCGGTGCGCGAGGCAATCCAGCGGCTGGCCTGGGAAGGGCTGCTCGACGTGCGGCCGCGCGCCGGCATCGCAATCGCTCCGCTGCATCCCGGCGACTGGCTGCGCGTGCTCGATGCACGCCGCGGCGTCGAGGTGGTGCTGGCCCGGTCGGCCGCCCGCTTCGTCACCCGCGAAGCCGCCGACATGTTTCACGAAGCAGCCCTTGCCATGCAGAAGGCGGTGATCTCGGGCAACGTGCTTGCCTTCATCCAGGCCGACAAGGCGCTCGACGAAGCGCTGGCGCTGGCCGCCGACAATCCTTTCGCCGCCCGCCTGGCGGCTCCCTTGCAAACCCACAGCCGCCGTTTCTGGTTCCGCTACAAGGCCGACACCGGGCTTGCTGAATCGGCCGAGCATCATGTCGCGCTGATCCGCTCGATCCTCGACGGCGACGAGGAGGCCGCAGCCAAGGATGCCAAGCGGCTGATAACCCTGCTGCGCGGTCACGCCGAGGTGGCCGCTACCCGCCGCTGATCGGGCGGTTCAGATCCCTTGCGCCGTTGCGGTGACGGAGACGGTATTCTCCCATCCGTCACCGGTCGCGAAGATGCAGCTTCGGCCCTGCACGTCGGTCACCAGCATGGTCCATGTCCCACTTGCCGAGACATAGATCTCGACAATGGCAGCTTGCCCGACCACACCGTAGCCGATCTGCTTCTGCTGGAAGGCCTGCGCCAATCCCGCGACAAGGTCGCTGTGGCCGCCGCAGATGAATTGCGCCTGTGCCGACAGCGTCGACAACGCCAGCGCGGCGCCGATCACGGCCATCCTGATCCATCGAAACGAAAATTTGTGTGCCATCTGGCACCTCCTTCGCCTTCACGATCCGGCAAAGGGAGGCACATGGGCAGCCTCGTTATGCCGGAGCGATCCAGGCCGGGTCCGACGTCTTCATCACGTCACTCCTTCTGGTTTCCGGTCTGTCGTCAGGGAATTCTTATCGCATTCCCTGGATTCGATATGGTGAAGTCCCGATCCGAAAACAAGCAGCATCTCAACCCTGGCGGCGAGCCGTACGGCTTCGATCCGCGTCAGGTTTCCGCGGGGTCGCGAAGCGCCGCCCATTTCAGCAGGGCGTCGAGAGCCGGACATAGCGCCTGCCCCCAGTCGGTCAGGCGGTACTCGACTTTCGGCGGCACCTGATGATGCACGATGCGGCGCACGATCCCGTCGGCTTCCATCTGCCTCAGTTGTTGAATCAGCATCTTCTGCGAGATCGCCGGGATCGCCCGTTCGAGATCGGAAAAGCGCAGCACCTTGCCGCCGAACAGGTGAAACAGGATCACCAGCTTCCAGCGGCCTTCAAGGATGCGCAGCACATTTTCCACGCCGCTCGCCGCCGACACCGGCGTCAGCGCCTCAACCTTGCTTTCGGGTCCAGACTTCCTTTCTGACATGACCTTACTTTCGGGTAAGTACCTTACTTTTTCGTCGGTTCTTGCCATTTTTTCAGCATATCTCATTTTAGGAGCCGGACAAGGCCGCGGACCTTCGCGTCTACGGCAGGACCTGGAACCGGAGATGAAACCATGATCGCGAAACTTCCGCAGCCGCTGACAGACTATTTTGCCGCTAAGAACAGGCACGACATCGACGCGATGCTCGTGCCCTTCTCGTCGGACGCCACGGTCAAGGACGAAGGTGAAACCCATCGGGGTTCGGCCGCCATCCGCGACTGGATGGAAGCAACGACGAGAAAATACCGGGTGACCGTTGAGGTCGTCGACGCGACGGTCAATGGCGATACATGGCGGATCGCCGGCATCGTGTCAGGCAATTTCCCCGGAAGCCCGGCGACGCTGCACTACAACTTCACACTGGCCGACGGCCGGATAACGCGGCTGGAGATCGGTGCATGACCATCCTGGGAAATTCCCGGTTCAACGATCAGGAATTTGCCAAGTTGCGGAGCTGGTGAGATTCCTTGTTCCGGACCAGTGCCATTCTGACCGTATGATCCAACGCAAAAAAGGGCGCGACCAAGCCGCGCCCTTTCCTGTGAAATAGCTGTCGGATTTCAGTTCATCGTCGGGATGACGAACTCGGCCCCGTCCTTGATGCCGGACGGCCAGCGCGAGGTGACCGTCTTGGTCTTGGTGTAGAAGCGGAACGCGTCCGGGCCATGCTGGTTGAGGTCGCCGAAGGAGGACGCCTTCCAGCCGCCGAAGGTGTAGTAGGCGATCGGCACCGGGATCGGCACGTTGACGCCGACCATGCCGACCTGGACCCGCGAGGCGAAGTCGCGCGCCGCATCACCGTCACGGGTGAAGATGGCGACGCCATTGCCCATCTCGTGGTCGTTGGCGAGCTTGATCGCGCTCTCATAGGTCGGCGCCCGCACCACCGAGAGCACCGGTCCAAAGATCTCTTCCTTGTAGATGCGCATGTCCGCGGTGACGTTGTCGAACAGGCAGCCGCCCATGTAGTAGCCATCCTCGTAGCCCTGCATCGAGAAGCCGCGGCCGTCGACGACCAGCTTGGCGCCTTCCTTGACGCCGGTATCGACGTAGCCCTTGACGCGCTCCAGCGCCTGCGCTGTCACCAGCGGGCCGAAATCGGCCGAAGAGTCGGTCGAAGGTCCGACCTTCAGGCTTTCGACACGCGGAACGAGCTTTTCCATCAGCCGGTTGGCGGTGTCGTTGCCGACCGGGACAGCCACCGAGATCGCCATGCAGCGCTCGCCGGCCGAGCCGTAGCCGGCGCCGATCAGCGCGTCGACGGTCTGGTCCATGTCGGCATCGGGCATGATGATCATGTGGTTCTTGGCGCCACCGAAGCACTGCACGCGCTTGCCCGCGGCGGTGCCGCGCGAATAGATGTAGTGGGCGATCGGCGTCGAGCCGACAAAGCCGATGGCCTTGATGTCGGGATCGTCGAGGATGGCATCGACCACATCCTTGTCGCCATTGACGACGTTGAGGATGCCCGCCGGCAGGCCGGCTTCGATGAACAGTTCGGCGATGCGCATCGGCACGCCCGGGTCGCGCTCCGACGGCTTCAGGATGAAGGCATTGCCGCAGGCGATGGCCGGCGCGATCTTCCACAGCGGGATCATCGCCGGGAAGTTGAACGGCGTGATGCCGGCGACGACGCCGAGCGGCTGGCGCATCGAATAGACGTCGATGCCGGGGCCGGCGCCGTCAGTGAATTCGCCCTTCATCATATGCGGTGCGCCGATGCAGACCTCGACCACTTCGAGGCCGCGCTGGATGTCGCCCTTGGCGTCGGCGATCGTCTTGCCATGCTCGCGCGCCAGGATATCGGCCAGTTCGTCATAGTCGCGGGCGACGAGTTCGAGGAACTTCATCAGCACGCGCACGCGGCGCTGCGGGTTGGTTGCCGCCCATTTTGGCTGTGCCGCCTTGGCATTCTCGACCGCCGCGCGCAGTTCAGCCTGCGAAGCCAGCGCCACCGTGCCACGCACGGAACCGTCCATCGGCTGCATGACATCTTGCTTGCGGCCGCTGGTCCCGGCGACATGCTTGCCGCCGATGAAATGACCGTAGTCGATCATGATTTCTCTCCCTGGGTTTGTGATGGCGCATTGTCCGCCTTTGCCCGGCGGATGGCAACGCGAGCCAGAACGCAACCGTTGTGCATGAAATAGACAACGGAGGCCGACTGTGCATTAATTGCCGCAAATATCCGGCACTTCGATCGTTCCAAGGATTGAAAGATTGCATTCCTTCGCGCCCCCCTCTGTCCTGCCGGACATCTCCCCCTCAAGGGGGGAGATTGCGCTGTCATCTCTGCTTTCGCAAATCGTCAAGGCTGTCAGAGGTTCGCCCGCACAGTTGCCGATCTCCCCCCTTGAGGGGGAGATGTCCGGCAGGACAGAGGGGGGCGCGAAGGAACGCGACATTGATCGTTGCCATGTGGACCACCCCCATGAACTGGGATGACGTCCGCATCTTCCTTGCCGTGGCGCGGGCCGGCCAGATCCTCGGCGCGGCCAGGCGGCTGGAGCTCAATCATGCCACCGTCTCGCGCCGCATCGCCGCACTCGAGGATGCGCTGCGGACGAAGCTGTTTCGCCGGCTGACCACCGGCAGCGAACTGACGCCGGCCGGCGAGCGCTTTCTCGACATTGCCGAGCGCATGGAAGGCGACATGATCGCCGCGCGTTCGACCGTCGCCGGCGAGGGCGACGACGTCTCCGGCACGGTCCGCATCGGCGCGCCGGACGGGTTTGGCGTCGCTTTCCTGGCCAAGCGTCTTGGCGCACTGACGGGCCTGCACCGCGAACTGACGATCCAGCTTGTGCCGGTGCCGCGCTCCTTCTCCCTGTCGCGACGCGAGGCGGACATCGCCATCACCGTCGAGCGGCCGACGGAGGGGCGGCTGGTGGCGGGAAAGCTAGTCGACTATTCGCTCGGCCTGTTTGCCTCGCGCGCCTATGCCGAGGCGCATGGCTTGCCCAAGACAGCCGCCGAGCTTGATCAGCACACGCTCATAGGCTACGTGCCGGACCTGATCGTCAGCCCGTCGCTCGACTATGCGGCCGAGTTCAGCCCGGACTGGCGCACCAGCTTCGCCATCTCCTCGGCGCTCGGCCAGGCCGAAGCGGTGCGCTCGGGCGCCGGCATCGGCATCCTGCACACCTTCGTCGCCCGCTCGATGCCGGAACTGGTGTCCGTCGACGTGGTCGCACCCATCCGCCGGGCCTATTGGCTGGTCTATCACGAATCGGTCCGGCCGCTGCGCCGCGTCCAGATCGTCGCCAGCTTCATCACCAAGGCGGTGGAGCAGGAGAGAAGCCTGTTCGTCTAGACACGCCGCCTTTTCCTTGCCACAAAACCGGCCAGTGTGGCATCAGGCGCGCAGGCGCCGCCACGGGCAGACCGCCAGGTGGGAAATCTTTCAGAAAGCTGGCGCGGATAGACATGCGAGCCGTTCTTGCCATCCTGCCGCTGGTCTTCCTTTCCGCATGCGCCAATCCATGGACCAAAGTGCCGGAGGCCGACCTGCCCAAGCCGATCCGCTACGCCATGGCCCGCCCTTCGCCTTTCGTCTTCGGCAATTATTGCGGCCCCGGCACCCGCACCGGCGATCTGTCGGCGCGGCCGGTCGATCGCCTCGACGCAGCCTGCCGGATCCATGATGCCTGCTACATCGCTCGCCACAATCATTGCGATTGCGATGGTGCCCTCGTCGCCTCGGCGAAAACGATACGCGACGACAAGACAGCACCCCGCAAGATGCGCGGCGAGGCGGAGCTGCTGATCGCCACTTTCGCCATCCCCGTCTGCAAGGTGTTCCCGCAGGGCTTCATGCCGCCGCGCGACCCGGCACAACTGAGCGTCCTGAAGGCCGGGGCGACCGGGTGAATCGCCGCGCAGCCATTATCGTGGCCCTGTCCGGGCTGACGTTCGTTGTCCTTGCCGGCTGTGCCGGCTCGCCCGGCCGCAATGCCTGTGACCTGCTGCAGGGCCAAGAGGCCTGCGCTCGCCCCTCGCTGTCGGCCAGGACTCCGGGGCCCCAGGTTGCCGCCGCTCAGTTTTTTGGCGACGCCGGCACAAGCGACTATGAAAAGCGATTCCTGGCGCTGCTCGCCGACCACCAGCTCGGCGCCATGGACCGGGCCAACGGCACCGGCCCTTTCGGCCATGACCGCCATGACATCCGCACCAGCGATTTCCAGGCGACCTACCGGACGCTGCAGCACCTGGCCGGTCCGGTTGCCGAAACGCATCTGCCGCCGGCCGGTGGTGGCAGCGGCGATGGCCATTTCGACGGGCGCTGGCGGGTGTCGCGGCAGACGCTCTACATCGACGCCGCGGCACGGCCTTCGGCGCCCAAGACATTCGATTTTTCCGGCCTGCAGGCGCGCAGCGTCGAGATCGTGCTGCGCCAGGCGGGCAAGCAACCGGCCGAGATCGACGGCTCATGCGATGGCGCGTTGGCGCTGCGCGACGGTGCCGGTTCGCGAACCATTGCCGCGGGCATGGCATTCCGCTTTCGCCTGTCTGGCGAGGACGACACGGTCAGCCTGTTCCCAAGTGACAGCCTGAACCGCTGCACCGCAAGAATCCGCTCCAGCCTTGTCCCGGCCGGCGCGCCCCTCACCATCCGGCGCGAAGAGACCGCCGACCCGGCGCTCGCCGCTTTCGACAGCCGCTACGAGCGTTGCCCGACGCCTGACCCCACGGGCCTCGACCCGCTCAGCCGCGCCTTCTACGCCAGCCGCTGGCTGTCGCAGACCTGCGCCTTGCCGATCGGAGAGCCGCGCCTGCTGCGCAAGTCGCGCGACGGCTTCAACGCCAAGGTCGAGGCGCTGATGGGAACGCCGCTGCCCGACAGCGCCATCGACAGGGGCGACCCGGAGCTGCCGCTCGACTTCTCGAAGGCGCCAAGGCTGAAGCTGATCTATCTGTCCTCGCTCGAATTCAAGGCGGATTTTTCCGGCCGCATCATCGAACGGCTGATCCGCCACCATGCCGCGCTCGGCACCAAGGTGCGCATCATGGTCACAGACGTGCTGGAGCGCGACAAGGACGACGCGCTGCTGCACCGGCTGGCGGCCGAGTTCCCCAATGTCGAGTTGCAGGAGTACCGCTGGCGGGCCGATCGGGGCGCACCGATCGACGAGCAGATCTCACAATTTCACAAGACCCACCACATCAAGATGCTGGCGACGCTGGCTGAGGATCCCGGGCGCTCGCGCGTCATCATCGGCGGCCGCAACATCCATGACGGCTTCCTGTTCCACCAGCCGATCGATCTGTCGCGCTATCCGGATCTGGAGCAATATGGCAGGACCGACGGCTTTTCGTTGAACTACTATTCGAACTGGAGCGACTTCGACATCGAGTTCACCGACCGGACCACGGTCGAGGCGCTCGCCGCGCATCTCTCGACAGTGTGGCTTCGCGACGCCGACACCAACATCGCGCGGCCTTTCTCCATTCCGGTTCGGTCCGACGGCCACCGCCCGTCAGGCACCGCGCGGCACTTCATCTCCGTGCCCTACGCGGATGGCCATGCGCTGGAGGATTATTTCGTCGAGCTGGTCGACGCCGCCCAGCACCATATCCAGATCATCAATCCCTATCTCAACCTGACGCCGAAGCTTAACCACGCGTTCGACCGGGCGCTCGCCCGCGGCGTCAAGATCGACATTGTCGGCCGTATCGATCTCAAAGGCGACATTGGCGGCAGGTTCCTCACCGCGCTCAACAAGCTGTTCGTCGAGAAGTATGGCGACCGCATCGACATTCGCGAGTTCAAGGCGCCCGATGTCGTGCTGCATTCCAAGATCATGATGATCGATGAGAGGTTGGTCGCCATCTCCTCGGTCAATCTCAACAACCGCAGCTTCTTCCACGACTCGGAGAATGGCATGATGGTGCTGGACCCGGCCTTCTACACCAGGATGAAGGCGATCTATGACGACTATCTCGCCCACTCCAACCCGGTTCCCACCAACGTAACGATCCCGTGGGCCTATCGGCTGCTGTTCGACGAAGACTGGGTCAGGCAGGCGTTTTGACGAATTTGGGCGACGTCGCGGCGCCCTATCGCAGATAGCGTTCCTGCGCGAGATCTCGGACATCGATGTCCGGCACCCGGCTGGAGATGATATCGGACAGCACCTTGGCCGAGCCGCAGGCCATGGTCCAGCCGAGCGTGCCGTGGCCGGTGTTGAGATAGAGATTGGAAAGCTCGGTGCGGCCGATCAGCGGCGGACCATCCGGCGTCATCGGCCGCAGCCCACACCAGAACGTCGCGTCCCGCATCGCGCCGGCGCCCGGAAAGAGATCGCCGACCGAGTGTTCCAGCGTGCGCCGTCGTGATTCGTGCAGCCTGAGGTCGAAGCCGGAAATCTCGGCCGTGCCGCCGACCCGGATGCGGTTCCCCAGCCGGGTGATCGCCACCTTGTAGGTCTCGTCCATCACCGTCGACACCGGCGCCACGGCGGCATCCTGGATCGGCACGGTGATCGAATAGCCCTTGACCGGATAGACCGGGATTGGCCGCTTCACCCGACGCATGAAATCCGCCGAATAGCTGCCCATAGCCATGACATAAGCGTCGGCGGTCAGCCAGCCCTTGCTGGTGCTGAGATTGGCGATACGGTTGCGGCTGCGGATAACGCGCCAAACCGTCAGACCATATTCGAATTTGACCCCGCGAGCCACGCACAGCTCGGCCAGGCGGTCGGTGAACATCTTGCAGTCGCCGGTCTCGTCGCGCGGCAGCCTGAGGCCGCCGACGAACTTTTCGCGCACTCCGGCCAGGCCTGGCTCCGCCGCGATGCAGCCGTCCTGGTCGAGGATCTCATAGGGCACGCCATATTTCTTCAGCACCTCGACATCGCCACCGGTGCCGTCGAGCTGCTTCTGCGTGCGAAATAGCTGCAGCGTGCCCTGGGCACGCTCGTCATAAGCGATGCCGGTCGCCTCGCGCAGCGCCTTCAGCGTGTCGCGGCTGTATTCGGCCAGCGGCACCATGCGCGCCTTGTTGATCGCATAGCGCTCGGCCGTGCAATTGCGCAGCATCTTGACCAGCCATGTCCACATATGCGGATCGAAGGCCGGCCGCACGACCAGCGGGCCATGCTTCATCAGCAGCCACTTGATCGCCTTCAACGGAATGCCGGGCCCGGCCCAGGGCGAGGCATAGCCGGGCGAAATCTCGCCGGCATTGGCGAAGCTGGTTTCCAGCGCCGGGCCTTTCTGGCGATCGACCACCGTCACCTCGTGGCCGGCCTCGGCGAGATAGTACGCCGTGGTCACCCCGATGACGCCACCGCCCAGCACCATGATTTTCATCGTTCACTCCTTGCCGTGCCGCGTCCTTCCGGACGCCCATAGACGCGGCCGCATTTTCGATTTGCGCATGATCCTTTCCGAAAATCGATTCCGATTTTCGAGACCATGCACTGTTGCCCGTTCACGCCGCCGAGGGACCGGGGTCGTCGTCCTCTGTCTGCCGCATTCCAGCCGTCTCGCCAAGAGGCCGCCTGTCGGCCGCGGCGCTGTAGACCAGGGTGAGCCCATATGGTCGCCTCACCTCGGTTGGGGATTTTTCCTTGACTGCGCGCCGCGCAGCCTCGGGCTGGTAGAGCACCGCCTTGATCAGGATCGACTCGTTCCTGCCGTCGGGCTGTTCGATCATGGCCGTCTGGCCTTGGGCCATGCCAAGCATGCAAAGCCCGCGCCTCGTGGCGATCGACAGACTGGAGCCGACCGGTCCGCGCACTTCGTTTTGCACCAGGGTCCGCGTCTCGGCAGCGCCGGCATCGATGCGAAACACCACTCTGCTGTTCAGCGTCACGATATCGGGTTCGACCACATCGATCGAGACGAGATCGGCGTTTGCAAGCTTGTGTTCAAGCATATCCACCATCGGGTCCGCGAATGCCCGTCGACGCTCCAGCATGACTTCGAGGACGGCAAAGTCCTTGGTCGTCAAGCAACAGTTCGTGCCTGTCATCATCATCTCCACGATCAGGGCCGCTGCGGGCCGGAGGCGGGCGTGTCGACGGCTTCGACGGTCACCGACAGTTCCCGGCCGCCACGGCTGCTCCAGCACACCGCCTGCCCGACGGTTGCGCCGATGAGCGCCGTCCCCATCGGCGTCAGCACCGAAATCCTGTTTTCAGTGATATCGGCATCGCCGGGGTAGACCAGCGTGATGCGCTGGGTGTCCCCGTTTTCGCCACGGATTGTCACTGTCGAGCCCATTTGCACCACGCCGGCAGGCATCGCCGCCGCTTCCGTGACGACGGCCCGGTCCATTTCCGAAAGCAGCTCTTCGGCAGTCTCAGGCGTGCGGTCGAGCGACGCTCTCGCCAGGCCTGTCAGCCTGTCATGGTCGGCATCGCTGACCGTGAGCTGGTTCTGTGGGTGCAGTCCTGTTGCATGTTGCATGGCAAACCTCTTGGATTGGCGCATCGAATAGATGCGCGCTTGCCGCCGTACTGACGGCAGCTTGATGAAAGCCGGCAGCCGCGAGGGCTGTCAGGCTTGATGGCGGTGTTGGATGTATGGATGCCCCGGTTCGGACGGACGCCAAGAAGGCGGCCGCGCCGGGGCTACGATCCCGCGATCGGGCAGACCCTGAACAAGGTTCTGATATGGGCGAGGTTGCTCATGCACCGACCCTTGCCGACAGGCGCATGCTTGTCAAGCGTGGCCAAACCGCTCAACCGTCGACGTAACGCCGATGAAAGCGGTGGCCGAGGCTGGTCAGGATTTCGTAGCCGATGGTGCCGGCATGGCCGGCCGCGTCGTCGACGCTTTGCGAGGAGCCGAGCAGTTCGACGAGATCGCCCTCGCCCAGCCTGCCGGGTGGCAAAGCGGAAATGTCGAGAATGATCGAATCCATCGACACCCGCCCAAGGAAGGGCAGCCGCACGCCCTCGAACCAGGCCGCGGACGCCGCGCGGCGATGCCAGCCATCGGCATAGCCAAGCGAAATCGTCGCGGCCGTGAGCGGAGCCGTGGTGCGGAAGGTGTGGCCATAGCCGACCCCAACGCCGGCCTCCAGCATGCGTGTCTGCACCACTTTGGCCTGCAGCCGCACCACTGGCAGCATCGGGTTTGGTCGGGCCGGTGTCGGATTGATGCCGTAGAGCGCGGCACCCGGCCGGGCGAGATCATAGTGAAAGCGCTGCCCAAGAAAGATGCCGGATGAATTGGTGAACGAGGCCGGCGCCTCGGGCAACAGTGCGCGCAGCCGCTCGAACGCCAGTCGCTGCCGCTCGTTGGCCGGATGCTCCGGCTCGTCGGCGCAGGCCAGATGGCTCATCACAAAACGGACGTCGATCCCATCGAAGGCACCGGGATCGGCGGCAACGCGCTCGACATCCCGGGGCGCCATGCCGAGCCGCGACATGCCGCTATCGACCTGGATCGCCGCCGGCAGCCTTCGGCCGGCGCGGCCAGCCGCCGCACGCCAGGCCGCCAGTTGTCCGGGGCTGTTGACGACGGCGGAAAGGTTTGCCGCCACGGCGTCCGGCTCGGCACCGGGCGGAATGCCGTTCAGCACGAAGATGTCGGAACCCGGCCCGAGCGAGCGGCGCAAGGCGATGCCTTCGCCCAGAAGCGCGACGAAGAAGATATCGCAACCTTCGCCGGCGAGTGCCGCCGCCACCCGGCTCGCGCCGAGGCCGTAGCCGTCGGCCTTGACCACGCCGGCGCAGCGCACGCTGCCCAGGTGCGCTTTCAACCGCCGGTAGTTTTCACGGATCGCGCCAAGGTCGATGGTCAGGATGGCGCCCGCCACCGCTTCGCCTGTGGCAGCGATGTCCTCGGGCAGCGACCTCTTGGGGGCGTCGTTCATGGCGACCCTTCTCGTGGCGGATAGTGCATGTCGCCCAAAAGTGGTCCCGGTTTCGGGAGAACGACATGCATAAAACAACGGCCTGAAGCGTATCGCTTGAATCCGTTCAAACGCGACGCGCTTTAGACATCAATAGGACCGCCAGGCCGGCGCGGCAACTGTCGTCGTTTCGTGTCGAGGCTATTGCGTCAGATGCCGGAACGCCGCCACTACTTCCTCGTAGACATGGCGCTTGAACGGCACGATCAGGTCGGGCAGGTCCTGCATCGGTCGCCATGCCCATTTGTCGAATTCGGCGGTGTGGCCGCCCGGCGGCGGATTGATCTGGATCTCGCCGACATCGCCGTGAAAGCGGAAGGCGAACCATTTCTGCGTCTGGCCGCGATACCTGCCCTTGAAGGCGATGCCGACGAGGTGGTCCGGCAAATCGTAATTGATCCAGTCCGGCGCCTCGGCGAGCAGCGAGACGCCACGCATGCCGGTCTCTTCGTAGAGCTCGCGCTCGGCCGCCTGCAACGGCTCCTCGCCCTTGTCGATGCCGCCCTGTGGCATCTGCCAGAGCTGTGTCGTGCCGGCGAATTCGCTGTCCGGTTCGGCAATGCGATGCCCGACCCAGACCAGGCCGTCGGCGTTGAGGATCATCAGCCCGACACAGGGACGATAAGGCAGCGTTTCGCGATCAACTGTCTTCTTAGCCATCTTGCCCTCGTGCCGGCCGTTGCTGGAAATTCGATACTTGGGAGGATCGCTAGCCTTTTTGCGGATCGATGGCCACCGCCGAAATCGGCACGATCTCGATGCCGCGCTTCTTGGCCTCGGTGACCCAGGTCGACACCGTGTCGACCGTCAGGTCGAAGGCCGAGCCTATGCCGACGGCAAAGCCTTTGGCGCGCGCGGTGGCTTCCAGCCCGTCGAGTTTCTTCAGGATGGCGCCGCGATCCTGCACGGCATCGATCGCCGTGTCGCCGGAGACGAAGGGCACGCCGTCCTTCAACGCCAGGTCCGGCGCCAGGCTACGTGCCGACGAGCCATCGTCGATATAGGCCAGGCCCCGCTTGCCGAGTTCGGCCATGAACGGCTCCATCGCCGTAGCATCGGCGGAAAAACGCGCGCCCATGTAGTTCATGACAGCGGTGTAGTTTGTCGTCCGCGACAGCGCCCAGTGCAGGTTCTTCAAATTCTCATCCGCGCTCGCCGCCACCGTCAGCGTGTTGCGGCCGGGGTTGATGTTCGGATAGTCGAACGGTTCGAGCGGCACCTGCATGACGATCTCGTGGCCACCCTGCCGCGCCGCCTGCATCCAGCGGCCGATGCTGTTGCCTTGCGGCGCGAAGGCCAGCGTCACCTCCGCCGGCAGCTTGGCGATGGCCGCCTGGGTGCCTGTCTGCGAAACCGCAAGCCCGCCGATGACGATCGCCACCCGTGCACCACGCGCGCCCGACCACGGCCGCGCATAGACGTCGAACGGGCGCCGGCCATCGGCTGCCCGGGCAGGCAATGGCCCGGTCTCGCTGGCTTCGATCAGCGCCTTGTCGGGAATATGGGCGATCTTCAGGTTCTGGCCCATGGTTGACGGGTCGCGAATGACGATCCCCGCCTTGGGCGGACCGTCGCCCTCCTCCGTCTGCACATGGATGATCTGCGGCCCGTCGGTTTTGGCGGGCGCTGCCGGCTTGGCTGCGGCCACCGGGGCCAATGCGGCCGGCGCGGCAGCAGGCTCGGCCGCCGCCGTCACTTTCGGCGTCGAAACGGCGACCTCTTGCGGCTTGCGGAACGGCTTTTCCCTAAGCGCGATCGCACCGGAGACGCCTACCACCGCCAGAACGACCACGGTTGCCGCGATCGCGCCGGCGCTGACCTTGCCGGCCGCGCGCGGCGATCGGACGGTCTGTCCAAGCGGGCGTTCGATGTCCTTGCCTATGTCAGCCAAGCTGCATCCCCGGGGCGCATGCTCCGAAGACGAAACCCCTTCGAAATGACATGCGCGAATTCATCAATCCTGGCGCACCCCTGGCGCCCGCACCCCAGGGCCTCGCCTTGCCCCGAATCAAACTGCCGGAACCTTTCGGTTCCGGCAGCATCGCATTGCTTCCATCAGGCGGCCAGACCTGTTGTCGGCCCCTGGCATCGGACCCAAAAGTGGAATCCGGTTTTGGGAAAATCCGATGCCAAAACAAAAAACTGGAGCGGCGCTTGCGCCGCTCCAGAGCTTTACTGGTTGAGAACGGCCTTTTCCGGATTGGGCGGGAAAGCCGGATCGGTCTTCTGGCCGCGCAGCAACTGCTCGGCATAGATGAGCTGCAGATCGTCCTTCGGATCCGGCGGCACATAGGCTGCCGAGCCTGAACCGGTCGAACTCTCGTCGGCGCCCTTGATATGGCCCTTGAGGTCGGATTCGCCGCGCGTCAGGTCCCTGCCCTGAAGTTCCGGCGGCAGCGGCTGGTCGACCTTGATGTCGGGCGTGATGCCCTTGCCCTGGATCGACTTGCCGGACGGCGTGTAATAGAGCGCCGTCGTCAGCCGCAGCGCACCGTTTTCGCCGAGCGGAATGATGGTCTGCACCGAGCCCTTGCCGAAGGACTGCGTGCCGACCACCGTGACGCGGCGCAGATCCTGCAACGCGCCGGCGACGATTTCCGACGCACTGGCCGAGCCACCATTGACCAGCACGATCATCGGCTTGCCGTTGATGTCGTCGACCTGCTTGGGCTTGGCGTCGAAACGGGTGACGTCCTTCGGATCGCGACCGCGCGTCGAGACGATCTCGCCGCGGTTGAGGAAGGCATCGGAGACGCTCACCGCCTGGTCGAGCAGGCCGCCCGGATTGAGGCGCAGATCGAGCACATAGCCCTTGAGCTTGTCGTTCGGCACCTGCTTCTTGATGGTGTCGATGGCATTCTCGAGGTCGTCATAGGTCTTTTCGGTGAAGGAGGTGATCTTCATGTAGCCGATGTCGTTTTCGACCCGGAACTTGACCGCCTTGACCTTGATGATATCGCGCACGACCGTCAGTTCGATCGGCTTGTCGGCGCCCTGGCGCAGGATGGTGAGCTTGATCGGCGTGTTGACCAAGCCGCGCATCTTCTCGACCGCGTCGTTGAGGGTGAGGCCGCGAACCTCCTCGCCGTCGATCTTGGCGATATAGTCGCCGGCCAGCACGCCTGCCTTGGCGGCCGGCGTGTCGTCGATCGGCGTGATCACCTTGACCAGGTCGTTTTCCATGGTGACCTCGATGCCGAGGCCGCCGAACTCACCCTTGGTCTGCACGCGCATGTCCTGCGCCTGCTCGGCGTTCATGTAGGAGGAGTGCGGGTCAAGCGAGGCAAGCATGCCGTTGATGGCGTTCTCGACCAGCGACTTGTCGTCGGGCGGCGTCACATATTGCGCCCGCACCCGCTCGAAGATATCGCCGAAGATGGCCAGTTGCTTGTAGGTCTCCGACCCTGCAGCGTTCGCCGCCGAGCCGGGTGTGCCATAAACAAGGCTCATGGCGGACGCGCCCATCAGCGCACCGGCAAACAGAAGCGACAGTTTCCGCATCATTTCACGTCCTTCCAGAAAAACGGTCCGCCCACCATGGGGCCGGATCGACGGGTTTTCCATCCTTGCGGAACTCGACATAGAGTTCCGGTGTGGCATTTACATTCTTCGAAACCGAGGTGCTCGCCACCCGGGCCTCTCCCATCGCGCCGACCGGCTCTCCTGCGAGCACTGATTGGCCAGTCGCGACGCTGATTCTGCTCATCCCCGCCAAAACGACATGATAACCGTCGCCTGCGTTCAGGATCAAGAGTTGACCATACGAGCGAAACGGCCCCGCATAAAGCACATTCCCATCCGCCGGCGCGGTGACGATGGCTCCCGATTGTGTCGCAACCATGTCGCCAAGCATCACCGCCCCGTTACCGTCCTCGGCGCCGAATCGTCGTTTGATGCGGCCGGTCACCGGCAATGCGATCTGCCCCTGCAGTGCCGAAAAGGGTGCCGCTGCGGCAAGTCGATTGCCTTCCGGTACAGGCAGGGACGCCAATTCCGCTGGGGTCTCCGCCGGCGCTGACGTCTTGTCGCCGTCCGCCGTCTTCTGCTCGGCGGCCTTGGCCGCATCGGCCGCCTTGCGGCTCTTGTCGGCTTCGAGCGAGGCGATCAAGTCCTTCAGGCTGCCGGCCTTGGCCGCCAGCGCTTCCGACCGCTGCTTTTCCGCGGCCATTTGCGTTTGCGTGTCGGCTTCGAGCTTCTGCTTGGCCTCCAGCAGCATGCCGAGCCGCTTCTTTTCCGCTGTCTGGTCGCCAACCGCCGCCGTCAACCGCGCCCGCTCGGCCTCGATCGAAGCCGTCACGCGCGACTGCTCCTTGAGATCGGCCAGCAGGCTATCGGTCTGTTGGCGCAGTTCCGGCACCACGGCGCCGAGCAGGATAGCGCTACGCACTGACGACAGCGCGTCCTCGGGCTTGACCAGGATCGCCGGCGGCGGATTGAGCCCCATGCGCTGCAGGGCGCCCAGCACTTCGGCCAGCACGTCGCGACGTGCCGCAAGCGATGTCCGGATCTTCTGTTCCTGGCCCTTCAGCCCTTCCAGCTTGGCGCCGATATCCTCGATGTCCTGGCCGAGTTTCTGTTCGGTCATGGCCGACTGGATCAAGGCGGCGGTGATCGAGGCATGGTCCTTCTTGATCGTCGCGATGTCGGCGGCGAGCTTGGCCAGGCGCTCGGACGACAGCGTGATCTCCTTCGAGACCTGTTCGTATTCGGCGCGGCTCTGGTCCGGATCGGGGGCAAGGTCGAGCGTGTTCTCAGCCCGCACCGCATGCAACGACAGCACGAGCACCGCTGCCGCGATGCCGCAGCGCGCGCACCATGAGGCCGTCCCTGATGATTTCCCGTCTTCAGACATTGAAGCCCGACTCTATGCGTGGCTTCGTTAACGAACAATCAACCATGTTCGAAAGCCCCCCTAAACCATGTGCGAGAGCCTCAATTGGCGCAGTCTGGTGGCGCATTGGGGCGGAAATCCGTATGGTCGCGCCAAACCACCGGTTACGAACGATGATAGGGATGGCCGGAAAGGATGGTCGCCGCCCGGTACAGCTGCTCCCCCAGCATCACGCGGACCAGTTGGTGCGGCCAGGTCAGCAATCCGAACGACATCACCAATTCTGCCTGATCGCGCAGCGGCTGATCGTGCCCGTCGGCGCCGCCGATGGCGATGACCAGCGCCTTGCGGCCGCCATCACGCAGCCGGCCGATGCGCCCTGCAAAGTCTTCGGAGGAAAAATTCTTGCCGCGTTCGTCGAGCAAGATCAGTGCGGTGCCGGGCTGCAACTGCCCCTGCAGCTTCTGGCCTTCGTCGCGCCGGCGCTCGTTGGCGGTCTGCGCGCGCCCCTCGGCGATTTCGGCCACGCCGGCAAACTCTAGCCCCACCGCTGGGCCGCTTTTGGCAAAGCGCTCGAAATAGCGGTCGGCGAGCTGCTTCTCGGGGCCAGCTTTCATCCGGCCCACGGCATGAACTGATACCTTCATCCTCGCCCCTATAAGCCGCCAATGCATGCCATGACATGCATCAAAAAAAGGCGGCTTAGTGGATAGTCCCTTCCTCGAGGTCCGGCGCCTGCCACATCTTTTCGAGATTGTAGAATTCGCGGACTTCGGGACGGAAGACATGGACGATGATGTCGCCTGAATCGATCAGGACCCAGTCGGCGCCTGCCAGCCCCTCGACGCGCGCCGTGCCGAGACCGGCATCCTTGAGCGCCTTGAGCAGGTGATCGGCGACAGCCGAGACATGACGGTGCGATCGACCCGACGCGACGACCATGTAGTCGCCGAGACTCGATTTCCCCTGAATGTCGATTGAGACGATGTTTTCGGCCTTGGAGTCTTCCAGACTGGCAAGGACTGTCTTGATGGCGCGGGACACGGCGTCGTTTACGCTGATCCCGGCCGGCGAAGGCATGATATCGGCCTTCTTCCGCAGTGCTGTTCTCAGTGTATTTCCTTTCGCAGCAAGAACAACCAAATCACCCCCAAAAGCAGGTGACACCGCTTAAATAGGCAGAGTTCCGTTGCAGTTTCAAGACGGCGCCCTGTCGCGCACGAACGTATTGTCGGTCCCGCGGTTCCACCGCATGCCGAAAAAGATCGGAACCCATGGCGCCTGCGTGGGTTATCGGGTCGCCCACCAACCGGATTTTCCCCATGCCTATCGACCCGCAGAACACCCTTCTCACCGTCCAGGCCGGCCTTGCGCAACTCAGCACGCTGATCGTTTCCTACGCCTTCTCGGCCATCGGTGCCGTCATCCTCCTGGTTGTCGGCTATATCGTTGCCGGCCTTGCCGAGCGTTCCATCTCCGCTGGCCTCGGCCACATCCATGGCTTCGACGCGACGTTGCGGCATTTCTTCTCCAAGATCGTCCGCTATGCCATCCTGATCCTCGTCACCATCATGGTGCTCGGCCAGTTCGGCGTGCAGACGGCGTCGATCATTGCCGCCATCGGGGCCATCGGCCTTGCTATCGGCCTCGCGCTGCAAGGCACGCTGCAGAATATCGCGGCCGGCATCATGCTCCTGGCGCTGCGACCGTTCCGTATCGGCGAATCCGTCGAGGTCGGTTCGATTGCCGGCTCGATCGAGGAGATCGGCCTGTTCGCGACGAGGCTCAGGACCGCCGACGGCGTCTACATCCTGGCGCCCAATTCGACGCTGTGGAACCAGCCGGTGCGCAACTACACTCGCAACGGCGTCCGCCGCGGCGACATCACGCTCTCGATCGGCTCCTGGAACGACATCGACCGCGCCCAGAAGACGCTGCTTGCCATCGCCACCACCGAGCGCCGGGTCAAGCGCGAGCCGGCGCCGATCGCTTTCGTCGCGACATTGGGTGAAAGCACGGTCTCCATCGCCTTGCGCTACTGGACATCGGCCGCGGATTTCTTTGCCACCCAGGCCGATCTCACCAAGCGTGCCAAGCAGGAATTCGACGCGGAAGGCATATCGATCCCGCTGCCGCCACCCGAAGCGCCGGCGCCGGAAGCCCGCCGGCAATGAAGCATGATCCCGAAGGCGGCTTTCGGTTTCGGAAAAGATCATGCTCTAGCCAATCAGTTGCCCCGGTTCCGGGGCTGCTCGTCCGGTCCGAAGGCGAGTTCGACCGGCAACGGCGCCTGCGCTGTCATCGGCGCGAAACTGCCGGTCTCGGCGGCAGGGACGGCCCGAGTCGTCACCACGCGCAAAAGCACGAACAGGCAGAAGGCGCAGGCGATGACGATCGCCACGTAGATGAAGGCCTGCGTCCCGAAGACGGCCGACAACGCGGTCACGATGCCGGGCACGATGAAGCCCGAAAGCGACCAGGCAAACAACAGCGAGCTGGACAGCGCCACCAGGTCATCCTTGCCGGCGCGGTCGGCGGCATGCGCACTGGCCAGCGAATAGATCGATTCCGAGGCGCCATCCCAGACGATGTAGATCACCACAAGAGTCGTCAGCGCGCCGCCATCGAACCCGAGCGCGAGCAGGCCGGCGACCATGGCGAGCGCGGCCGCGGCGATCAGCACATAGCGGCGGTCGGTCCGGTCGGAAATCCAGCCGAGCGGGATCTGCAGGATCAGGGTGCCGACCGGCATTGCCGAAAGCAGCAGGGCGACGTCGGCCTGGCTGTAGCCCTTGGCGGTGGCATGGATCGGCGCGAAGCCGGCGATCGACATCGACAGGCCGCCGACGGCAAGCATGCCGGCGACGCCGACAGGCGAAATCCGCCAGGCCCGGCCGAGCGCCACCGAGGCCGCTTGCGGTGGCGGCGGCTGAGCAAGCCTGGTCAACCCCACGGGCAGGATCGACAGTGCCGTGAAGACGATGCCGATCAGCGGCGCGTCCGCGGTTCTGATGTCGACAAAAGCCAGCGTCGCATAGCCGATGCCGAGCCCGGCGACATAGGCAACGTAGAAGAACGCCATCACCCTGCCACGGATGGCATTGGCAACGGCATCGTTCAGCCAGCTCTGCGCGACGATGAACAGGCCGCATATGGCAAAGCCGTAGAGCGCGCGGGCGGCGATCCAGAGCAACGGATGCGGGCCGGCGCCGACAGCGGCATTGGCCAGCGCGATCAGCGCCGACAGCACCATGAAGGCGCGGGCATGGCCGACCCTTCGCACCAGCGGTCCCGTCAGGATACAGCCGGCGAGGCCGCCGGCCGAAAGTCCCGTGATGATCAGGCCGGCCCAGGTCGGATCGAAGCCCTCGGCGCCAAGCCGGACCGGGATATAGGCAAACATCAGCCCATTGCCGACAGCGATCAGCGCCATCGATGCGATGACGCTGGCAATCGCGATCAGCGGCGTGGGCTCATGGTCCTGCCCGGCTTCGGCGCGGTGTTTCCTGGGGATCGACATGCCTGCTCAGGATTGCCCATGAAACGGGCAAAGGAAGCGATAAAAGCGACATCGCCGGGTGAGCGGGCTCAACCCCTGGCCAGCTTGCGGATCGCGCTCGACGACAGCGACGAGCGCGGGCCGTGGATGAAGGTCCAGGCCGGCGCCTTCATGCGGGCGAGCCTTGGCGCATCCCCTTCGTCGACGCGGGCATAGTCGAAGGTCTTGGCGACGACCGACGACAGAAACGACAGCGTCGCGCCCGGACGGTCGATGACGGCGATCGGGAAGGTCATGACGATCTCGCGCCAGCGCTGCCAGCGATGGAAATCGCGCAAGCTATCGGCGCCCATGATCCAGACGAAGTCGACGCCAGGATTGCGCGCCTTGACCAGCGCCAGCGCGTCGGCGGTGAAGCGAACGTGATGCGCCGCCTCGAACGCGGTGACCTTGATCTTCGGGTTCTTGGCGATCTGCTCCGAGAGCTGCAGCCGCTCGCCGAGCGGCGCCAGTTCACGCGTGCTCTTCAGCGGATTGCCAGGCGTCACCATCCACCACAACTGGTCGAGCGCCAGGCGTCTGAGCGCGATTTCGGCGACAAGGGCATGGCCGGCGTGAGGCGGATTGAACGAGCCGCCGAACAGGCCGATAGCGAGCCCCTTTTCGGCATGCGGCATCTTGAGGTAGCGGGAAGAAATAATGGGCTGGGGCAATGACAGCATGGCGCTAGTCGCCCCCCTCTGCCCTGCCGGGCATCTCCCCCTCAAGGGGGGATCCTGCAAGGCCGGCAATTGGCGAAATCATACATGACAGCCAATCTCTCCCCTTGAGGGGGAGATGCCCGGCAGGACAGAGGGGGGTGGCAGGGCGCAAGGGCCTCAGGCTCTAACGACGAAAAGCTTCAAGGCCTCACCTGTCCCGACCCGTGCACGCGGTACTTGAAGGAGGTCAGTTGCTCGACGCCGACCGGCCCGCGCGCATGCATCTTGCCGGTGGCGATGCCGATCTCGGCACCCATGCCGAACTCGCCGCCATCGGCGAACTGCGTCGAGGCATTGTGCAGCAGGATCGCCGAATCGATCTCGTTGAAGAACTTTTCCACCGCCTGCGGGTCCTCGGCGACGATCGCCTCGGTGTGATGCGAGGAGAAGGTCTCGATGTGGTCGATCGCACCTGCCACGCCATCGACCAGCTTCACCGCGATGATGGCATCGAGATACTCGGTCACCCAGTCGAGATCAGTGGCCGGCCTGGCGTCGGAAAATGCCTTCAGCACCTCGGCATCGGCATGGATTTCGCAGCCGGCGACGCGCAGGGCGTCGAGGATCGGCACCAGATGCGTGGCGGCGACAGCGCGGTCGACCAGCAGCGTCTCGGCGGCGCCGCAGACGCCGGTGCGCCGCATCTTGGCGTTGACGGCGATCCGCACCGCCATGTCGAGGTTGGCGGAGCGGTCGATGTAGAGATGACAGATGCCTTCGAGATGGGCGAACACCGGCACCCGCGCCTCGGTCTGCACTCGCCCGACAAGGCTTTTTCCGCCGCGCGGAATGATGACGTCGAGCGTGCCGTCGAGCCCTTTGAGCATCTCGCCGACAGCGGCGCGATCGGTGGTCGGCACCAGTTGGATGGCGTCTCCCGGCAGGCCGGCTGCCTTCAGCCCCTCGACCAGGCAGGCATGGATGGCCGCCGACGAATTGAGCGAATCCGAGCCGCCGCGCAGGATCACCGGATTGCCGGCCTTGAGGCAGAGCGCGCCGGCATCCGCCGTGACGTTCGGCCGGCTCTCGTAGATGACGCCGACGACGCCGAGCGGCGTGCGCACGCGCTCGATATTGAGGCCGTTCGGCCGGACCCACGCGGCGATGACGTCGCCGACCGGGTCGCGCAGTTCGGCGATTTCCCTGATGCCTTCGGCCATGGCGCGGATGCGCGCCGGATTGAGCTTCAGCCGGTCCATGAACGAAGTCGAAAGCCCGGATTCCTCGCCATTCGAGACATCGATGGCGTTGGCGTCGAGAATATCCTGTTCCCGGGCGACGATTGCCTCGGCCATGGCGACAAGTGCAGCGTTCTTGGCGGCGGTGGTGGCGATGGCCAGCGATCGGGCGGCTGCGCGGGCGCGGCGGCCGATATCGGCCATCAGCGCCACCGTGTCGTCCCCGGATTTTTCATGCAGCTTCAGCATGGCTCATCCTCCGCTCGATACTTCGTCACCGGCCCGTACCTGGTCGTCAGCCTGTACTTGGTCGCCAGCCCGTACTTGGTCACCAGCCCGTACTTGGTCACCAGAATGGCTCACCACGAGGTCGTCGCGGTGGATCATCGCCGAACGCGCCTCGTAGCCGAGCACGGTTTCGATCTCGGCCGTCTTCAGCCCTGCGATCCTTACGGCATCGGCGGCATCGTAGGCAACCAGCCCGCGCGCGATCTCGCGGCCCTCGGGCGACAGGATAGCCACGGTGTCGCCGCGCGAGAAATTGCCGCTGACCAGCTTGACGCCGGCCGGCAGCAGCGACTTGCCCGACAGCAGCGCGCCGATTGCGCCGGCATCGACCGTCAGCCGGCCGGCCGGTTCGAGCTGGCCGGCGATCCAGGTCTTGTAGCCCTTGACCGGATTGCTGCTCGGCCGGAAGAAGGTGGCGCGCTCGCCGCGTTCGATCGCCATCAGCGGCGACAATCGCGTGCCCGACGTGATGATCATGGCGGTGCCGGCGGCGGTGGCAATCTTGCCGGCATCGAGCTTTGTCCGCATGCCGCCGCGCGACAGTTCGGACGCGGCGGCTCCCGCCATCGCCTCGATGTCGGGCGTGATGCGATCGACCACCGGAATGAACTTTGCACCGGGGTCCCGCGCCGGCGGCGCGGTGTAGAGCCCGTCGATATCGGAAAGCAGCACCAAAAGGTCGGCGCCCATCATGGTGGCGACGCGCGCGGCCAGCCGGTCGTTGTCGCCATAGCGGATTTCGGAGGTGGCCACCGTATCGTTCTCGTTGATGACCGGCACCGCCTTCATCTTGAGCAGCGTCGAGATCGTCGCCCGCGCATTGAGGTAGCGGCGGCGCTCCTCGGTGTCGCCGAGCGTCAGCAGGATCTGCCCTGATTTCAGGCTTCCCTTGCCGAGCGCATCCGACCAGGCGCCGGCGAGCGCGATCTGTCCGACGGCGGCTGCGGCCTGGCTCTCCTCGAGCTTCAAGGCCCGCTTGCCCAGTCCAAGGATGGTGCGGCCAAGCGCGATGGCACCGGAGGAGACGACGAGGATTTCGGCACCACCTTGCGCAAGCACGGCAATGTCGTCGGCCAGCGAGGCCAGCCAGTCGCGCTTCAGGCCCGTCGCGCGGTCGACGAGCAACGCCGAGCCGATTTTCACGGTGATGCGCCGGTATCTCTTCAGCGACTGCATGGTCCTACTTGTCCCAGCGCGTCTCGACCGGGGCCGAGGCTTGCGCCCGCGCCTCGCCCACCACCGCCATCAGCGCCCGCAGCACTGCCTCGACGCCTTCACCGGTGACCGCCGACAACAGCATCGGCGCCCGGCCGGCGGCGCGTTTCAGCGAGGCGACCTTCTTCTTGCGCGCATCGGCGTCGAGCGTGTCGACCTGGGAAAGCGCGACGATCTCGACCTTGTCGGTCAGGCCGTTGCCATAGGCATCGAGTTCGGCACGCACGGTCTTGTAGGCCTTACCCGGGTTTTCCTCTTGAGCCGAGACCAGGTGCAGCAGCACGCGCGTGCGCTCGACATGGCCAAGGAAGCGGTCGCCGATGCCGACGCCCTCATGCGCGCCTTCGATCAGGCCGGGAATGTCGGCGATGACGAATTCGCGCGCGTCGATGCGGGCGACACCGAGACCGGGATGCAACGTCGTAAAGGGATAGTCGGCGATCTTTGGCTTGGCCGCAGTCACCGCAGCGAGAAATGTCGACTTGCCGGCATTGGGCAGCCCGACCAGCCCGGCATCGGCGATCAGCTTCAGCCGCAGCCAGATATTGAGTTCCTCGCCCGGCAGGCCGGGATTGGCGCGGCGCGGCGCCTGGTTGGTCGAGGTCTTGAAATGCTGGTTGCCGAAGCCGCCATTGCCGCCCTTTGCGAGCAGAAAGCGCTGGCCGACCACCGTCAGGTCGCAGATCAGCGTCTCGTTGTCTTCCTCGAACACCTGCGTTCCGGCCGGCACTTTCAGCGTGACGTCGGCGCCCTTGGCGCCGGTCATGTTGCGGCCCATGCCATGGACCCCGGTCTTGGCCTTGAAATGCTGCTGATAGCGATAATCGATCAGCGTGTTCAGCCCGTTGACCGCCTCCAGCCAGACATCGCCGCCACGGCCGCCATCGCCGCCGTCCGGTCCGCCGAACTCGATGAATTTTTCGCGCCGGAACGACACCGAGCCGGCGCCGCCGTCACCGGAGCGTATGTAGACTTTGGCTTGATCGAGAAATTTCATGGGCTGTGCAGTTTCTGCTAGTGGCTTTGCGGCATTGCTCTAAATCTAGCGCCTTGCTCTAAACCAAGGCGCGGCGAAGGGCGAGGCCGTTTTATGACAATGGCCGCTTAGGACCGGCTGGAGAGATGTCGGAATGAAGCTTGTAACCTACAACGTCCAGTACGGCATCGGCCTCGATGGGCAGTACGATGTCGGTCGCATCACTGACGCCGTGCGCGGCGCCGACGTGATCGCGCTGCAGGAGGTCACCCGCAACAATCCCCGGAATGGCGGCCGCGACATGGTCGCCGAGATCGGCGAGGCGCTGCCCGACTATTTCGCCGTCTATGGCAGCAATTTCGAGGCCAATATCGGCTCGCGCATCGACAACGGCCGCGCCATCACCACGACCTTCCAGCTCGGCAATATGGTGCTGTCGAAAACACCCATTCATCTGTCGCGCAACCTGCTTTTGCCGCGCAGCCGCAGCTTCGAGATGATGAACTTCCAGCGCGGCGCGCTGGAAGCGCTGATCGAGACGTCGCTTGGTTTCATCCGCTTCTATTCCATCCATCTCGATCACCGCAGCCCGGTCGAACGCGCCCGCCAGATCCAGTTCCTGCGCCGACGCCTGCTGAACTATGCGCTCGAAGGCGGCGCCTTGTCCGGCGTCGCCGAGATCGGCCTGCCGGAATTGCCGCATCCCGAAGCATTCGTCGGCATGGGCGATTTCAACATGCTGGCCGGCTCACCCGAATATGTCGAACTCGCCGGCCGGCCGGACCATGAATTCGGCATGCCGCTGACCGCCGACTTTGCCGTCGATGCCGCCATGCGCCTCAACGTCACCGGTGACGATCTGGTCAGCTGGGTCGACCCCAAGCAGCCCGCCAATGCCAGCCGCCACAAGCGCATCGACTACGTCTTCACCAGCGCTTCGCTGGCCAAATCGCTGAAGCGTCTGTGGGTCGACCGCCAGGCCGTCGGTTCGGACCACCTGCCGGTATGGGTCGAACTGGGCTGACTTTTTCAAACCTATGATTTCTATGCGACGCGAGATGTGTCGAGATTCAGGTCAGGCCGAGCCGAGAATGGTGGCTTCCGAGAACCGGAGCGGAGCGTACTTAAAGTACGTGAGCACCGGAAGCGCAGGAAGCCGCCATTCGCAGGCCGGCCTCACCTGAATATCGACGCATCTCAGAAATGCACCCAGTTCCTGAGGCTCGTCCAGGTCTTCCTGTCGAGCCGGTAGCGCTCGACCGGCACCTGACCGGCGACGATCGAGTTCAACATGCCCTGGCCGGCATACTGGAAGCCGCACTTGTGGATCACCCGGCGCGAGGCCGGGTTGATGACCCGCGTCGAGGCATGCAGCACCTGGATCGACGTCTTCTGGAAGGCGAGATCGACCAGCGCGTGGGCTGCTTCGGTCGCATAGCCCTTCTTCCAGTGAGGCTCGCCGATCCAGTAGCCGAGTTCCAGCCCGCGATCGGTGGTGTTGAGACCGGCGCAGCCGACGAAGGTGTCGGTGCCGGCCAGCGTCAAGGCATAGGCAATGCCGGCGCGGCGCGACTTGGTCATGGCAAGGAAGGCGCGGCCCTCGGCCTCACCATAGGGGTGCGGCATGCGGGCCAGCATTTCGGCGACATGGCGATTGTCGGCAAGTTCGACCAGTTGCGGAATGTCGCCTTCGCGGGGCGCCCGCATCACCAGCCGCTCGGTGACCAGGACCGGGCAGTCTATCGCGTAACTTTCGTCTTCGGTGTCTTCCGCTTCGGCAACCATGTGAAAGTCCTCCAGGCCAAGAAAAAGGGGAGATGGAAACCCATCTCCCCTGATCCTTTTCCTGGCTTTGCCAGACACCGGTTCCCGAGATGGGCGCCGGTGTTCTAGTGCGGAACCGGCTACTCCGCGGCTTTGGCAATGGGGTTGACCGATACGTAGGTTCGGCCGTTGGCTTTTTTGTTGAACGTCACGGCGCCGGTCTCGAGCGCGAAAAGGGTATGGTCCGTGCCCATGCCGACATTGACGCCGGGATGCCAGGTCGTGCCGCGTTGACGAATGATGATGTTGCCCGGGATGACGGCTTCGCCGCCGAACTTCTTCACGCCCAGACGCTTGGAATGCGAGTCGCGACCGTTGCGCGACGAGCCGCCAGCTTTCTTGTGTGCCATCTAACTAACTCCGTTGCGCCGCAAGGCGCCTAAAAGGCCTTATGAACGCGTTCGCGTTCCGTTTCAAGTCCGATTCCGGCGACCTTATCGCCAGAAGATTACTTCGCCGCCAATTCCTTGGCCTGCTCGCGCCAGTCCTTGATCTGGTCGGCGCTGAAGGGCATGTGCTCGTCGATCTTGGCGACATCCTTGTCGGTCAGCTTGGCGAGCTGGGCGAAGGTGATGATGCCCTGC
The DNA here is from genome assembly GCF_056403655.1 of Mesorhizobium sp. P2_F8. Lineage (NCBI taxonomy): Bacteria > Pseudomonadati > Pseudomonadota > Alphaproteobacteria > Hyphomicrobiales > Phyllobacteriaceae > Mesorhizobium > Mesorhizobium sp. P2_F8. The sequence continues at coordinate 576,300 of NZ_JBFUFB010000001.1, forward strand.
TCGGCGAGGTCCTTGGCAGCGACCGGGCCGATGCCCTTGATCACGGTCAGGTCGTCCGGCTCGCCCTTCGGCGCCTTGAACAGCGGCGCTGCCGCGGTCTCGGCTGCCTTGGCCTTGGGCTCCTTCTTCGGCGCGGCTTCCGCCTTCGCTTCGGTGGCAGCCTCTGCCTTGGCTTCCTTCTTCGGCGCCTTGACGGCTGCCGTCTTCGTCGGCTTGGCGCCACCCAGCAGGATCTCCGAGATCCGCACGGTGGTCAAAAGCTGGCGATGGCCGATCTTGCGGCGCGAATTCTGCCGGCGGCGCTTCTTGAAAGCGATGACGGTGCGGTTCTTGCCCTGCTCGACGACTTCGGCGGTGACCACCGCGCCATCGACGAACGGCGCGCCGAACGTGACATTCTCGCCCTCGCCATGCGCGAGAACGTGTCCGATCTCGACGATATCGCCGACACTGGCTTCGACTTTTTCGATCTTCAGGAGATCGTTGGCGGCAACGCGATACTGCTTGCCACCCGTTTTAATGACTGCGAACATTTTTTGCCTTTCGCTGTTCGGTCGGCCTTGATGAACCGCCTCTGGCGGTTCGGCCGTCTTTTTGTCAGTCTGCGGGTTCAAAAAACAAGCGGCGCGGAAGAACCCTCCACGCCGATTGCGCGCTGTCCCTAACCGAAGGTTGGGTGCAAGTCAAGGCGAAGCCGTTTGCCAAGGCGGTTATTAGCTCGGCAAGCATCTGGCCATGTCGACGCGACCGCACGGCGTTGCCGTCGTCGCCACGCGAGGATCTGTCGGGCGGCCGGAAATCCGCGTGGGCTTGACCGCAGGCACCAGTGCAAATCCACCGCTTGTCCCGGAAGCCAAATAACTCGCGGATTGGCCTTGTAACCTGCCCGTTCAGCCGTTATCTAGTGCGCCGCGCCGGCAACGGCCGACCATGACCGCGGAGAGGTGGCAGAGTGGTCGAATGCACCGCACTCGAAATGCGGCATGGGTGCAAGCCCATCGGGGGTTCGAATCCCTCCCTCTCCGCCAGTTTCGCAATGGGCCCTCTAACCATCTGAAAAGCCTTCACTTCCTAGGCTCCCTCCAAATGGCGGTGCCGCACGGAAGTTCGACGCGAACCCAACAGAGAGCTCGCCGGCTGTTCAGGGCTGCTCTACGCGCTCATCCCTCGGACAAGCGGGCGCGACGATCACTCCGGCACGCCGGAGATGCCCAAGGCCTCGACGTAACGCTCGGCGAACACCTTGTCCAGCCACGGGTTGATCTGTCTCTGCAGGGTGAGCGTGAAGGTCGGAAACGCCTCCATCAGCCGCCGCGCCGCTGCCTGTGCCTCGTCCAGCCGGTTGAGTTTGACCAGCGCCATGATCACCACCCGGTGCGAGGAGCCGTAGTTCGGCATCTCGTGCAGCGCACGTTCTCCCCATGCCAGCGCTTCCTCGTAGCGCTCGAGCATCAGGTAGCTCATTCCGATGCCGGAGAGTGCGATGCCCTTCTCGGGGTCGACCGGGCTCAGCCGCATTGCCCTGTGAAAGTGCTCGATCGCGACGAGCGGGCGGCTGGCATGTGCGTTCACCCAGCCGCTGCCGGTATGGCCCTGCGCCGAATTGGGGTTGAGCAGCAGGGATCGTTCGATCGCGCCCAGCGCCATCTCGTAGTCCTTCGCGCTGTAGGCGATCACCTGCGCGGCGAAGCGCAGGCTCGTGGGGTCGTCGCGCGCTTCCGCCAGGACCTCGCGCGCCATGCGCACGGCGACTCGGACATCGTCGGGCTCGTGCCAGCACTGGCTCACGGACAGGCTGCGAATATAGGCGCCGAGTCCCTTTGCCAAGTTGAAGCCAGGGTCGATGCTGAGCGCCTCGTTGATGAGCCGGCGCACGTCGGCAAAGCCTTCGCGCGTCATGCTGTAGAAGCGCGGCAGCGCGCGTAGGTAGAGGTCGTAGGCGCTGATGTAGTCGGTCGGCTTCATGCGCGCCTGCTTGATCTCCTGCAGCCGGATGCTCGGCTCGACAGCGCCGACGACGCTCTCGGTCACCTTGTCCTGAAGGTCGAAGATGTCGCTCAAGTCGCCCTCGAAGCGGTCGGCCCAGACATGGTGTCCGCTGATCGCGTCCACCAACTGCCCACTGATGCGCACCCGCGATCCTGCTCTGCGGATGCTGCCTTCGAGCACGTAGCGGACGCCCAGTTCGCGCCCGACCTGACGCAGGTCCACCGCCCGGCCCTTGTAGGTGAAGGACGAGTTGCGGGCGATCACGAAGAAGGAGTTGACCCGGCTCAATCCCGTGATGATGTCCTCCACCAGCCCGTCGGCGAAGTACTCCTGATCGGGGTCGCCGCTCATGTTGGTGAAAGGCAGAACCGCTATCGAGGGTTTCTCGGGCAGGGCGGGCGGTGCAGCCACCGAGGCGCTGGCGTCTGTCTCGACGCGGTAGGCGCGCACAGGCCGCTCGATATTCTTGAGGCGCAGCTCGCCGAGCGGCGTGAAGCCGCAGTCGAGCTTGCCCTCAAGGTGGTCGTAGGCGGTGCCCGAGACGACCACGGTGCCGGGATCGGCGACGCTTTCGAGGCGAGCGGCGATGTTGACACCGTCCCCGTAGAGGTCGCCGTCCTCCTCGCAGACTACGTCGCCGAGATTGATGCCGATGCGCAAGCGTATCCGCTCTTCCTCGGGCGCCTCCGCCTCGTGTTCTGCCAGGGCCTGCTGGATCGCCATCGCCGAGGTCACCGCGTTAACGACGCTCGCGAACTCGCACAGCATGCCGTCGCCGGTGAGCTTGACGATCCGACCCTGGTGCTCGGAGACCAGCGGTTCGAGGAGGTCCTTACGGTAGATCTTCAGCCGCTCGAGCGTGCCGCGCTCGTCGCGCTCCGTCAGCCGCGAATAGCCGACCACGTCGCAAGCCAGGATCGCCGCGAGGTGGCGCTGCGTGGTCATTTCACTGCTCAGCCAGGCGCCTGCACGCGGGCCGCCCCGCATCCATGCCCTGCCGACTTCCAGACGCCTCCCGTGCATGGTATCCATCTCTCCCAGTCTCCGACCGTCGCCGATACAGAACGGAGAACGCAGCTTGACCTTGCCTTCACAAGATTTCGCTATTCCGCTTGCGAGGCGTGGAGCGTTCCAGTCGCCGCGCTACAGCCAACCGACGACACGCCCACGCAGCCTCTGGGTACGCTGAAACGCCGCTCCTCCCAGAAGGTCGGAGATATTTCCTGTCCTGTGTAACCGGTTGACGCCACCGTGACGGTGCTTTTGTATCGGGCAGGCATCACAACAGACGTTCGCGCTTAGAATGGCCTGATGACCAGGGCACGGCTTCCGACAGGTGCCGGCGTACGAATTCGCAAGGTCTGCAAAGTTGTCAGGTGCGGCGCAATGGCTTGATCGCCTCGCCCACGCGGCGGGCGATCTCCAGCTCGAGATGCTGGCGCCTGCGTAGCTGTGCCCGCTTGTTCGGTTTGTATTCAGCCGGATCACGCTGCGTTTTCGTAAGGGGCAGATCGAACATCGTCAGGTGGACCCGGCTGCCCCCGGATTCGGCCCAGAAGCTGTCGTAGTCTGCGGAAATGCGGTGGCGCAGGGCAAAGTCGTTTGCAAAGACATGGCCCGCGTTCGACGCGGCAACAAGACCGGAAATGTCGAGGGAGCGTGCGAGCGCCTGGGCCACCAGCAGCAACAGTGTTTTGGGTCGCAGTCCTTCCATGGCCTTCGTCAGCGTGCGCGCATCATCAAGACCTTGCACTCCAACCGATGCGGACTTGAGCGCACCTATCCAAAGCACGTGTCCCTGCCCGTTGAGCCGCAGGAGCGGTCTATCCACAATCGCAAGGCCCATCTCGGTGATTGGTCGCCCGGCCAGGCGCAGGAGCAGGCGACATTCAGCCTCCCTGTACAACTTGTCCTGGCCGGTCAGTTCAACCGTGACGTTGCCCGCCGTGGTCGAGAGATCCAGCAACTGTTGGCCGCCAGTGTGGCTCCTGATCAGGGCGGCGTCGGTGAAGAGTTGCGCCGCCGCGACGTAATGACCGACGACGGCGACCCGGCGATGTCCGCGCCTCAGCGAGGTCGTCAGGTAGCATCGGACGGGCTTCAGGGGAATGTCTGGATACTTCTCGAGGATCGCCGCGAAGGGTTCGGCACCGAGTTTGGACTGGATGGCGGCGATGTCGCGGCGGAATATCCAACGAAGCGCCGCCCACTTGATCGTATGGACGCATCGGTTCAGTCCGCGTCGAAAGCCGGAGGTCTGCCGTTTGCGATGAACCCGCGGCGGCGATGGCGACATTGCCCCATTCAAATGCTCACCCTTCGCATTCTCCGTGCCTCATTGTTGGAATCTTTAGCTTATCGGTGCTGCCCCGCGACATTACGGATTTGTAAGGTGGCCACGAAAATGGCCGGCTTGCGGATCGGTTTCGCCGCCGGAAAATGGCAGTGCGCCTGTTCCCGTCGGATGCACGAAGAGTGCGACAATGAGATGCGCTGCTGCCGACGCGTGTGGCCCTCAGCCCTCAGCCACCCGACTGGTGGCCCGCGATTGCGGCAAGAAAAACCTGGCCGAATTCCTTGAGCTTCGCCGCCCCGACGCCATTCACTTCGGCGAAGGCGTCGAGATCGGTTGGCCGGCGCTCGGCCATGTCGATCAGCGTGCGATCGGAAAACACCACATAGGCTGGCACCTGCCGCTCCTTGGCGAGGCGCAGCCGCAGCGTCTTCAGCGCGGCCAGCAGCGAAGCATCCACGCCTTCCATGTCCGCGGCCTGGGCGGACCGCATCTTGCCGCGCAAGGCGGGGCTGCGCACTTCGACGCGGTAGTGGAACGGCATTTCGCCACGGCCAAGCGCATGGCCTTTTTCGACGATGGCGAGGCCGCCATGGCCGCTGGGATCCGGTATCAGGAAACCACCCGCGACGAGCTGCCGGATCAGCGACAGCCAGAAATCCTTCTTGTGCTCCAGTCCGCTGCCGAAGCTTGAGAGCCTCTGGTGGTTCCTGGCCAGCACCTTCTCGGTTTCATGGCCGAGCAGGATATCGATGACATGGCCGGCACCGAAGCGTTCTCCGCTCTGCGCGACAGCCGCCAAGATGATCCGCGCCTCCGCTCCGCCATCGGCGCGCGGCGCCTGGTCGAGGCAGGTGTCGCAATTGCCGCAAGGCGGCGCTTCCTCGCCAAAATAGCCGAGCAGCACCTGGCGGCGGCAGTGCGCTGTTTCGCAATAGCCGATCAGCGTGTCGAGCCGGCCATGCGAGCGCCTCTTGTGCTCGGCCGGCGCATCCTCGTCGTCGATGAACATCCGCCGCATGCGGATATCGCCAAGGCCGAACAGCATATGCGCCTCGGCTGGTCGCCCGTCGCGACCGGCGCGGCCGATTTCCTGATAATAGGCCTCCAGACTGCCCGGCAGATCGGTGTGGAAGACATAGGCGACATCAGGCTTGTCGATGCCCATGCCGAAGGCGATGGTTGCCACCATGACGACACCGGACTGGGTCATGAAGCTGTTCTGGTTGGCATCGCGCGCATCCTTGCTCATGCCGGCATGGTAGGCGAGCGCGGTGACGCCGTTCTTCTCGAGGAAGGCCGCCATTTCCTCCGTCTTCTTGCGCGACAGGCAATAGACGATGCCGCTGCGGCCGGGGTGGCGCTCGACGAAGCTCAGCAACTGCCGCTTGCTGTCCTGCTTGGCGGCGATGCCAAGCTTGATGTTCGGCCGGTCGAAGCCCAGCACCAGGGTTTCGACACGCTCGGCGAACAGCCGCGCCTCGATGTCGGTGCGTGTGCCCTCGTCCGCCGTCGCCGTCAGCGCGATGATCGGCACGTTGGGGAAGATGCCGCGCAGCCGCGACAAATCTTCATATTCGCGCCGGAACGCCGGCCCCCATTGCGAGATGCAATGCGCCTCGTCGACGGCGATCAGGCTGACGTCGAGCCTGGCCAGCGCGTCGAGCATCCGCTCGGTCATCAGCCGCTCCGGCGCGAGATAGAGCAGCCGCGTCTGGCCTGCCGCGACGCGACGCCAGGCGGCGACATTGGCCTCGCGGTCGATCGAGGAATTGATCGTATCGGCGGCGACGCCGGCGAGCCGCAAGGCGGCGACCTGATCCTGCATCAACGCCACCAGCGGCGAAACGACGATGGTTAACCCGCCCAGAACCAGCGCCGGCACCTGGTAGCAAAGCGACTTGCCTGCACCCGTCGGCATGACGGCCAACACATGACGCCCGGCCAGCAGCGCGTCCATGACATCGGCCTGGCCGGGACGAAAATCATCGAAGCCGAACACGTCCTTCAGGACGCGCCGCTTGGGGTCCTCGGCCCGAACGCTCGCTGCCTGTGCCTGCATCAGTCGGACACCGGGCCGGAAACGATTTCTGATGGATTGGAGAGGATGTGGAAACCGATCAAAACGACTCTCCGCGTGACGCTTTGGAGTAGCGCAGCCATCATCCAACCACAACGGCCCTTTGCGGGAACCTCGGTTCGTTGACATCGTCGGGCTGCATCATCCGCGGCGATGGGCCCCATGCTAGAGGCAGAAGCTGTCCCTTCCCCTGCGACACCTGCACCCCGCTGGATTCCCTAACCTGCTGCGATGTAAGCTTGTCCAGACCAAGGCCAGGGAGGACGCTCTATGCTGCAGACCAGACAAGATGCTCTCGGCGAGCGGTTTCAGCTGCAGCGTACCGCCTTCGAGGCGCAGCCTTTCCCGGACATTGGCGTCCGCAAGGACCGCCTGAAGCGCCTGCTGGCGCTGACTGAACGGCATGAGGCTGATATCTGTGCGGCGATCGACGCGGACTTTGGTGGCCGCTCCGCGCACGAGACGCGCCTGGCAGAACTGTTTGTCGTGCGCGCCGGCATCCGCCATGCGCTATCCCATCTGAAAGGCTGGATGCGCGAGCGTCGCGTTGCCACCACCATGCCGTTCCTGCCGGGCAGAAACCGCCTCGTCGCGCAGCCGCTCGGTGTCGTCGGGATCGTCTCGCCCTGGAACTATCCCTTCCAGCTTGCCGTCGCACCGGTAACCGCGGCACTCGCCGCCGGCAATCGCGTGCTCGTCAAGCCGTCCGAACTGACGCCGGCTTTTTCGGCGTTGCTGGCGCAACTGGCCGGCGCGCATTTCGCGCCCGACGAACTCAGCGTCATCACCGGCGATGCGGAGATGGGAAAGGCCTTCGTGTCGATGCCTTTCGATCATCTGCTGTTCACCGGTTCGACCGCGGTCGGCCGCCAGGTTGCGATCGCCGCCGCCGCCAACTTGACCCCGGTTACGCTCGAACTCGGCGGCAAGTCGCCGGCGATCTTCGATCCGTCCTGCGACCTCGATGCGGCGGCAGCCAGCGTCGCCTATGGCAAGCTGTTGAATGCCGGGCAGACCTGTATCGCGCCGGACTATCTGTTGGTGCCGCAAGGGCAGGCAGGCACCGTCGCCGCGAAGCTCGCGACGGCAATAGCGCGGCTCTACCCGACCTTGCGCGACAATCCCGACTATACCGCCATCATCAGTGACCGGCACCACCAGCGCCTGCGCGAGATGATCACTGAGGCCCGCGATACCGGCGCCGATGTCGTCGAAATCAACCCGGCCGGCGAGGAACTCGGCACCGCCAGCCGGAAGTTGCTGCCAACCCTGGTCCGCAATGCCGGCCCGAACCTGCGGCTGATGCGCGAGGAGATTTTCGGGCCGGTGCTGCCGATCGTCGAGTATGCAGGGATAGACGAGGCGATCGACCATGTGAACCGCGCGGACCGGCCGCTGGCGCTTTACTGGTTCGGGCGCGACAGCGGCAACCGTCAACGCATCCTGCGCGAGACCGTCGCCGGCGGCGTCACCATCAACGACTGCATGCTGCATCTGGTGCAGGAGAACCAGCCCTTCGGCGGCGTCGGTGCCAGCGGCATGGGTGCCTATCACGGCGAATGGGGTTTCCGCACCTTCAGCAAGCAGAAGCCGGTTTTCCTGCAGTCGCGGCTGAGCGCGGGAGGCTTGCTGCGTCCGCCCTACGGCAAGACGTTCGAGCGGATTTTCAGCCTGCTCCGACACATCACCTGACCTCGAGCAATTCCAAAAAAAGTGTCAAACGGTTTCCCGGGAAAAGCGCGTAGCGCTTTCCCTCAGGGAATTGCGTCAAAACAAAGAGATAGAGCGGTTCTCCGTTTCCGTGAAACGATGAAACCGCTCTGGAACAGCCATCGGTTGTACGGCGCGTTAAACCTATGTTCACGATGATACGGCAGGCTCCACATCCTGCGGTCATGTCTTGAGTACCGCGGCGCCAAAAGCGCCCAGGCAACAACCCGCGCCTCTTTGGGGCGCGGGTCATTCCGCGCGCTCGATCTCCCAGCCTTGGCTAAGCAAGTCCTGGACTAGGCGAGAAAATCGGCGCGGTGCGGCGTAAAACTGTCGACCAGCCGCCCCGCCTCCAGTGCCTTGACGCCGTGCACCAGATTGGACGGCACGATGAAGCTGCCGCCAGCCGCGATGATTTCGGTTCGGCCATCGATGGTCACCTCGAAGCGGCCCTCCGCGACATAGCTCGCCTGGACATGCGGGTGCGAATGCAGGGCACCGACTCCGCCCTTGTCGAAGCCGAATTCGACCATCATCAGTTCATCGGTGTGCAGGAGAACGCGCCGCCTGTTGCCATCCGGTGTCGCCGTCCAGGCGCCCTCGCCGGCATGCGCGAAGATCTTCGGCTCAGCCATCGTCATCTCCTCATCGCGCCAGCCAGCCGCCATCCACCGGCACCACCGCGCCATGCATGTAGTTCGATGCCGCCGCCAGCAGGAAGACGGCGGCGTCGCCAATGTCTTCCGCTACGCCCCAGCGCCCGGCAGGGATACGGGCCAGGATAGCGGCACTGCGGTCGGGATCGGCACGCAGCGCCTGCGTGTTGTTTGTCTCGATATAGCCGGGCGCGATGGCGTTGACGTTGATGCCTTTTGCCGCCCATTCGCAGGCGAGCAGCCGGGTGATGCCGAGCATGCCGTGTTTCGAGGCGGTGTAGGACGCGACGCGGATGCCGCCCTGGAAACTCAGCACCGAAGCGATGTTGACGATCTTGCCTTGCCGTCCGCCAGCAAGCGCGCGTCTGGCGAAGGATTGGCAGAGCAGGAAGGCCGTCTTCAAATTGACGTCCATGACGTCGTCCCAGTCGGTCTCGCTTAGATCGACGGCATCGGCGCGCCGGATGATACCGGCATTGTTGACCAGCCCGTCGAGCGGGCCGCTTTCGTCCCAGATCCGTTCCAGCATCGGGCCGGCGGCTGCCGTGTCGGCAAGGTCAGCGCTTACCGCCTCGAATTGCCCACCGGCTGAGGCAACCTTGCTTGCCGTGTCGTCCATCGACGAGCGGCCGACGCCGATCACCGCGCCGCCGGCACGCGCGATCGAGACGGCTATGCCTTGACCGATGCCGGTGTTGGCGCCGGTGACGAGGATGCGCTTGCCGGCCAGGCTGAAGGCGGAAAGGTCGCTCACCGCAAGTCGTCCACTGCCACCGGGTCGACATCGGTATAGTCGACATTGTCGCCGGCCATCGCCCAGATGAAGGCGTAGTTCGAAGTGCCGGTGCCAGAGTGGATCGACCAGCCCGGCGACAGCACCGCCTCCTCGTTGCCCATGACGATATGACGGGTCTCGTCCGGCTCGCCCATGAAGTGGAAAACGCGCGCCGTCTCGGCCAGGTCAAAATAGAGATAGGCTTCCATGCGCCGGTCATGCACATGGCAGGGCATTGTATTCCACACCGAGCCCGGCGCCAGCTGCGTCATGCCGACCACGAGCTGGCAGGTTCTTGCGCCCTCGGCATGGATGAACTGGAAGATCGAGCGCTCGTTGCAGCTATCCTTGCTGCCGAGGTCGAGACGCTTGGCGTCACCGATGCGGATAAGCCGGCTCGGCCAGGCCTGATGCGCCGGCGCGCTGAGCAGGTAGAATTTGGCCGGCGCGGCATTGTCCGCCGAGACGAATGAGACGTCCTTGCTGCCCATCCCGAGATAGACCATGTCGCGCGCCTGCAATTCATGAGGTTGGCCGCTGGCCGTGACGACACCGGCGCCACCGATGTTGACGGCGATGAGCTCGCGGCGGTCGAGAAAATCCTTGGTCCCAGTTGGCTTGATCGCCTCCAGCTGAAGCGGTGCGTCAGTCGGCACGGCGCCGCCGACGATCATGCGATCGTAGTGGGTGTAGGTCAGGCTGATACGACCGGGCTGGAACAGGTCGTCGATGAGGAAATTGTGCCGCAGTTCGTCGGTTCCCATCGCCGCCGCGGCAACAGGATCGATGGCGAAGCGCGATGTGTAGTCGGTATGGCTCTGGCTCATTGCAGTCCTGACTTGAGATGGGTCATTCGCCGGCAGCGCCCTTGACCGAACTGGCATAGAAGACCTGCCTTGCATGCAGCCGCTCGCGGTAGCGCTGCTGGCTGGCGCTGAGGTGCGCGCGCATCGCCTCGCGCGCGGCTTCGGCGTCGCCTGACGTGATCGCATTGAGGATCACCAGATGCTCGCGCTGCAGCCCGCGCTGATATGTGTCGGATTGCACCAGCTCGGTCGACCAGGGCGAGGTCACGTCACACGGAATGGCGCGCCGGCCGAGCACGTCGAGCATCTCGACATAGAAGGGATTGTTGGTGGCGCTGGCGATCGCCCGGTGGAAGGCGAGGTCGGCCGGCCCGGTCGGCTCGCTGGCGAGCAGCAGCCGTTCGAACTCGAAGAAGGCTTCCTGGACCGCCGCCTCCTGCGCGGCGTTGCGGCGGATGGCGGCGAGCCCGGCCGATTCGATCTCGATCGCCAGGCGCACTTCGAGCACGTTGAGGGCGATCGAATCCTTGCTGCCCATGTCGGCGGCCAGCGCGCCGAACATCGTCGAGATGTGCTCGGTGACGAAGACGCCGGCGCCCTGGCGCGGCTCGACCAGCCCGTCGGCGGCAAGCTTGGCCAGGGCCTCGCGGATGACGGTGCGGCTGACGCCGAAGGTCTCGGTCAGCTGGCCTTCGGTCGGCAGTTTGTGGCCGGGCAGGATCTCGCCTGCCTGCAGCTGCTTGCGGATCGCCGCGACGACGGTCTCCGACAGCTTTGGTTTTCTCTCGACCCTGAGGTCGGTTGCGGTATCCGATGCCATGTCGCCCCCTATTTGAACACGCCGGCAACCAGAGCGAGATGGCCGGAATATAGGTCACAAGCCCGAGGACCACGAGGCTCGCGCCAGATCGAGAGCATCGCTTCCCACCGGTTCAGAGCCGGTACGCCTTCTTGGCAAGCGTGTAGGCAAGGTCCCGCGCTAGCTCGTGCGCCTCGTCCTCGCGCAGCCGATGCTCGGCGACGAGACGCGCCAGGAACGCGCAGTCGACCCGCCGCGCCACATCATGGCGCGCCGGTATCGATGGAAAGGCGCGGGTGTCGTCGTTGAAGCCGACGGTGTTGTAGAAGCCGGCCGTTTCGGTGGTCATCTCGCGGTAGCGGCGCATGCCTTCCGGGCTGTCGTGGAACCACCAGGCCGGCCCGAGCTTCAGCGCCGGGTAGGTGCCGGCGAGCGGTGCCAGTTCGCGCGCATAGCTGGTCTCGTCGAGCGTGAAGAGGATGATTGTCAGGTCCCGTTCCAGGCCGACGCAATCAAGCAGTGGCTTCAGCGCCGTGACATAGTCGGTTCGGGTCGGGATATCGAAACCCTTGTCGCGGCCGAACTTCTGGAAAATAGACGGCGAATGGTTGCGCCACGAACCGGGATGGATCTGCAGCACAAGCCCGTCATCCCGGCTCATCTTGGCCATTTCGGTCAGCATCTGGGCGCGGAACAGCCGCTTTTCGCGTTCATCGTCCGAACCATGGCGCACACGGTTGAACAGTTCCTCGGCCGCCGCATCCGAAAGATTGGCGGTCTCGGCCGTCGGATGGCCGTGATCGGACGACGTCGCGCCATAGCTTTTGAAGAAAGCGCGCCGCTGACGGTGGGCATCGAGATAACCAGCCCAGTTGCCGGTGTCGCAGCCGGTGATTTCGCCAAGCTTGTCGAGATTGGCCGAAAACCCCTCGAAGTCCGGATCGACGACGGCGTCCGGCCGATAGGCGGTGATGACCTTGCCCTCCCAGCCGCTGTCACGGATCATCTGGTGCCATTGGAGGTCGTCGAGCGCGCCTTCCGTCGTTGCGATGACCTCGATGTTGAAGCGCTCGAACAGCGCGCGCGGGCGGAAATTCTCCCATTGCAGCACCGTCGCGATGGTGTCGTAGTGACGGTCGGCAGTCGCCGCGTTCAGCGGTTCGTCGATGCCGAACAGATGCGCCAGCACATGGTCGAACCACAGCCGGGTCGGCGTGCCGCGGAAAAGGAAATAGTTCTCGGCAAAGCGACGCCAGATCGCCCTGCCATCGGTCTCCACCGGCGCGCCGTCCAAGGTCGCCACGCCGAGATCCTCGAGGCCAACGCCCTGGCTGAACAGCATGCGGAAGATGTAATGGTCGGGCACGATGAGCAATTGCGCCGGATCCGGGAACGGCTCGTTCAGCGCATACCAGCGCGGATCGGTGTGACCATGCGGGCTGACGATGGGCAGGTCCTTGATCCCGGCATAGAGATCGCGGGCGATGGAGCGCGAATGCGCGTCGGCGGGAAACAGCAAATCCGCATTGGTCAGTGCCACGACGATCCTCCCAGGGCCGCTATCGGTAGGGTCGGCAAGAAATAATGTCAACATACAAAAATTGGATTGTTGTATGATGACTTTTCCTGCCATTGTGTGGCAAGAAATCGGATGTTACGTCGCTTGCCGACCCATCTCAGAGGCGATCTCATGCCGTCCAACCAGACTAGCCGCGCCACGCCAACCAGGCGCCTTTCCGCGATGACGGCACATACTTTGCCGGCGTCGGCCGCGACTCCTTCGTATGATCGCAGCCTCGTCGTCCCCGGTATCGTGCATCTCGGCGTCGGCGCCTTCCACCGCGCCCATCAGGCAGCCTATGTCGACGACTGCCTGGCTGCAGGAGACACGAGTTGGGGTATCGTCGGCGTTTCACTGCGCAGCGCCGACACACGCGATGCGCTCTCGCCGCAGGACGGGCTCTACACGCTGGCGATCAGGAGCAGCGGCGAGGAAAAGCTTCGCGTCATCGGCTCCATCGCGTCGATGCTGGTGGCGCCGGAGGACCCGGGCGCGGTGCTGGCCGCGCTGACCGATCCGCGCACCCGCATCGTGACGTTGACGATCACCGAAAAGGCCTATCTCAGGGCCGCCGGCGGCGGGCTGGACATCGCTCATCCCGATATCGTCCACGATCTGGCAAATCCGCAAATGCCGAAGACAGCGCATGGTTTTCTCGCCGAGGCGCTTGCGCGGCGACGCGCCGCCGGCACGCCGCCCTTCACCGTGCTCTGCTGCGACAACCTACCGGCCAATGGTGCGACGCTGCACCGGCTGCTGATCGCATTCGCCGAATTGCGCGATGCCAGGCTCGCCCAATCAGGCGATGCCAGGCTCGCAGCGAAGGCCTATAGCGGCCTCGCCAGTCACATCGCGCACCAGGTCGCTTTTCCCTCCAGCATGGTCGATCGCATCGTGCCGGCCACCACCGACGCCGACCGGGCGCGGATTGCTGCCGAACTCGGCGTCGAGGACGCCTGGCCGGTCATGACCGAGCCGTTCTGCCAATGGGTGATCGAGGACAATTTTCCGAAGGGCCGGCCAGCCTGGGAACGGTTCGGCGTCACCATGGTCAGCGATGTCGGCCCCTTCGAGGACATGAAGCTCAGGCTGCTCAACGGCGCGCATTCGGGCATCGCCTATCTCGGCCTGCTCAGCGGTCACGCCACCGTCGATCGCGCCTTCGCCGACCCGGCAATCCGGCAGTTCGTCGATGCATTGTGGGTCGAAGCCATTTCGACGCTGCCGGAGGATGCCGGGCTCGATACGTCAGCCTATACGCCCGAGCTTACCGAGCGTTTTTCGAACACCGCTCTTGCCCACCGTACGGCGCAGATAGCCAATGACGGCAGCCAGAAATTGCCGCAACGCATCGTCGCATCGGCCTTGGAGTGCCTGGAAGCCGGCACCGAAATGGTCCATCTCACGCTGGTGGTCGCCGCCTGGATCGCCGCCTGCGCAGCGCGGGGAAAGACCTTGCCGGAGGGCCATTTCACCGACCCACTCGATGCGGCATTAACGGCGCTTTTGAGCCAGCAGCTACCGGCGAATGAGACCGTGACGGCCGTGTTCGACCTCGCCGGCTTCGCCAGCGACCACGCCGAGCGTCAGACGCTGATTGAACTCGTGGCTGTCCATCTCGTGCACCTGCGACGGGATGGTCCGACACTGGCCTTCGCCGCGTTGGGAATAGGAAGTGAATAGTCGAGGCGGGACCCGATACGGCTCAGATCGCGACGCAAAGGCAGGACGAGCGCCACCCACACGATCATCGAAGCGATACCTGAAAGATTGGCCAGCCAAGCCAGATCGACGCCCGGAAACACCGGAAAGCCGATGTAGATAGGCGCCAAGCTGATGGCACTGACCACCACCAGGCTGGCAGCCGCCAGTCTGCCGCTGCCGATCCAGAGGAACCCACCGAACGGACCGCCAAAGGCGGATACCAAAGCGGTCGACCAGCGGGATCGCGAAGCTGTTTCTCGCGCAGCTGTTTCTTCCGTCATCGGCCACCCCCCATACCCAAGGCAGCCGGACTGTCCGCCAAACAAAAAAGCGAGGCAAGGCCCCGCTTTTCACTCATCTGAAGCGAATTTTAGGCCGGCAGGATGGCGCCTTCCAGCGTCGTAAGCTGGCTAAGGAACTGTTCGGCCTTGCTGCGGGCCTCGTCGTCCTTGGCGTCGGCGGCGTCTTCCTTGGCTTCCTGGATGCGGCGGGCGAGATCGGCGCGGTCGACATCATTCACCGCCACAGCCGACTCCGCCAACAGCGTGCAGCCAGCCGGAACGATGTCGGCGAAGCCGCCGAACACGACATAACGCTCTTCCTCGCCCGACGCGGTCTTAACAGTGACCACACCCGGCTTGATCGTGGTCATGACCGGCGCGTGATGCGCCATCACGGTCATCTCGCCTTCTGCACCTGGAATGACGACGGATTCGACCTGCTCGGAAACAAGCAGGCGCTCCGGCGAGACCAGTTCGAACTTGAAAGCTTCGGCCATGATCAATCTAGCAAACGGGGAATAGTGAGTAGCGAGTAGTGAAGAAACTCGCTCGTCTCATAAGCCCCTATTCGCTACTCCCTATTCGCTATTCGCTTCTTATGCCGCTTCGGCCGCCAGGCGCTGTGCCTTCTCAACCGCTTCCTCGATGCCGCCGACCATGTAGAAGGCGGCTTCCGGGAGGTGGTCATAGTCGCCGTTGCAGAGACCCTTGAAGCCCTTGATGGTGTCGGCCAGGTCGACCAGCTTGCCAGGCGAGCCGGTGAACACTTCGGCGACGAAGAAGGGCTGCGACAGGAAGCGCTCGATCTTGCGGGCGCGTGCCACCGTCTGCTTGTCCTCTTCCGACAGCTCGTCCATGCCCAGGATGGCGATGATGTCCTGCAGCGACTTGTAGCGCTGAAGGATCGACTGCACCTGGCGCGCGACGGCATAGTGCTCGTCACCGACGACCAGCGGATCGAGCATGCGCGAAGTCGAATCCAGCGGATCGACGGCCGGGTAGATGCCCTTTTCGGCGATGGCGCGGTTGAGCGTCGTGGTCGCGTCGAGGTGGGCGAACGAGGTCGCCGGCGCCGGGTCGGTCAAGTCGTCGGCGGGCACGTAGATCGCCTGCACCGATGTGATCGAGCCCTTGGTGGTGGTGGTGATGCGTTCCTGCAACGCGCCCATGTCGGTGGCGAGCGTCGGCTGATAGCCCACGGCCGACGGGATACGGCCGAGCAGAGCCGACACTTCCGAACCCGCCTGCGTGAAGCGGAAGATGTTGTCGACGAAGAACAGCACGTCCTGGCCCTGGTCGCGGAAATATTCCGCAACCGTCAGGCCGGTCAGGCCGACGCGGGCGCGGGCGCCCGGCGGTTCGTTCATCTGGCCATACACCAAAGCGGCCTTGGAGCCTTCACCGCCGCCCTTCTTGTTGACGCCAGACTCGATGAACTCGTGATAGAGATCGTTGCCTTCGCGAGTGCGCTCGCCGACGCCGGCGAACACCGAGTAGCCACCATGCGCCTTGGCGATGTTGTTGATCAGCTCCTGGATCAGCACGGTCTTGCCGACGCCGGCGCCGCCGAACAGGCCGATCTTGCCGCCCTTGGCGTAGGGAGCCAGGAGGTCGAGCACCTTGATGCCGGTGATCAGGATCTGTGCTTCCGTCGACTGCTCGACATAGGTCGGAGCCGGCTGGTGGATGGAGCGCATTTCGATCCCGTCGACCGGGCCTTCTTCATCGACCGGCTCGCCGATGACGTTGATGATGCGGCCGAGCATGCCCGGGCCGACCGGAACGGTGATCGGCGCGCCGGTGTCGCGCACTTCCTGGCCGCGCACCAGACCTTCGGTCGAGTCCATGGCGATGCAGCGCACGGTGTTTTCACCCAGATGCTGGGCCACTTCGAGCACCAGGCGGTTGCCGACATTGGTCGTCTCGAGCGCGTTCAGGATCGCCGGCAGGTGATCGCCGAACTGCACGTCGACAACGGCGCCGATGACCTGGCGGACCTTGCCGACAACGCCGGTTGCCTTGGTGGCCACTGCGGATGTCTTGGTCGCTGCGGCCTTGGCCGGTGCTGATGCCGTCTTGGCCGGAGCTGCCTTCGCGGCTGCTGCCGGAGCCTTTGCCGCCTTCGCGGGGGCTGCGGTCTTCGCGGCTGCGGCCTTGGGGGCTGCCGTCTTGGGTGTTACCTTCTGGGGGGTCGCTGCTTTCGCCATCGTCTTTACCCTTTTTCGTCCTTTGTTTCTCACGCGGTCCGCTCGCGGGTCGATGACCCGCAAACCGCGCCTAGAGCGCCTCGGCGCCCGAAATGATTTCGATCAGTTCCTTGGTGATCTGCGCCTGCCGCTGGCGGTTGTAGGTGATCGACAGCTTGTTGATCATCTCGCCGGCATTGCGCGTCGCATTGTCCATGGCGCTCATCTTGGCGCCCATT
Source organism: Mesorhizobium sp. P2_F8 (assembly GCF_056403655.1). Classification (NCBI taxonomy): domain Bacteria; kingdom Pseudomonadati; phylum Pseudomonadota; class Alphaproteobacteria; order Hyphomicrobiales; family Phyllobacteriaceae; genus Mesorhizobium; species Mesorhizobium sp. P2_F8. Next base: position 593,379 of record NZ_JBFUFB010000001.1, read on the forward strand.
TCGCCGGCCGCGTTTTCGAGCAGCGCCCGGAAAACCTGCACCGAGATGTTGCGCGGAATGAGGTCGGAGAGGATTTCGCCCGGCTCCGGTTCGTATTCATAGACGGCGCTGCCGCCATCCACCGCCTCGGCCGGAGCCGAAGCGATACCGGATGGAATGATCTGCTGCGCGGTCGGGATCTGGCTGATCACCGACTTGAACTGCGAATAGAACAGAGTGCAGATGTCGAAGCCGCCCTCGTTGAAGAGGTGGATGACTTTCTTGGCGATCGCGTCGGCATTGACGAAGCCGAGCGTCTTGACCTCGCGCAGATCGACACGATCGAGAATCATCGACGCATAGTCGCGGCGCAGGATATCGAAACCCTTCTTGCCGACGCAGATGATCTTGACCTGCTTGCCGTCGGCCAAAAGCTTGCGGATATGGTCGCGGGCAAGGCGGGCGATCTGCGAATTGAAGCCGCCGCACAGGCCGCGCTCAGCGCTGCAGACGACGAGCAAATGCACGTCGTCCTTGCCGGTGCCGGTCATCAGCGCCGGGGCATCGCCGCCGCCGCCGATTGCCTGGGTGATGTTGGCCAGCACGGAACCCATGCGCTCCGAATAGGGGCGCGCCGCTTCGGCAGCCTCTTGCGCACGGCGCAGCTTCGCCGCGGCGACCATCTGCATCGCCTTGGTGATCTTCTGCGTCGCCTTGACCGAGGCGATACGGTTACGAAGGTCTTTTAATGAAGGCATGCTTCAAACCTGATCCCGTCTTGTCTCATCCCGACTGGCGCTTCGCTCAGGCGAAGGTCTTGGCGAAAGCGTCGATCTCGGCCTTCAGCTTGGCGCGCAGACCGTCCGACAGCGCCTTTTCCTTGCGGATGGCATCGAGCACGTCCTTGCCCGCCGCACGCATGTGGCTGAGCAGGCCATGCTCGAACTTGCCGACCTGGTTGACCGGCAGCTTGTCGAGATAGCCGTTGACGCCGGCGAAGATCACCGCGACCTGCTCTTCCGTCTTCAGCGGCGAGAACTGCGGCTGCTTCAGGAGTTCGGTCAGGCGCGATCCGCGGTTGAGCAGGCGCTGCGTGGCGGCGTCGAGATCGGAGCCGAACTGCGCGAACGCCGCCATTTCGCGGTATTGCGCGAGCTCGCCCTTGATCGAGCCGGCAACCTGCTTCATCGCCTTGATCTGTGCGGCCGAGCCGACGCGCGACACCGACAGGCCGACGTTGACGGCCGGACGGATGCCCTGGAAGAACAGGTTGGTTTCGAGGAAGATCTGGCCGTCGGTGATCGAGATCACGTTGGTCGGGATATAGGCCGACACGTCGTTGGCCTGCGTCTCGATGATCGGCAGGGCGGTCAGCGACCCACCGCCCAGATCGTCGTTGAGCTTGGCGGCGCGCTCGAGCAGGCGCGAGTGCAGGTAGAAGACGTCGCCGGGATAGGCTTCGCGGCCCGGCGGGCGGCGCAGCAACAGCGACATCTGGCGGTAGGCGACGGCCTGCTTCGACAGATCGTCATAGCTGATCAACGCATGCATGCCGTTGTCGCGGAAATACTCGCCCATGGTGCAGCCGGCGAACGGCGCCAGGTACTGCATCGGCGCCGGGTCGGACGCGGTGGCGGCGATGATGATCGAATATTCGAGCGCGCCGCGCTCTTCCAGCACCTTGACGAACTGCGCCACGGTCGAGCGCTTCTGGCCGACGGCGACGTAGACGCAGTAGAGCTTTTCCTTCTCAGGGCCGTTGTCGTGCACCGACTTCTGGTTGAGCATCGTATCGAGGATGATGGCGGTCTTGCCGGTCTGGCGGTCGCCGATGACCAGTTCGCGCTGGCCGCGGCCGACCGGGATCAGTGCGTCGATGGCCTTGAGGCCGGTCGACATCGGCTCGTTCACCGATTTGCGCGGGATGATGCCGGGCGCCTTGACGTCGACACGCTTGCGCTCGACTGCCTTGATCGGGCCCTTGCCGTCGATCGGATTGCCGAGCGCGTCGACGACGCGGCCGAGCAGACCCGGACCGACCGGAACGTCGACGATGGCGCCGGTGCGCTTGACGATGTCGCCTTCCTTGATGTCGCGGTCGGCGCCGAAGATGACGACGCCGACATTGTCGGCTTCGAGGTTGAGCGCCATGCCGCGAGTGCCGCCGGGGAATTCGACCATTTCGCCGGCCTGGACATTGTCGAGGCCGTAGACGCGGGCGATACCGTCACCGACGGACAGCACCTGTCCAACTTCGGAGACCTCGGCCTCCTTGCCGAAATTCTTGATCTGGTCTTTCAGAATTGCGGAAATTTCCGCGGCGCGGATGTCCATCAGCCGACCTCTTTCAGTGCAAGCTTGAGCGAATTGAGTTTGGTTTTGAGCGACGTATCGATCTGGCGCGAGCCCATCTTGACCACCAGCCCGCCGAGCAGCGACGGATCGACGGTGATTGAAATGGCCACGTCCTTGCCGGCAACGCCCTTCAGCGCCGCCTTGAGTTCGTTCTGCTGGGCATCAGTCAACTCGTGCGCCGACGTCACGTCAGCAGCGGTCTCGCCACGGTGTTCGGCGGCGATCTGGCGGAACGCCCTGATCATGCCGGGGATGGCGAACAGACGGCGGTTACGGGCCACGACGCGCAGGAAATTGCCGGTGAGGCCAGTGATCCCTGCCTTGTCGGCGATCGCCGCGATGGCCTTGGCCTGATCCTCGCTGGAAAACACCGGGCTGTTGATCAGCCGGGTAAGGTCGGCACTGCTCGCAAGCATCGCCTCGAAACTGTTGAGGTCTGCCTCGACCTTGGCGACCGAATTTGCCTGCAGGGCGAGTTCGAACAGCGAACCCGCGTAGCGTTCTGCGACACCTGAGATTGGCGATGACGATTGGGCCACGGACCGTCTTTTCTCTTGTCTGACAGGCCGCAGATTGTTGGCGCGAGCAAAAACTCTGGCTAAATCTTTGACCTTACTGCATTTTTCCAAGCACGGAGACGCGGCTTCCGCTATCCCCGGCCGAAAGTCGATTGCCGTCTAGCACAGGCATTTTAAGACCGCAATGCGTCGTTCCGCATGGTTTTCAGGCACTATTGTCGCATCCGGCAAAAGAGTCCCGCCTTCCGCCCCGGAAACCCCGGGGATTCAAGGCAGAAAGCCGAAGGCAAAGGCGAGCGGCAACGCCGCCAATGCCAATTCCACCACAATGGACACCCAATTGAAAGGCGTATTAGCGCCATCCGACATCATCGACAGCAGCCGACCGAAGGCAGTGAACAGCCAGGAGAAGCCAAGCGTCATGTAGATCAACGGCTGCGCCAGCAGGATGCAGCACAGGCCGACGCCGAGATAGAAGCCCGACATCCTGCCGCGCCCCTCGGCGATCGCCGCCACCTTCTCGGGCTTGACCTGCAAACGCAGGATACGAAAGGCCAGGCTGGGCGCCAGAAAAAACAATAGTCCGAGCAGCGTGGTGACGACGGCGCTCGACCACGCCAGCCATTCACCCTGGCTCATCGGCCATGGAAACGCAAAATCCATCTTGCTTCCCCCTCACGCAATTCTAGTTGCATTGAATGTCGCCAATGGCGGAAGTCAAGCGCGCAGCCGGAAAGGCGGGGTTCGGCAAGGCCGCCCTGGAATGCCGCCGCCTGATACGAGCTTCACGCTTGGAAGCCGCGACTTGGCAGCCGATTCGGTTGGCAGGGAAACAATTCCTTGGACAAGAGATACGCGGACAATTTCTTCGATAGTATAGATCGCTGTCTTGCCGCGGCGTAACGCAAGTATTTTGCTTCGAATGTTCCTTTCGTCGACTTCTTGTTTATTTTAGCAACTTCACATGTTGTGCGATCACCTGTGAAATCTGCGCGGACGGGAGTGCGGCAGGCGGGATCTCTAAATTCGGAGACGATCATGCCGGATCTTTGTCGGACATTGCATCTGGCCAGCATCTGGATCGCAGCGGCCGCCCTTGCCGGGATCGCGCAGGGTGCGCGCGCGGACTGTATCGCCGAACGGCCGACGGCCATGGCTCCCGCCGATCCCTTGCTCTGCCAGCAGCTCGAGGCCACGATCAAGAAGCCGTCGGCGCTGCCCCTGGGCGACTACGAGAACAAGCTCAACCAGTATCTCGGCAGTTACTGTTATCGCAACGAAGCTGCCGGATGGGTGCACGACAAATATGTGCGCCAGGCCGGACCCCGCATCGCGACCTTGGTCAACGGCGCCTGGCAGGGCAAGGATTTCGGAACCCATGCGCCTGTCATGATCTGGTATTCGCCGGAGATGACGGACTGGCTTCGCAAGAATCGCTCCGCCGAAGGCGAGGTCGATCATCCGCCGCCGGTTCCCGACGGTGCCATCATGGTCAAGGAGATGTTTTCGGAGCCGGCGTCGGATTGCCGGACGGTCGATCCTCTCAAACTTTTTCCAACCAGCGGCGCCGCGATCATGATCCGCGATGCCAGCGCCTCTTACGACGGCTGGTTCTGGGGCTGGTACGGCTTTGGCAGCCAGAGCGGCTGGACACCAGATTGGCCAGCCCTGCCAGCCGACAACAACAGCCTGCCCAACATGGGCTTCGCCCAGTACTGCATGAACTGCCACGCCTCGGCGGCCGACAATCTGACTTTCGCATCGCCCAAGAACATCGCGGGCGAGCCGGGCAAGCCGCTCAACTATCTCGCTCAGGATTTCTTCAAGGGAGCGCCGGCAGAAACCTTGCACCAGACCGTCGTTTTGCCGGTCAATGCCAACCCGCGTCTTGGCCAACCGCTCTACAGTCCCAACGCCGACGTGATCGCCGCGCTGCAGGCCTATGTCCGCGAGATGCCGACCTATGAGACGGTCTCGCGGATGCCTTCCGAAACCTACGACAACACCTGGGTCGGGGCCAAGGGTCCCGATGCGTCCGATACGTTCCTGACCTCGAGCCAATGCCTGGGCTGTCATGATGCCGGCAGCACCGGGTTGCAGTTCGACATGACCAAGCCAAACCCACATGGCGATGGCTTGATTAATCTGTCTCCGCTGGCGACCTGGCGAACCTCGCCGATGGGGCTGGGAGGCCGCGACCCGATATTCTTCGCGCAGTTGGCCAGCGAAACCCAAAGCTTTCACCCCAAAATGTCCGGTGTGGTGCAGGACGTTTGCCTCGGCTGCCACGGCATCGCAGGGGAACGGCAGTTTCACATCGACGAGAAGGCGCGCTCGGGCAAATGCGAATTGTTCACGCGCGACATGGTCGATGCAACGCCCTGGCCGGCCGACAATCCGAGTGCCGCGCACGCCAATTACGGCATGCTTGCCCGCGATGGCATCACCTGCACATCCTGTCACCGCATGGTGCTCAACAGCAAGGCCAGCGACCCGCTCGGCGATCAGCCGCAGAACGCCTGCGTCGACGAGCGGCAGGCGCTGCTCAATCCGCACGCGACGGGCTTTGCCAAGACCTTCACCGGCAGCTTCATGGTCGGTTCGCCCGATACGCTCATCGGCCCCTTCGAGAAACCGGAAGTCGGGCCGATGCATACAGCACTCGGCATCAAACCGGTCCACGACGCCACGATCATGAGTTCCGAGGTCTGCGGGACGTGCCACACGGTTCATTTGCCGGTTCTGCAGGGCACCAACACCCTGGCGCGTATCTACGAGCAGACGACCTATCCGGAATGGGCGTTCAGCGCCTATCGAACCGGCAGCACTCCGGACGGACCGCTTCCACTGGGTGCCGGCGCCACGCCGCGCAGCTGCCAGGGTTGTCACATGCCATCGACGGAACAGGACGGATCGCCGACGATGAGCAAGATCGCCAGCATCCAGGAAAATCTCAATTTCCCGCAGACCGAGTCCAGCAACGCGCCGGATCTTTCGGTTCGCGAGGGATTTGCCCGCCACACGCTCGTCGGTCTCAACGTCTTCCTGGTCAAGATGGCGCAGCAGTTTCCCGAAGTTTTCGGCATCCGGACGCGCGATCCGATGATGGGCAAGAAGGCGCTCGATCCTCTCGTCCTCACCGAGCAGGCGATGCTGGACCAGGCCTCGCAGGCAACCGCCACCGTGGCCGTCAGCGATCTTGCCATGACCGCCGACGCGCTTGACGCCAAGGTGACGGTGAAGAACCTGGCCGGTCACAAGTTTCCCTCCGGGGTGGGTTTCCGGCGTGCGTTTCTCACCTTCAGCGTGCTCGACCAGAATGGCGAGCAGCTTTGGGTCTCCGGTCGCACAAATGCTGCCGGTGTGATCGTCGGCGCCGACGGCAAGCCGCTTGATGGCGAGCTCTGGTGGAAGGATGATTGTTCCGGCCGCGTCCACCCTGGCGAACGGCCGCATCAACCGCATTACCAGAAGATCACGCGACAGGATCAGGTTCAGATCTATCAGGAACTGGTCTCAACGCCGCCCGCCGACACACCCAATCCGGTCTGCAATGCGCAATCCAAGCCGGAGGGCGAACTGACGACCAGCTTCCTGTCGATCTGCACGGAGGTGAAGGACAACCGGATATTGCCGGCGGGCTTCCTGCCGGTCGAAAGCCGGCTCGAAATCGCCAAGGCATTGGGGGCCGATGAGGAACTCGCCGTCGATGTCGGCGGGACCGCCGTCGAGGACGATCCCGACTACGTATCCGGCGGCAGCGACACGCTGAGCTACTCGATACCGCTTGCCGATCTGCCGAAGGGCGCACGCCCTGCCAGCATCGAGGCGGACCTCTACTACCAGGCGACGCCTCCGTCCTATCTGCAGGATCGCTTCTGCACCGCCAAGGGCCCCGACACCGATCGCCTGTATTTCCTGGCCGGGCATCTCAATCTCGCCGGCACGCAGGCAGACGGATGGAAGCTGAAAGTGGTCGGCAGCGGCACTGTCGCCATCCAGCCCTGATCTCTGACTTCCCAAGAGAAATCGCTGCGCGATTTCCCTCGAATTGCTTCAGGGCAGCATGAAGGCCACCGCCGCCTCGGCATGGATGCGCGTCGTGTCGAAGACAGGTATGTCGAAGTCCGGCTGGCCGATCAGCATGGTGATCTCGGTGCAGCCCATGATGACGCTGTCGGCAGCTTCTTCTCGCCTTAAGCGTTCGGTCTCGGCGATGTAGGCCGCTTTCGACGTTTCGGTGACGACGCCCTGGCACAGTTCCTCGTAGATGACGCGATGCACCATGTCGCGGCCGGCGGCATCGGGCACAATGGGCTGCAACCCATGTTTGTCGGCGAGCCGGCCCTTGTAGAAATCCTGTTCCATGGTGAAGCGCGTCGCCAGCAGCGCCGGGCGCTGCATGCCGGCACGCTTGACGGCGACTGCGGTAGCGTCGGCTATGTGGATCAACGGGATCGATACCGACGCCTGCACCTGGTCGGCCAATTTGTGCATGGTGTTGGTGCACAGAAGCAGGCCCTCCGCGCCGCCCGCCTCAAGCTTGCGTGCCGCGTCAGCCAGAAGCACGCCGGCGCCGTCCCAGTCGCCATGATGTTGCCGCTCGGCGATCTCGGCAAAGTCGAACGACCACAGCAGCAGTTTGGCCGAATGCAGGCCGCCGAGACGCTCGCGCACGATCTCGTTGAGCAGCCGGTAGTAGATGGCGGTCGATTCCCAGCTCATGCCGCCCAGAAGGCCGAGGGTTTTCATGTGTGATCTTCCTGTCTTGCCGGCTTGGAGGAATCGCGCCCTTACAAAAAACTCTGCGGGTCGATATCGACCTGCACCCTGACCGAGCCGCGCTGTTTTGGCCCGTTGGCCAGCATGGCGCGGATGAATCCTTGCATGTCGGCGCGCCGTTCACCCTGGATGAGTAGGCGAAAACGGTGGCGCCCGCCGAGCAATGACAGCGGCGCCTCCGCCGGTCCCAGCACGAAAAGATCGGTGGCCTCGGGTGCGGCGCGGCGCAGGCCGCGTGCGTGGCCTTCGGCTTCGGCCCGCGTCACCGCGCTGACGATGACGCCGGCGAGCCGGCCGAACGGCGGCAGGGCCGCCAGTTCGCGCTCGGCGATCTCGCGCTCGTAAAAAGCCTCGGCGTCGCCGGAGACGATCGCCCGCATCACCGGATGGTCGGGTTGAAAAGTCTGCAGCAGGCCGAGGCTCTTCTTGCCGGTCCGGCCGGCGCGGCCGGTCACCTGGCTCAGCAGCTGGAAGGTGCGCTCGGCGGCGCGCGGATCGCCATTGGCGAGGCCGAGATCGGCATCGACGACGCCAACCAAAGTCATGTTCGGGAAGTTGTGACCCTTGGCGACAAGCTGCGTTCCGATGACGATGTCTGCCTCGCCATTGGCGATCGCTTCCAGCTCCAGCCGCAACCGCCGCACGCCGCCCATCAGGTCGGACGACAAGACGATGGTGCGCGCGTCCGGGAAATGCGCGACGACCTCTTCGGCAATGCGCTCGACGCCGGGTCCGCAAGCGACCAGATGGTCCAGCGTACCGCATTCCGGACAGGCTTCGGGGCGGCGCTCATTGTGCCCGCAATGATGGCAGACCAGCTGGCCGCGAAACCGGTGCTCGACCAGCCAGGCCGAGCAGACCGGGCAGCCGAAGCGATGGCCGCAGACGCGGCACAGCGTCAGCGGCGCATAGCCGCGCCTGTTGAGGAACAGCAGCGATTGCTCCTTCTTCCCCACCGTCTGGCGCATCTGGTCGAGCAGCACCGGCGACAGGAAGCCGCCACGTGCCGGCGGCGCCCGCCGCATGTCGACCGCCTTGAGATGAGGAAGAGCCGCCTCGGCAAAGCGGGCGGAAAGCACCGCCCTGTTGTAGCGGCCCTGGCTGGCATTGACCCGGCTTTCGACCGATGGCGTTGCCGACGCCAGCACCACCGGAAAGCTGCCGATATGGCCGCGCACCACCGCCATGTCGCGTGCATTGTAGAAGACGCGGTCTTCCTGCTTGTAGGCCGGGTCATGCTCCTCGTCGACGACGATCAGGCCAAGCTCCCTGAACGGCAGGAACAGCGCCGAGCGAGCACCGGCGACGACGCGCACGCCGCCTTCCGCCACTTGCCGCCAAACGCGTTCGCGCATCCGCGGCGGCAGGTCCGAATGCCACTCGCCCGGCTTGGCGCCGAAACGTTGCTGGAAACGCTCGAGAAAGGCGTGCGTCAGCGCGATTTCCGGCAGCAGGATCAGCACCTGCTTGCCCTGGTCGAGGGCGGCCGCCACCGCTTCGAAATAAACCTCGGTCTTGCCCGACCCGGTGACGCCGTCGAGCAGCGCGACATTGAACACACCGGCCGCGACATTGGCGCGCAGCATCCGCGCCGCGTCGCTCTGGTCCGGCATCAATTCCGGCACGGCGTAGCTTGTGTCGGGCGCGGCCACCACCGGGCGCGGCGGGATCATCACCGTCTCGAACACGCCTTGCGCCCTAAGGCCATCGATCACCGTCGACGACACGCCTGCCGCGTGCGCCAGGCCGGAGCGCGTCCAGGCAAGTCCGCCTTCGGCCGTCTCCAGCACGCGCTCTCTCGCACCCGTCATCCGGTCGGGCGTCAAGAGGGTGCGCTGCAGCCCCTCGATCCATGGTTCGGGGTCGAAAGCTTCGGGCGCCCTGAGCAGCATGCGCGCCACCATGCCGGGCGGCGACAGCGTGTACTGCGCCACCCAGTCGACGAAGCGGCGCATCGCGCGGTCGATCGGCGGGCAATCGAAAACCTGTTCGATCGGGCGCAGTTTTTTCGCGTCGACCGTCTCGACCGCGCCATCCCAGACGATGCCGGCGACCTGGCGCGGGCCAAGCGGCACGCGCACGATCGAGCCCGGCACCACGCGCATGCCGGCCGGCACTGCATAGGTGTAGGGGCGTTCGGCGGGCATCGGCACCAGCACGGGTGCGGCTGCGACAAAGGGCGAATCTTCGATCATGAAGCGTGACCTTGCCCCGACTTTGGTCTAGATCAAAGGGCAACGCTGAACGTGCCTTTCCCAGCACGACGAAATCGTCAGGAGACCGCCATGAAATTTTTTGTCGACACCGCAGACGTCAAGGATATCCGTGAGCTCAACGATCTGGGCCTGCTTGACGGCGTCACCACCAACCCGTCGCTGATCCTGAAATCCGGCGGCAAGATCGCCGAGGTCACCAAGCAGATCTGCGACATCGTCAAGGGTCCGGTCTCGGCTGAAGTCACCGCCACCGAATATTCCGAGATGATGCAGCAGGCCAAGGTTCTGGCAAAGATCGCCGACAATGTCTGCATCAAGGTGCCGCTGACGCTCGACGGCCTAAAGGCCTGCAAGACGATCCGCACCGAGATGAACCGCCTGGTCAACGTCACGCTGTGCTTCTCGGCCAACCAGGCGCTGCTCGCGGCCAAGGCCGGTGCGTCCTTCATCTCGCCCTTCGTCGGCCGCATCGACGACATGGGCGTCGACGGCATGGAACTGATCCAGGAGATCCGGCAGATCTACGACAATTACGATTTCCAGACCGAGATCCTGGTGGCTTCGGTTCGCACCGTGAACCACGTCAAGCAGGCAGCACTGATCGGCGCCGATGTCGCCACCGTGCCGGCGGCGACGCTGAAGGCACTGGTCAAGCACCCGCTGACCGACAAGGGCCTGGAACAGTTCCTCGCCGACTGGGCAAAGACCGGCCAATCCATTGGCTGAGATGGCGATCGGCTGACATAGCGATCGGCTGAGGTCACACCGCTTCCAATAAAAAGGCCGGGCAACCGGCCTTTTTTATTGTGCTCCCGAAGACGTCGGCAAGGGCGCGCCTGCCGATCAATCGGTGCCGTCATCGTCAGGCGCGCTCATCTGCGGGCGCCGGCCCATGATGATCTCGCGTTTGCCGACATGGTTGGGTGCACCGACCAACCCTTCCTTTTCCATGCGCTCGACCAGCGATGCGGCGCGGTTGTAACCGACACCGAGGCGGCGCTGGATGTAAGACGTCGAGCACTTCTTGTCGCGCACCACCACCTTGACCGCCTCGTCATAGATGGAATCATTGTCTTCGACTGCAACCGATCCCTTATCGAAGACCGCACCCTGATCGCCTTCGGCTTCTTCCTCATCCTCGTCGGCTGTCACGGTCTCCAGATATTTGGGGCGGCCCTGCGCCTTCAGATGCGCCACGACATGCTCGACTTCCGCATCGGAAACAAACGGACCATGCACGCGCGAAATTCGCCCGCCACCCATCATGTGCAGCATGTCGCCCTGGCCAAGCAGCTGTTCGGCGCCCTGTTCGCCCAGGATGGTGCGGCTGTCGATCTTGGACGTCACCTGGAAGGAAATCCGGGTCGGGAAGTTGGCCTTGATCGTGCCGGTGATGACATCGACCGAAGGGCGCTGCGTTGCCATGATCAGGTGGATACCGGCAGCACGCGCCATCTGCGCAAGACGCTGGATGGCGCCTTCGATCTCCTTGCCGGCGACCATCATCAGGTCGGCCATCTCGTCGACGATGACGACGATATAGGGCATCGGCGCGAGGTCGATTTCCTGCTGTTCGAAAAGCGGCTCGCCGGTGCCCTTTTCGAAGCCGGCCTGCACGGTCATCACGACCGTCTCGCCCTTGTCGCGGGCGGCAGCCGCGCGCTCATTGTAGCCGTCTATGTTACGCACACCGAGCCGCGCCATCTTGCGATAGCGGTCCTCCATCTCGCGCACTGCCCATTTGAGCGCGGTGACCGCCTTTTTGGGATCCGTGACGACCGGGGTCAGAAGATGCGGGATGCCGTCATAGACGGAGAGCTCCAGCATCTTGGGGTCGACCATGATCAGGCGGCACTCTTCCGGCTTCAGCCGGTAGAGCAACGACAGGATCATCGTGTTGATGGCGACCGACTTGCCGGAGCCGGTGGTGCCTGCCACGAGCAGGTGCGGCATCTTCGCCAACTCGGCGATGACAGGCTCGCCACCGATCGTCTTGCCTAGACAAAGCGCCAGCTTGCAGCTGGTCTTGCGGAAGCCTTCCGATTCGATCAGCTCGCGGAAATAGACCGTTTCGCGCATCTCGTTCGGAAGCTCGATGCCGATGACATTGCGGCCAGGCACGACGGCGACTCGCGCCGAAACCGCCGACATGGAGCGGGCGATATCATCGGCGAGCCCGATGACACGAGAGGATTTGACACCAGGCGCTGGCTCGAACTCATAGAGCGTGACGACTGGGCCTGGGCGAACATGAATGATCTCGCCGCGCACGCCGAAATCTTCGAGCACGCTTTCCAAAAGATCGGCGTTCTGCTCGAGCCGCTCCTGCGACATGTAGAACCCCTGCCCCTCCGGTGGCTGCTGCAACAACTCTTCGGAGGGGAGCTGATAGGAATCCCCCGCCATTGAAGGCGCGATTTTGCCGGCCAGAGGCAAGCGTGGGGACGTGGACGCGGCCCGCACGGCGACGTCTCGACTCCGAACGATTGGCACGGCAACGGCATCCCTTGCCGCAGCGGGGATTGCGGCGGTCTCTGCCTGCAGAGGCGCATTGCTCGCCGGCACGTGCGGCTGGGCGACAGCTTCGTTCGAGTTGGACGGCCAGACATCGGGTGAAGGTTTCGAGGGCTGGCCCGGAAGCCATTCGATGACACGAAACAGCGAGGTGGCGTCGGCCGCCATCGATGGGTTGATACCAATTCGCGCAGCGGCTGCCGGCGCCGGAGTGGCCGGGCTGGCTGGCCGGGCCTGGGACGAGACGTCGACAAGGTAGGGCGCCATGACCTCGAAGAAGGCGTGATCGGAGAGATGAGGCCAGCGCAGTGTCTCGGGGTTGGCTGTCTTAGTCGCCGCGCTACCTGCAGGGACGGTTGCCATGCGCACGGATGCTCGTCCCGCTGCTGCGGTCATCGGAGGTACCGACGGCGCACGTCGTGCCTTGTCGTTGGCACGCCCCGGCGCAGCAGACGCTGCAGCCGGCGGCGACGTCCTTGATGCGGCCGGTTCGCTGCTGCCCTGCAACCGGGCTGTTTCCAAATTGCGGCTTTTCACCGAAACCGGCAATGCCAGCAGCGAGGGAGCAACTGGTGCCTTGTCAACGATGGGCTGTGTGACGGCCTGCTGCGTTGGGAGCGCGTCTGGAGCGCCCTGTTCGACGACAGGGTCGCTCTGCTGGCGATGCTTCTTGGTCTCGTAGTCAGGCGTGCGCGTAAAACGCACGTTGGGCGCGAGGAAGAAATATTCCTGCCAGGCAGGACTTTCGATGTCGCCGATTTTCGGGGACGCGTGGCTCGTCCCATGGTCAACCCTCGGCTCCATATAGGGCCGCCTGCTGCCGCCAAGATCAACAACCCGCGCGGAATAGCCGGCCTGGTGTATGCCGGACTGCCGGCCGTCCTGTCCCTGGTGAGTTGGGCGATCATGGCCGCCTGTCGCGGCTGAAGGAGCTTGCCGACCGGCCCTGCCACTCACGCCCTCGAAACGCTCTACCCCAGGGTCATCGGGAGAAGTTGCCTTCAATGAATTGACCCGGGAAAAACGCTTGGATTCCATTCTCACGACTCGCTCTGAAACACCTGCCGAGCAATAGGGAGCGAGTGGTTAACAGTTGCTTCCCGGCGGCGCGATCGTCGACGATCTTGGGACAGCAATGTCATCGTACCGGTCGCAACGAGCGACCGTTCTCAAGCAGCACTCACGCCGGCGCAATCTGCCTTGGGGAGCCACAAGGGGTGAGGCGCGCTATCTCTGCGGTAATTTCGGCGGTCTGACTTTGGGCGCGCGTGATCAATGTCACGATTGCCCGTCATACCCGCTTTCTGAGGCGAGAGCGTTCGAAACGATGATGCGCTAGCCGGCCGTCTTGCCGTACTTGACTAGGTCCTGGGCGATGGACAGTTGCAGCGCTTCGGCCAGTTCGCGCGCGGCACGGTTCTCGGCATCGATCTGCGCCCGGTATGCGGCGAACTCCTGACGCGGCCTGTCGAAGGACGAGGTGATCGAGCGCCTGCCGGACGCGATCTTTGCACCGGTCTTGGCATCGCTCAGCGTATAGTTGGCGGTCAACGTCACGGAGCCGGCCGTCGGCTCGTCTTCGTCGGTTCCGACCTGCACGAGTGCCGCGGATTCGACGGCTTCGCCCACGCCGAGGAAGAGCGAATAGGCCGGCGAGGCCGGTTCGCCGGCGCCTCGTCCAAATCCGAAGATCAAATTGTTGCGCACCTGCTGCCCGAAACGCGTGTTGACCGGCTTGATGCCGATCGACGCCAGTTCGGAATTGGCGCTGCCAGTCGAGCTGGTCGACAGCGGCGCGCTTGAATAGAGCGGCCGCACCGTGCAGGCCGAGGCCAGCGCAAGCGAGCCGAGCAGGCCGGCAAGCGCCACGCGGCGCAGCAAACGGCCCAGCTCTGTCTTTCGGTCAGGCAACGACATTGACGATCCTCTGCGGCACGATGATCACCTTGCGCGGAGCCTTACCTTCGAGTGCTTTCTGCACGAAGTCGAGACACAGTACCGCTTTTTCGACCGCACCTTGGTCCGCGTCGCGGGCAATTGTCAAATCCCCCCGCTTCTTGCCGTTGACCTGTACCGGATAGGTGACTTCGTTGTCGACAACCAGTGCCGGATCGAAGACCGGCCACGGCCGTTCGGCGACCAGATCGGTGCCGCCGAGCGTTTCCCAGCACTCCTCGGCCAGATGCGGCATGACCGGCGCGATCAGATGCACGAGTATCTCCACGGCCTGCCGGCAAGCGCCTTTCAGCGCCGCATCAGCCTTGCCTTCGGCCACATCGTTGAGCGGCGTGGTCAGCGCATTGGCCAGTTCGTAGATGCGGGCGATGGCGCGGTTGAAGGCGAGCTTCTCAATATCCTCGCCGACCGCCTTCAGGATCTTGTGCGCCGCCTTGGAGACCGCTCCCGCCTCGCCGGCATTGGCCGCCACGGGCCCGACGCCGGCCAGCGTCTCGGCCGCGGTCGACACCAGGCGCCAGATGCGCTGGATGAAGCGATGCGCTCCGGCGGCGCCATCGTCGGTCCATTCGACATCGCGCTCGGGCGGTGAGTCCGACAGCATGAACCAGCGCGCCGTGTCGGCGCCGTAGCCGTCGGTAATGTCTTCCGGGCTCACCGTGTTCTTCTTCGACTTCGACATCTTTTCCAGCGGGCCGATCGTCACCGCCTCGCCGGTGGCGATGTCGATGGCGCGGCGCTTGCCGTCGTCGTCCTCCAGCCGCACTTCCGTAGGCGCCAGCCAGCGGCCATTCGATGCCGAGCCGACGCGATAGGTTTCGTGCACCACCATGCCTTGCGTGAACAGGCCCTTGAACGGCTCGGCCAGATCGACATGGCCGGTCTCGCGCATGGCGCGGGTGAAGAAGCGCGAATAGAGCAGATGCAGGATCGCGTGCTCGATGCCGCCAATATACTGGTCGACCGCCAGCCACTCATTGGCTGCCTTGGGATCGGTCGGCTCATACGCTCTGGGCGCCGTGAAGCGTGCGAAATACCACGACGAATCGACGAACGTATCCATCGTGTCGGTTTCACGACGCGCATCCTTGCCGCATTGCGGGCATTTGACATGGCGCCAGGTCGGATGGCGGTCGAGCGGATTGCCCGGCCGGTCGAAATCGACATCGTCGGGCAGCCTGACCGGGAGGTCGGCCTTCGGCACCGGCACCACGCCGCAATCCTCGCAATGGATCATCGGGATCGGGCAGCCCCAGTAGCGCTGGCGCGAAATGCCCCAGTCGCGCAGGCGGAAATTCACCTTGCGCTCAGCCATCGGCCGGTTGCCGATGGTCTTCTGCTCCAGCAGTTTCGCGACCTCGTCGAACGCCTGATCCGGCTTCATGCCGTCGAGGAAGCGCGAATTGATCATGACGCCGTCGCCGACATAGGCTTCATCGATGATCTGGAAGCTCCCTGGATTCTCGCCTTCCGGCATCACCACCGGGATCACCGGCAGGCCGTATTTGTTGGCGAAGTCGAGGTCGCGCTGGTCGCCGGACGGACAGCCGAAGATTGCGCCGGTGCCGTATTCCATCAGCACGAAATTGGCGACATAGACCGGCAGCGTCCAGCTTTCGTCAAACGGGTGAACGACGCGGATGCCGGTGTCGAAGCCTTTCTTCTCAGCCGTCTCCAGCGCCGCCACCGAGGTGCCCGTATGACGGACCTCGTCGATGAACTTGGCCAGTGCCGGATTGGTCTCGGCAGCCTTCCTGGCCAGCGGATGATCGGCGGCGACAGCCATGAAGGAGGCGCCGAAAATGGTGTCGGGCCTTGTCGTATAGACTTCCAGCTCATGCTCGCCGCCGATGGCGTCGGCCAGCGGCCAGCGAATCAGCAGGCCCTCGGAGCGGCCGATCCAGTTCTGCTGCATCAGTTTCACTTTTTCCGGCCATTCGGTGAGGCCGTCGAGCGAATCCAGCAGGTCCTGCGCGAAATCGGTGATCCTGAAGAACCACTGCGTCAGTTCGCGCTGTTCGACCAGCGCCCCCGAACGCCAGCCGCGTCCGTCGATGACCTGCTCGTTGGCGAGAACGGTCATGTCCTCCGGATCCCAGTTGACCTTGGAGGATTTGCGCGTCACCAGGCCCTTCTCGACGAAATCGAGGAACAGCATCTGCTGGCGGTGGTAGTAGTCGACATCGCAGGTGGCGAATTCGCGCGCCCAGTCCAGCGACAGGCCCATGACCTTGAGCTGCTCGCGCATGGTGGCGATGTTCTGGTAGGTCCATTCCTTGGGATGGACCTTGTTCTGCATCGCCGCGTTCTCGGCCGGCATGCCGAAGGCGTCCCAGCCCATCGGGTGCAGCACGTTGAAGCCCTTGGCCCGCTTGTAGCGCGCCACCACGTCACCCATCGTGTAGTTGCGGGTGTGGCCGATGTGGATGCGCCCCGACGGATAGGGGAACATTTCCAGCACGTAGTATTTCGGGCGCGGATCGTCATTATGCGCTTCGAAAAGCTTCCTGGCGTCCCAGGCCTTCTGCCATTTGGGCTCTGACGCGCGCGGATTGTATCGTTCGGTTGCCATGGGACGTTTTTCACTTAAAAGCATGCGAACTGCGGGCGACAGCTCGGCAGTTCATTGGATATGGTCCGGGTGTTCACCATGGTTTGGCAAACCCGTCAACCATATGGGTCTCGCGTCGGTCAAAAACGCGGATCAAAACAGCGGGATTTGCATATGGGTGACGCCGTTCAGCAGTTTTTCGCGGTCAAGGCCAAGATCGCCGCCGCCGAGCGCGAAGCCGGCCGCGATCCTGGCGCGGTAACGCTGGTCGCGGTTTCCAAGACCTTTGACGCCGCTGACATAAGCCCGGTCATCGAGGCCGGCCAGCGCGTCTTCGGCGAAAACCGCGTGCAGGAGGCGCAAGGCAAATGGCCGGCGCTGAAGGAGACTTTTGCCGACATCGAGCTGCATCTGATCGGTCCGCTGCAGTCGAACAAGGCAAAGGAGGCGGTGGCGCTGTTCGATGTCATCGAGACGGTCGATCGCGACAAGATCGCCGTCGAACTCGCCAGGGAGATCGCCAGACAGGGCCGCGCGCCGAAGCTCTATGTCCAGGTCAACACCGGCTCCGAGCCGCAGAAGGCCGGCATCGAACCGCGCGATGCGGTCGCCTTCGTCACCCGCTGCCGTGGTGTCCACGGCCTCGCCATCGAAGGCCTGATGTGCATTCCGCCGGCCGACGAGAACCCAGGTCCTCACTTCGCCTTGCTGGAGAAGATTGCGCATGAGGCCGCCGTCGCCAAACTGTCGATGGGCATGTCCGGCGACTACGAGACGGCGGTCGCCTTCGGCGCCACCAGCGTCCGGGTCGGCTCGGCGATCTTCGGCAGCCGCTGACACCGCGGACTTTAGGCCAATCTGGCAGCCTCGTTGTACCAACACTGGAAACGAAACGTATCGTTCCTATTTGCTTGGTGTCATCACCATTCTCCTGGAGCCTCCACTATGCGTTACAACCAGCTTGGAAATACGGGGATGTTCGTCTCCGAACTTTGCCTCGGCACCATGACCTTTGGCGCCGCCGGCGAAAACGCCCAATGGGGCCTGATCGCCAGCCTCGACCAGAAGGGCGTCAACGAGATCGTTGCGCGCTCGCTCGCCGCCGGCGTCAATTTCTTCGATACAGCCGACGTCTACTCGTTCGGCGAGTCCGAACGGCTGCTCGGCCAGTCGCTGAGGGATCTCGGCGTCGACAGGCAGAAGGTGGTCATCGCCACCAAGGTGCATGGCGCCATGGGCGACGGTCCCAACCAGCGGGGCTCGTCACGCGGCCACATCATGGACTCGGTCGATGCCAGCCTCGAGCGGCTGCAGCTCGACCATATCGACCTCTATCAGCTGCACGGCACCGACATGGTGACGCCGATCGACGAGACGCTGCGGGCGCTCGACGATCTGGTTGCCAGCGGCAAGGTCCGCTATGTCGGCGTTTCCAACTGGCAGGCCTGGCGCATCGCCAAGGCGCTCGGCATCGCCGACCGCAAGGGCTTTGCCCGTTTCGAGACCATCCAGTCCTATTACTCGATCGCCGGCCGCGATCTTGAGCGCGAAATCGTGCCGCTCGTCAATGAGGAAAAGCTTGGCCTGATGGTATGGTCGCCGATGGCCGGAGGCCTGCTGTCCGGCAAATACGGCCCCGGCGCGCCCGGCAATGGCGAGGGCCGCCGTGCCTCCCTCAACTTTCCGCCGGTCAACGAGGAGCGCGCCTGGGCGGCCGTCGCCGTCATGCGCGAGATCGCTGGGAAGCACGATGTGAGCGTTGCCACGGTGGCGCTCGGTTATGTCCTGGCTAAGCCCTTCGTGATGAGCGTCATCATCGGCGCCAGCCGCATGGAGCAGCTCGAACAGAACCTTGCCGCCACCCAGCTGAAGCTCGACGCCGACGATCTTGTCCGTCTCGATGAGGTCAGCGCCCTGCCGGCCGAATATCCCGGCTGGATGGTGGAGCGCCAGGCCGCCGGCCGTCGCCCGGCGCCGTTCACGCCGAAAGCATAGCCGCCGCCAGCACAGACACCTCGGGAGCCCACGAACTCCCGAGAGCCGTCTCGCCTTAGGTCAGCCGCACGCTCTCGCCAAGGAAATCGAGAAAGGCCCGCACTCGCGCCGGCAGATGCCGGCCCTGGCCGACATAGACGGCGTGGGTGGCCTCCTCGTCGCCCGGATTGAAATCCTCGAGCAACCGCACCAGCCGGCCGGCCCCGATATCGGCTGCCACGTGCCAGCGCGCCAGCCGGGCAATGCCCGCGCCCGCCAGTGCCATCAGCCGCATCGCCTCGCCATCGCTGACCAGCGTGTTGCCGGTGATCGGAACCATGATGGCGTTGCCAGCCGCGTCACGGAACGGCCAGCCGTCGACATGCCGCACGAAACCGAAGCCCATGCGGTTGTGCCTGTCGAGATCGGCCGGTGTTAGAGGCGTGCCATGCGTCTGGAGGTAGGAAGGTGCTGCAACGACCGCCACCTGGCTTTGCCCGAGCTTGCGCGCCACCAGCCGCGATTCGCCGAGCGGCCCGGCGCGGATGGCGACATCGGCGCGTTCCGCCATCAGGTCGATGACACTGTCAGTCAGCACCAGATCGACCGAAATCTCGGGGTAACGTTCAAGAAAGCGTGGCAGGAGCGGGATCAGCCGATGCACCCCGAAGGGAACGTAGGAGTTGACGCGCAGCCGTCCGCGTGGCGCCGCCCCTGCCGCGGCTTCCTGCTCGGCCGCCGCCATGTCGGCCAGGATGCGCATGCCGCTGTCGTAGAACGCGGTGCCTTCCGGTGTCAGTTGCAGTTTTCGCGTCGAACGGCTGACCAGCCGCGCGCCAAGCCGAGCCTCCAGCCGCGCGATCAGCTTGCTGACCGCCGACGGCGTCATGCGCAACGCGCGTGCCGCGGAAGAGAAACTACCTTCCTCGACGACGCGCACGAACACTTCGATCTCGCCGGAGCGATTGATGTCGGGCCTAGCCATCTGTGAATCTATTTCACAGAAAATGTGCCCGGCGCAAGTCTGGTTCACAATGCATGGCGACACAATCTTTCGGGTCGGGGCGCGGGACGGCGCTCTTCCTCATAGAAGTGGAAATCGCCATGCCTCTTGCTCTTTACGCCCTCGCTGCCGGCGCCTTCGGCATTGGCGTCACCGAATTCGTCATCATGGGTTTGCTGCTCGACGTCAGCAAGGATCTCGGCGTCTCGATCTCGGCCGCCGGCCAGCTCATTTCGGGCTATGCGCTCGGCGTCGTCATCGGCGCGCCCCTGCTGACCATCGCCACCGGCAACTGGCCGCGCAAGACCGTGCTTCTGGCGCTGATGGCAATCTTCACGCTTGGCAATCTCGCCTGTGCCTTGGCGCCCGACTATTGGACGCTGATGGGCGCCCGCGTCATCACCGCCTTTGCCCATGGCACCTTCTTCGGTGTCGGTTCGGTGGTCGCCACCGGGCTGGTCGCGCCCAACAGGAAGGCCTCGGCGATCGCGCTGATGTTCACCGGCCTGACCATCGCCAACATCCTCGGCGTGCCCTTCGGCACCTGGCTCGGCCAGGCCTTTGGCTGGCGGGCGACCTTCTGGGCGGTAACCGTGGTTGGCCTGGCGGCCTTCGCCGTCATCTTGGCTCTGGTGCCGCGCAGCCAGACGGCGCCTGAAAAGAGCGACCTGCGCGCCGACCTCGCCGTGCTGCGGCGCACGCCAGTGCTCCTCGGCCTCGCCACCACCGTGCTCGGCTATGCCGGCGTCTTCGCCGTCTTCACCTACATTGCTCCATTGCTGACGCAGATCAGCGGTTTTGGCGAAGCAGCCGTGTCGCCGATCCTGCTCGTCTTCGGCGGCGGTCTCATCGCCGGCAATATCGCCGGCGGCAAGGTCGCCGATCGCTGGCTGGTGCCGGCCGTGCTGGGCAGCCTCGTGGTGCTGGCCCTGGTGCTCGCAACCATGACCTTCGCCATCCACAGCCAGGTGATGGCCGTGATCTATGTCGGCCTGCTGGGTGCCGCCGCTTTCGCCACCGTGGCGCCGCTGCAGATGTGGGTGCTGGAGAAGGCGCAAGGTGCGGGCCAAAGCCTTGCTTCGTCCTTCAACATCGCCGCCTTCAATCTTGGCAACGCCGCCGGCGCCTGGCTTGGCGGCGCGGTGATCGCCCAGGGCCTCGGCTTGGGTTCGCTCACCTGGATCGCCGCCCTGCTGCCGCTCACCGCACTCGCCGTGGCGGGACTGGCACTGCGTCTCGATCGCAGCCCTACGATCGGCGAGCCTCTCTCGGTCCGCTCGTAAAGCCGGCCAAACCGGATCGCCTTCGACATCCCTTTCCAAACCACCAGGAGCCACGAAAATGGACTATCGACGTCTCGGTGCATCGGGCCTGAAAGTGCCCGCACTCTCATTTGGCGCGGGAACCTTTGGCGGCTCCGGCCCGCTGTTCGGCGCCTGGGGCAACAGCGACGCCAGGGAAGCGCGGCGGCTGGTCGACATCTGCCTCGAAGCCGGCGTCAATCTGTTCGACACCGCTGACGTCTACTCGAACGGCGCGTCGGAAGAAGTGCTTGGTGAGGCGATAAAGGGCCGCCGCGATGCCGTGCTGATCTCGACCAAGACCTCGCTGCCGATGGGCGACGGCCCGGCCGACTACGGCTCGTCGCGTTCGCGGCTGATCAAATCCGTGGACGATGCTCTGCGGCGGCTCGGCACCGATTACATCGACCTGCTGCAGCTGCATGCCTTCGATGCCGGCACGCCGATCGAGGAGGTGCTGTCGACGCTGGACGAGCTGGTGCGCTCCGGCAAGCTTCGCTATGTCGGCGTCTCCAACTTCTCAGGCTGGCAAGTGATGAAGTCGCTGGCACAAGCCGACAGGCACGGCTATCCGCGCTATGTCGCGCACCAGGTCTACTATTCGCTGGTCGGCCGCGACTACGAGTGGGAGCTGATGCCGCTTGGCCTCGACCAGGGCGTCGGCGCGCTGGTGTGGAGCCCACTCGGCTGGGGCCGCCTGACCGGCAAGATCCGCCGGGGAGCAAAACTGCCGGAAAAGAGCCGGCTGCACGACACCGCCAGCTTCGGCCCACCGGTCGAGGACGAGCATCTCTACCGGGTCATGGATGCCCTTGACGCGGTGGCCGAAGAAACCGGCAGGACGGTGCCGCAGATCGCCATCAACTGGCTGCTGCAGCGCCCGACCGTGTCCTCGGTCATCATCGGCGCCCGCAACGAAGAACAGCTGCGCCAAAATCTCGGCGCCATCGGCTGGACGTTGACGCCGGAGCAGATCGGGAAACTCGACGCGGCCAGCGAAGTCACCGCACCCTACCCATATTTCCCCTATCGCCGCCAGGAAGGTTTCGCCCGGCTGAACCCGCCGGCGGTCTAAAAGGTCCGCTAGGCGACAGACGACACGAGCATTTCGCCCACCACTAAGGTCCGCTTTCCACCCGTTGCGGACCTTAGAACCACCGACCATAATGCGGAATGACAACTCTTCCGACTGCTGTTTTGCCGATATTTGCCGCAGCCGGATGGTTTCCCGGGCGCAACGTGCCCGTATCCCCAGCGGTTCCGGCCAATCATCCGGTGGCTGCCATTGTCAGCGGGTTCGGTGGCCTCAATGTCGGCGAGCTCGGCCCGGGGCTGGAATGCGCCCGGAGCGACGTCCTCTTTCGCTGGTCTACAGACGAAGGCTACCAAGAAATTTTCGAAATTGGAGACTTGCTTCAGACGGAGTTGGCCTGCTTTGCCAGCGCTCACAGTGGTCATGAAAGCCTTTATATCGATAGAGAGGGGCGGGTGTTTGCGGTCTTCCCGGACATGCCCGGCATAGGCTTAATGGGCCACACTTTTGGCGAAGCTATGGAGCGCGCCCTGTTAGGCCGAAAGGCGTCACCTCTTCTTCTGCCAACCCATGAGAAAGTGTCATGGTACGGCGAGATATTTACGCGTGGAGACCCTCAGATCCTGAGTATCGAGGAACTGACAACGGAATAGGACGACCCGACCGCTGCTTTTCACCAATCTCGGCCAGACGGTCGATTGAGTTTTGACCCTAATGCAGCACGAACTCGCCGTCGACCTTGCGCCATTCGTTCGGCGCGATCAGCTTCTGATGCGTGTAGACAACCGAATGCAGGGGGCCGTCGAGCCTCGTCTTCCAGAATTCGATGAACCGGATCAGCACCGGAAACTTCGGAGCGATGTCGTAGTCCTGCCAGATGTAGCTCTGCAGCAGGTGCGGATGATCGGGAAAATGGTAAAGAATCTTGGCCGTGGTCAGGCCATATCCCCTAAGCATCAGGTCCATTTCGGAATGGTCGTGCATTGCAGTCCCCCTTGGACGGTCCCTTGGTTGAGTCTCCGTTCCTCCCAACGCTGGATTGTGCGCGCCGTTGCTTAACTGTCTATTGATTTTTCCTGATCAAGAACGGGTTTTCCGCGCGAAAACATGCAGTTAGCAGCGGCATCGCTTGAGTGCTGACAGTGGGCGACAGTCTGTCTGCGGCATCCCGCCGCGCAAACCCAATGTCTAATATTGCCGTAACGGAGGAACTGGTAATAATGCCGCCGAATTCGCGGCCGCGTCGCCGCGATCCCGCCGGCGTTTCAAGCCGGCGGATTGGTTCGGGAGGAAAGTGAAGAATGTCCGAGGTTCATGTCCATCGCGTCCAGCCGGCGTGGAAGAAAAACGCACTGATCGACAATGACACCTACCTGAAATGGTATGCCGACAGCGTCAAGAACCCGGATAAGTTCTGGGGCAAGCACGGCAAGCGCATCGACTGGTTCAAGCCCTTCAGCAAGGTCAAGAACACCTCTTTCGACGGCAAGGTCTCGATCAAGTGGTTCGAGGATGGGCTGACCAACGTCTCGTACAACTGCATCGACCGCCACCTGAAGAAGCGCGGCGACCAGACCGCCATCATCTGGGAAGGCGACAATCCCTACGACGACAAGAAGATCACCTATAACGAGCTTTACGAGCATGTCTGCCGGCTCGCCAATGTGATGAAAAAGCACGGCGTCAAGAAGGGCGACCGCGTCACCATCTACATGCCGATGATCCCGGAAGCGGCGTATGCGATGCTTGCCTGCACGCGCATCGGCGCCATCCACTCGATCGTCTTCGGCGGCTTTTCGCCCGACGCGCTCGCCGGCCGCATCGTCGACTGCGAATCGACCTTCGTCATCACCGCCGACGAAGGCCTGCGCGGTGGCAAGGCCATCCCGCTGAAGGAGAACACCGACAAGGCGATCGATATCGCCGCCAAGAATTTCGTCATGGTCAACAAGGTTGTCGTCGTGCGCCGCACTGGCGGCAAGGTCGGCTGGGCGCCGGGCCGCGACGTCTGGTACCACGACGAAGTCGCTTCAGTGAAAGCCGAATGCAAGCCTGAGAAGATGAAGGCCGAGGATCCGCTGTTCATCCTCTACACCTCGGGCTCGACCGGCAAGCCGAAGGGCGTGCTGCACACCACCGCCGGCTATCTCGTCTATGCCTCGATGACGCACCAATATGTCTTCGATTACCATGACGGCGACATCTACTGGTGCACCGCCGATGTCGGCTGGGTCACCGGCCACAGCTATATCGTCTACGGGCCGCTTGCCAACGGCGCCACCACGCTGATGTTCGAGGGCGTGCCGAACTATCCGTCGCAGTCCCGCTTCTGGGAAGTCATCGACAAGCACAAGGTCAACATCTTCTACACCGCGCCGACGGCATTGCGCGCGCTGATGGGCGCCGGCGATACCCATGTCACCCGGACATCGCGCAAGTCGCTGCGCGTGCTGGGTTCGGTCGGCGAGCCGATCAATCCGGAAGCCTGGGAGTGGTATTTCAACGTCGTCGGCAACGGCAAGGTGCCGATCGTCGACACCTGGTGGCAGACCGAGACCGGCGGCATCCTGATCACCCCGCTGCCCGGCGCCACCGACCTCAAGGCAGGTTCGGCGACGCGGCCTTTCTTCGGCGTCAAGCCGCAGCTGGTCGACGGCGAAGGCAAGGTGCTGGAGGGCGCGGCCGACGGCAATCTGTGCATCACCGATTCCTGGCCGGGCCAGATGCGCACCGTCTATGGCGACCACGAGCGCTTCGTGCAGACCTATTTCTCGACCTACAAGGGCAAGTACTTCACCGGCGACGGCTGCCGCCGCGATGCCGACGGCTATTACTGGATCACCGGCCGCGTCGACGACGTCATCAATGTCTCCGGCCACCGCATGGGCACGGCGGAAGTCGAATCCGCGCTGGTCAGCCACGACAAGGTTTCGGAAGCGGCCGTCGTCGGCTACCCCCACGACATCAAGGGCCAGGGCATCTACTGCTACGTCACGCTGATGGCCGGCGAACAGACTGGCGAGGAATTGCGCAAGGAACTGATTGCCCATGTCCGCAAGGAGATCGGCGCCATCGCTTCGCCCGACAAGATCCAGTTCGCGCCCGGCCTGCCCAAGACACGCTCGGGCAAGATCATGCGCCGCATCCTGCGCAAGATCGCCGAGGACGATTTTTCGACCCTCGGCGACACCTCGACACTCGCCGATCCGGCCGTCGTCGAGGACCTGATCGCCAACCGGCAGAACAAGAAAAGCTGATGCAATCGACAGTCGCGGTGGGTTCGGTCACCGAGCTTTGGCGCTACCCGGCGAGTTCACTCGCCGGCGAACGCCTGGACGCGATTTCGGTGGATCAGGAAAGCATCGACGGCGACCGCATGTTCGGTCTCGTCGATGCCACCGACAACGAAATCGCGCGACCCGACCGCGATGCGAAATGGCACAAGGTACCGCGCATCAGGACCCGGTTGTCGCCAACCCGTGAACTGGAGGTTGCCATTCCGGGCGGCGACTGGCTGGCGGCGCCAGGAGCCGAAAGCGATCGCGCCGTTTCCGCCTATCTCGGCTTCGCGGCCTCGATCCGGCCGTTTCGGAGGGAACACGCGGCGCCTGGCTATTCCGGACCGCTGACCGCCGAGCGTTACCGCAAGGCCCCGATCCACCTTTTGACCACGGCTTCGCTGGCACGGCTGAAGGCATTGCACCCCGAAGGCGTGCCCGATCCGCGACGCTTCCGCCCCAACATTGTCGTCGACATGGCGCCGGTCGAAGGATCGTTCCCGGAGACGGAATGGATCGGCCGCAAGCTGGCGATCGGCGATCTGCACTTGACCATCTCCGAGCCGTGCCGCCGCTGCGGCTTCACCATCATTGCCCAGGATGATTTCGACCACGACCCGGCCATCCTGCGCAATTTGGTCCGCCACAACGCGCACAATCTCGGCGTCTACTGCACGATCGATCGACCGGCCCGCGTCGAAATCGGCGCGGCGATGCGATTCGTCTGATCACCGGTAAAGATCCGCCCGCGTCGGCGGCAAGCCGCTC
The DNA here is from genome assembly GCF_056403655.1 of Mesorhizobium sp. P2_F8. Classification (NCBI taxonomy): domain Bacteria; kingdom Pseudomonadati; phylum Pseudomonadota; class Alphaproteobacteria; order Hyphomicrobiales; family Phyllobacteriaceae; genus Mesorhizobium; species Mesorhizobium sp. P2_F8. The sequence goes on from NZ_JBFUFB010000001.1 coordinate 619,607, forward strand.
GATCCCCGCACACGCTTGGTGACGACGGTCTGGAAAATCTGCGCCGAGGCGCGTTCGAAGGTGATCGAACAGCCTGTCAGGTAAAGCAGCCACAGGCGGGCCTTGGCTTCGCCGACCTCGGCGATCGCCTCATCGAACCTTGCGTGCAGACGTTCCGCCCAAAGCCTGCAGGTGCGGGCATAGTGTTCGCGCAGGTTTTCGACGTCGTGGACGAGAAATCCATGCGCCTCGAGATTGCCGAGCGTCATGCCTATGGTGTCGACCTCACCGCCGGGAAATATGTATTTGATCAGCGCCTTATATTCGGCGCCCTTGCGCAGCGTCTTCTTCGGGCTGCCCTTGCCGCGCCGGGTGATGGCGTGGTGCAAGTAGATGCCGCCTGGCTTGAGCAAGCGATGGATGGTCGAGAAATAGGTGCCGTGGTTGGCGAGGCCGACGGCCTCGAACATGCCGATCGACGAGATCTTGTCGTAGCTGCCGCTCAGTTCCGTATAGGATTTTATGTCGATGGTGATCCGATCATCGAGACCCTCGGCGCGGATGCGCTCGCGCGCCAGTCGGGTCTGCTCCTCCGACAACGAGACCCCATGGCCGATGGCGCCATAGTGCTTGGCGGCATGGATCAGCATCGCGCCCCAACCGCAGCCGATGTCGAGCAGCCGGTCGCCGGGCTTCAGCCTCAGTTTACGGCAGATATGGTCGAGCTTGTCTTGCTGCGCCTGGTCGATGCCGTTGGCGAAATCGGTGAAATAGGCGCAGGTGTAGACCATGCGTTCATCGAGGAAGAGCCCGTAGAACGCGTTCGAAATGTCGTAGTGATGCTCGATCGCTTGCTTGTTCGAACCGCTGACGAAGGGGTTGCGGCCGGCAAGATCGGCTCGGCGCGTCATCTGCTTTCGCGAGAACAGGACGGCGGGCAGATCGCGCAGGATCGCCAGCTTCGGCAACGCCTTCAACCTCAGCTTGCCCTGTGAGGGCAAGGCGTAGAGATCGAACAGCGACCCGTCCTCCACGTCGATCGTCTTGGAAATCCACATCTCGAGCAGCGTCGAAAAATTTGGCCGGCGCGCCAGGTGCCAGACGATGTCCTGGTCGTTGATGGCCAGCACCGGACCGTCGGCGGGGCCAATGCGCTCGCCGGTCCAGAGCTTGACGGCGAAGCCCGGCTTCAGCGTTTCAACAACCGTTCGAACGATCCGCGCGGCCTTGTCGGTGGCGTCCATGCTTCCTCCCCGAAGCCAGAGCGCCAATGTTGTCCGTTTGCCCCCGGACCGCAAGCCACCCCGTCTGGCCAGCATGTCTGGGCAGCATGTCTGGGCAGCATGTCTGGGCAGAATGGCCGGAAAGACACACACCCGGCTTTTTGAGGGCGACGCCTTGCCATTTGCCAAATCAGACCCCATCATCTCAGTGTGTTCAACAAATCGAAAGGAGGTGATCCGATGTCGAGTGATTTCGTTTTCCAGAACGTGGCCTCAGCGGATTGCACTTTCGGGAAGCAGACTTCCCGTTAAGGCGCGAGATGCGCGGTAGGTGACCTCACGGGTCACCGCCATTGGCCGCGCCACGGACGGAAACACGGAAGGCCGCCGGCTTCGAGAGAAGCGGCGGCCTTTTCCTTTTGGACCAATAACCTGCGGAACTGTCCGCTGCTCAAAGGCTCATTTGGTGACGGTGATCTTCTCGATGTTCTGGACGATGTCGTCGAACGCCTGCTTCAATTCCGCCCCTGTGGCCGCCTCGTAATAGTGCTTCAGCGAAGACGTGTCCGCCGTGGAGCAGTCCCGGAGCACGCTTTTTGCCTGGTCCCGTTCGGTCGCCGTCATGGTTGGATCGTTCAGATCGAAGCCGATCGTGAAGATCTCGATGCCGACGCGCTTCATCTCGTCGCAGATGCCTTCGGCATTGTCGCGCGACATCTGGCCGGCATTCTGTGATTTTGGCGCGCCGCGCTCGCCAGCGAAGGCTGTGTTGAACTGGCCGTCCGTCATCAGGATGGCGACCTTGGCGACTTTCCTCTTGTCGAAATTGGCGGGACCCGCACCGAGCCCGGCATTGACGATGGTCGAGCGCCAAGAGGGTGAAAGCATGTAATAGCCCCACTGCGCGGCGATACCGCCGGCGGTCACGCCAGCCGCGCTGAAATCATCGATCGTGTCGAGCAGCTTGTCTTCGTCGGCCGACAGCGGGATGAGTTCCGGCGTAGGGCAGGTTCTCATGTGATCGTCCCGATTGATTTTGGCCAGGTACTCCTTGCCGTTGCTGTCCCACCGCGACGTGGAAGGTCCGTCTGACGAAGTGTCGGCATAGCCATCCTTGTCCTTGCGTTCGGTGGCGCATTTGTCGGGCACTGGTATCACCGACACCGAAACCGGAGCATCCAAGGGTGGCGGCAGGTCCGGCCCGCCCTTCTCCTCGACGAAGACACTGCCAGCAAGACCGCCTGTGTTCACAGCTTCGGCGTAGGGAACAATCGCCACACGCACACGCGGATTTCTCGGATCGATGTTGTTGTCCAGCAGATCCTTGACAGCCCCGGAAGCGGCAATCTGCAGGTCGCCGATCTTGTTGGTCTTGGCCCAAATGTTCGGCCCCATCGACCCGGTCACATCGAGCATCATCGCCACTTCGATGGTCTTGTCCGAATAGAGCGCCGTTGTGGAAGCGGCGACGCGCTTTATGTCGCCCATGTTGAACATCGGGAAATACAGGGCGACATCGACATGGGCGTCCACCTGGACGGTCTTGGCGGTCCTGCTGACAATCAGCCCGTCGAGCACGATCTGGTCGGCCTGTAGTATGCCTGCCTGGCCGTTGGCATCGAGAAAGGCCTGCACCGATTTGTTGGCATCGGCTTCCCTGATGACGCCGGTCGTCAGGTCGCGCGCCGTCGACGTGACTGCGGCGTCGACCACGCCCTGCAGGCTCGATCTGGCATTGTAGAGCTGGGTTACGTTGACGGAAAAACCAACAGCCAGCGCCAAGACCGAGGCGGTCAGGCCGAACAGGACTGCGAAATTTCCACCGCAATGTCTGGCGAAGACGCCAGCCGTGTGAACAAGACCCCCGAAATTCCGCATCCTGCAGCCTCCACTCGCCTCGGCCTCGTCGCCGCAGGAAGGGCAATGCAGGATTCCGGCCGGGTGACGCCGGAACGGGCGGAAGGCCAACCGCTCGCCAACAACTTGTTGTTTTTGTTTGAGTTCGAGCTGCGCAAAGGTGAATGATTGGTAAACAGAAAAACACTTTTTCGGGTTCGTTTACCAGGCGCTTGCCATGATCAAGCCAAGGGATCACGCAATGCCCGATGACGTCCTGTTGCGGCACAGGGCTTCTGTGCCGAAGCGGACCAGCTGTTAGAAATCGCAGGGCGTCAAACTTGCCGGATCACATGCCCGGCTACCGGGAGATCAGGCCAGCATCTGCGCGCTGACCGTCCGGTCGATGCCGTGATAGGGCGGGTTGAACAGATTGCCTTCCTGTTCGTAGGTCCACACCTTGAACAGGGTGAGCCGATGCGGGCCGAAGCTGTGCAGCAGCGGGACGTCGGTGGCGTCGCGGCCGCGCGCGATGACGACGCGGCCGACCCTCGGCGTGTTGTGGCGAGGATCGAACGCGTACCATTTGCCGTCGAGGAACACTTCCATCCACGCCGAGAAATCCATCGGCGCCGGATCGGCGGGCACGCCGATGTCGCCGAGATAGCCGTTCACATAGCGCGCCGGAATGTTCATGCAGCGGCAGAGAGTTATCGCCAGATGAGCGAAGTCGCGGCAGACGCCGACGCGCTCCTCATGCGCCTGTGCCGCGGTGCGGGTCGAACGCGCGTAGCCGTAGCCGAACGATAGGCGGTTGTGGACATAGTCGACGATCGCTTGCACCCGCGCCCAACCCGAGGGGACATGGCCGAAAAGCTGCCACGCCAGGCCGCTGAGGTGATCGGTCTCGCAATAGCGGCTGCCGAGGAGATAACCGAGCACCTCGTCGGGCAGTTCCGCCACCGGCACTTCCCTGGCCAGTGTGTTGACCGCATCGGTCTCGCCACTGTCCTCGACGACCGCATCATAAAGGATGCGAAAACCGCCGGCGGGCGCGGTGAAGCGGCGGCAGCCATTGCCATAGAGATCGTGGTAGAGCCTGGTCGACACCGCAGGCGATGTCAGCACCCGTGTCTGCCGTTTGATGTCGGCCTGCCTGTCCTTGTGGATCTCGAGCAGTGAAATCACCGGGGTGGCCGCGGTGCACTCGATAGCGATTTCGTAGCCGAGCCGGATCAGCATCGCAGTCCCCTTCGATCGTCGTGGAAAACAGTTTTGCTCAAACGCGAGAGGACGGACTGTGGTTCCCTGGGACTATCGAAAAGGTGGCCCTCGCGCCTTCCCATACCGACGCCGCGACGTTAGGTTCGGCGACCGCCATAAGCGCTCCCCCAATTCAAGGAAAACCATGTTCGCAGGCAAGAAATTCGCGGCCTTCCTCTTCGATATGGATGGCACGCTGCTCAATTCGACCGCGGCCGCGGAACGCGTCTGGAGCAACTGGGCGATGGGGCACGGCCTCGACGTGGCGACTTTCCTGCCAACGATGCATGGCAGGCGGGCCATCGAGACCGTCCGCCGGCTGGCACTTCCCGGGGTCGACCCACAGCACGAGGCGAACGAGATTACACGGGCCGAAATCGCCGATGTCGAAGGGGTCAATGCCATCGCCGGCGCCGCTGCATTCCTGGGTGCGCTGCCGCCGGATCGCTGGGCCATCGTAACATCATCGCCGCTCGCGCTTGCGCTGGTGCGGATCGAAGCGGCGGGCATCCCGCGTCCGGCGACAATGGTCACGGCGGAAGACGTGGTTCACGGCAAGCCTGCTCCCGACTGCTTCCTGTTGGCGGCCGAACGGCTTGGCTTCGACGCCCACGACTGCGTGGTTTTCGAGGACGCGACGCCGGGCATCCAGGCGGGCGAGGCGGCCGGCGCCACGGTGGTGGTGATCACCGCGACGCATCAGCACAAGATGGAGACGCCGCACGAAACCATTTTTGACTACAGCAACCTGACGGCGGTCACCGACGCCCAGGGCCAGCTTGGTCTGGAGCAGATACGAAGCGCGGCGGCTTCCTAAAGCGCGTCGCGTTGAGACCGATTCAAGCAACGCGCTTTAGGCCTTCTTGTTGTGCATGTCGTTATCGCAAAACCGAGGCCACTTTTGCGCGACATGCATTAGAAATCGCTGGTCAGGCCCTTGACCTCCCAGTCGCCGTAGCGGCCGGGTTCCTTGCCGCCACGGCCGCCGATTTCCTTCGGCGTCGCGGCTTCCTTCTCCAGATATTTCGCGCGCCTTGCTTCGGCTTCCGCGAGCGCACGGCTAGCCTCCGGCGTCAGCGCCTTTGGCTGGAGGTCATGGCCAAGGTCGGCATCGGTTTTACTGGTCTCGTCGTTCATGCGATATTTCCGGCGGATTGAAACAGGGGCAAGCCTTTCCCATCATATAGCGATGAGTTCTCAGGGATCGACCCCTTTTCACCGCAGCCGGGACAGGAGCAGACGATGAACACACTTCGCACCGCCATGCTTCTTGCCGCGATGACGGCGCTGTTCATGGGCGTTGGCTTTCTGATCGGCGGATCGGGCGGCATGATGATCGCGCTGGTCATTGCCGCCGGCACCAATCTGTTCAGCTACTGGAACGCCGACAAGATGGTGCTGTCGATGAACCGCGCCGTTGAAGTCGACGAAAAGAACGCGCCCGAATACTACGCCATCGTTCAGTCACTGGCCCAACAGGCCGGCCTGCCGATGCCGAAGGCCTACCTGATCGACAATCCGCAGCCGAACGCCTTCGCCACAGGTCGCAACCCGCAGAATGCGGCCGTCGCCGCCTCCACCGGCCTGCTGCAGCGGCTGAGCCATGAAGAAGTCGCTGCAGTGATGGCGCATGAACTCGCCCATGTGCAGCACCGCGACACGCTGACCATGACCATCGTCGCCACCTTTGCCGGCGCCATCTCGATGCTTGGCAATTTCGCCTTCTTCCTTGGCGGCAATCGCGACAACAATCCGTTCGGCTTTGTCGGCGTGCTGGCGGCGATGATCGTAGCGCCCTTTGCGGCGATGATCGTGCAGATGGCGGTCAGCCGCACCCGCGAATACGAGGCCGATCGGCGCGGTGCCGAAATCTGTGGACACCCGCTCTGGCTGGCGTCCGCCCTTGACAAGATCGCTCGCGGCGCCGAACGCATTCCCAACCCCGATGCCGAGCGCAATCCGGCAATGGCGCATCTCTTCATCATCAATCCTCTTTCCGGCGAGCGCATGGACAGTCTGTTTTCCACCCACCCGAGCACCGAAAACCGCATCGCCGCCTTGCAGGCGATGGCGCGCCAGATGGAAGGCAGCGACACTCGGGTCGCACCACGCCAGGCCCCGGCCCCCCGGCAGCCGGACGAACAGCCGCCGTCAGGCCCATGGGGCCAGGCAGCGCGACCTGAACAGCCGGCGGAATCGGCTGAACCGAAGCCCAATCCATGGGGGCGCAACCCGACCGGGCCCAAAGGCCGGTGGTCGTGAGCGTGGCGGGCAGAGGACCTCGACGCACAGTTTCAGGCGATCAGGAACACAAGGATGGCGGCGACTTCGTTGCCGGTCTCGCCGCCCGCAAGGCGGCGGCGCGCCTGCTTGCCGCCGTCATCGACGCCAGGACGCCGCTCGACGGGCTCACCGACCATGAGAACGGCCATCCGCAGTACAGAGCGCTCGACCTGCGCGATCGCGGCCTGGTGCGTGCCATCCTGGTCACCGCACTGCGCTATCGCATGACCATCACCGGGTTGCTGGCGCGCCGCCTGGAAAAGCCACTGCCGCCCAACGCCACCGCGCTGTCGCACATATTGCATGTGGCGGCGGCACAGATCCTGTTCCTCGACATTCCCGACAGCGCCGCCGTCGACCTGGCGGTGACCCACGCCAAATCAGATCCGCGCACGGTGCGCTTTTCCGGCCTGGTCAACGGCGTGCTGCGCACGCTCGCGCGCGCCAAGGAAACGGAGTTGCCTGCCGCCCTTGCCGCCACCGACGAAGCGCCCAAATGGTTCTCCGACCGGCTGAAGGCTGCCTACGGCAATGAAAAGGCCAGACAGATTCTCGCCGCGCATCGACACGAAGCGCCGGTCGATTTCTCGGTCAAGGCCGATCCCGAACTGTGGGCCGAGCGGCTCGGCGGCATCGTCCTGCCGACCGGCACAATTCGGGTGGAAAAGCTTGCCGGGCCCGTCACCGAATTGCCCGGCTTTGCCGACGGCGCCTGGTGGGTCCAGGACGCCGCCGCCAGCCTGCCGGCGCGGCTGTTCGGTGATGTCAGAGGGCTTCGCGTCGCCGATCTCTGCGCCGCTCCCGGCGGCAAGACCGCGCAGCTCGTTCTCGCCGGCGCCAAGGTCACCGCCGTCGACACATCGAAGAACCGGTTGGTGCGGCTGACGCAAAATCTCGACCGCCTCGGCCTGTCCGCCGACATCGTCCAGGCCGACCTCACCAAATACGAGCCGAAGGAATTGTTCGACGCCGTGCTCCTCGACGCGCCCTGCTCGTCGACCGGCACGGTGCGGCGACATCCCGACGTGCCATGGACCAAGACGGCGGCCGATGTCGAAAAGCTCGCCGATTTGCAGCGCAGGCTGCTCGCCCGCGCCGTGACGCTGGTAAAACCCGGCGGCAGGATCGTCTTTTCCAACTGTTCGCTCGACCCGCTTGAGGGCGAGGACCTCTATCGCGCCTTTCTGGCAGGGACGGCTGAAATAGCCGACGATCCGCTGCAGCAAGGCGAGATCGCCGGCATCGATCCGTTCCTGACACCGCAAGGCACATTGCGCACCACGCCCGCCGATCTGGACCTCGGCGCGCCGGAACGCTCGGGCCTCGACGGCTTCTTCGCCGCCCGCATGCGCAGAGCCGGCTAAATATTTAACCGCCTGGATTTGCTGACTTTTTTAGGGAGAGTCGCGGGCGGGACCGGGTGAGCCGGCGCCGTCCGATGGAATTCGCCTTCGCACGAGTCGTGCAATCATGTAAACTTGTGCCGGGGTAGAAGACGATCAGGAGGGGTTTTGGCACTTGCTGCCAGCAGCACGACGCGTCTGTGGACGCTTGTCGCGAAGGAGTTCTGGCGCAAGACGCGCCGGCGCTTGCGTGCCGGGCCGATCTATCGTTGGCGCTATTCCGGCCGCACGCCCGAACGTGTGCTGATCGCACCGCCGGACCTGCGTCTGGCCGACCCGCAGATCGCGCTTGAGATCTACTACGGCCGTTATCCCCTGTCGGGTCATCTGGTCGAGACCGGCGGCAAATCGCCCTTCCAGATCAACGTGCCCAACCATGGCTGGCAAAAGACGCTGCACGGCTTTCGCTGGCTGCGCCACATGCGCGCCGCCGGCACCGAGCTCGCCGCCGCCAACGCCCGCGCGCTGGTCTCCGACTGGATCACCATCCATGGCAGCCATATTTCCGGCATCGCCTGGGAGCCCGGCACGACGGCCAAGCGCATCATCGCATGGCTGCAGCATTCCTCTGTCGTGCTGCAGGGCGCCGAATTCCCCTTCTACCGCGCCTTCCTGAAGACACTTGCCGTCCAGATCCGCTACCTCAGGTCGATGGCGCGCGAAATGCCGGATGGCAAGGACAGGCTGCGCGCCCGGATCGCGCTGGCCTTCGCCGCCCTGTCCTTGCCGGCGCCGGCATCGGCGCTGCGCGGCGCCACCCGCAACCTCGCCGCGGAGCTCGACCGCCAGATCCTTGCCGATGGCGGTCACATTTCGCGCAATCCGATGGTCGTCCTGGAAATCCTCGCCGACCTTTTGCCGCTGCGCCAGACCTATGCCAACCAGGCCGAAACGCCGCCGCAGGCCCTCATCGGCGCCATCGACCGCATGCTGCCGGCGCTGCGCTTCTTCCGTCATCAGGACGGCAGCCTCGCCCGCTTCAACGGCATGGGCGCCACCATCCACGATCGCATCGCCACCATCCTGCGTCACGACGACACCGCCGGCTCGCCGCTGCTGCATGCGCCGCATTCCGGCTATGAGCGCCTGTCGATGGGCGGCGTCACCGTCATCGCCGACACCGGGCTGCCGCCGCCGGTCGACGTGTCCAATGCCGCGCACGCCGGCTGCCTCGCCTTCGAACTGTCGTCCGGCCGCCAGCATTACATCGTCAACGCCGGCATCGACACCTATGGCGTCGCCGAGTTCAGGCCGCTGGCGCGCGCCACCGCAGCGCACTCGACCGCCACCATCAACGATACCTCGTCGGCACGCTTCAGCCATTCGTTGCGTGTCAACGACCTGCTCGGTTCGCCATTGATCGGCGGGCCGCAGCAGGTGCAGTGCAAGCGCACCGATCAGAAAGGAATTCAAGGCTTCATCGCCCGCCATGACGGCTATGTCCCGCGCTTCGGCTTCTTGCATGAGCGCGAGCTGAAACTGTCGCAGAACGGCAACGTGCTGGCCGGCAGGGACCGCTTTCTGCGGCCCGGCAATGCGGCGATCCGCAACAATGGCCGCGACTTCGTCACCATCCGCTTCCACGTCCATCCCGACGTCAACCTGCTGCAGGACGAACACGATCGGCTGGTCCTGGCCGGCGATCAGGCCGACACCTGGGTGTTCACCTCCAGCGAAGTGGTGCCGGAGGTCGAGGAATCGATCTATTTCGCCGGTCTTGGCGGCCCGCGTCGCAGCCGCCAGATCGTGCTTGCCTTCAAAGCCTCGGACGTCGCCGAAGTCCACTGGCAGCTGACGCGCACCAGCATCGCCGGCTATCCCGAGAACAACTGATCTGGCGCGCGAAAACAGTCGGCTCGCTCAAGCCTGTTGCGAGATACCGAAGGCGTCATAGGTGCTGAGCGATGGCGGGCCGGCGAAGGCGAAGCGGATCTTGTCGACCATCGCCGCCGCTTGGCCGCTGCGGTCATAGCGCTCTGCGTCCTCGACGGTGTTCCATATGGTGATTGCCATGAATGTGTCTCGCGCTTGATGCTGCTGCAGCAGCACTGCGCTGATATTGCCGTTTGCGGCGCGGATAGCGGGGATCGCCTCGGTTTCATAGATCGCCCGCAATTGCTCCGTCATTTCCGGCAACGCTGTGAACTGGCCAATACGGACAAATGCCATCAGTTTCCTCCATTGACGAGAAGAGGAGCCTATATCCGCGCCCGGCAAATTGCATATGAAACCGTCGAATGAAGCGCGACGCTTGATTTCCGGGCCTCATGTGCTACGGCGCGGGCACCCACCACACCAGCCGTGAAAGGCCGCCGCCCATGGCCGTCGCCGCCAAGAACATTCCAGCACCTGACCTCGTTCCGGTGCGTCGCGCCCTGCTCTCCGTCTTCGACAAGACCGGGCTGATCGATTTCGCCAGGGCGCTGGCGGCTGCCGGCGTCGAACTGGTCTCGACCGGCGGCACGGCAAAGGCGATCGCCGAGGCGGGCCTGGCAGTGCGTGACGTCTCCGAGCTCACCGGCTTTCCCGAGATCATGGATGGCCGCGTCAAGACCTTGCATCCCAGCGTGCATGGCGCGCTGCTTGGTGTGCGCGACGACCCCGAGCACTCGGCTGCGATGAGCAAATACGGCATCGAGCCGATCGATCTCGTCGTCTCCAATCTCTATCCGTTCGAGGAGGTCCGCCGCTCCGGCGCCGACTATGCCGCGATTGTCGAGAACATCGACATTGGCGGCCCGGCGATGATCCGCGCCTCGGCCAAGAACCATGCCTATGTCGCCATCGTCACCGACCCCGGCGACTACGCCTCGGTGCTGAACGCGCTGGAGATGAACATCGGCTCGCTGTCGCTGGATTTCCGCAAGAAGCTGGCGGCCAAGGCCTTTGCCCGCACCGCCACCTATGACGCGGCGATCTCCGGCTGGTTCGCCGAGGCGCTGGAGATCGAGCATCCCATGTGGCGCGCCTTCGGCGGCCGGCTGGTCGAGGTGATGCGCTACGGCGAGAACCCGCACCAGAGCGCCGGCTTCTACGTCAATGGCGACAAGCGGCCTGGCGTCGCCACGGCGCGCCAGTTGCAGGGCAAGCAGCTCTCCTACAACAACATCAACGACACCGACGCCGCCTTCGAACTGGCCGGCGAATTCGATCCGAACCGCTCCGCTGCCGTCGCCATCATCAAGCACGCCAACCCGTGCGGCGTCGCCGAGGGCGCGTCGCTGAAGGCAGCCTATGCCAAGGCGCTCGCCTGCGATCCGGTCTCGGCCTTCGGCGGCATCGTCGCCATGAATCGCACCCTCGACGCCGAGGCCGCCGAGGAGATCGTGAAAACCTTCACTGAGGTGATCATCGCGCCCGACGCGACCCACGAGGCAGCCGCAATCGTCGCGGCGAAAAAGAACCTGCGCCTGCTGGTCACCGGCGGCCTGCCGGACCCGCGCACCCCAGGCACGACGGTCAAATCCGTCGCCGGTGGCATCCTCGTCCAGGGCAGGGACAATGCCGTGGTCGACGACCTCGAGCTGAAAGTGGTGACCAAGCGCGCACCGACAGCGGCCGAAATGGCCGACCTGAAATTCGCCTTCCGCATCGCCAAGCACGTCAAGTCCAACGCCATCGTCTACGCCAGGGACGGCGCCACCGTCGGCATCGGCGCCGGCCAGATGAGCCGGGTCGATTCCTCGCGCATTGCCGCGCGCAAGGCGCTCGACGCGGCCGAGGCGGCGGGCCTTGCCGAACCGCTGACCAAGGGCTCGGTTGTCGCCTCCGACGCGTTCTTCCCCTTCGCCGACGGATTGCTGTCGGCGATCGAAGCCGGCGCCACCGCCGTCATCCAGCCCGGCGGCTCGATGCGCGACGACGACGTCATCGCCGCCGCCGACGCGCACGGCATCGCCATGGTGTTTACCGGCGTGAGACACTTCCGGCACTAGCTGCCGGCAGAGAGATGCTTGAGAATTCGCTCCGCTGAGTCGGATGGCGTGGTTTTCGAGAACCGGAGCGGAGCGGACATTCAAGTCCGTGAGCACCGGAAGCGCAGAAAACCGCGCCAGCCGGCCGGCGGAGTAGAATTATCGAACGTCTCTCATTCCACCGGCTGGTCCGCCGGATAGGGCGTCCTGATCAGGATCGCCATGCCGATGCCCAGGAACAGGATGATCACCGCCATGCCGAGCCGCGCCGAGCCGCTGACGGCGGTGATGGTTGCCACCAGGAACGGCGCCAGGAAGCTGGTTGCCCGCCCGGCCAGCGCATAGATGCCGAAATAGCGGCCGGATTCCGCCGCCGTGACGCTGCGCGCCATGTAGGAGCGCGACGATGCCTGGACCGGCCCGAAGGCCAGGCCGATCAACAGGCCGTACAGGATGTAGGCCTTTTCAGCCGCGGTGCCGAACAGGCCGCCCGAATCGACCGTCGAGAGCTGTATCAGGCCGAGCAGCGTGAAGCCCGGACCGGTCGAGACGACGCCAACGGTGGCGATGGACAGCATGACCAGCGCAATCATCACCACCACCTTGGAACCGAGCGCGCTGTCGAGGCGCGCCGCAACCCAGCAGCCCAGGATGGCGACGACATTGAGGATGATGCCGAACATGCCGATCTCGGTGATCGACCAGTGGAACATCGCCGCCGCGAAGGTGCCGCCCAGCGCCAGCAGCGCGTTGACGCCGTCCTGGTAGATCATGCGGGCGACGAGGAAGCGGAAGATGCCGCCACGCTGGCGCACCTCGGCCAGCGTCGATTTCAGCTCTGAAAGGCCTTCGCGCACCGCCGGCCCGATCGGGATGCCCTTGATGGCATCCGGCGTGAAGAAGAACATCGGCAGGATGAACAGGAAGTACCAGCCGGCCGACAGCGGCCCGGTGGCGCGCGCGTCCTCGCCGAGTTTCGGGTCGAGGCCGAACAGCGGGTCGAGGCCGATGATTGTCTTGCCGGTCTCGGGCGAGCCGGCCATGCAGGTGACGACGAAGATCAGCGCGATCATGCCGCCGAGATAGCCGAGGCCCCAGGCGATGTTGGAGATGCGGCCGATTTCGCTTTTCGGCACCAGGCGCGGCATCATCGAATCGTTGAACACGGTCGAGAATTCCGCCGCCACCGAGGCCAGCGAGAACAGCGCCACGATGAGGAACAGATTGGATCCGGGGGCCGCGAACCACAGCAAGCAAAGGCTGGTGATCTTGATCGCGGCGAAGAACGCGATCCATGGCTTGCGCGGTCCGGTCTGGTCGGCGATCGAGCCGAGGATTGGCGACAGCACGGCGATGATCAGCCCGGCCGCGGCAATGCCATAGCCCCAGACCGCCTGGCCGGTATTGGGATCGCTCGCCATGCGCGAAACGAAATAGGGGCCGAAGATGAAGGTGGTGACGACAGTGAAGAACGGCTGCGCCGCCCAGTCGAAGAACATCCATCCCCAGATGCCGCGCCCGGACGCACGCTGCACGGTTACCTCGGTCATGTCCCCTCCTCAGCGTCTGCTCCACGCGTCGCGCGCCATGTCTGCATGTTTTTTCGTGATGGTGCAAACGAACAAGCATGGCGCCGCCCCTCATTGCCCTGCCGGGCATTTCTCCCCGTATAGTGACGGGAGAAAGACGCGGTCATCGACGTTTCGCCAACGGTCAGCGTTGTAGTAAGGCGCCGACGATCGCGACAGGCTCCCTTCTCCCCGTGACAATACGGGGAGAAGGTGGCGGCAGCCGGATGAGGGGCAGCACCAGCCTTGTGAAGCGAATGGGTTCACATCCCCGTCAGATCGCTCATCAGCCCCGACGCGACCGACAGCCGCGACACGGTGATGTCGCCGCCTTCGGTGAGCGCCTGAAGCCGCTCGCGGATGCGCGCCACCCGCTCGCCGCCGGCTTCCAGCCAGGCCACCACCGGATCCGCGGCCTTGGCATGACCGGTGAGTGCTGCCACCGCAATGCCGCGCCGTGCTGCCCCGATCGTGTCGGTGGCGCGCGACAGCGCCAGCTGATCGTAGTAGTCCGAGGGCGTGATCGAACGCGCCGCGTCCTCGACACGCGGGATACGGAAGGCATCGCTGACCGCGAAGAACGCCTTGGCCGCGGCAACGATGTCGGCGCCGGCCGTGCGCGCCGTCAGCGCGATGTCGGGGATGAGCTCCGCCACCTCGTTCAGCGCCAATTGCCCAGCCAGCTTTTCCGGCGCGCCACTCTTGAACAGCCCGTGCCGCTTCTCCTCGATACGCTCGCGCGAGAAGGCCGGCAGCAGCGAAACGAGCTTGGGTTCCAGTGCCTTGCGCGCTTCCATGAGTTCGCCAATGCGCTGACCAAGTGGTGCGGTGCCGGCATCATTCTTGAGGTACCAGCCGCTGGTCACGTAGATCAGCCGGCTGACCGCCTGGTAGAGATCAAGCTGCACCTGGCCGTCGATCAGATTGTCGAGCGCGTCGATCTCGCGATAGAGCGCCGGCAAGGCAAAACCGTCGCGCACCACAGCAAAGGTGCGCACCACGTCGGCCGCGGTGCGGCCGGTCGCTTCCTGCAACCGGTTGACGAAGGACGGGCCGCCGCGATTGACCAGGTCGTTGGCGACGACCCGGGCAATGATCTCGCGGCGCAACCTGTGGTCGTTGATCTCGGCTGCGTATTTCTTCGCCATCCGGTCCGGGAAATAGCCCATCAAGTCGCGATCGAAATGCACGTCGTCCGGCACGTCGCTGGCGACGATATCGGAAAACAGCACGATCTTGGCATAGGCCAGCAACACGCCGAGCTCGGCCCTGGTCAGCGGCTCGCCGCGTGCTTCGCGCTCGGTGAGCGCCGCCGGCGACGGCAGCGTCTCGACGGCGCGGTCGAGCAGGCCGCGTCCCTCCAGCGCCGTCATGAAGCGGCTTTGATGCGCGATGTCGGCGAGGCCGCGCTTGCGGGCGATCGAAAGCGCCAGCGTCTGCTCGTAATTGTTGGACAGCACCAGTCCGCCAACCTCCCCGGTCATTTCGGCCAGCAGCTTGTTGCGCGCCGGGCGCGTCAACGATCCCTTGCGCATGGCCGAAGCCAGCGCAATCTTGATATTGACCTCGACGTCGGAGCAGTTGACGCCGCCCGAATTGTCGATGGCGTCCGAGTTGCAGCGGCCGCCATTCATGCCGAACTCGATGCGGGCCCGCTGCGTCACGCCGAGATTGGCTCCCTCGCCGATCACCTTGGCGCGCACGTCGAGCGCGGTGATGCGGACGGCATCGTTGGCGCGGTCGCCGACCTCGGCGTTGGTTTCGCTGGATGCCCTCAGATACGTGCCGATGCCGCCGAACCAGAGCAGATCGACCGGCGCCTTGAGGATGGTGCCCATGATCTCGACCGGCGTGGCGGTCGTCTTGGCCAGACCGATCGCCGCCGCCGCTGCCGCCGGCAAGGTGATCGACTTCTGGTTGCGCGACACGATGATGCCGCCTTCCGACAGCTTGGTCTTGTCGTAGTCCTGCCAGCTCGAACGCGGCAGGGCGAACATGCGCTCGCGCTCGGCCATCGACGCCGCCATGTCGGGATCGGGATCGATGAAGATGTCGCGGTGGTCGAAGGCGGCGATCAGCCTGGTCTTCGGCGACAAAAGCATGCCGTTGCCGAACACGTCGCCCGACATATCGCCGACACCGACGACGGTGAAGGGCGAGGTCTGGATGTCGCGGTTCATCTCGCGGAAATGCCGCTTGACCGCCTCCCAGGCGCCCTTGGCCGTGATGCCCATCTTCTTGTGGTCGTAGCCGGCCGAACCGCCGCTGGCGAAGGCGTCGTCGAGCCAGAAGCCATGCTTCTCGCTGATGGCGTTCGCCGTGTCGGAGAAGGTCGCCGTGCCCTTGTCGGCGGCAACGACGAAATATGGATCGTCCGGGTCGCGGCGCACGACGCCGGCCGGCGGGATGACGCCGTCGAGGCCGATATTGTCGGTGATCGACAGCAGGCTGGAGACAAAGTTCTTGTAGGCCGAAGTGCCGGCCTCGAAGATCGCATCGCGGCTGCCGCCCGCCGGCAGGCGCTTGGGGAAAAAGCCGCCCTTGGCGCCAACCGGCACGATGACGGCGTTCTTGACTTGCTGCGCCTTGACCAGGCCGAGCACCTCGGTGCGGTAGTCCTGGGCGCGGTCCGACCAGCGCAGACCGCCACGCGCCACTGGGCCGAAGCGCAGATGCAGCCCCTCGACCTCGGAACCGTAGACGAAGATCTCCCGCCACGGCCGCGGCGCCGGCAAGCCGTCGACCGCATGCGAATCGAGTTTGATCGCCAGCGACTGGCCTTTCTCTTTCGTATCGGCAACGAAATGATTGGTGCGCAGCGAGGCTTCGATCAGGTTGAGATAGCGGCGGATGATGGTGTCGTCGTCGATGTTCGGCACATCTTCCAGCGCATCCTTGATCTTGGCCTTGAGGTGCTTTGCCGCCACCACGCCCTCGGCCTCGGCCGTCGGGCCAAGCCGGGCGATGAACAGGGCGTGCAGGCCGCGCGCGATATCGGGATAGCGGTTGAGCGCGGCGGCGATGAAGTCCTGGCTTTGCGGAATGCCGACCTGCTGCAGATAGCGGCCATAGGCGCGCAGGATGGTGATCTCGCCCGACCACAGGCCTGCGGTCTGGGCAAGGCCGTTATAGCCGTCATTGTCGACGTCGCCGCGCCAGACGGACAGGAATGCGTCCTCGAACAGCGCGCCGCCATCGGCAAGGTCGATCGGCTTGCCGTAGCTGTTCTCCAGCTCCATGTCGTGGATGAAGACCATGCCGGACTGGTCGTCGCCGACCTCGAAGGTGCGCTCGCTGATGACCCGGAAGCCGATGTTTTCCAGCACCGGCACGCGCCGTGACAGCGCCACCGGGCTGCCGTGGTGATAGATCTTCAGCGACGCCTGATGCGGCTTCTGCTCGGCATTGCGATAATAGTCGATGGCGATCGGATTGCTGCCGCTGATCTTGGCGATGCGCCCGGCATCGGCAAGCGCCACCGCCGCGCTGAACGTATCGCGGTAGCTTTCCGGCAGCCGAGCGGCGATGCTCTTCAAAGCCTGGTTGCCGCCATTGGCGTCCGCTGCATCGGAAAGGGCATCCTCCCAGGTGCGCACGATGTCACGGATCGCCGCCTCGATCGCCGCTTGCTCGACCTTCGGCGTCTTGCCGCCGGAGCGGCCGATGATGAAATGCACGCGCGCCAGCCCACCTTCGGGGAAGGCCGGGTAATGGGCCGACAGCCGGCCTTCGAAGACGGTCTTGAGATAGCTGCCGATCTTCTCGCGCACGACGCTGTCGTAGCGGTCGCGCGGCACGAAGACGAGGATCGAGACGAAGCGATCGAACTGGTCGACACGCACCAGCGCCCGGACCCGCGGCCGCTCGACCAAGCCGAGAATGGCTGCGGCGTGCTTCCTCAGGATCGGCACCGGCACCTGGAACAACTCGTCGCGCGGATAGCTCTCCAGCACATTGATCAGCGCCTTGCCGGAGTGATCGTGCCGGTCGAAGCCGGACTTGGCGATGATGGTTTCGGCCTTCGACCGCAGATACGGGATCTTCATCACGGAGCGCGTGTAGGCGGTCGAGGTGAACAGGCCGACGATGCGCAATTCGCCCGCCAGCGTGCCCTTGGACGTGTAGGTCTTGACGCCGATGTAGTCGAGATAGATGCGGCGGTGCACCGAAGACTTGGCATTGGCCTTGGTGACGATCAGCGGCTCCGGCCCGTGCAGGAAAGCGCGGATTTCCGGCGTTGTCGTCACGGCTTCCGTGCCGCGCCTCAGCACCAGCACGTCGGGATCGGACAGGATACCGAGACCGGGCTTGTCGGCGCGCTCCAGCGTGCCGCTTTCCTCGCCGCCGGTGTATTTGAACTCGCGCATGCCGAGGAAGGTGAAATTGTCGTCGCGCAGCCACTCCAGGAAGGCGATCGCCTCGGCAACGCTCTTCTTGTCGAGCGGCACCGCCGAATAGCGGAACTCCGAAATCGCCTGGTCGAGGCGGGCCAGCATCGGCCGCCAGTCGTGGACCGCGGCGTGCACCTGGCCGAGCATCTTGCGCAGCCGCTCGGTCAATCCGGCCGCCTGCTCGGCGGTCAGCCGCGGGATATGGACATGGATGACGCTCAGCCGGTCGTGGCTGCCGTCGTCCTTGGCGAAATTGCCGTCGCCGAGGATTTCTTCCACACCGCCTTTGCCGCGGCGAACGGTGATGACCGGGTGGGTGACCAAGGTCGGTTCGCCGGCGCTTTCGGTGATCTCGCCGAGGATGGAATCGAACAGGAACGGCATGTTGTCGTTGACGACCGTGATCACCGTCACCGGGCGGCCCTGGCGGACGACGCCTGAATCGGCATCGACGGCGACGACGCACTCACTCTTCTTGTGGCCGGCGACCGCCTTGCCAGCAAGATCGGCGGCGCGTTCGAGGTCGGCCACCTCATAGGCGGCGATGTCTTCGGCCGGCGCGCGGGCGAGCAGGTAGTCGGCAAGCCTGGTTGGTCTTTCCTCCGTCCTTGCTGCTGCGGTGGCCTTTTTCTTCGACTTCGCTGCGGATTTCACGCCGGCCATGATGCCATTCCTCCCGTCGCATGCTTTTGTGACTATGGTAGCAGATGAGCGCTGTTTGGCGACAAAGGTTTGACGGCTTGCCAAGAATTATCGGAATTCGGCGACAGGACACCGCCCAACGAGGAGAAGCCACCCCATGACCGGCAAAATCACCGCGCTTGACCTCGCTTCGGGAGAACTGAGCGAGGCGACAAAAGCCTATTTCGCCAAATGCGAGGAGAAGCTCGGGCTCGTCCCCAACGTGCTGCGCGCCTATGCCTTCGACGACAAGAAGCTGCGCGCCTTCACCGACATGTACAACGACCTGATGCTGGGCGAGTCCGGCCTGTCGAAACTGGAACGCGAGATGATCGCGGTTGCCGTCTCCTCGATCAACCATTGCTATTATTGCCTGACCGCGCATGGCGCGGCGGTGCGACAGTTGTCCGGCGACCCGACGCTCGGCGAGATGATGGTGATGAACTTCCGCGCCGCCGAGCTTTCGCCGAGGCAGACCGCAATGCTCGAATTCGCCGTCAAGCTGACGGAAGAGCCGGCTAAGATCGTCGAGGCTGATCGAGCCGCACTGCGCAAGGCCGGCTTCACCGATCGCGACATCTGGGACATCGCCTCGACCGCTTCGTTCTTCAACATGTCGAACCGCGTGGCGGCGGCAATCGACATGCGGCCGAACGACGAATACCACGCCATGGCGAGGTAAGCTGCTGGAGCCAGCCGCGCCCTACATTAGCCCTTTCGCATTCTCGTTGCATGTTCGCCGCTTTGGTCCGATGATCGCCAGGCGGCGTGACCGCATGCCGGTTCGATGCCGCTGATCAAGGGAGGAGAACATGGCGAAGTTTCTCTACGTCTATCACGGCTCGGGCAAGATGCCGACCGAGGAGGCCGAACGGCAGGCGGCAATGGACGCCTGGACGCACTGGTACGGCAAGCTCGGCTCGGCCGTGGTCGACGGCGGCAATCCGGTCGGCATGTCGAAGATGGTGCTGCCCGGCGGCAAGGTCGAGAACAATGGCGGCAGCAATCCAACCGCCGGCTATACGATCGTTGAAGCAAAAGACATCGACGATGCCGTCGGCAAGGCCAAGGATTGTCCTATCCTGATGGACCCGGCTTTCAGCGTCGAGATCGCGCCGATCATTGAAGTGATGTGACGCGGCGTTTTAAGCGTGATCCTCCTAACCGAGGGTCTGCGAAGCAGAAAACGTTCCCGCTTTTCGCTGACGCAGTCCTTCGGTTCGGATTCATGCCCTATCGCCGCGCCGCGATCGCCGCGGCAGCGCCGGCCATCGTGGTGGCGCTGACGCGGTTGGCGATCTTCATGGCGCGCTTGCTTTTCAACAGCTTGCGCGCCTGCGAGGCGGCGAGCACCCAGGCGAGATTGATGACGATGAGGACCACCGCCATGGTCGCCGTCAATTCGACCCAGCCGAGGATGCTCACCGACGCGAGGTCGATGATGGTCGGCAGCAGCGCCAGGTAGAACATCATGATCTTGGGATTGCCGAGCGTCACCGCCATGCCGGCGAAGAACAGTTTTGCGGGCGAATCCTCGCGCGGCATCTCGCCCTCTTTGGCGTCGACCGGCGCGGTCCACATCTTGAAGGCGAGATAAGCGAGATAGGCGACGCCGATCCATTTCACGACGACGAAGGCGAAGTGAAAACTCTGCGCCACGACAGCCAGCCCGAACACCGCCAACGACAGCCAGATGCCCTCGCCAATCCACATGGCGAGCAGGAACGGGAACACGTCACGATACCCTTTCGAGATGACCCGCGCGACGAGCGCCGCGATCGACGGGCCCGGCGAACCGGCGGCAACGAACAAGGCGGCGGCGAAGATCAGCAGCGAAGTGAGGTGCATGGTCAGGATCTCTGCTTGAGGTTCGATCCGCCACACTAACCCGACAGCTGTAACGCTGGCAAAGGCAAGATAATCGCTGGAGCTTCTCCCTTCTCCTCCATCCCTTACGGGGAGAAGGTGCCGGCAGGCGGATGAACGGTAGCACCAACGTGAGATAATCAGGTGCCTTGCACCTCTGGCATCTCGCAACTAGAAGGGCCGCCGCGAAACAATTTCGAGCGTTCACTTTGCCTCAGTAACCGCCGGTCTCGTCAACTCCCCCGACACACTGCATGGCGCCGCATTCGCGGTGCCTGTTTTCAATTCATGTGTTCCTCTGGGCGGCGGTTCGAGACCGGTTTGGCACTGCTGAACCGCTGTCGCGCGCTTTCCGCCCGTGACACCTGATTTCCGATCGCCACAGCCTGCCGCCACGCCGCGCCCGCATGGGCATCTCGACATTGCCGACCTGATGAACTTCCCGACGGGAAGAGCTTATCGGCATGTCTGTACTCCTGCGTATCCGCTGGGCGATCGCGCCCAAGACCGCACCTCGACCACTCATCAACTGCAATCGCTGCGGCACCGTGAAGGCCTATCGCTGCAGCGAAAAATTCCGCGTCAACGCCAACGGCAAGCGCATCGACGTCTGGCTGATCTACCGTTGCATCGACTGCGACAATTCCTGGAATTTCGGCATATTGGAGCGCTGCAACCGCCGCGACATCGAACCGGCGCGGCTGGCAGCGCTCGAAAGCAATGATCCGTCACTCGCCCGGCGCCATGCTTTCGACGTCATCGCGCTGCGCAGCCGGGTGGGACGCGTCGAGGAATTTCCCGACGTCGTCGTCCGCAAACAAATGCTCGGCTCCCCTCAAGAGGCCGCAACCATGTTGGAACTCCTGCTCGGGCTCGAAATGCCGACATCGCTGCGGCTTGACCGGCTGCTCGCTAACGAACTCGGCCTCTCGCGATCGCGGCTTCAGACGTTGGAAGAAAGGCGATTGCTGGTCGTGGACCCCGACGGCGCCAAAGCCCTGCGCAGGCCGGCTCGCGCGGGGACCACGATCCGGATCGACCTTGCCGGCGAAGCCGACCGGGAGAACATCATCTCGGCCGCTGGCGGGTGAATGAAGAGAGGGGCGAAGCACTGTTGTACTCCGCCCCTCTCAGCTGTGAGAAAGAGAAAGTGAGATTACGCCGCGCCGACTGCCTTGGCTGACTTCTCGAAACGCTTGCGCTCGTTCGGGTCGAGATAGAGCTTGCGCAGGCGGATGGTCTTCGGCGTCACCTCGACCAGCTCGTCGTCCTGGATCCAGGCCAGTGCGCGTTCCAGCGTCATGCGGATCGGCGGGGTGAGCTTGACCGCCTCGTCCTTGCCTGCGGCGCGGATGTTGGTCAGCTTCTTGCCCTTCAGCACGTTCACTTCGAGATCGTTGTCGCGGCTATGGATGCCGATGATCATGCCCTGATAGACCTTGACGCCGGGATCAATGACCATCGGGCCGCGGTCTTCCAGATTCCACATGGCATAGGCCACCGCCTCGCCCTGCTCGTTGGAGATCAGCACGCCATTGGTGCGGCCCGGCAACTCGCCCTTGTAGGGCTCGTAGGCATGGAACAGCCGGTTCATCACGGCGGTGCCGCGCGTGTCGGTCAGCAGTTCCGACTGATAGCCGATCAGGCCACGCGTCGGCGCGTGGAAGACGATGCGCTGGCGGTTGCCGCCTGACGGGCGCAGCTCGACCATCTCGGCCTTGCGCTCCGACATCTTCTGCACGACGATGCCGGCATGCTCCTCGTCGACGTCGATGACGACTTCCTCGACCGGCTCCAGCAATTCGCCGTTCTCGCCCTTCTGCATGACGACGCGCGGACGCGACACGGCGATTTCGAAGCCTTCGCGGCGCATCGTCTCGATCAGCACGGCCAGCTGCAATTCGCCGCGTCCGGAGACGAAGAACGAATCCTTGTCCGGCGATTCTTCGATCTTCAGCGCGACATTGCCTTCGGCCTCGCGCAGCAGGCGGTCGCGGATGACGCGGCTGGTCACCTTGTCGCCTTCGGTGCCGGCCAGCGGGCTGTCGTTGACGAGGAAGGACATGGTCACGGTCGGCGGATCGATCGGCTGCGCATGCAGCGGCTCGGTCACGGACGGGTCGCAGAACGTATCGGCGACGGTGCCCTTCGACAGGCCGGCGATGGCGACGATATCACCCGCCTGGGCTTCTTCGATCGGCTGGCGCTCGAGGCCGCGGAAGGCGAGGATCTTGGAAATACGGCCGGTCTCGACCAGCGTGCCGTCATGGTGCAGCACCTTGACCGGCTGATTGGACTTCAGCGTGCCGCTCTCGATGCGGCCGGTGATGATGCGGCCAAGGAACGGATTGGCCTCCAGGATGGTGCCGATCATGCGGAACGGGCCGGGATGAACGGTCGGCGTCGGCACGTGCTTGATGACGAGATCGAACAGCGGTGCCAGGCCCTGGTCCTTGGGGCCTTCCGGATTTTCCGAAACCCAGCCATCGCGGCCTGAACCGTAAAGAATCGGGAAATCGAGCTGCTCGTCGGTGGCGTCGAGCGCCGCGAACAGGTCGAACACCTCGTTGACCACCTCAACATGGCGGGCATCCGGACGGTCGATCTTGTTGATGACGACGATCGGCTTCAGGCCAACCTTGAGCGCCTTGCCGACGACGAATTTGGTCTGCGGCATCGGCCCTTCGGCGGCGTCGACCAGCACGATGGCCGAATCCACCATCGACAGGATGCGCTCGACCTCTCCGCCAAAGTCGGCGTGGCCAGGGGTGTCGACGATGTTGATGCGGGTGTCCTTCCAGTCGACCGAGGTCGCCTTGGCCAGGATGGTGATACCGCGTTCCTTTTCGAGGTCGTTGGAATCCATGGCGCGCTCGGCGACGCGCTGATTGTCGCGGAAGGAGCCGGATTGCCGGAGCAACTGGTCGACGAGGGTGGTTTTTCCATGGTCGACGTGCGCGATGATCGCGATATTACGGATTTTCATGTTCTGGTCTCGGAAGCGTTGTGGGCAGCAGGCCAAAAGGCGCTGCCTCTTTCGGTTGCGCGGCTCATACAGGGTTTTTCGCAGTTGCGAAAGAGGCGGCGCGACACCAAATACTCATCAAATCTTAAGCATCTGCGTGTGAAATGATTTTGTTAACCAAGGCGGGAACCTTTCGAGGCCCGGACAGTTCGAACGTCATGACCGATAAACTCAACCGATTTTGGCCGCTCATCGCGTCCGCTGCCTTTGCCGTCCTGCTGGCGGCCAACGCCGCGCAGTCGGCCGCGACGCAGAAGGAAGCGCGGCCTGCCTTGCCAATCGTTGCGCCATCCGCCGAGCAGGTCTTTGCCGACGCACCCGACGGAGTCGACCCGATGGTGACCGGCCCGGTCAGCGCCGCCTTCAAGCAGAGGCAGGACGCCGCCAACTGCGACACCGCCGTCTGGCCGAACGTCCCGATGGTCTGCTATCCCGACTGACGACCGCCGGCAGCGGTCGTTATCCCAGCGATGACGAAGGTCGGCTTACGCCGACCGCACCGGGTCGAGCGTGACCTTGTAGAGTTCGTTGTCGTCGCGATCCATCAGCCGCACCGTCATCTGCTCGCTGGCGCCATTGATATCGACCAGCCCGAAGAATTGCAGGCCGGCCGACGGCGGCAGGTTCTGGCCTTGCTCGGCGGTTGGCGCCTTGATGAATTTCAGCTCCGGACCGAAGGTCATGTCGAAATCGTTCGGGCCGAACGTGCCTGCATGGATCGGGCCCGAGACGAATTCCCAGAACGGATTGAAATCCTGGAACTGCGCCTTGTCGGGATTGTAGTAGTGCGCGGCGGTGTAATGCACGTCGGCGGTCAGCCAGACGGTGTTGCTGATCCCAGCGTTCTTGATGAAACGCAAAAGGTCGGCAATCTCGAGCTCGCGTCCCTTGGCCGGGCCGTTGTCGCCATTGCTGACCGCTTCCGCGCCGACCTTCTTGGCGCCATCGTCCCAGACGACGAGGCCGAGCGGCATGTCGGCGGCGATGATTTTCCAGGTCGCCTTCGAATTTGCCAGTTCGCGCTTCAGCCATTTCGTCTGTTGTTCGCCGAGCATGCGCGATTGCGGCGTCATCTCGTCTTGCATGTCCGGACCGTTGGGGCCGCGATAAGAACGCATGTCGAGGAAGAACACGTCGAGCAGCGGCCCATAGGCAATCTTGCGATAGACGCGGCCCGGCTCGGACGGTTCGTAGCGGATCGTCGTCATTTCATGGAACGCACGCGCCGCGCGTGCCGCCAGCACATGGATGGATTTCTCCGTGTAGCGGTTGTCGGCACTGAGATCCTTCGAATCCGACCAGTTGTTCAGCACTTCGTGGTCGTCCCACTGGTAGAATGTCGGGCAGATAGCGCTGAGGCCCAGCACGTTCTTGTCCATCATGTTGTATTTCCACTGATCGCGGTATTCGTCCAGCGTCTCGGCGACCTTGCGCTTGCCGTCGATCAGCACGACGTTCTTCCACTTGCCGCCCCCGGGCAGGTCGACCTCGTCCTTCATGGCGCCGTCGGCATAGATTGTGTCGCCCGAATGCAGGAAGAAGTCGGGCGTGTGCTTGCCGATCGTGGCGTAGGTCTTCATGCCGGTCTCGTCGATACCCCAGCCCTGGCCGGCGGTGTCGCCCGACCAGGCGAACTTGATGTCGCGCCTGGAGGCAGGCGCGGTGCGGAAGCGGCCGGTGATCGGCTCGGAAACCACATTGATGTCGGCGAGATCGGCTGCCGTCATGCGATAGAAGATGTCCTGGTCGGAAGCGAGGTCGGTGAGCAGACGCTTGACCGTATAGTCGCTGGCCGGCGAGGTATCGAGCGGCGCCAGGCGGACGGCATCAGTGAAACTTTCGGTCGACGACACTTCGAACATGACGCGCGACGGCCGATCCGTGCGCGTCCACACCATGCCGCTGGTGGCGTCGACATCGCCTGACTGGACGCCATGGGTGAAGGCCGGGCGCTGGCTGGCGCGTGAATAGTATGGCATTGCCAGGCCTGATACGCCAACCAGGCCAGCGGCGCTGGCCGAGGTGACGAAAGCACGGCGGGTCATCGAGAGCTTGTTCATGGCTGTCTCCTGGATGGCGTGAACGGTGCCACCAAGGTCCAACCTCAATGTTTCAGGCGCATCTCCAAACCATGAAGGTTTGATAACAGCCAACAGGCTGGGCACGTTCTCCCCTTATCTCCAGGGGGAGAAGGGAGAGCCGCACCCAGTCGCCTTAAGCCGCTTGCGGTTCCGGATCGAAGGCCGGTCGGCTGGTGTTGATCAACAGCGAGATACAGGCGGCGGCGATTGCCGTCATGCCGGCGATCATGAAGGCCAGCTCGTAATTGCCCTGAAGCTCGCGCATCGTGCCGCCGAAGGCTGCGGCAGCAGCCGCGCCGATCTGATGTCCAGCGACGATCCAGCCGAACACGATCGGACCGCTGCGATCGCCGAACGCCTCGTTGGCGAGCCTCAGCGTCGGCGGCACGGTGGCGATCCAGTCGAGGCCGTAGAGCACCGCGAAGATGATCAGGCTGGTTGCCGAGAAGCCGGAATAGGGCAGGTAGATCAGCGACAGGCCACGGATCCCATAATAGACGCCGAGCAGCTTGCGCGGGTCGAAACGGTCGGTGAGCCAGCCCGACAGCGTCGTGCCGATCAGGTCGAAAATGCCCATCATCGACAGCAGGCCGGCGGCCTGCACCTCGCCGATGCCCATGTCGCCGCAGAAGGCGATCAGATGCGTGCCGACCAGTCCGTTGGTGGTGAAACCGCAGACGAAGAAGGTGGCGAACAGATACCAGAACACGCGCGTGCCGGCGGCGCGGCGCAGCGTCGAGAACGTGTGGGCGAGGAAATTGCCCTGCGATGCCGGTGACACCGGCGGCACATCGTCGGCCGCGGCACCATAGCGCACCATGCCGATCGAAGCCGGCCGCTCCGGCACCAGCAGCCAGACCAGCGGCACCAGAGCAGCGGTGGCGATCGAAACGGCGATGACAACCGGCTGCCAGCCGCCCGACTGTGCCAGCGAGGCGATCAGCGGCAGGAACACCAGCATGCCTGAGGCACTGGAGGCCGACATCAGCCCCATGACAAGGCCACGATTGGTCTTGAACCAGCGGTTGACGATGGTGGCGCCGAGCACGCTGGCAACAGCGCCGGAACCAATGCCCGAGAACACGCCCCAGGTGATGAACAGATGCCAGGGCTTGGTCATCAAGAGGCTGAGTGCGGTCGAGCCTGACATCACCACCAGCGAGGCAAGCAGCGTGCGGCGCAGCCCGATCCGCTCCATCAGGGCGGCGGCGAACGGCCCGGTCAGGCCGTAGAGCAGGATGCCGACACCGGCGGCCAGCGAAACGATGTCGCGGCGCCAGCCGAAACTGTTCTCCAACGGCAGCATCATGACGGCGGGCGCCGAGCGCAGGCCGGCCGCGACCAGCAGGCAGAGGAAGATGACGCCAACCACGACGAAAGCGTAGCGCTGGCCAAACGGACGGGATTGAGCTATCATGTTACTGACCGGTACGTTTCAGATGGGAGAAGGTATACGTACCGATCGGTAACATTGTCAATCGAGTTCCATGATGCCAACGGACAAAAATATTGAACTGACCATCAGCGACGGTCATGCATCGGCGCCACCGAAGGCCGCCAAGAAGATCCTCGACGTGGCCTACGAGCTGTTCTACCGGCGCGGCATCAGGGCGATCGGCGTCGACGAGATCGTCAAGCGCGCCGGCGTCACCAAGCCCAGCCTCTATCGCAGCTTTCCCTCCAAGGATGAGCTGGCGGCCTCCTATCTCAGGCAGTACGACCAGGAATACTGGGAGCGTTTCGATGAGGCGGTCGCGGCCCATCCCGGCGACCCGCGCGCGCAGATCAAGGCTTTCCTGACCCGCATCGGCAAACGCACGCAAGTGGCGGACTATCGCGGCTGCGGCATGACCAATGCGGCGGTCGAATATCCCGAACACAGTCATCCGGCCCGCGTGGTCAGCGAAGCCAACAAGCAGGAATTGCGCCGCCGCCTGCGCGGCATGGCGGCTGCGATGGGCGCGCAAGACGCCGACACCTTGGGCGACGGCCTGCTGCTGCTGATCGAAGGCGCCTATATCAGCGGCCAGCTGTTCGGGCTCGGCGGCCCGGCGCAATCGGTCGCTCGCAACGCCGATCTGCTGATTGAAGCGAGCTTGAAGAAATAGCGTTTGACGCTACGCTGCGATGGCTTGCAACGGAGATTGTCGGCGATGCGCGCTCTTCTGATCCCGTTCGTCTTGGTCGGTTTCTGCCAGGCTGCGCAGGCCAGCGATATATCTAGCGCCTATACCGATCTCGATTGGAAGAAGGATTGCGTGACCTACGCGCAGGCCGAAGAAGGCGACGGCGACTGGGCCGATCTCGCCTGTTCGGGCTATCGCGGCTACCCCGTGCTCATCGCCTATGACGACGCGCGCGAATCGCTGTTTTATGGCTTTCCGCCCGGCAGTGACATGACATCGGTTTGGGAGAGTTTCTCCGGCTTCAATTCATCCGGCGCCAGGATCGAGTGGCGCATCGAAACCACGGGCGACAAGGCTGTGCCCTTTGCCGCGATCCACCGCCGCTCGATCAGCAACCCGGACGATGAAAACAAGCCGACCGAGGTGCTGCTCGTCGCCAAGGTCGGCCAGATGGACGCCCGCGATGGCTGCACGGTCGGCCTGGTGCTGGCCACCGGCAATCCCGCCGCCAACGATCAGGCGCGCAAACTGGCAGACGACAAAGCGCGGACGTTCGCCTGCGGCAAGGACCGGCACACCGTCATCGGCAACGTGCCGGCTTTCGGCCGCGTCGATAACTGACCTGTCGGGCTACTTGCTGGCCTTGGCCCGCGCGATCGCCTCGAGGATCATCTTCTTGGCATATTTGGAATCGTGCCAGCCTTCGATCTTGACCCATTTGCCGGGCTCGAGATCCTTGTAGTGCTCGAAGAAGTGCTGCACCTGCTGGCGCGTGATGTCGGGCAACTGCGTGTACTCTGTGACATTCTCGTAGCGCAGCGTCAGCTTTGGTGACGGCACGGCGATGATCTTTTCGTCCTGGCCGGCATTGTCTTCCATGATCAGCACGCCGATCGGCCTGACATTGATGACGCAGCCCGGCACCAGCGCACGGGTGTTGCAGACCAGCACGTCGATCGGATCACCGTCGCCCGACAGCGTGTGCGGCACGAAGCCGTAATTGCCGGGGTAGCGCATCGAGGTGTGGAGGAAGCGGTCGACGAACAGCGTGCCGGCCTCCTTGTCCATCTCGTATTTGATCGGCTCGCCGCCGATCGGCACCTCGATGATGACGTTGACGTCCTCAGGCGGATTCTTTCCGCTGGCTATGGCTTCAATGCGCATGGCTTTGTCCCTCTTATCGATGAAAGATCGATAGCGGGCGAGGCGCGGCGGCGCAATGCGGCGAATGGTGCTGGGTAGGGTCAGGTGGATAGTGGCCGAAAGGCCGGGCCGTCACTCCCAGACGAAAGCGACCTTCTTGAGCGCCTTCTGCTCGAAGATTTCGACACCCTCGGCAACATCACGGCCGCCGGCGCCGGCGTAGAAGGCGAGCGCGTTCTGGTTGTCTTCCAGCGCCCACACCACCATGCCCTTCAGCCCGTGATCGGCCAGACGCGCCTTGGCTGCCGCGAACAAACGGCTGCCGAGCCCGATACCCTGGTATTCCGGGCGCAGGTACAATTCGTAGATTTCGCCTTGCTGCTTGAGTTCCCGGGCCCGGTTCTTGCCGATCGTGGCATAGCCGGCGATCTTTCCGCCGATTTCGACAACCAGCACGGTGGCGGCGCGGCGGATGGCATTCGCCCACCAATCGGCGCCACGGCGGTTGATCATCGATGTCAGCGTGCGATGTGGAATGATGCCGGAATAGGCGCCGCGCCAGGCCTGCAGGTGCACCTCGGCGATGGCGCCTGCGTCGCTCGGTTCGGCCTTCCTTATGTCGATCGTCAGCGTATTCATGATTTCTTAACCATAAACCCGCATTGCCCGATTGCAAGAGTCAGCGCGGCCCGCCGACCGCTTTCTCACAGACGATCATCGCGTCGGTGACATCGGCGAGAGCCTGTCTGAAAACGCGTTCAGCCGAGATGGATGGCGTGGTTTTCGAGAACCGAAGCGCAGCGGACTTGCAGGTCCGTGAGCATCGGAAGCGCAGAAAGCCGCGCCAGGCGTCCGGCTGAGTAGCGTTTGCAGGCAGGCTCTCAGATCTCGACGAGATGGTCGTCGAGTTCGTTGGTATCGCCCGACGTGACCGGGAAATGCTCGGCCAGCACCGCGCCCACCGTTTCGATCGCTTTGATGAAGCCATCGGCAAGCCGGTCGTCGCCGGCATGCGCGGTCAAGTCGCGCACCACGCCATCCCAGACATGCTGGCCGACTTTGGCATCGATGCCCGAATCGGCGACCACCTCGGCGTAGCGTTCGGCGATCGAGACGAACACCAGCACGCCGGTGCGCGCCGCGGTGCGGTGGACGTTGCGGGCGAGGAACTGCTTGATCGCATTGGCGTGCGCCGCCTGATAACGCATCCGCCTTGGTACCAGATGGATGCGCAGGCCGGGCAGCGCCCACAACAAGGCCAGCACGCAGGCCAGCGCCAGCAGCTGGGCGATAACGAAATGCGGCAGCCGGATCGACAGCCACCAGGCCTCCAGCCCATAACCAACGGCAAGGCTGACGATCAGCATGCCTGCCGTCGCCATGAAGGCGGCCGGGAAGAAATAGCCGTCGCTGGCATGCGCCATGACGCAGTAGATCTCGCCATCGGTCCTGGTTTCGGCGGCGCGGATCGCAGTGGCGATGCGCTCATGATCTTCCGGGCTGATCGGTCGTGTCGCCATGATCTTGTCTCACCAGCTTCCTGAAGAACCGCCACCACCGGATGAGCCACCGCCACCCGAAAACCCGCCGCCGCTGCTTGAGCCGGACGACCACCCGCCACCGGAACTTCCCGATGACCAGCCGCTGCCCGACGACGAACCCGTTGTCCAGCTGCTGCCCGAGGATCCGCTTGGTCCGCGGCCGTAACGAAACGTCATGCCCAGCCATTTGTACACGCCCGGCGACAGCTTTGTGCCGAACGTCGGCGGCAGGAACGCCATCGCCAACCCGCCGAAGAACATTGTGCCCCACAGGATCAGGAACACCGCGACGATGGGGTCGATGGGCATGCTGTTATGGGCGGGATTGCGCTGACCGCGCGCCTCCAGCTCCTCCGGATTGCCTTCCAGCACCATGACCATGTCGTCGACGGCCTTGCTGATGCCGCCGGAGAAGTCGCCGGCGCGGAAGGCCGGCACCATGTCGTTTTCGATGATCAGCTTGGTGTGCAGGTCGGTCAGTGTGCCTTCCAGCCCATAGCCGACCTCGATGCGCATCTTGTGGTCGCTCTTGGCCACCAGCAAAAGCACACCATTGTTCTCGCCGGCCTGGCCGAGTTTCCAGAAGCGGAACAGCCGGTTGGCGTAGGGCTCGATCTCCTCCCCGTCGAGACTGTTGATGGTGGCGACGACGATCTGGTCGGAGCCTTTTGTCTCGAAATCGGCGAGTTTCTGCGTCAGCGCCGCCTCGGTGGCGGGATCGATAATGCCGGCATTGTCGACGACACGGCCCGTCAGCGCCGGCAGCTCGGCGGCGAGGGCCGTGAACCCGACGAATAGCGCCGCCATGGCCACCAGGACTGCCGCGGCGAACCGGCAGGGTCTCGACAGGCTGACGGTGCGTGTTGTCATGCCATCACCAGCTTCCCGAGGAGCCGCCGCCGCCGGACGAACCGCCGCCGCCGGAAAAGCCGCCACCGCCACCGCCTGAAGACCAGCCGCCGCCAGAGCTTCCCGACGACCAGCCGCCACCAGACGACCGCCGGTGTGGCTCGAAGGTCATGCCGAGCCAGCGGTAGCGGCCGGGACCAAGCTTCTGGCCAAAGATCGGCGGCAGGACGGAGACCGCGATGCTGCCGAAGAAGATGATCGCCCAGATGCTGATGAAGACGGCGAAGAACAGGTCGTCGGAATTGAACGGCGCCTGCTGGTTGCGCTCGCCACGCGCCACCAGTTCCTCCGGATTGCCTTCCAGCACCATAACCATGTCGTCGACGGCCTTGCTGATGCCGCCGGAGAAATCGCCGGCGCGGAACGCCGGCACCATGTCGTTTTCGATGATCAGCTTGGTGTGCAGGTCGGTCAGCGTGCCTTCCAGGCCGTAGCCGACCTCGATGCGCATCTTGTGGTCGTCCTTGGCCACCAGCAGCAGGACGCCGTTGTTTTCCTTCGCTTGGCCGAGTTTCCAGAAGCGGAACAGCCGGTTGGCGTAGGGCTCGATCTCCTCGCCGTCGAGACTGTTGATGGTGGCGACGACGATCTGGTCGGAGCCTTTTGTCTCGAAGTCGGCAAGCTTCTGCGTCAACGCCGCCTTGGTGGCGGGGTCGATGATGCCGGCATTGTCGACGACGCGGCCTGTCAGGGCAGGCAGGTCGGCGGCGAAGGCGGTGAACGGGAGGAAGAGGAGGCCTAGAATGGCGTACAGCAAAGCAAGGTTGGCGATCCGTCGCGCCCCCCTCTGTCCTGCCGGACATCTCCCCCTCAAGGGGGGAGATTGGCAGTTTCGTTGACCGCGCCATCTGTCCAACTGGGATTGGCGAAAACCTTGGTGGCGGCCGATCTCCCCCCTTGAGGGGGAGATGTCCGGCAGGACAGAGGGGGGTGTGGACACGCCTACGGTCCGTCTCGTCAGGATTCGGTATCGGAAGGTTTGTTGGCTTAGGCCCCTCACCCGCCCTGCTTGGTGCCGAAATCGACCTTCGGCGTCTGCAGCTTGTCATCGTCGATGGTGAAGTTGGCGAAGGGCTGGTTGCTGCGGAACCAGAAGGTCGCCCACAGCACCGAGGGGAAGGTCTTCAGCGTCAGATTGTAGTCCTTGACCGCCTGGATGTAGTCGCGCCGTGCCACCGCGATGCGGTTTTCGGTGCCTTCGAGCTGTGCCTGCAACGCCAGGAAATTCTGGTTGGCCTTGAGGTCGGGATAGGCCTCCGATACCGCGATCAGCCGCGACAGCGCGCTGGTCAGCCCTGCCTGGGCATCCTGGAACTTCTTGAGGGCTTCGGGATCCTTCAGCGTTTCCGGCGTCACCGTTATCTGCGTTGCCTTGGCGCGGGCCTCGACCACCGCATCGAGCGTGTCCTTTTCGTGCGAGGCATAGCCCTTGACCGTCTCGACCAGGTTGGGGATGAGGTCGGCGCGGCGCTGATACTGGTTCAGCACCTCGCTCCATGCCGCCTTGGCGTTTTCCTCCGCCGTCGGGATGGTGTTGTAACCGCAGCCGGCCAGCAGCGGCAGCACGATCGCCATCATCAGGAAGGCGGGCAGCGTGCGGAACATGGATGGTGGAGCAAGGCGCTGGGCAAACATGATGGGATCCCTCGGTAGAAGTTGCATGCGAAGCATTACCACAATCAGCGGGCAAGAAAACCGCCCGACCGGCGGCCGCTTGCCTGGCACGCCCGGTGCCGTTGCAAGGCCCTGTGATTGGCCGCGCGAACGCGATAAGGTCTTGACGAAACGGGACATCATCATGGCGGACCGCCAGGACAGCGAGAGGGAATCGCGCCGTATCCTCGAGCGCATCGCGCGCGAGACGGATCCGGCCGGCAATTCGTTTGTTGCGCGCAGCACCAAAGGCATGCGCGACCACGTCACCGCGGCCGATGCCGACCGTGCCGACCCGATCGAAGTCTGGGGCACGCGCATTGGCCGCACACTCGGCCTGCTGCTGACGCTGGGCCTGATGGTCTGGCTCGTGCTTTACGTCATCCGGGGCAGTTAGGAATCAAAGAACAATGAGTGCCGAACAAACCGACGCGCCGCGTGCGGTCATCGTCATTTCCAGCCATGTCGCGCGCGGCTCGGTCGGCAACCGCGCGGCTGTCTTTGCGCTGGAAACACTGGGCTTTCCGGTGTGGGCGGTGCCGACGATCATCCTGCCCTGGCATCCTGGTCATGGGCGGGCGACGCGGATCGTGCCGCCGCTCGACCAGTTCAAGGCGCTGATGGCCGATCTCGAGCGTGCGCCGTGGCTGGGTGAAGTCGGCGCCGTGCTGTCCGGCTATCTCGGCGAGGCCGGCCAGGCCGAGGCCGTCGCCTCGCTGGTCGCCGCGGTGAAGGCAAAGACGCCTGACGCCGTCTATATCTGCGACCCGGTGATGGGCGATTCGGGTGGCCTCTACGTGCCGGAACCGACTGCTGCCGCCATGCGTGATCGGCTGATGCCGATCGCCGACATCGCCACCCCCAACCGGTACGAACTGGAATGGATGGCCGGCGCACCCTTGCCCGACCTGAAATCGGTAATCGCGGCCGCCCTTCACGCCGGGCCATCGACCATGCTGGTCACCTCGGCGCCGTCGCTGATGACCGGTGGCACGGGCAACCTGCTGCTCGACGGCAACCAGGTGCTGCTGGCCGAGCACCGCCTCATCGACAAGCCGCCGAACGGTCTCGGCGACCTGACGGCGGCCGTCTACCTGGCGCGCATCCTGTCCGGCCAGCCGGCGATCAGGGCGCTGCAGTCGACCACGGCGGCGGTCTACGAGATCCTGGCGCGCACCGCCAAGCGCGGCGGCGACGAACTGCAGCTCGAAACCGATGCGCAGAGCCTGGCGAACCCGATGGCGATGGTGCAGCTTCGCCACCTCACGCATCCGGGGAGGGACCGGCGGGCGTGACCCTGGCCACGACCGTCGTGACCGTCGGCGTCGACGGCTGCAAGGCCGGCTGGATCGCCGTGCGGCGCGATCCCGGCTCGATCCCTCGTAGCCCCGGCTCGATCCCTCGTAGCCCCGGTTCGACACCCTCTGTCAATGTCTTTGCAAGCTTCACAGCCCTGCTTGCATCACTGCCAGTCGACGCGGTTCTCGCCGTCGACATGCCGATCGGTCTGCCCGAGTTTTCAAGCAGAGGCGGGCGCGGCCCGGAAGCGCTGGTGCGGCCATTGCTCGGGCAACGGCAGTCCAGCGTCTTTTCGATCCCGTCCCGCGCTGCGCTCTATGCCGATACGGGCGACTTCACCACCATCGAAGCCTGGTATGCCGCGCATCGCCGGGCAAGCGAGGTGGCCATGACCACATCAGACCCGCCGCGCGGCGTTTCGATCCAGGCGTTCGGCATTTTTGCCAAGATCCGCGAGATCGACGCCTTGCTCATCGCCCGGCCCGAATTGCGTGGCCGCATCTTCGAATCGCATCCGGAAGTCGCTTTCTGCCGGCTAAACGGCGGTCAGGCCATGCAGCTGCCGAAGAAGATCAAGGGCAGCATCAATCCGGCCGGCATGGCGGAACGAAGGGCGCTGCTGAGCCGGCACGGCTATGAGATGGGCTTTCTCGATCAGCCGCCGCCGCGCGGTGCCGCCGCCGATGATTTTCTCGATGCGGCGGCGATGATGCTGATTGCCGGTCGCATTGCCGGCGCTGAGGCACGGCCATTTCCCGACCCGCCGGGCCGCGACGGTTTTGGCATCCCCGTCGCCATCTGGGCGTGAACCCAATAGCTCAAGCCATGCGTCTTGCATGGCGATTGGCGGGCAGCCATCTGCAATTCGGCATTGCCCGCAACAGGCTTTTGCCGTTAGAGGCTCTCTGGAGCAATTCTAGGAAAAGTGTGAAGCGGTTTTCCGTTCGGAATTGCGCCAAAGCAAAACAGATAGAGCGGTTCGACGTTTCCGTGAAACGGTGACCCGCTCTAGACCGCAACGAGCTGCCGCATCCAACCCGGAAAGGCTCCAGACGCCGCCCATGCCCCATCTCCCCGACCATCTTCTCGCTGGCTACCGCAGTTTCATGAGCGGCCGCTATCTCACCGAGAGCGGACGTTATCGCGAGCTTGCCCGCGAAGGCCAGGCACCCGAAACCATGATCGTCGCCTGCTGCGACTCCCGCGCGGCCCCCGAAGCGATCTTCGACGCCGGCCCCGGCGAACTCTTCGTGCTGCGCAATGTCGGCAATCTGGTGCCGCCTTACGCGCCGGACGGCGAGTTCCATTCGACCTCTGCCGCACTCGAATTCGCCGTGCAGAGCCTCAAGGTCAAGAACATCGTCGTCATGGGCCATGGTCGCTGCGGCGGCATCCGCGCAGCGCTCGACACCACGTCCGCACCACTGTCTCCCGGCGACTTCATCGGCAAATGGATGAGCCTCATCGCACCAGCGGCCGAGACCGTGTCCTCCAGCACCTTCATGACGGCGTCGGAGCGCCAGACCGCGCTGGAGCGCATTTCGATCCGCTATTCCATCGCCAATCTCAGGACCTTTCCTTGCGTCTCGATCCTCGAAGGCAAGGGGCGGCTGTCGCTGCACGGCGCCTGGTTCGACATTTCGACCGGCGAACTCTGGGTGATGAACAAGGAGACCGGCGATTTCGAACGACCGGAGTTGGCATAGACACATGATCCAGAACCGAAGGAACGCGCCAGCGAAAGGTGACAACCGGCTCTTCGGGTAGCTGATAGCCGATAGGAAGACGGAGGCAGCACATGATGGGAGATCGCCGTTCGATCACTTTCGTCGCGGCAGCGTTGCTGTTTTCGATCATTCCAGTCCATGCCGACGATGGCGCCATCATCAGCCGATGGTATTCGGCCCTCCTGGTCGCCGACCGCACTGAACTGTCCGACCTGCTCGCCGACGACGTCCGCATCAAGCTGGACGACCTCGGCATCGTGCAGAGCAAGCAGGAATTCATCGCCTCGATCGATGAATGGCAAGGCGCCGTCGCGGGTGCGGAGATCCGGCACCGGATCGAAAAAAGCGAAGGCGGCGTCACCACCGTGATCGCCTGCTATGATTTTCCCAACAACGACATGCTGATGCAGGAAACCTTCGCGGTGACCGACAATCGCATCACCGCGAGCTCGCAAGCGGCGATCGCCGAGAATTGCGACGGTTACTGACGAAAACCTGACCGGTGGCACTGTTGCGCGCGGTAAACCTGCGCCCTACATCGGTACCAACTCACCCTGCCCACCGCCTTCACCGGCGCCCGGCCTGCCTTCACCAAGGAAAGATTGTCCATGCATTCCACGAAAGTCGTCGACCTCGCCATCCATCCGCTGACCGCGTGGCAAGGGCCGCTCGGCCTGCCCGATTTCACCCGCATTGGCGACGACGATTTTGCTCCGGCCTTCGACGCGGCATTGCAGGCGCATGAGGCGGAGATCGAGGCGATCGCCGGCAACAAGGAGGCGCCGACCATCGACAACACGCTGCAGGCGCTGGAACTCGGTGGCGAGGCACTCGACCGTGTCTCGTCGATCTTCTGGTGCCGCGCCGGCGCCCACACCAATGAGACGTTCCAGGCACTGGAGCGCGACATCTCGCCAAAAATGTCCAGGCATTTCTCGGCAATCTCGATGAACGAGCGGCTGTTCGCCCGCATCGACGACCTCTACCATCGCCGGGAAAGCCTGAAGCTCGATGCCGAGACGCTGCGGGTGCTGGAGAAGACCTGGAAGGGGTTTGTTCGCTCCGGCGCGAAGCTCGACGTCGACGGCAAGAAGCGGCTGGCAAAGATCAACGAGGAATTGTCGTCGCTTGGCACGAATTTCGGCCAGAACGTGCTTGCCGACGAGCGCGACTGGGCGCTGTTCCTCGACGCGACTGATCTTGCCGGTCTGCCGGACTTCCTGAAAAGCTCGATGGCCGAAGCCGCCGAGATGCGCGGCCAGAAGAGCCGCTATGCGGTCACCCTGTCGCGTTCGATCTACGAGCCGTTCACGACCTTCTCGGAACGCCGCGACCTGCGCGAGATCGCCTTCCGCGCCTTCACCATGCGCGGCCAGAATGGCGGCGCCACCGACAACACAATTGTTGTGCGCGACATGCTGAAGCTGCGCGCCGAAAAGGCAAAGCTGCTCGGCTACGGCTCGTTTGCCGCGCTGAAGCTCGACGACACCATGGCCAAGACGCCGAAGGCAGTGCATGCGCTGCTCGATCCGGTCTGGGAGAAGGCAGTGGAAAGGGCCGCCGCCGACCAGAGCGAACTGCAGCGGCTGGCGACGGAGGCCGGCAGCAACGAGACATTCGCCGCCTGGGACTGGCGCTTCTACCAGGAGAAGCTGCGCGCCGAAAAGTTCGCCTTCGATGAGGCCGAACTCAAACCCTATCTGCAGCTAGACCGCGTCATCGACGCCTGCTTCGACGTGGCGACAAGGCTGTTCGGCATCACCTTCGAGGAAAAGCAAGGCATTGCCGTATGGCATCCGGACGCACGCGTCTTCGTGGTGAAAAATGCCGATGGCAGCGAGCGCGGCCTGTTCCTCGCCGACTATTTCGCGCGGCCGTCAAAGCGCTCCGGCGCCTGGATGAGCGCGCTCAAGTCCGGGTACAAGCTTGGCCACGGGTCGAAACCGGTGATCTACAACATCATGAACTTCGCCAAGCCGCCGGCCGGCGAGCCGGCCTTGCTGTCGGTCGACGAGGCGAGAACGTTGTTCCATGAATTTGGCCACGCGCTGCACGGCATGCTGACCGACGTCACCTGGCCGTCGGTTTCCGGCACCTCGGTCAGCCGCGATTTCGTCGAATTGCCCTCGCAGCTCTACGAACACTGGCTGACGGTGCCGGCGGTTCTGGAAAAGCACGCGCTGCATGTGAAGACCGGCAAGCCGATGCCCAAGGCGCTGCTCGACAAGATGCTGGCGGCGCGCACCTTTGGCGCCGGCTTCGCCACGGTCGAATTCACCTCTTCGGCGCTGATCGACATGGCCTATCACGCGCGGCCGGATGCGCCAGAATCGCCACTTCGTTTCGAAGCCGAAACGCTTGATAAGCTCGACATGCCGGACACTATCGCGATGCGTCATCGCACTCCACATTTCGGCCATGTGTTCTCCGGCGACGGTTATTCGGCTGGCTATTACTCCTACATGTGGTCGGAAGTGCTCGACGCCGACGCCTTCGCCGCCTTCGAGGAGACCGGCGACCCCTTCAACCCCGGTCTCGCCGAGAAGCTGAGGAAGAACATCTATGCCGCCGGCGGCTCGAAGGACCCCGAAGAGCTCTACACAGCGTTTCGCGGCAAGATGCCGTCGCCCCATGCGATGATGGTCAAGCGCGGGCTGGTGTAGCGCCTGCTTCTTCCTTCTCCCCCTGGGGGAGAAGGACAGGCCGCGCACGGTCGCAACAATGGCAAACCCTTATCCCGGCTCTATACCGCCCACGGGTCCGCCACCCTAGGCCACACCGGCCGCGTCAGCTTCTTGTAATCGGTCACCGCCGGATTGCTCGGATACGAACTCGGCGCCGAGACATAGATGATCTCGGCGGCGATCGGCTCGAAGCCGGCATAGAAATGATTGGTCGACTTGATCAGCAAGATATCCTTGGCCATCGGATCGACACCGATGTTGGAAAAGATATCCGGTTCGAAGGTCTGCGTGCGATTGGTGTTGAGGATGATGTCGACCTCGGTGCCTTCGATACGCACCAGCGCCGTCGGCCCGAGCGTCACCCGGCTTGGCCCGAAACTCTGCCAGCCCTCCCGAACGGCCTTCAGCACCCGCACCCGCGCGTCGATCGGCTCGCCGGCCTGCGGGCCGGCCTTGCCGCCGAAACGCAGGTCGATGACGGCACCTTCGCCT
This sequence comes from Mesorhizobium sp. P2_F8, assembly GCF_056403655.1. Lineage (NCBI taxonomy): Bacteria > Pseudomonadati > Pseudomonadota > Alphaproteobacteria > Hyphomicrobiales > Phyllobacteriaceae > Mesorhizobium > Mesorhizobium sp. P2_F8. Next base: position 658,694 of record NZ_JBFUFB010000001.1, read on the forward strand.
GCCGCCAGGCAGAAGGTCACCGCGATCGGATCCCAGATTGTTGCAACGCCGATGGTGTTCAGCCCGCGCGCCAGCATCTGGCGCAGCACGACGGTGCCGTCGCCCGGCACACCGCCGCCGGGATTGTCCCAGATGTCGGCGACGACCACCGGCTTGCCTGGGTTTTCAGCGCGCACGGCCAGCGCCCGATCGATGCCGTCAGCGGCGCTCAACATCGTCATCGCCGTCTCTTCGCGCAGCGCGTAGAGTTCTCGCCCCAGCCGTTCCGCCAGCGCATCGCCCTTGGCCTTGTCGTTGTCGGTGACGACCAGGATGCGCGTGCCCATTTCGGCCACGTCTGCTGCCATGAAGCCGTGGACGATCGAGACCGACAGCACGCCATTCCTGCCGTGCAGCGCCTTGATGCGGTCGACGAAGGAGCGCATCGGCTCGCGGCTGGTTGGCAGCACCTGGATCATGCGGCAGTCGAAGGTCGAGATGACAGGTCTGATCTCACCACGGGCCGCGGCGAGGCCAAGCTCGACGACATGTTCGCCACGCTCGTAGAAATCGGTATGCGGGAACTCTAGGAAGTAGGCCATGATGTCTGACGCGGCGACACGCTTTGGTGTCAGATGGCTGTGCGGATCGAACTCAGAGGCGATCACCACCTTCGGACCCACCATCTTGCGGATGCGCTCGAGTAGGTCGCCTTCGCAATCGTCATAGCCTTGCGCCACCATGGCGCCATGCAGGCCAAGAATGACGGCATCGACCGGCAGTGCCGCCTTGAGCTGGCCGAGAATCTCGTCGCGCAGCGCCTCGTAGGTCTGCCGCTGCACCAGGCCGCCGGGCTCCGCCCAGGTGGCGGTGCCCTCGATGACGGTCAGGCCTTCGGTCGCCGCGCGCCGGCGCAGGGCGACCATCGGCGAGGAACACAGCGTCGGTGTCTCCGGATGCTTGCCGGGTCCGGCATAGAACGCCATCTCGAACGAGGCCCTGTCGGTTGGCACCGGCGAGAAGGTGTTGGTTTCCGTCGCCAGCGAGGCGGTGAAGATGCGCATGAGAACTCCGTGGATGCTGGAGCAATTCCAGGAAAAGTGTGAACACTTTTCCATCCGGAATTGTGTCAAGACAAAGAGATAGAGCGGCTCCGCGTTTCCGCGAACGATGAACCGCTCTAGCGGCTATTTGACCGCCCCGAGCGCCAGCCCCCTGACGAGGTAGCGCTGCAGCCAGATGAACAGGATCGCCACCGGCAAGGTCGCCAGCAGCGTGGCCGCCATGACATGGTGCCATTCGATGGTGTAGCGGCCGGCGACCAGCGAAAACACCTGGATCGGCAGCGTGTAGCTTTCCTGGCTGCGCAGCATGGTGAGCGCCACGACGAATTCGTTCCAGGCATTGATGAAGGTAAAGATGGCGGTCACCGCGATCGCCGGCAGGCAGAGCGGCAGGAACACCTTGCGCAGGGTCAGCCAGCGGCCGGCACCTTCCATCCAGGCCGCTTCCTCGAGATCGCGCGGGATGGTGTCGAAATAGCTCTGCAGCATCCACACCGTGAAGGCGACGTTGAAGGCCATGTAGATGAAGCCCAGCGCCGTGGTGCTTTCGACCAGGCCCCAGGCCGCCATCAGCCGGAACAGGCCGAGCACCAGCACGATCGGCGAGATCATCTGCGAGATCAGCAGGAACTGGCGCAAGGCGCCGTAGCCGGCAAAGCGGAAGCGCGACATCGCATAGGCCGCCGGAACCGAAATCAGGATGGCGCCGACGGTGGCGATAACAGACACGTAGAGCGAATTGAGCAGCGCCTGGCCGAAGCCGGTCGCCACCCACATGTCGGAGAAATTCGACCAGCGGAATTCGCTCGGCCACCAGGTCGGCGACAGCACTTCCTGCCTCGGCTTGACGGCAGTCAGGAACATCACCGCAAAGGGAAAGATCGTCACCACGATCAGTGGCGCCAGCAGCAGCCAGGCAATGATCGAACGCTTCAGCTTACTCGTCATCCGCGTTGCTCCCGCATCGCCAGCCGCACATAGATCATGGTGAAGACCAGCAATATGGCGAACATCACCAGCGAGACCGCGGAAGCCTCACCCAGTTTGCCGATTCGGAAGGCCAGCTTGTAGAGGTGGGTGACCAGGATGTCGGTCGAATTGGCCGGCCCGCCCTGCGTCATCACCCAGATGATCGGGAAGGAATTAAAGACGTAGATGGTGTTGAGCACGATGGCGATGTTGATGAACGGTTTCAGCAACGGAAAGGTGATTTCGCGGAACTGCTGCAGCGATGTCGCGCCTTCGAGTGCTGCCGCCTCGTAGAGGTCGTCCGGAATCGACGACAGACCGCCGAGGAAGATCGTCGTCGTGAACGGCACCGTCACCAGGATGCCGATCAACACCTGCATCGGAAAGGCGGTCTCGGCGCTCGCCAGCCACTGGATGTTGTGGTCGATGAGGCCGAGGCCAATCAGCGCCGAGTTCAGCATGCCGCTTTCGCCGCTCAGCGCCCAGCGCCAGACCACGGCGGTCATGGTCAGCGACACCGCCCAGGGCAGCATGATGATGACGCGGGCGACGCCGCGGCCATAGAAATCGGTGTTGAGGATCATCGCCACCGGGATCGACAGCAACAGCGCGCCACCGACGACCAGCACCGTCCACTGTCCGGTGCGCCAGAGCGCGGCCATGAAATCGGGATCGGCAGCGAGCGCCGCGAAATTGGCGAAGTCGTTGAATTCGCGAAGCTGACCGAAGCGACTGACCTCATGCGTCGAGATCTGGACCAGGTCCCACACCGGCCAGAAGATGACGACAGCCGCCAGGAACAGGCTGGGCAAGGTCAGGAGATAGGGCAAGAAGCGATTTTGCATCGGCTGACCTAGAGCAATTCCAGGAAAAATGTGGAGCGGTTTTCCGTCCTGGATTGCGTTGAAAACGGAGAGATAGAGCTGTCAGGCGTTTTCTGTTGAACGATGACCCGCTCCGTGGCGAATTCGAAATTCGCCTCGGAAAAGTGTGGCGCGCCCGATCGTCTGGGCGCGCCACGGGCGCGGGAGAGACGCCCTATTTCCTCAGCACTATTTCTTCAGCACTGCATTGGCCTTGGCAGCGGCGTCCTTCAGCGCTGCCTCGGGTTCGGCGCTGCCGAGATAGATTTTCTGCATGGCGTCCGACGTGATCTGGGCGACTTCTTCCCAGCCTGGGATGATCGGTGCGAAGCGGGCGTCGGGCAGCAGGGCGGTGAACGCCGCCAGATCGGCATTGTTCACATAATAGTCCATTTTGGCCTCTTCCTTGTTCACCGGCAGGAAGCCTTCGCCTTGCGTGAACCTGGCGCGCTGCTCGGTGGTGAACAGGAAATCGAGCAGCTTCCAGGCCTCGTCCTTGTTCTTGGAGTTCTTGAACATGATGATGGAATCGGTCACGCCATAGGTGCCGCGCGCACCGGTCGGTCCGGCCGGAATGGCCGCCACGCCGTATTTCAGCTTTGGCGCCTCGTCCTTGATCTGGTTGGACAGGAAGGGTGCCGTGATCATCATGCCGACCTTGCCCTGCTTGAACAGGTTCTGCACATCCTCGCGGTTGTTGGAGGTGACGCCCGGCTCGGTCAGGCCCTCGTCGATCATCGACTTGTAGAGCTTGGCGGCTTCGAGCGCGCCCGGCGTGCCGAGGCCGGAGGTGCCGTCCTTGTTGAGGATTTCGGTGCCTTGGGACCACATCGCATAGTAGTAATAGACGTCGGTCTCGATCTCCTTGCCCTGCAGGCCGAAACCGAAGGTGCCGGAACCGAGCGCCTTGATCTTGCGCGCGTCTTCCTGCAGCTCGGTCCAGGTTGCCGGCGGATTGGCGATGCCGGCTTTCTCGAACAGCTCCTTGTTGTAGTACAGCGCACGCGCCGAGGCCGCGATCGGCAGGCCGTAGGTCTTGCCGTCCATGATCGAGGGTGACAGGAAGGTGTCGATGAAGCGGCCCTTGAAGTCGGGCTTGATATAGCTGTCGAGCGGCTCGGCGACATCCTGCTGGACAAAGTCGATCAGCCAGCGCGTGCCGATGATCGACAGATCGGCATTGGTGCCGGCGGTGATGTCGGTGGTCAGCTTCTGCAGCAGCACATCCCACGGTACCACTTCGAACTTGACGGTGATGCCGGGGTTTGCCGCCTCGAATTCCTTCTTGACGCTGTCGAAATAAGGTCCAGTCTTGGCGCTGTACTCGGCGACAGTGACGCGCACCTCGCCCGCATTTGCCTGCGCCGCAAATGCCAGCATGCTCATTCCGGCCATCAGGCCGACAGTCCATTTTGCAAGGCTCATTTGATGTCTCCCATTTTGATTTTGCACCTGCGCGCCTCTCCGCGACCGGCAAAGAAGATTTATGTGACTTTCCTACATTATCGATGATTGGAAGGCTTGCAAGCAGATTATTCTGTTGCTTAATTACATTTAGTGAATTAGGCCTGATACGAATGTCAGAACTCCCGGAGGATGACACACGGTGGTTTCGCAAACCGAATTCGAAGGCAGGGCCAAGTTCGAAAGCAGGGCCGAGTTCGAAGGCAAGACTGTAGTGGTGACCGGTGCTGGCGGCGGCCTCGGCACCGCCATCGTGGCGCTGATGGCGCAACGGGGCGCCAGGGTCGTCGGTTGCGACCAGTCGAGCGAAGCGTTGAACAGCCCGCACCTTGCCTCCCGCCATGTCTTCGATCTTCTCGACCGGGCTGCGATAGACGCGGCGATCGCAGCGATCCTCGACCGGGATGGCGTGCCGGACATTCTCATCAACAATGCCGGCTGGACGCGCGCCGAGACGCTCCCTGCCCTCACCTCCGACAAGATCGAACAGGAGCTCAACCTCAACCTGACCGGCGTCATGATGTTCGCCGATCCGCTGGTCAGGGCGATGGCCAGCCGCGGCTCGGGTAGCGTCGTCTTCATCTCATCGGTCAATGCAATCGCGCATTTCGGCAATCCCGCCTATGCGGCGGCCAAGGCCGGGATCAACGCCTATGCCAAGGCGATTGCCGTCGAGCTCGGCCGCAGCGGCCTGCGCGCCAATGTGGTTTGCCCCGGATCGATCCGCACTGCCGCCTGGGACCATCGCCTTGCCAAGGATCCTGAAATCCTCGGCAAGCTGCAGCGGCTCTATCCGCTCGGCCGCATCGTCAACGCTTCGGAAGTGGCCGAAGCCGTCGCCTTCCTTGCCTCCGATCGCGCATCGGGCGTAACTGGGGTGGTGATGCCGGTGGACGCTGGCCTGACGGCCGGTTGCCTGCCATTCATCGACGACATATTGGGAGCGCGATCATGACCGACGTCGAGTTCCGCGACCTGTCGAAATCCTTCGGCCAGCACAAGATCCTTGAAAACGTCAGCCTCGACATCAAGAGCGGCGAGTTCGTCGTGCTGGTCGGGCCATCCGGCTGCGGCAAGTCGACCCTGCTGCGCATGCTGGCCGGGCTGGAGACGATCACCTCCGGCGACCTGTTGATCGGCGGCGTGCGCGCCAACGCGCTGCCGCCGCAGCAGCGCAACATCGCCATGGTGTTCCAGTCCTATGCGCTGTTTCCGCATCTGAAGGCGTCGGACAATATCGGCTTTGGCCCGAAGATCCGCGGCGAGGCGCGCGCCACGGTCGACGCAAAGGTCAAGAAGGCGTCCGGCGTCCTCAATCTGTTCTCCTATCTCGACCGCTACCCCCGCCAGCTTTCCGGCGGCCAGCGCCAGCGCGTCGCCATGGGCCGCGCCATCGTGCGCGAACCATCGGTGTTCCTGTTCGACGAGCCCTTGTCCAACCTCGACGCGCAATTGCGCGTGCAGATGCGCGTCGAGATCAAGGCGCTGCACCAGCGGCTGAAATCGACGATCGTCTATGTCACCCACGACCAGATCGAGGCCATGACCATGGCCGACCGCATCGTCGTGATGGACCGCGGCAGGATCCAGCAGGTCGGCGCGCCGCTGGAGCTCTATGACCGACCGGCCAACAAATTCGTCGCCAGCTTCCTCGGCTCGCCTTCGATGAGTTTTGTTTCCGGTTCTCTCAAGACAACGCCTGAGAAAACCTGGTTCGAGTCGACAGGTGGCGGGCGGCTCGCGCTTGCCGGCAAGCAGGTGTCGGCGGGTAGTGCGGTGGAGGCCGGTATCCGGCCCGAACATTTTGTCATCGGCGAGGCCGTCGACGCGATGGCGATCAAGGTGGATGTCGTCGAGCCGACCGGCTCCGAAACACATGTATATGGCGCCATCGGCACCGACACGGTGCGCGCCGTGTTCCGCGACAGGGTGCCGGTCAGGCCGGGCGACGTGCTGCCGGTGAGCGTCGATCCCGGCAACATCCACCTGTTCGACAAGGCGACGGGTCTGCCCGTATGAAAACACGAATATGAAGACGCCGGCCGATATCATCACACGCCTGCAACTGATGTTGCAGGACGGCACGAAGTCGGATCGCAAGCTGGCCGCCTTCGTGCTTGCCGACCTCGATCTGGTCTCCAAGGCGGCGATCTCGGAAATTGCCGCCCGCGTTGGCGTCAGCGAGCCGACGGTGACCCGGTTCTGCCGCAACCTCGGTTGCGAGGGCCTGCGCGACTTCAAATTCTATCTGGCGCAAGCCATCGCCATCGGCGGCCAGTATCTATCGCCGGAGCCGTTGAGCCGGGATGCCCGCGAACAGCGCATCGCTTCCGCCATCACCGAGGCAGCGATATCAGCCATCCAGCGCGCCAGCGAAAACCTCGACATGACGACGCTGGTCGCCGTCGCCGCGCGCATCGCCGTCTCCGGCAACGTTCTGTGCATCGGGTCGGGCGGCATTTCCTCGATGATGGCGACCGAGATGCAGAACCGGCTGTTCAGGTTGGGCGTTTCGGTGCTTGCGCAGATCGACGGACAGCTGCAGCGCATGTACGCCGCTGTTGCCACCCCCGACACCACGCTGATCGCCTTTTCGGTTTCCGGCTATGCCCGATCGGTCATCGACGCGGTGCAGGTCGCCCAGCAGTATGGCGCCACCACCATCGCCATCACGCCGCCTGACTCGGCACTCGCCAAAGCCGCTGACACGGTCATCCATTTCCAGTCGCTCGAGGACGGCAACATCTACAAGCCAACATCGTCGCGCTATGCGCTGCTGTCGATCGTCGACATGATCGTCACATCGGTCGCCGAGACGCGCGGACCAAAGGTTTTGGAAAACCTGCGCCGCATCAAGCAGAGCGTGAACACGTTGAAAGTCGACGATCCGCGTTTGCCGCTGGGGGATTGAACCGCCAGGGCATCAGGACTGCTGGCCGAGCGCCTCGATGCCTTTCGCCAGCGTCGCTGGGTCGCCTGCAATGCGCACGGTCTTCAGCCGGGCGGTGCCGCCGGCGACAATCGAGACGGCGGACGCCGACACGCCCAACGCCTTGGCGAGCAAACGCTCAAGCGCCTGATTGGCGGCGCCGTTTTCCGGCACTGCGCGGACGCGGGCCTTCAGGTGGCTTCGCCCATCCGCCAAGGTCTCGATGCCTTCAAGCCTGTCCAGCGCCGCTTTTGGTGTCAGCCGGACGAACAGGTCGATACCGTCATCGCGCAGGCGGAACGGCGTGCTCATGCAGTCATGGGTTCACAAGACCAGAGGCGCCACAGTGGTGAGCAGGAACTGCCGGAAGAAGAACAGGATCAGCAGGAGGATGATCGGCGAGATGTCGATGCCGCCAAGGTCCGGTATGAAGCGCCGGATCGGCCGCAACGCCGGCTCGGTCAGCCGGTAGAGCATGTTGCCGATGCTGCCGACGAACTGGTTGCGCGAGTTGACGACGTTGAAGGCGTAGAGCCAGGAAAAGATCGCCGAGGCGATGATGACCCACCAGTAGAGGTCTAGCGCCATGACGATTGTTTGAATGAGGGCGAGCATGCCGGTCTCCAATTGTTGCCGACATGTAGCCATTGCGGGCGAAACCGGCAAGGGCCGCCGTCCTCCGCGTGCTGGGCTGACGACCGGCAGCCGCGGATTTCGGCAAAACGCCGCCTTGACAGGAAAGCGCGGCGCCCGATAAATGCGCCATCCGCTGGACGGGGCTGTAGCTCAGCTGGGAGAGCGCGTCGTTCGCAATGACGAGGTCAGGAGTTCGATCCTCCTCAGCTCCACCAGCGGATTTTGGCGAACCTTTGGCCACAGTACCTGCTCGGAAAAGCCTCGTGTTGTCCGAGGCTTACACTCTTTGCTCTTTGGTTCGGCCGTAACTGAGTCCAGATCTCGAGGCCTTCTGCAGGTGTATTTGCTTCCCGTCTCCCGGGTCCATTTCCGTGCCCACAATTTTCCAAGGAAGATGCGAAGCAGACCTTTCGACAACCCCCGCAGGCTGCCGGTCATCTCAGTCGAAACTTTTCCTAAACTGGCCCTTTGAATTTGAAGCGTGGATCGACCGTCCGCAAGAAGGTTTGCTTCCTCGCTGTTTCATTCCTGGTCGTCATCCATAAGGATTCGCTCGGCCGCCCCGTCGAGATCGTCATACTGTCCTGAACGCAGCGCCCACATGAAGGCGGCGAGCCCTGCAAGGCCCATCAGAATTGCGATCGGCACGAGAACGGACAGGTAGCTCATGATCCTGTAGCCATCGCTTGAATGTTGGCGTGAGTCGATGCGGCTTGCCAGCGGGGCGGTTTTCGACATGGGCGATTGCTGAGACGAAGTGCGTTGGACACAACGACAATCGAAGACAGCGACATCGCGACCGCTGCCACAAGTGGAGTCACGTGGCCGAGGATGGCGACTGGTACCGCGATGATGTTGTAGCCGATCGCCAGCGTGAAATTCTGGCGAATCAGGATTCCTGCATTGCGCGAGATTTCGAGAGCGTCCGTCACAGCCGAAAGACTCGGGTGCAAGAAGACGAAGTCCGCGGCGTTGCGGCCGACATCGGCTGCCGTCGCGGGCGCCATAGACACGTGCGCGGCCGCAAGCGCTGGAGCATCGTTCAGGCCGTCGCCGACCATCAGAATCGTGCTTCCGGCCTTGCGCAGTTCGGCGATGCGCGCAACTTTTCCGGATGGAAGCAGTTCCGGCATGAAGCTGTCGATCCGGAGAGATGACGCAAGTTCTTCGACGACAAGTCGTCGGTCCCCAGAGAGGATTCCGACAGCAAGGCCTTGCCGCTGCAACCGGCTCACCGTCTCTCGAACATCAGGACGATTGCCGTCCTCGAATACGAAGCTGGCCAACGGCGCGCCGTCTTTCACGAGGAGCGAAACGGAGAAAGCGCGCTCATCGGAAATTGCGGCTTTGCGGCCAAGCGCCCAGTCCGGTCGGCCGATGCGATAGATATTGTTTCCCGCTCGCGCTTCCACTCCACAGCCCGGATGTTCTGAAATCCGGTCGAACTCCGGAAATGCCTGACCGTTTTGTACAGCGTCCGAGATCGCCGCAGACATTGGATGCCTGGAACGGGCGACGATCGCCGCCGCGATTCCCAGGGCATACGGTTCGATGTCGCTGGCGTTGACGAGGCGCGGCTTTCCAAGTGTCAGGGTTCCCGTCTTGTCGAAAAGCACGGTGTCGACTTCCGCAAGCCGCTCCAGCGCCGAGCCGTCCTTGACCATGATACCTTTCTCGAAGAGGCGGCGCGCGGCCACGACCTGGACGATCGGCACGGCAAGGCCCAGCGCGCAGGGGCAGGTGATGATCAGGACGGCTATCGCGATCGTGACCGATGCGTGCCAATCGCCGGTAGCCGATATCCAGCCGAGGAACGACAGCAGGGCCATCACGTGCACCACCGGAGAATAGAGGGCGGCGGCCCGGTCGGCCAGCCGGCGGTAACGCGCCCGTCCGCCCTCGGCTGCCTCCATCATCCGGACCATTTCGGCAATGAATGAGCTGTCCGCACGCGCAATGGTCCTGACCGTCAACGGACCCGTAAGGTTCGTCAACCCTGCCTGGATCATGGTCCCTGGTCCGGCGTGCTTGGGTGCGGCCTCGCCCGAAACCAGCGAGCAATCGAGTTCGGAAGCGCCTTCCGTCACCACCCCGTCGAGCGGGATTCGATCACCAGCGGCAACGAGTAGGGACGCTCCGGGCTCGATCTCGCCAACCGGGACGTAGCGCCGCTGGCCATCGGCTTCGATGATCGTTGCGCCTGCAGGCGCCAGCCTGGCCAGGCCAGCCACCGCCGAGCGGGCCTTTTCACGCATCAAATGGTCGAGTGTACGGCCGATCAGCAGGAAGAACAGAAGCGAAGTCGCAGCATCGAAATATGCATGAGTGGCGTTGTGGACCGTGTCGTAGAGGCTAAGCGCGAAGGCAAGCGTCACACCAACCGAAATCGGCACGTCCATGTTGGTCCGTCGCTGGCGAAGCGCAGACCACGCAGAGGCATGGAAAATCCGCCCCGAGTAGATCAAGGCAGGCAGCGCAAGCACCGCCGATATCAAGTGGAAGGCTTGACGTGTGCCCGCATCGGCGCCCGACCACACAGACACGGACAGAATCATGATGTTCATTGCCGAGAACCCGGCAACTGCGAGCGCCCGGATGAGCCGCGAATACTCAGGATCGCGCGGATCGGATTCGATCGAGAACACATGTGCATCGTAGCCGGCGGCGCGCAGAGCCCCGATCAGATCGGGCGAGCTGATTTCCGCCGCACGCCAATTCACCGTGACGCGCTTCATGGAGAGGTTCACGCGGGCAAATTCCACACCGGGCAGTCTCGACAGGGTACTTTCGACCGTTGCGATGCAGGCCGCGCAATGAATACCGGGAACCGAAAGAGCGGATTGTCGGGCGCCGTTACCGAGATCACGACTGGCCAGCCGGATTTCCTCCGCCGGGTTCGACCCGGCATCAATCCCGGCGATCGACAAGGCGGCCTCCGCACCGGGCGCGCAACAGGTCATGGGTCAGCAGCCTTTTGCGGCCTGAGCATAGCCGACGTCATTTGATTGCCTTGTACGCCTGCCAGGTAGCGTGCCCGAGCAGTGGAAAGACGACGATCAGGCCGATCATTGCTGTCAGCAGGCCGACCGCGGTCAGCGCAAGCACAATCGCTCCCCAAGCGATCATGACAGGCCGATTGTTCCAGACGCGGGAAATGCTCATGCCCATTGCCGTAAAGGCGTCCGTCCGCTCGTCGAGGAGCATCGGTACCGAGAAAACGCTGATCGCAAAGGAAAACGCCGCGAAAACCCCGCCGACGACGGTGCCCGTGGCGAGCATGGCCCATCCGATGCCCGTGGTGAATAGCATCGAAGCAACATGGTCGAGGCCTGGAAACGGCCGCAAACCGAAGAACAGCGCATAGAGAATGACTGCGGCTCGCATCCACAGCAAGGCTAGCCCCAGCATGATGAAGCCGGTGAACAGGACCTGGGCGCCGGAGGCCGGCCTGACGAAGATCATGCGCCGCAGCGAAACCGGCTCGCCGGCCTCAATCAGCCGGCTCTTTTCGTAGAGACCGATGGCGACAAGCGGACCGACGACCATGAAGGCAGCGATGGCGGGAAACAGGATGTAGTCGAGACCGAGGAAGAAAAGTCCTCCGACGATCGCGACTGAAACGATGAACACAGCGAGGCCGTAGGCGAGGCTGGAACTCGGCTCTGCCATGAGGTCACGCCAACCGGCGCGCAGCCAGCCGAGGGCGGCGCCGGCTGGAAGATGGCGATTGCGGGCCCCCACGTAGGTAGGGCCATCCGCTGTCAAATCGACATTGCCCATTGTGATGTTCCTTCCTGCCCTGCCTGGTTCATTGCCGTGTTCGCAAGGCCCTAGCAAGCCGGATCGGCGGCTTGGTAGAGGCCTCCCGGAATGGCGGCTCGTGACACCTTGCTGTGTGGAACGCAGTCCGGCTGCGACATGAATGCCACGTAGAGGAAATGCGCGTTTGCAACGGTGAATGTGGCAAGTCCAGCGGCAACCAAGGCGACCGCCAAGGCCTTGCCGCGCGAGAATGCCCGTGGAGCGATCCCTGCTTCTGTTTTTTCAGCGGCGACCGTCACGATCTTTTCTCCGAAAGTGACAGGACATAAAGTGCGAGGATCTTGCGCTGGGTCGTCGAAAGGCGCTGCTCCCAGGACGGCATCTGTCCTTGGTGCCCCGAATAGATCGACGTGTGGATCGACTGGCTATCTCCCCCATAGATCCAACTGGCATCGGTGAGATCAGGAGCGCCTACGTCTTGTTTGCCTTTGGCATCCTCTCCATGACAGGCAACACAGTTCGCGACAAAGACTTCCTTTCCGCGAGAAACGGCCTCAGGCGAAGCGACGGTGGGTTCGTTCGACCCGCCGAGAGACTGAACGTAGGCACGCACATCGTTGATCTGCGCTAGGTTGAGGATTCCGTCACGGCCGAAGGCGAGCATCTGCGAGGTCCGTGTTTCGTCATGCGCTGAATTGATCCCAACGCGCAGCGTTTCGACAATGGTCTCTGGATTACCGCCCCACAGCCATGCGGCTGCCGTCAGGTCGGGGAAACCCTTACCTCCTGTGCCACGAGCTCCGTGGCACGCCGCGCAATTGTCCTTAAAGAGCGTCGCTCCGGCTTCGCGTACGGTTTCCATCAGCGCGGGGTCGGCCCTGATCGCCGGGAAATCCATCTCGTCAATCCGCTTCGTCCATACCGTGCGTTCGGCGGTGGCCTCTTCGACCTGACGTTCGACCGTCGTTTTCTGATCGACCCCAAGCAGGCCCTTCGTGTAGGTCCGCCCCAAGGGCCAAGCAGGCATGAGGATCCAGTATCCCACCGCGAACAGGGTCGTGAGGACGAGAAACAAGATCACGACCCGCGGTACCGGAGTGTAGAGCTCCTTTATGCCGTTCCATTCATGACCCGTCGTCAGCTGCCCGGTGACGGGATCGCGTTCGCCTACTTCCATGGCTTGTCGTCCTCATCGAGGATGTTCTTCTTGGCCGCGTGGAACCGCTCTAAGTTCGAAGGCCAGAAAACATAGATCAGGACGCCAACTGCCATAGCGATCAGGTAGAACAGCCCCCAGCTCTTCGTGAAGCCGACGACGGTGTCATGGTCGAAGTTCATTTTGCAGGCTCCGCGGCTGCCGCCTGTTTGTAGGCAGCGTCGGTGAGATGGCCGATGATCTGGAGATAGGCGACCAGAGCATCCATTTCCGTGATGGTTCCCGGATCGCCGTCAAAAGCCCTGACCTGCGTTGCCTGCCCGTAGCGCTTGACAACGCCGGCGGCGAAATCACCGTCCGGAGCGGCCTGGCCGAGAGCATCCTGGGTCGCGTTGGCAATCATGTCGTCCGTGTAGGGAACGCCGACGTCCCTGAGAGCGGCCAAATGCTCGCCGAGGTCGTCGATGCGCAGGGCGTTGCGCTGCAGCCAGCCATATTTCGGCATGACGGATTCCGGCACGACGTCGCGGGGATTGATCAGGTGGGCGACCTGCCAGGCGTCAGAATATTTGCCGCCGATGCGGGCCAGATCCGGTCCCGTGCGCTTTGATCCCCACAACATCGGATGATCGTATTTAGATTCTACGGCGAGCGAATAAGGACCGTAGCGTTCGACTTCGTCGCGCAGTGTTCGGATCATTTGAGAATGGCAGGCGTAGCAACCTTCGCGCGTGTAGATGTCGCGCCCAGCCTGCTCCAGCGGGGTGTAGAGCCGCATGTCCTGCACGTTCTCGACCGTGTCGTCGATCGTGAACAGTGGAGCGATCTCGACAAAGCCGCCAATGCTGGCGACGACGACGATGGCCAGAACGAAGCCCATGGCGTTGCGTTCAATCTTGCGATGAAATTCGGCCATGTCCTACTCCCCCGGCGCGGACGCGAGCCTGGGCTCGGGGAGGTCTGCGGACTCAGAGGCGACCTCCGCCTCGCCACGGATCGTCATCCAGATGTTGTAGGAACCGACGATAGCGCCCATAAGGAACAGAAGACCGCCAAAGGCGCGCGCGATGTAGTAGGGATGCATGGCGACCATGGACTCCACAAAGGAGTAGGTCAGCGTTCCGTTCTCGTTGTAGGTCCGCCACATCAGGCCTTGGATGATGCCCGAATTCCACATCGCGAAGACGTAGATAACCGTTCCGATAATGGCCAACCAGAAATGGACTTCGACCAGCCGCGCTGAATACATACGCTCGCGCTTCCAGAGCCACGGAACGATACAGTAGATCGAGCCGAACGTTATCAGCGCGACCCACCCAAGCGCGCCGGCGTGTACATGTCCGACGGTCCAATCAGTGTAGTGGGATAGCGAGTTGACCGGGCGAATGGCCAGGAACGACCCCTCGAACGTGGTCAGTCCGTAAAAGACCGCCGCGGCCATCATGAAGCGCAGGGTCGCATCGTCGCGGACCTTGTGCCAGGCGCCGTTGAGCGTGGCGAGTGCGTTGCCGGCCGAAGCCCAGGAAGGTACCAGCAGGATCAGCGAGAAGGTCATGCCCAGCGTCTGAACCCATTGTGGCAACGCCGTGTAGAGCAGGTGGTGGGAACCCGCCCACATGTACATGAAGGTGATGCCCCAGAAACTGATGATGGAAAGCCTGTAGGAATAGATAGGCCGCCCGGCCCTCTTTGGCAGGTAGTAATACATCATGCCGAGAAAGCCGGCCGTAAGGAAGAACGCGACGGCGTTATGGCCGTACCACCATTGAACCATCGCATCCTGGACACCTGAAAAGACGGAATAGCTCTTGGCGTGTCCGAACGATACCGGGACGGCAAGATTGTTCACGATGTGGAGGATCGCGACAACCAGGATGAAGGCCATATAGTACCAATTGGCGACATAGATGTGCGGTTCCTTCCGCCGCGCCAGCGTGCGGATGTAGATGGCAAAATACGTTACCCAGACGACGACCAGCCAGATATCAGCATACCATTCAGGCTCGGCGTATTCCTTCGACTGTGTCACGCCCATGAAGTAGCCGGTCGCCGCGACCACGCAGAACAGATTGTAGCCGATGAGCACGAACCATGGGCTGAACTGGTCCGGCAGCCGCGCCCGGGACGTGCGCTGGAGAACGTGGAAGGAGGTGGCGATCAGCGCGTTGCCGCCAAACCCGAAGATGACGGCGCTGGTATGGGCGGGGCGCAGGCGGCCGAAGCTCGCCCACGCTGCATCGAAGGTCAGGTCCGGCCACGCGAGCAGGCTTGCGACCCAAACGCCGAGGAACATGCCGACCACCGCCCAGGCCATCGTCAGCACAATGCCGACCTTGCTGGGGTCGTCATAGTAATGCTCCAGCCGTTCTGGAGACGGCTCCGGTGCGTAATACGCGCCGAGCACCACAAAAATGAGACCACAGCAAATTGCCAAAACGATGAAGCCATGCACGCCGATTGGGTCTGCGCGCCCGGCGGCAGCCATGGCCAGCCCTAGGAGGGCGACAAGCGAGAGAACAACGATCGCAAGCTGGCGTTCGCCTGTTGTGAGCTGTGCAACCATATCAAGTGTCCCCCACTTGGTTGAACACAAATACGCCTACGTGCATTTCATATGATCCCCTTGTTACCGCATTGTCCAGAATAGTTTCGGCTGCCCGGCACCACTGGATCGCCCGCCCGTCAAGCTGCCGCTGCCTCATCCGCTTTCATTTGAAGGCGGACCGCACTGCCAACTGATTAGAGCCCAGGACGGTGCGTAATTGAGCGCCCTTCCTTGCCGAGGAGTTACGCGCTATGTTGAGAACCCATAACTGACATCAACAAGGTCGCTCGATTAACGAGCGCTGGCAAAGCGGCGTGAGAACTCCCTCGGTCGTTGCAGTCCAACGCCTCGATGTGGTCGCAGGTCTGACGGCCGCAGCCGTCGTCCTGCCTAAGGCGATGGCCTACGCGACGGTTGCGGGCCTGCCGGTAAGTATCGGGCTTTACACGGCGTTCGTGCCGATGATCGTCTACGCGCTGCTGGGCACATCGCGTGTCCTGAGTGTAAGCTCTACGACCACCCTCGCGATCCTCGCCGGGACACAGCTCGGGCTCGCAGTTCCGGACGGTGACCCGGGCAGGCTGATCACCGCGACTGCGACGCTCACCGCGCTGACCGGAGCCCTGCTGATCGGGGCCTTCGTGCTTCGCCTCGGGTTCGTCGCCAATTTCATCTCGTCTCCCGTTCTAACCGGCTTCAAGGCCGGCATTGGCCTTGTGATCGTACTCGATCAGGTGCCGAAGCTGCTTGGCTTACACATTGCGAAGGAAGGCTTCCTGCGCGACATTTTGAGTGTGGCGCACCATTTGCCCGACATGTCGGTGCTCACTCTGATCATCGCCATCGCGGCAATAGTCGCGCTGTTGGCCATGGAGCGGCTCTGGCCCCATTCGCCAGCTCCCCTCGTCGTGGTGAGTGCCGGGATCGTGCTTTCGTGGTTCCTTGGCTTGGATTCCTTGGGCGTTGCCACCGTGGGGTTCATTCCACAGTCGCTCCCGTCGGTCACCTTGCCCAGTCTCAGCCTTGTCCAGCAACTCTTGCCCGGCGCTCTCGGCATCGCATTGATGAGCTTCACCGAAACGATCGCCGCCGGCCGAGCCTTTGCCGACCCCGCCGAGCCACCCATCAAGCCCGACCGCGAGCTTCTTGCAACCGGCGCCGCCAACCTGGCAGGCGCTTTGTTCGGCGCCATGCCGGCGGGGGGTGGTACCTCCCAGACCGCCGTGGTCCGCGCGGTCGGCGGACGCACGCAGATGGCGTCGCTCGTCACGGCCGCCGCCGCAGCAGCCACCATGCTGCTGCTTGCCCCTCTGCTCAGCCTGTTGCCCCAGGCTGTGCTGGCGGCAATCGTGATCGTCTACTCGATTGGACTAATTCAGCCGGCCGAGTTCATCTCCATCCGCAAGGTCCGGCGAATGGAGTTTCGATGGGCGCTGGCGGCCTTCCTTGGCGTGCTTGCCTTCGGCACGCTCCAGGGCATCGTCGTGGCGATTGTCCTGTCGCTGGCGGGCTTAGCCAGTCAGGCGGCGAACCCAAACGTCTACGTTATCGGCCGCAAACGGGGAGCCGACGTACTCCGGCCGTTGTCGTCCGAGCACCCGGACGACGAGACATTCGAGGGCCTGTTGATCCTTCGGCCTGAGGGACGGCTCTTCTTCGCCAATGCTCAACGGGTCGCGGATCGGATCCAGACCCTGGTCGCCGAGCATAAGCCGCGTGTCCTCGCGCTCGACATGAGCCGGGTTTTCGACATCGAGTATTCAGCCCTCCAGATGTTGATGGAGGGTGAACGCCGCATGACCGAGCAAGGCGTGACGTGTTGGCTGGTAGGGCTGAACCCCAGCGTACTTGAATACATCCGGGCCTCAGGCTTCGCCAATCGGCTGGGACCCGAGCGCCTATTTTCCAATGTACGGGCGGCCATTCAGCATTATACGACGCGTTTCAACCAAGACTAATTAGGCACTCATTGACGCTTGTGTCAGACATGTCGGTGCCGAGTTACTTCCAGAAGGGGCGGATCTCATCCAGGTTTTCCCACAAGGTTTTTGCGCCAGCCCAGCCGAATTCGGCGCGCGCCTGGCTCGCCCCAATCACCCATCCGATGGCGCGTTGCGCGGCCGGATCGCCGGCGCCGGGCGCTTCCGCCTCCGTCAACATGGCTCTGACCATCGCCGCGTCGTTCAGGTCGCCGAAGACCGCCTGAAGTTTCTTCAATTGCTTCAGGAACTGTTCAACACGTTTCGCCGGGTACAAGGGAGAGAAGAACTCAACCGCATAGCGCAGCGTCTTCAGCTCTTTCCGCAGGTCGTGGCGTTGCTCAACCGTCAAGGTCTCAAGTCCGTGCGCGCGCTTGCTAACCTTTTTCCAGCGCTTGCTGAGTGCCTTGCCGGCCAACTCGACGACCGGCGCTGCAAGCCGCTCGGTCTGGCCAAAATCCTGAGGAACGAGCCAGCCCCGGGCCTCCACGAACCGCGCCAGGTCGATCAGGAACGCCTGCACGCGCGCCTCGGGGAGAAGCTTGCGAAGGTGATCAAGCTGCCGCCCCGCCTGCCGCGAGAGAGCATCGGCCAGGGGCGGCAAACCCGGTTCATCCACGTGGGCCTCGGCCTCCCGTCGCACGATGTCGTTCGCCACCACGTCGATATCCCTGAGACGCCCGACCTCCTGACCAAGCCAGCGGGCTTCCATGTTGAGCCGCGTCATTTCCGGGCTCTTCAGAACGGAAACGCAGGCAGAGAACGCGCTTCGCAATCGGCGCAGGCCGATCCGCAACTGGTGCGGCCCTTCGGGATCGTCCAGCTTCCGGATGACCACGACATTCGTGGCGATCTGCTCGAGGCACTCGCGAAGGACGTCGCGTGCCGCCTGCTCGGCGATCTGAGCCCGATCGAGCGCAACGTCCTCGGCATTGCGGGGCGCGAGCGGCGGGTCGATCCATCCCTGTTCCGCGAGGAGATAGCCGCGCGCCGCCTTGGAAAGGCAGGAGAACCTCAGGCCCCCGTCAGGAAACAGTAGATGCGCGATGTCGAACAGTCCGCCCAGGCTGCCCTCGATGGGTTCGATCTCGAGTTCACGCAACTCGGCCGAGCGCTCCCCCGCGTGGATTTCGCCGATGTCTATTGCCAGTTCCGCACGCGTGCCGTCCTCAAGGGACAGCTCGCTGACGGAGCGCCTGATCACGGTCTCGCAGACGGGCTCAAGCGGCGCGCCGTTCACGCGGCGAATGACCTCTTCCCGGACCGCTGCGTCGGGAATCGCTTCGAGACATGGCCGTCCGCCTGGAGCCGGATTCTCCACTTCGCCAACCTGCGACAAGCCGCCATGCAGCTCTGGCTTGGTCTTGACGGTCTGTATCCAACGTCGCCCGTCGCGCCGGAGTCTGAGCGCGACTCCTGCCTTCTTCAGCGCATGACCAGGGGTGTCGAGATAGATGCTTCTGAGCGTCCTGGTTTTCGGGCGGCCAGTAGCCAGCTTAAGCGCCTTCACGCGCGCGCTCAGTTGGGTCGACGTCGGTTCGTCGAGGAGAAATTTTAACTCGATCTCGCTCATGGCTGATTGATGTCAGGCCTTTTACAAATCTGTAGACTTAGTTTACGCTAATAAAATTGCTATGCCAGCTAAGGATTCAACCCGGTGGGCGTGCGCCTTCCCGTGCCTGCAAGCCTTTCCGGTTATCAACTGGGCTGGCTGCGAAGCGATGTTTCCGCCGGGCTTGCAGTTGCCGCGGTTGGGCTTCCCAGTGCCATCGCCTACCCCGCGATAGCGGGCCTGCCGCCAGAGACCGGCATCTACGCGAGTATCGCGCCGCTGGTGGCCTACGCGATCTTTGGCCCCTCGCGTCAGCTCATAGTCGGCCCGGACGCGGCTACGATGACGGTGCTCGCGGCGGTTTTAGTTGCCGTTACAGCGAGCGTGCCAGTCGGGCTCGAAGTGGACCGAACAGCGGTCGCAGCAGTCCTTGCGCTTGGCGTTGGGCTGTTGTGCCTGGCGGCGTGGGTGCTTCGGCTCGGCGTTCTTGCGACCTTCCTCTCGCGCCCCATTCTGACGGGGTTCTTCATCGGTATCTCGTTTTCGATCCTGATCGGGCAAATCGGTCGCTTCACCGGAGTCAAGATCGAGGCGGAAGGCCTGCTCGGACCGGTCCTCGAACTTCTGCGCAAGGCCGGATCGATACATTGGCAGTCTCTCCTGCTGGCCATGGGGATGTTCGGTTTGTTGCAGATCGTACGGATCATGCGTTTTCCGGTTCCCGGGCCAGTGCTGGTTGTGGTCCTCGCCGTAGTGCTTTCAGCCGCCTTCGACTTTGAAGGACGCGGCATTGCCGTAGTCGGCGATATTCCGACAGGGTTGCCCTCGTTGTCGTTGCCAGCGATTGCTGGCCTTCCGATCCAGACGCTGGTCCTCGGCGCTGCGGCGATCTTCGTCGTGAGCTACGGCGCCGGCATCATTACGGCCCGCAGCTTTGGGGCAATAGGCGGCTACCCGGTCGATCCAAATCGCGAGCTCATCGGATTTGGCGCTGCGAACATAGGCGCGAGCCTTTTCGGCGCCTTCCCGGTTACGGCCTCCGACTCGCGCACGGCGGTTAACTTGTCCGTTGGCGGACGCTCGCAAGTTTCGAGCATCGTGGCTGCCGCGGCCCTGATCGCGACACTGCTGTTTCTCGGGCAGACCCTAAGGATTATCCCGATCCCTGCGCTCGGGGCGATTCTTGCGGCTACTGCAATCAGCCTGATCGATCTCGCGGCCCTTAGGCAGATTTGGCGCATCAGCCGCATGGAGTTCGTCTTCGCGCTCATCGCGATGTGGGGTCCGATCGGTCTGGGCGTGCTCAACGGGGTCGTCATCGCGATCGGTGCGACGCTCGTCTATGTCCTGCGCAAGCTGATGTTTCCCCGCGACGCCATGCTCGGCCGTGTTCCAGGCCATGACGGCTTCTACAAACTGCATCGAACGCCCGAGGCCCGTCAGGTGCCCGGCCTTGCTGTTTGCCTTATCCAGGGCAGCCTGCTGTTCTTCAACACCGATTACGTCGCATCGCGGCTGCGGTCCATTGCCGAGGAATTGCCGATCGACACCCGCTGGCTGCTGATCGATGCAAGTGCAATTTCCCAGATCGACAGCTCGGCAGCTGCAATGCTGGAGGAGCTATTTGACGAATTGCGCAATCGCGGGATCAGGTTTGGCCTAGCGGACCTTCATGCCGAAGCGCGGGACATCCTTGTTCGGGCCGGCGTGATCGAGCACATCGGCTCAGACATGGTTTTCGACATTCTCGAAGACGCGTATCATGCGTTCGAGGCCCGCGCATGACAGTTCAAGGAATTTGCACCGTGTGATTTGTGTTGAAGGGAGGAACCCATGGGTAAGAAGAAGAACAAGTCGGCCGTCGTATCTGAGCATGTGGAGGAAAAATCGGAAGGGAAAAATTATGCGAAAGAACTCGCCCGGTTGCATATTGAGCTTGCTCACCTTCAGGCTTGGGTGAAGAAGACTGGCGCCCGCATCGCGATCGTTTTCGAGGGCCGTGACGCCGCCGGGAAAGGGGGAGTGATCAAGCGCCTGACCGAGCGGGTCAGCCCGCGGGTGTTCCGGGTCGTCGCGCTGCCGGCGCCGACCGATCGGGAGAAGACCCAACTCTATATGCAGCGCTACTTCGCGCACTTTCCTGCGGCAGGCGAGGTCGTCATATTCGACCGCTCCTGGTACAACCGTCCCGGCGTCGAACGCGTCATGGGTTTCTGCAGCGACAAGCAGGCGCGACGCTTTCTCGAACAGGTACCGACTCTTGAGGCCGCCATTGTAGAAGGCGGCGTAACGTTGCTCAAATACTTCCTCGATGTGAGTGAGGAAGAGCAGGAACGGCGTTTCCGGCAGCGTGCCGACGACCCCCTTCGGCAGTGGAAACTGAGCCCGATGGATGTTGAGTCATACAATCGTTGGTGGGAGTACACCCACGCCTACAACGAAATGATCCGTGCAACAGACACAAGGCATGCGCCCTGGTGGATCGTGCCGTCGAACGACAAGAAGAGCGCCCGCATCAACTGCATCTCGCACATTCTGAGCTCAATCCCCTATGAGCGCGTCGAGTTCGAAAAACCGAACTTCAGCAAACGCCAAAAGCGACCCGACGACTTCGTGGACGACGCAACTCCGCGCAACGTGGTTCCGGACGTGTTCTGACCAGCCGCTTCAGAAACCACCACTGGTTTTTATTTGCGTTCCGGCGCCCAATTGAGGAAGAGGCCGATGTCACCAGGAACTCCGCCCGGGAAGTTAATAACCATGGCTTTGAGCTTGTAACCTTGCGGCTTCCCAATGTCCAGGTAGCGCTGGTAGAATTGCTTGGCTTTACCTTGGAGGGTTTCGGTCCATTGCGGATCAGAGCTGTTGATGGCTCGGCCGCTGTCGGTACACAGGTCCGAAGGGAAGCTGTATACTAGTGCTTCGTACTTGCCATTCTTGACAGCGTTCATCACCAGGCGGCGGACCATTGCGATTTCATCGTCGTTCACTTGGTCCTTCAGGAAACTGTTTGTAAACTTCGTGAGTTCCTCATTCTCTCTCGCTCGCAGTTTTTCCTGCTTGTCTACCTCTGCCATCTGCTCCTTCAGAAGAGCCAATCGCAGTTGCTCAGCACTTGGCGGGGCTGCACTTGTGTCTACGTCTTTGGCCATTTGCTCCCTCCACCGAACCGTCCGAGAATTGAACACCAAAGCCGTCGTCGGCCTCGTTCGTTGGGCTCAATTCATGTCACCCAACCGCAAGACGCAAATCAGCATGGGTAGTCGACTAAGGCAGGCTGCCAGCCGCGCGTTTAAGGGGATCGGCCGCCGCGGCAAGAAGTCTTGTCTTCGCAATCAGCTACCATTCCATAATGGCATCTGGGGACATCAAGGTCAATTCGCGACAGGCGGCAGACTGTGCCTCGACAGAGATGCCGCTACGACCGGTCGCTTGATCGTCGACGCGGTGCGCTACGCCATCGAGGTGCAGGCCGCCATGCTCGAACGCAATGCAGGTGTTACGATCGAGCGCCCTATTGAGTTTCGCATCGGAATCCACACAGGAGACGTCGTTGAGGAGAGCGACGGCGACCTCATGGGTGACGGCGTCAACATCGCGGCGGGCCTGGAAGGCGTCGTTACCGCAGTTCGAACGCTACCTGCAAGCACAGACCGTTCCTAACAAGGCCACCGCCAAGCTGATATGCGACTTCCGGGTCGATGAAGCTGAACTGTACCGGGATCCCGGTGTCCCCGAGCCCAGGGGGCGTGGCCTGCCGCCAATTTCCCAGAGCCTGTTCCCTCAGATGATCCGCCCTCCCAGTCCATCGATCGCGGGAGGCACCTATTTCGCCTATTTTTTCGATTCCGCACCACCCCGACCCGTTGATGCGATCGGTGACCTTCGTGCGGCGCGAAGCCGAAACTGGTCACCTTCAGAAGGGTCACCGGATGGTCGGAACGGCGGGGATCGGCATGGGCACAGGCGCGCGGCAACCACCATGGGGAGGCGAACTTGCGTCTGAACTGGATCTATTTCAGCGGCATCAACCGCCGCCAGACTGGCGAGCCGTCGCTGATCTCCGTGCAATAGGCCCCCATCTCCGAACCGACGCTGACGGGCAAGGCCATGCTTCTGACCGAGGCTTGGCCGACATTCGTGTCCGTCATCATGCGGCGCGACATATCCAACATCCGCCCGAGGCACGCCATCAGCATGGAAAATGTCGTCAGGCTCGGCCATTCGAGCGTCGACCAGCTGGCGGTCAGCCTCACCCGGGACGGGCTAAGCCCTCCCGGCCACGCTGTTTACGCTAAATAAGAATAAAAATGCACCAAAAGAGCGCATACCAACGATTGTCAAACTCTGCATCTGAACAAAATCGATATTTTACACTTAACCGTCAGGAAAGATAAGTCGCAAGGCCGCCTTTTGCGCGCTCCTTTACTACAATTTTAACAAACCATTAACTCTTTCGACCTTACCTTTCTTGTCGTGAATCCCCGTTTTTAGGGTCTTTCAACGGTCCCATGAGGGTCAAGAAGGGATGAAAATGGCCAAGAAAGCGACCCCCGCTCCGAAGCTGACGATTGCCGCCGGCACGCAGACT
The DNA here is from genome assembly GCF_056403655.1 of Mesorhizobium sp. P2_F8. Taxonomy (NCBI): domain Bacteria; kingdom Pseudomonadati; phylum Pseudomonadota; class Alphaproteobacteria; order Hyphomicrobiales; family Phyllobacteriaceae; genus Mesorhizobium; species Mesorhizobium sp. P2_F8. The sequence continues at coordinate 682,183 of NZ_JBFUFB010000001.1, forward strand.
GTCTTCTTTTCGCAGGCCGGGCATATCGGCCAAAACATGATGCCTGCGGCGACCAATCATGGCCCGTCGGCATGCCCCACCGCCGCGCTCGGTCATTCGGCGATCAACCGCCTGCTTGGTCTCGTTCGCCTCACCGATGCGCCGATCTATGACCATATCGACACCGCAAACTGCCCGCCTCCGGTGGGTCGGTCAATTAATTAGTCGGCTTATTATACCAGTGACGCGTCCCTGAGTTCCACCAGATGACAGGAGAAGCACGTGCCAAACCAATCCTTACGTCAGTCGGAGATCGATAGTCTTCAATACATCTCGTCGATGACCAATGAGCTCGTGCAGATGGCTGAAGCAAACCGCTTTCCCATGATCTCCTATCTGCTGGGCATGGCCTATGCCGAAGCCTTCGACGTCCTTCGCGGCGCACGGCCGGCCAGGCATCCGCAGCTCAGCGGCAACCCGCTGCACCCGAAGGCGCAGCCAAAGGACAATCGCGCTCACGCAAGGAGAGCGTAGCCGCATGCAAGCGCCAGCCGCATGCGCGGCGGCAGGTTCGACCCTCCGGCCAAACCGTTGGGAGACACTGTGCGCGTTGCAAAGCCTGCTGCCGCTGCTGAAAAGAGCCGCCGCAGATCTCGGCAGCGCCGACATGGTCTACTGGTTCGAACAGGCCGATACCGAGGTCGCCAGCATCATCAAAGGCAGGCCGTCCGATGCGGCCGCCATTGCGGCCTTGATTGCATTTGCAGGCCGGCCTCATCTGAATATCAACAGACCTTAGTTGCGCAGGCTGAACACGAACGGTGCCGTGCGGCTTTGGCGCGCGCCAAGTTCCGGCGGCGGTGCCGGCACGGTGGCGCCTTGCAGCACGGCGAGCGCAGCACGGTCCAGATCGGCATCCCCGGAGGAACGGGTGAGCCTGGCAGACAGGACCCGGCCGGACGAGTCGACCGTGAAGGCGACATACGGCTTGCCTTCCACGCCTCGGGCCTTGGCTGAACTGGGATAGCGCGTGTGCCGCTTGATCCAGGCCCCCAGGCGGGAGTCCCACTTGCTGGAATCGCCGGACCGCGATGCCGATTCCGCCGACTTCGGCGCGGCCGTCCTGGCCGCCGGCCTCGCATCGGCACTGGCGATGCTTGCCGTGTTCGGCGGCGCCGCCTTCTCCTTCTTCGGCCGCGGCTTTGGCTTCTCGACTGGCTTTTTCGCCTTGGCCTCGACCGGCTTGGGCTGCGGCAATGGAATAGCCACGTCGGGTGCGACGGCCTCGACAATATCGGGGACGACCTCATCCGGCGGCGGCTGGTCGACCTGTTCAGCCACCTCGGTCTGGGTGGGTTCGGTCTGATCGGGCGGGACGACTTGCCGCTGTTCGACAACCGGCTGCGCCTTCTCGGCCGCGGGCGTCGGCTCGGTCTGATCGGATGTCACCGCGTCTAGCGCGGCCACCCGTTCCTCGACCGCCGGCATCAGCACCATCGGCGCCATCTCGATCACCTGGGCTGGTGGCGGGCCACCATCGGCTTCGTCGACCATGCTGAAGTTCTGCACGGCATAGGCGACCGCGACATGGGCTCCAAGGACCAGCGCGGCCGCACCCGCCCACAAGCCAAGGTCGCGCCGGCTGAAGCGCGACAACTCGACCAAGGGCAAGGCGGCCACTTGCGTCATGGCACTGCTGCTCTGGTGGTCGCAGGCACCGGGGCATCGGCCGCGGGACCGGTTTCCAGGCCGACCAGCGCGATCTTCAGATAGCCCGCCCCGCGCAGCAGGTTCATCGCCTCCATCAGGTCGCCATAGGCCACCGCCTTGTCGGCGCGCAGGAAGATGCGCGTCTGCTTGTCGCCCTTCGTCCTGCTGTCCAAAGTGGCGGCGAAAGCCGGGCGTGGCACGCTGTCGTTGCCGATCGCCAGCGTCAGATCGTCCTTCAGCGTCAGGAACAACGGTGTTTCCGGCCGCGGCGCGGGCGTAGCGGTCGAGCCCGGAAGATCGACATTGACATCCACCGTCGCCAGCGGTGCGGCGACCATGAAGATGATCAACAGCACCAGGATGACATCGATGAACGGTGTGACGTTGATCTCGTGGCTTTCCTCGAGATCGTCGTCCATGGTCTGTCGGATTCTCCTTGCCATGGCCTTGCTCCGCTAGTCCGCCACCATCATTCCGCGGCCATCGCCGTTGCCGGCGCGACACTGCGGAAGTCCAGGTCACGGCTGACCAGCCGTTCGACACCCGCCGAGGCATCGGCGAGGATCTGCCGGTAGCCGGCTATCGAGCGCGCAAAGACGTTGTAGATGACGACAGCCGGTATGGCAGCGACAAGACCCATCGCCGTGGCCAGCAGCGCTTCGGCGATGCCAGGCGCGACCACAGCGAGATTGGTGGTCTGCGCCTGCGAGATGCCGATAAAGGCGTTCATGATGCCCCAGACGGTACCGAACAACCCGACGAATGGCGCGGTCGAGCCGATCGTCGCCAGCAGGCCGGTGCCGCGCGACATGCGTCGTGACGCCGCCGCCTCGATGCGCGACAGGCGCGAGGTGACCCGTTCCTTCAGCCCATCTCCCGAGACATGATCGAGCGCTCCGGCCGAGAGTGCGACCTCCTCTTCCGCCACCCGCACCAGAAGCGCGCCGGGGCCGCTGCTGCGGTCGAGCGCACGGCTGGCCTGCTTCAAGGTGGCGGCATCGCTGATCGCCCGTACGGCATCACGGATGCGCAGCTTGCCGGCGAAAATCTCCAGCGATTTGGCCAGCCATACCGTCCAGGTGACGAGGGAGGCGAAGGCCAGCCCGATCATCACCGCCTTGACGATGATATCGGCCGCCATGAACATGCCCCATGGCGACAGATCGTGCGGCAAGGTTAGTTCCATTGCTGTCGAAGGCCCTCCAGATCGAGCGAAACCGGACCGAGCAGCGTCCGCTCGCCGACAGCAACGCGCACCGCGTCGATGTGGAAGGCCGTCTGGGCATCAATTCCAGCCACGGTCATGGCTCTTCTCCAGTACGGCCGCCGCAATTCCAGATACTGGTTGTCGACAGGCCGATGCCAGGTTGATTATAAAACATGACATTGCTAGTCAACATTGAAGATGAGTGTAACGATCAACAATTGGTCGCGACCGTCAATATCGGCGCGAAATTCGGATCCGCGCCGCCGGCATCTGGTGTCGTCGCGTTGTTGCAAAGTGCTATGGTGCCGGTCCAAAAAACGGAAGCCAACGATGATCAAGGCGACGCCCTTCGACTTCCCTTATGACGGCAGGCTGGTCGCCGAAAACACCGCGCTCGTCGTCATCGACCTGCAGCAGGATTTCCTGTCGACGACGGGCTATTTTGCCAGGCAGGGATATGACCCCTCGCCACTGAGGGCGATCCTGCCGAACGTGGGCCGGCTGATCGCCGCCGCCCGCAAGGCCGGTGTCAGGATCATCCACACGAGGCAGGGTTATCGGGCTGACATGGCCGACATGGCGCCTTATGAGAAATGGCGCCGCAAGCGCGCCGGTCTCGAAGGCACCGAAATCCTGCTTCGTTCGGGCCCGGGGTTTCAGATCGTTCCGGAGATCGATGTCGCGCCGCATGACATCATCGTAGACAAGACCTGCAACAGCGCCTTCACCTATACGGATTTCGAGCTTGTGCTGCGCGCGCAAGGCATCACACATCTGATGTTTACCGGCTGCACGACGGATGTCTGCGTCCACACTACGCTGCGCGAGGCCTGCGACCGCAACTTTCAGTGCCTGACGATTTCCGATGCCTGTGCCAGCGGCGATCAAAAGGCCCATGAGGCAGCGCTTCATATGGTGACGGTCGAGGACGGCGTCTTCGGCGCGCTGGCGGAGTCTGCCGCCGTCATCGAAGGCCTGTCGCGGCTGAGTGGCGCGACAGGTTGATTCCAAGGGCGCCTGCTCAGCCCGCTGCACGCACCACTTGCTGCACGCGCGGCGCATATGCCCCGGGCTGCGGCACCTCCGCCTCACGACGCGCCAGCGAATTGCGCAGCAGGGCGATCGTTTCACGGCCGGCCGTTGCGATCTCGCGCGGCGTGTCGACGCCGACAATCATGAATTCATCGATCCCGAGAGCTGCATAGGCCAGCAGCGACAGGGCCGCCTGGGCCGGCGGCCCGGCAACATCGACTGCCTTGTAGCCGGCGGCGGAAGCGCCCCGGTGAATCCTGACCGGAAGCGCAAAGCGAAGCTTGCCGGCTCGGCCATGTTCGGCTGCGGCGCCGCGCACGCGCTCCATCAGCTGCCGGACCTCGTCGATCGAACCCGGCGCCAGTTCAAAGACATCGGCATGCCGACCGGCCACCTTGAGCGCCGTTCCGGACTGCCCGCCCATGCGGATGACGAGATCGGCGCCGTGCGGACCCTTGCGCGGCACATAACCGCCTTTGATGCTGTAGAACGCGCCTTCATGGTCGAACGGCCGGTCGTTCGACCACAGCCGCTTCAACAGCACCAGATATTCGTCGATGCGCTGCCAGATGACCGTGTGCCCGACCGGCCGCGTTTCGGCATCGTCGTCGTTCAGCGGTTCGCTGATCATCCTGAGCGCCAGCCGTCTGCCGCTCTTCCTGTCAATCAACGCCAGCTGGCGCGCCGCCACCGTCGGTTCGACCACGCCCGCCCAGTGGGTGAGCACGACTTCCAGCGACGACGTCCGGTCCAGCACCTGGGCTGCAAGATCCATATTGGTCAACAGCCCGGCCGAATCGTCGACGACGATCTTTCTGAAGCCGCCATCCTCGATCAGCCCGAGCTTGGTCGCGGTCTCGGCAAAGTCGTAGAAAAAGGGAACAGCGGCGTCGGCGGTCTTGCTGGGGACATGCGTGAACTCGATCGGCATTGCCATCTCCTCCATCTCTGGAATCACTGATGCTGTGAAATTCGAATCCCAGCCGCGCGAAAGCGCACCGAGGATCCGGTTCATTCAACTCCGATTGCCTGAAAGCGTGGGCGGCTAGTCCCGGTCGATCTGACGACTCAGGGAATGAGGCCCAGAACAACTGCCCCGGTGAACACGAACGCAAGGGCAAAGACGATATAGGCGAAAGCACCGGCATAGGCCGGACGAAAGGCCTGGGCGTTGACCAGCCGCTGGCTGCTGCGATCCGTCTGGGCGTTCTGGATATAGGACATATCGACCTCCGTCTCGCCGGTTAATCTATAAAACTTGTAGACTTTGTCGATTGCTATTTTTCGACCATGGGTAGAATAACTTTCTGACATCTGATCAGGAATTGGTACCGAGTTGCTGGGATGGCGTGCTTTGGCCACAGGTCGACCCGTCACGCCGTGCATTGCTCTTGTCTTGAATGAACCTATGGCCTTGTCCTCACCGCACCCAATTCATGCATTGGCCGCCCGGAGCGCGCACGATAGCATCGTGCAATCGGCAAACACGAAATCGTCTGACAGGGGAGCAGGAAAATGGGTGCAAGACTGGCCGGCAAGGTCGCCGTCATTTCGGGCGGCGCGACGGGAATGGGCGGGGCGGCTTCGGAACTGTTCGCCGCGGAAGGCGCCAAGGTGGCGATCATCGACCGCAATGGCGAGGCGGCGGCCGCAACCGCGGCGGCGATCCGCGCGCGGGGACACATAGCCGAACACTGGGTCGCCGACGTGTCCGATGAAGCCCAGGTCGAGGCGGCGGTGAAGGGCGCGACCGAAAAACTCGGCCCGATCACCGTCCTGTTCAACCATGCCGGCACCATCGTCATAAAGCCCTTCCTGGAGACGACGGTGCAGGAGTGGGACTGGCTGCATGCCGTCAACGTGCGCTCGATGTTCCTGATGACGCGCGCCGTGCTGCCCGGCATGATATCGGCCGGCGGCGGCTCGATCGTCTGCACCTCGTCGATCTCGGCGGTGGCGGCGACACCGATGGAGGTGCTCTACGACACCACCAAGGGCGCCTGCCACATGTTCGCGCGCGCCATCGCCGTCGAGTTCCGCGACCGCAACATCCGCTGCAACGCGGTCTGCCCCGGCTTCATCCGCACGCCGCACGGCCTGCGCGAGGTTGCCGATCTCGGTCGCCTCGGCATCGATGTCTCAGACGCCGCACTGGCCGCGCAGCAGGGCCGTATCGGCGAGCCGGAAGAGGTGGCCAGGGCCGCGCTTTACCTGGCCAGCGACGAATCCAGCTTCGTCAACGGCACGCATCTGTTCGTCGACAATGGGTTTACGGCGATGTGACCAGCGGGACGCTGACAGCCCTTGGCTGTCAGCGCTCCTCGCGACGAAACGGCTTGAGCAGGGCCGACGGCGCCACCGCGTTGCGCGACATGACAGCCATGGCGACAATGGTGAAGATGAAGGGAAGCATCAGGAATGCCTCGTAGGGGATATGCCCCAGCCCGCTCGCCTGCATACGCAGTTGCAAGGCATCGACAAAGGCGAACAGCAGCGCAGCCCCTGCCGAACGCCACGGATCCCAGCGACCGAACACGACCAGCGCGATCGCCACCCAGCCGCGCCCCGACACTACGCCGAAGGTGAAGGCGTTGAACTGCGCCATCGACAGGAAGGCGCCGGCAAGCCCCATCAGCGCACCGCCAAGGATGACCGCTTGGAAGCGCGTTGCGATGACGCTGACACCGGCAGAATCGGCGGCGCGCGGATTTTCGCCGACCATGCGCACCGACAGGCCCCAGGGCGTGCGGTAGAGGACGAAGGCGGCCAGCGGAATGGCAAGGATCGCCATGTAGACCAACGTAAACTGGTTGAACACCGCCGGCCCGAGCACCGGGATGCTGGAAAGGACCGGGATCGGCAGCGTCTCGAACCCCTTGATGCTTGGTGGCACCGATTGCTGGCCGAAGATCAGCCGATAGAGGAAATAGGCGAGGCCCGAGGAGAACAGCGTGACACCAATGCCGCAGACATGCTGGCTGAGGCCCAGCGCCACCGTGAACAGCGCATGCAGCGCGCCCATCAGCATGCCGGTCAGCACTGCGACGAACACACCTAGCCACAGGCTGCCGCTGAGGCTGGTGGCGGTGAAGCCCGTCATCGCCGACAACAGCATGATGCCTTCGATGCCGAGATTGAGCACGCCGGCACGCTCGGAGAACATTTCGCCGAGCGTCGCAAACGCCAGCGGCGTAGCGATGCGGATGATCGCGGCCAGGAAGCCGACCTGAAATATCTGTTCGAACACCGCGCTCATCGGGCCGCTCCGACGCGGCGGATGCGGTAGGCGGTGAACAGCAGCGCCACCAGCATGGCAAGCAATGCGGTGCCCTGGATGACATCGCTGAGGAAGGCCGGCACGCCGGTCGCACGCGACATCGCCTCGGCGCCGGTCATCACGGCGGCCAGGAAGATCGCCGCCGGCACCACGCCCAACGGATTGAGCCGCGCCAACATGGCAACGACGATGCCGGAATAGCCGTAGCCCGGCGAGATGTCGCTCATCACCTGGAAATGCACGCCGCCGACCTCGCCGACACCGGCCAACCCGGCCAGCGCCCCGGACAGCAGCGCGGTCGAGATCAGCACCCGCTCGACATGGATGCCGCCATAGCGTGCGGCCTCGGGATTCTCGCCGGTGACCCTGATCCTGAAGCCGAGCGTCGTGCGCACGATCAGGAACCAGATCAAAGGCGCCGCCAGCAGCGCCACGACAACGCCGAGATGCAGCCGCGTGCCTTCGAGCAGCACCGGAAAGTTGGCCGAATCCTCGATCGGCGGCGAGATCGGATAGCCGCTGAAACTGTCTTTCCACGGCCCTTCGATCAGCGCCATCAGCGCATAGTAGATGACCGAGTTGAGCAACAGCGAGCTGACCACGTCATCGACCTTGAATTTGACCCGCAGTGTCGCCGGCACCAAGGCAACCGCCGCGCCGGCGGCGGCACCGGCCGCCGCCATCAACAGCATGGCGAGCGGCCCCGGCATCGGGATCGCGCCGACAAAGCAGCTCGCGACCGCGCCGGCCAGCAATTGCCCCTCGGCGCCGATGTTCCAGAATTTTGCCCGGAAGGCGACCGCCACCGCCAGCCCGGTGAAGATCATCGGCGCGGCACGCACCATCGTTTCGGTGATCGCGTAGCTGTCGCCCAGCGAGGCCGTGAACATCACGCCATAGGCTTCGATGACGCCGGCGCCGGCCAACGCGATCAGGCCGCTGCACAGGACAAGCGTGGCTGCGATCGCCAGCAGCGGCAGGGCCAAATTGAACCAGGCGGGCGTCGAGGTGCGGACTTCCAGGCGAAACATCAGCTGTGCCCCTCCGCGCCGGTCATCATCAGCCCAAGCCGGGCCACCGTCGCATCGGCGCTGTCGAGCGTGCCGGCGATTCGGCCCTCATACATCACCGCGATGCGGTCGCAGAGCACCAGCAGTTCCTCGAGATCCTCGCCGATGACGACAATGCCGCAGCCCTTGGCCCGCATGTCGAGGAACTTTTCGTGGATGAAGCGGGCGGCTCCGATGTCGAGGCCGCGCGTCGGCTGCGAGACGATCAGCACCTTCGGATCGAAGGCCAACTCGCGAGCCAGCAGCGCCTTCTGCAGATTGCCGCCCGACAGCGCCCCGGCGCGGGTCATCGGCCCGGGGCAGCGAATGTCGTAGGCCTTGATCTGCGCCTCGGCGAAGGCGCGGATCGCATCCGGCTTGAGCAGGCCCCTGCTGCTGAACGCCGCCGTGCCGATGCGCGGCAGCACCATCGAATCGGCGAGCGGCAGGTTGGTGACCAGGCCGGTCGTCATGCGGTCTTCCGGGATGCAGCCGAGACCGAGCGCCTGCACCTCGCGCGGCGAATACCCAGACACTTTCTGGCCGGCAATGGTCATCTGGCCTGCATCGGGCACGCGCACGCCGGAGATCACTTCCGCCAGGGCGCGCTGGCCGTTGCCCGAGACACCGGCAATGCCGAGGATCTCGCCAGCGCGGACGGCAAGCGACACGTCGCGTAATGCCGTGCCCGAATGCCGCGATGTCGAAATACCGTCGAGCGTCAGCACCGCTGCACCGGGGGTCGATGGCCCCCTCGCCGGCGGCACGATCTCGTGGCCACACATCAGTTGCGCCATTGCGGCCGACGTCGTGTTGGCGGGGTCGTCGACACGGCCGGCGACGCGGCCATGCCGAAGCACCGTGCAGCGATGGGTCAGCGCCCGCACTTCATTGAGCTTGTGCGAGATGAAGATGATGCCGAGGCCCTGCGCCGCCATCGAGCGCAGCGCCGAAAACAGCCCGTCGACCTCCGTTGGCGCCAGCACCGCCGTCGGCTCGTCGAGGATCAGCAGTCTGGCGCCACGAAACAGCGCCTTGACGATTTCGAGCCGCTGCTGCTCGCCGACCGACAGCGCCGACACCGGAAGGTCGGGATCAAGCGTCAACCCATGCTGGCGGCCGATTTCCGCCAGCCGCGCCAGCCCGCCGGCGCGGTCGATCCGCCCTGATCTGCCTGATATGCCGATGAGCAGGTTTTCCAGCACCGTCAACCGCGGCGCCAGGTGAAAATGCTGGTGCACCATGCCGATGCCGGCGGCCAGCGCATCGGCCGAACTGGTGATCCGCACCGGCTGGCCCTGGATGAGGATCTCACCAGCATCAGGCGCATAGGCGCCGAACAGCACGTTCATCAGCGTCGTCTTGCCTGCGCCGTTTTCGCCGAGCAGGCCAAGGATCTCTCCCTGAGCGACGCTTAGATCAACGGCCTCGTTTGCCTTGACCGCGCCGAAGCTCTTGGTAATGCCGCGCATTTCGATGAGTGGGACGGGCGTCGGCAAAGATACTCCTGTTCGGAATTGGCTTTACGATTCAGCTTTGACTGATGGGGTAGCGCTACACCCCCCTCTGGCCTGCCGGCCATCTCCCCCTCAAGGGGGGAGATCGGATGTGACTTTGGCTTTCGGCACTTTTCTACTTGGAAGAAGAGTGCCGTCAACGAAGCGGCCAATCTCCCCCCTTGAGGGGGAGATGTCCGGCAGGACAGAGGGGGGCGCTTAGCATCGCCCCTCAAAGCAAGCCTCAATCCGAAACCGGCGTGTTCTCGTCAACGTCGACGCGGAAATTGCCTTCGAGGATTTCGGCCTTCTTCTTCTCGACCAACTCCTTCACGTCCGCCGGCAGCGTCTTGTCGAACTTGTGGTAGGGCGCGAGCTGCGAACCGCCCTTGGCCATGCGCGAGAAATCGCCGTAGTCCTGCGCGGTGAAGACGCCGGCCTTCACCAGTTTGATCGCCTGCTGGACGGTCGGATACATGTCCCAGACCGGGCCGGTGATGACCGTGTCGGGGCCGAGGCTCGACTGGTCGGACATGTTGGAGATGGCGAGGATCTTCTTGTCCAACGCCGCTTCGATGACGCCGAAACGCTCGGCATAGATCACGTCGACACCGGCGTCGATCTGCGCGACGGCCGCTTCCTTTGCCTTCGGCGGATCGAAGAAGGAACCGATGAAGGCGACCTTCTTCTTGATGTTGGGATTGACCTCCTTGGCGCCGGCGAAGAAGGCGTTGACCAGCCGGTTCACTTCCGGAATGCCCATCGCCGCGACAGCGCCGATCGTGCCCGACTTCGACATCTTGCCGGCGATCATGCCGGACAGATAGGCTGGCTCGTGGATCCAGTTGTCAAAGACGCCGAAATTGGGTTCCGCCGGTCCGGCTCCAGAGCCGAACAGGAAGGCGGTCTTCGGGAATTGCTTGGCGGTGCGGCGCGATTCACGCTCGGCGGCGAAGGCATCGCCCAGCACCAGCTGGTAGCCACCTTGCGCATATTCGCGCATGACGCGGCTGAAATCGGCGGTCTGCACCTTCTCCGACCATTTGTACTCGATGCCGAGTTCCTTCTCGGCCTTCTGCAAGGCGACATGGATCTGGTTGTCCCATGGCTCCTCGATCGGCGTGGCGAAGATCGCCGCCACCTTCAGCTTCTTGTCTTTGCCAAACGCGGCGCCTGGCAGCATGGCCGCAGCCAGGCCAAGCGCGCCCAATTCCAGCACATTGCGCCGCGAAAGCCCTTCGCGTTTTATCTGGATTCTATTCTTCCGGTTTTCCATTGCATTCCCCTCTGTTCGACAGCCGTGTCGAGCCGGCTGTTCGTGAAAATGTCAGACAGGGAACTATGGAACGGGTCCGCACTTTTGTCCACATGGTCAAATTTGCACGCCCGAATCAGCCTCGATCTTAGCCGGCCAAGAAGAGGCTGCCGCTCAGGCCCGTTCGAGCGCGATCGCTATGCCCTGGCCGACGCCGATGCACATGGTTGCCAGCGCATAGCGGCCGCCGCGTTCGCGAAGCTCCAGCGCCGCCGTACCGGATATGCGGGCGCCCGACATGCCGAGCGGATGGCCGAGCGCGATGGCGCCGCCATTCGGATTGACGTGCTCCGCATCCTCGGCAATGCCGAGTTGGCGCAGCACGGCGATGCCTTGCGAGGCAAAGGCTTCGTTGAGCTCGATGACGTCGAATTGCTGCGGCGTCAGCCCAAGCCGCGCACACAGTTTTTGCGTCGCCGGCGCCGGGCCGATGCCCATGATGCGTGGCGCCACACCGGCGGCCGCACCGCCAAGGATACGAGCGATCGGCGTCAGGCCATATTTCTTGACGGCTGCTTCCGAGGCAATGATCAATGCGGCCGCCCCGTCATTGACGCCAGAGGCATTGCCGGCCGTCACCGTGCCGCCTTGCCGGAACGGCGTCGGCAATTTGGCCAGCGCATCGACCGTAGTGCCGGCACGGGGATGCTCGTCCTTCGAGACGACCACCGCATCGCCCTTGCGCTGCGGGATGGTCACCGGGGCGATTTCCTTCGCCAGCCGGCCATTGGCCTGTGCGTCGACAGCCTTGTCCTGGCTGCGCACGGCAAAGGCGTCCTGGGCCGCGCGGGAGATGGCGAACTCTTCTGCCACATTCTCGCCGGTCTCCGGCATCGAATCGACGCCATACTGCTTTTTCATCACCGGGTTGACGAAGCGCCAACCGATGGTGGTGTCATAAATCTCGGCGTTGCGCGAAAACGCGGCGTCGGCCTTGGGCATCACGAAGGGCGCGCGGCTCATCGATTCGACGCCACCGGCGATCATCAGTTCGGCCTCGCCCGCCTTGATCGCCCGCGCGGCGATGGTCAGCGCATCCATGCCCGAGCCGCACAGCCGGTTGACGGTGGAGCCCGGGATCTCCTTTGGCAGACCGGCCAGCAGCAGCGCCATGCGCGCCACGTTGCGGTTGTCCTCGCCGGCCTGGTTTGCGCAGCCATAGATGACGTCGTCGACGGCCTGCCAGTCGATACCGGGATTGCGGTCGACCAGTGCTCTCAGGGGTATGGCGCCAAGGTCGTCGGCGCGCACCGAGGACAGCGAGCCGCCGAAGCGGCCGATCGGCGTGCGGATGTAGTCGCAGATATAGGCCTCGGCCATGTTCATGCAGCCTTTGCTTTTCCGCTTCCCTCATGCGCCGCCTTGGTACGGGCCTGCAGGTCGCGCAATGTCGTCAGTTCGAGTTCGCTTGGCGCCGGCGTTTCGTCAAGCGCCTCCGCGAACTTTACCATCCAGCCACAGGTCTCCTGCACCTGCTGGCGCGTGACACCGGGATGCAACGACACGACCGTGAATTCCTTGGTCACCGGGTCCGGCTTCCAGATGGCGAGATCGGTGATCAGCAAGGTCGGGCCCGCGGTGTCGATGCCAAGCCGCTTTCGATGATCGCCGCCCTCGCCATGGCCGAAGGAGGTGAAGAAGTCGATCTTCTCGACCATGCCGCGCCTGGTCTGCGCCATGGTGATGTAGATCTCCTTCGACGACGTCGCGATCTCCGGCGCGCCGCCGCCGCCGGGCAGCCGGGTCTTCGGGTGGAAATAGTCGCCGATGACGGTGGTGTTGATGTTGCCGAACTTGTCGAGCTGGGCAGCACCCAAGAAGCCTATCGAGATGCGGCCGCCCTGCAGCCAGTAGCGGAACATCTCCGGCACCGCGACGGTGGTGACCGCGGTTTCGCACAATTCGCCATCGCCGATCGACAGCGGCAGCACGTCTGGCGCGGTGCCGATCGTGCCGCTCTCATAAATCAAGGTGATGTCGGGTGCATGCGTCAGCCGCGCCACATTGCAGGCGGCGGACGGCGCGCCGATGCCGACGAAGCAGACATCGTCATTCCGCAGCGCGCGGCTGGCGGCGATCGTCATCATCTCGTTGGGGGTGAAGTCCGGATTGTCGCTCATGCCGCTTTCCTCAGATGCTCGACACGGGCCGCGAAATCGTCGGCGCTCTTCTCGATGACGTTCGCCTGCATCCACGCCTGGAATTTGTCCCGGTCGGCGGCGATCTCGTCCCATTCGAGATAGGCCGCATTGTCGCGCGCGTAATAGCCATGCGCGTAGGACGGATGCGAACCCCCGGGCACAACGGAGATCGCCGCGATCGTCCAGCGCGGCAGCACCGTCAGATTGGGGTGCAGATCGTCGAAAGTGTCGACCACTTCCTCGACTGTCACGACCGCTCGGCTAGCCGCCAGCACCGCTTCCTTCTGGATGCCGACGATGCCTTCGACCAGCACATTGCCTTTCCGGTCGGCCTTCTGCGCATGGATGAAAGTGGCATCGGGCCGGATCGAAGGAACGGCTGCCAGCACCTCGCCGGTGAACGGACAGGTCACCGATTTGATATTCGGATTCACTGCTACCAGCCCGGCGCCGCGATAGCCGCGAAACACCGCGCAGGGCAGGCCGGCAGCACCCGCCTCATAGGCGTTGGCCATGCCGGCATGGCTGTGTTCCTCGATCTCGATCGATCTGGGAAAACCGTTCTCGATGGCGTCGCGGGCGCGCCGCAGCAGGCCGACGCCGGGATTACCGACATAGGAGAAGATGATCTTCTTCGCCATGCCCATGCCGATCATCTGGTCGTAGATCAGGTCCGGTGTCATGCGGATCAGAGTCAGGTCGCGAAACCCCTGGCGGATCGCCTCATGCGCCGCCGCCGTCGGGATCAGATGGGTGAAGCCTTCGAAGGCGACGGAGTCGCCATTGTTCAGGTTCTCGGCCACAGCCTGTTTGAGCGGCAGGAACTTGACCATCGCATCGGGCTCCCGGGTTCAAGAAAGTTCGTATTGCGAACATATGTTTTGTATGCGATACTTTCTACGTTGAGTGAGAGGTTGAGTCAATCCTGGCAAGGATATCGTTCTGGGAGGTGAGATGGACGAAGAGGCCGCTTCCCGTGATCATGTCGGCTCGCTCGAGCGGGGCCTTGCCGTTATGGAGATCCTGGCCCGGCGTCCCTCAGGCATGACGCTGACGGAAATGGCCGAGGAAGCGGGCCTGACCCGCGCCGGCGCCCGCCGCTTTCTATTGACGCTTGTCGCCACGGGCTACGCCACCCAGGCCGGCCGCGTCTTTTCGCTGTCGCCGCGCCTGCTGACGGTTGCCCGCACCTGGCTCGGCGGCGCCTCGCTATGGAGCTTCGCCGCCCCGACCATGCGGGCAGTGGCGGCTGAGTTGAACGAGGCCTGCTCGGCGGCGATCCTGTCGGGCCAGGATGTCGTCTACGTCGCCCGCATTCCCGGCCGCCGCATCCTCAGCGTCTCGCTCGACGTCGGTACCAGGCTGCCCGCCTATTGCACCTCGATGGGGCGCGTCCTGCTTGCCGGCCTGACGCCCCAGGAATTGGACGCATTTCTCGGCCAGGCGACGATCGAGAAACGGACCCCAAAGACAATCACCGACACGCGGCTGCTGGCATATGCCATTGGCAAAGCCAAAGCGGATGGCTTTGCCGTCGTCGACGAAGAGCTGGAGCTCGGCCTGCGCTCGATCGCCGTGCCGATCCGCGACCGCTCGGAGCGCACGGTCGCGGCCATCAACGTCTCGACCCAGTCCGCGCGTTTCACCGTCGCGGAGATGGAACGGGAAATCCTGCCGGCGCTGCTCGAGGCCAAGCAGCGCATCGAGGATTTTTTCGTCGTCTAAAGAGATCATTGCGAGCTTAGGAATAAGCCCTCATCGTCGGCGCCGCCCCTCATTGCCCTGCCGGGCATTTCTCCCCTTATAGAGACGGGGAGAAAGTAGCTGGCCGCAACGCCGACGCCTTTTTGCGACGCTGGCGATTGGCGAAACCATAAATGAAAGCGCCCCTCTCCCCGTCACTATACGGGGAGAGGATGCCGGCAGGCAGGTGAGGGGCGGCGCGAACTTCGATGCGTAGCCGCGGCGTACTCACCCTCAATGCTTGATGCGGTCGCGCATCGCATACCACAGCATGCCGAGCACATAGAGCGGTCCGCGCAACGCCGTGCCGCCCGGGAATGGCATGGGCGTGAGCGTCGAGAACAGGTCGAGCCGCGAAGCGTCGCCGGTGATCGCCTCGGCCAAAAGCTTGCCCGACAGTGTCGACAGGATGACGCCTTTGCCGGAATAGCCATGCGCAAAATAGACCTCGCCATAGTGCCCGACATGCGGCAGCCGCGACGTCGTCACCGACACCAGCCCGCCCCAGGCATGATCGATGCGACATCCCTGAAGTTGCGGAAAGGTCTTTTCCATATGCGGCCGCACAAAGCCGGCAATGTCGGCCGGCGGCGACGGCGTGTAGCGCTCGCCGCCACCGAACAGCAAGCGCCCGTCCGCCGACATGCGGTAGTAGTTGACGACGAAGCGGGTGTCGGACACCGCGACATTGGCCGGGATGACATTGCGTTTGCCCCCCAGCGGCTCGGTGGCGACGATGTAGTTGCCGACCGGCATGACGCGGCTGTTGACGCGCGGCTCCAATCCGTTGAGCAGTGCATCGCCCGCCAGCACGACGTGTTTTGCCCGGACCGACCCCTTGGCCGTCGAGACCCGGATCGAAGGCTCGCGCTCCAGCCGCACGGCGACCGAATTCTCATGAATGGTGACACCGGCCGCGGCCGCCGCGCGGGCGAGGCCGAGCGTGTAGTTCAGCGGATGCATGTGGCCGCCAAGCGGCTCGTACATCGCGCCGTGATAGGGCGTGTCGACCTTGCGGCGGGCTTCCGCCGCCGACAGGATTTCGGCATGCGGGAACTTCATCACCGTGGCCAGGCACTCCGCCTCTTCCTCGAGATCCCTAAGGTCGGACCCATTGACCGCCCCGACCAGATGGCCGGTCAGCCTGAGATCGCAATCGATGGCGTGGCGCTCGATGATGTCGAGCACCAGCCCGCGTGCCTCGAAGGCGAGGTCGAACAGGACCTTTGCCCGCTCGGGCCCGTAGAGCTTGACCAGGCCCTTGGCGCCCTTGCGCAGGCCGGGGATCATCTGGCCGCCATTGCGGCCGGAAGCGCCCCAGCCGATCTTGCCGCCTTCGAGCAGCACCACCTTCAGGCCGCGCTCGGCAGCGTGAAGGGCCGCCGACAGGCCGGTGCAGCCGCCGCCGACGACAACCAGGTCGGCGTCGACATCGCCCTGCAGGGCGGGATGGTCCGGCGACGGATTTGCCGTCGCGACATAGTAGGATTTGCCGATATCCAAACCGGAATTGAAGCCCATCATTACACCTTCAGCAGCAGGTGGTCGCGTTCCCAGCTCGTCACCACGCCCTGGAACAGGTCGAGCTCGACGCTCTTGACGCGCAGATAGGTCTGGAAGAAGTCCTCGCCGAGCAGTTCCCGCACTGGGTCGCAAGCGGTGAAACGATCCAGCGCCTCCTCCATGGTTTTCGGCAGCGTGCTTTTGATCTTGTAGGCATTGCCCGACGCCTCGGCCGACCGCGCCAGCTTCTGCTCGACGCCGAGATAGCCCGCGAGGAGCGAACCGGCGATCGCCAGATAGGGATTGGAATCCGCGCCCGGCAACCGGTTCTCCACCCGCCGCGCGGCGCGGCCACCGGCCGGCACCCGCAGGCCACAGGAGCGGTTGTCGTGCGACCATTCGATGTTGGCCGGCGCGCTGTGGTTCGGCCGGATGCGACGGAACGAGTTCACGTTGGGCGCAAACAGCGGCATGATCTCCGGGACATATTTCTGCAGGCCGCCGATGAAATGGCCGAACATTTCGGTGTCGGCATCGTCGCTGCCGGCAAACAGCGTGTTGCCGGCCTCGTCGATGACCGACATGTGCAGATGCATCGAGCTCCCCGCCTGTGCCGCGATCGGCTTGGCCATGAAGGTGGCATGCATACCACTCTGTTGGGCGGCCTGGCGCGTCAACCGCTTGAACAGCAGCACCTTGTCGGCCAGCGGCAGCGCGTCGCCATGCAGGAAGTTGATCTCCAGCTGCGCCGTACCCGATTCATGGATCAGCGTGTCGAGCGGCAGTCCGGATGCCGCCGCATAGTCATAGATGCGGCGGACCACCGGCTCGAACTCCTCCAGTGCCGCCATATCGTAGGGATGCTGCACGCTCTCGGCGCGGCCATTGCCGCCGACCGGTGCCGTCAGCGGCCGGTCGGGATCGGGATTGGGCGCGGTCAGGTAGAATTCGAGCTCCGGCGCCACCACCGCCCGCCAACCGCGCTGACGGTAGAGGTCGAGCACGGCTCTCAGCACATGGCGTGGCGAGGCCATCCATGGCCGGTCGTCCATGTGAAAGGCATCGGCGAAGACATAGGCCTTGCCTGCACCGGCGCCGGGCGCCAGGGTGAGCGTCGAAACATCCGGCACCATGCGCATGTCCGGGTCCGAGTAGGCAAAACCCTCGTCGATCGAACCGGTGTAGCGGCCGTCGATGCTGACCAGGAAGGCGCTACTCGGCAGGTAGAGCGCGCGGTCCTCCAGCGCCTTGAGGAACTTGGCTGCCGGCAAGGCCTTGCCGCGCAGGACCCCGTTCATGTCAGGCACCAGGCACTCGACCTCGTTGATGCCGTGCTGGGTCAGCCAGGCCTTGGGATCGTTGCCACTGGAGAGGGAAGTATTCGTGTTCATGTCAGGCATTTCGTTCATGTCCGTATCAGAGAGAGTATGGCTTGCGCGGCCACATCCGTTCCGGGTTTCAGCGCCATATGGGCTGCATTGTCCCTGAGGCGGGCGCGCATTGCGTCATCGGCCAGCAGGCCGAGAATGGCGCTCTCCAATACTCCTTCGGTCCAGGCATCACGGCCGATATGGTCGCCAACGCCGGTTTCCTCGGCGCGTCGGGCATTGTCATGCCCGTCCCAGCAATAGGGCATGATCAGCGACGGCACGCCGAAGCGCAGCGCTTCGCAAAAGCTGTTATTGCCGCCGTGATGGATGAACAGGTCGCACTTCGCAACCACCGACGGCTGCGGAAACCAGGCGTCGAGATAGACATTGTCCGGCACAGCGCGATAGGCGTCGCGCAGGCCGCCGGCATTGACGATGAAGCGGGCCGGCAGCCTGTCGAACACGGCCAGCATGCGCTCGATCAGGCCGACATCCATGGCGCCGAGACTGCCGAAGCTCACATAGACCAGCGGCCCGCCATTGCGCGGGAACACAGGCACTGCGAACGGCCCTTCCGAACGCACGCAGCCTTCCAGATAGACGAAGCGGTCCGGGTCGAGCGGCTCGGCGCGTTCGCGGCGCACGATCGTCGGCGTCAGCAAAAGGTTGAGGTCTGGCGAAGCTTCGAGAAACAGGCCCTTCGGCAGCGGCGCCAGGCCGGCATCCGTCCGAAAGCGGTTGAAGCGGTCATGCGCCGGCGCCGAGGCTCTGAGATAGCGGGCCTCGAACGCCGCGCGTTGCGGGTCGTCGGCGCCAAGCCCCGACAGATAGGGGGGCACCCGAGCGTCCGGAAGCTCGGTCTCGGCGCAGGAGACCACCCGCACCCACGGGCAGCCGGCGGCAGCGATCGCCGGGAACATGATGACATTGTCGAGCACCACCGCGTCCGGCTTCAGCCGCGCCAGCAATTGGCGCAGCGGCGCTTCGGCGTTGACCGCGGTGTCGACGATCGCCTGCCAGGTCGGCGCGACATAGGTTTCGAGCTGGTCGATCGGGCTCAGCCTGAAATGCGGCAGATGCCTGCGCACGAAGGCCTGCCAATAGCTCTGTCGATCGCTGTCGCTCAGCGGCTCGTCGGTCGGCAGCTGGTATTCCAGAAAACCATAGTCGGCAAAGACACCGGAGAAGCCGGCATGACAGATGAAGACAGGCCGGGCGCCCTTCGCCCGCAGCGCCTGCGCGATGCCGACGCAATTCAACGCCGCGCCGAAACTCGCTTCGGGAAACAGCGCGATGGTCGGGCTGGCTCTTCGCGTCAATTAATCCTCGTCATTCCGGCCGGCTGATCATGCCGAACAGGGCGGGCGCCCCGCGGCTGGCCGCTTGCGGTCGCTGGTTGCGGGAGAGCCGCAGGTGAATGCGAAGCAGATCGGCAGCCACCTCATACTGCCGGCTTTCAAGATGGTCGAGTATGTTCAGGTGCTCACGCAGCGATTGCCGCAGCCGGAAGACGTTGACGCCGGCATAGATGCCCGGCAACCGGCGCAGCCTGAGGTGATCGGCCAACGCGTCGGCCACGAACCGATTGGCGGAGCCCTCCGCCAGCATGCCGTGAAAATCGATGTCCAGCCGCTGGAACTCGCGTGTGTCGAATGCGGCGTCCGGCAGCGCCGACAGCGCTTCCATGCCCTGGCGCAGGGCCGCTGCGCGTGCGCCGTCAAGCCGGAAGCCGGGGGTCAGGATGGCGGCGGGCTCCAGCAGCAAGCGGTACTCATAGCTTTCGCCCTGCGCCTCCGGGTCGTCAGGCGCGCGGCGGAAGAGCCAGGACTGGCCGGGCGCACGGTCGAGCAAATTCTCTTCCGTTAGTCTGTTAAGCGATTTTAGTACCGTCTTGCGCTCGGCATTGTACCGCCGCATCAACCCGGCGACGGTCACCGTCTGGTCCAGCCGCCGCGCCGACCGGTCGCGCAGGATCGCCTCGGCGAGTTCGTCCTCCTCGGTAAGTGGCAATTCAGCGGCAACGGCCGGCTGGCTCGTGAGGTCGACGGCAAGGTGATAGCCGGAATCCGCCTCCCAACGCACAACGCCCTGTTCCACAAGCAGGCTAAGCGCAGCCCGCACTGGCGTACGCGACACATTGCACAGCGAGGCGATCTGCTGTTCCGGCAGGCGCGCGCCGGGTTCGAAGCCGCGCTGCCGGGCCACATCCAGGATGCGCTGTGCCAGGTCGAGGTGGTTGGTGCGGGGTCGTCGGGCTGCGGCTTGCATGACAATGCTCGTGAACGGACATGACCTATATGCTTTGACCGATCGGCCCCACGGACGCAATCGGCCAGATTCCACGGTCGCTTGGCAAATTATGGATTGACGTACTTTTTTCTGCAATAGTACTGTCAGGACAATCGGCACAAAGAAGACCGAGGGAACAGGATCGAGGCGGCGGCATGGGTCGCCGCCGCCGAATGAATTCGACGATCAACCAGAATGGGGAACCTGTCATGACCGCCACCACTCTCTTGCGGCACCGTTCGCTGAAGATGCCGTCAATCGCACTTGGTCTGGCCCTGGCGCTGGCCCCACCCGCGGCTGCGGCCGACCTGGTCATTTCCAACTGGGACGGCTACATGGCTCCCGACGCCATGGCTGCCTTCAAGACCGCTACCGGCGTCGCTGGCGAAGTGGTTGTTCATGCCACCAATGAAGAGATCATGGGCAAGCTCATCGCCGCCGGCGGCAAGGGCTATGACGTGGTCTTCGTCTCCTCGCCCTTCGCCGAGGTGCTGAACAAGCTCGGCCTGACCGAGCCGATCGACCACGCCAAGGTGCCCAACCTCGCCAACCTCTACCCTGAAGCGACCAAGCTGCCGCATGATGTCGGCAACGCCTTTTCAGTCCCCTACACCTGGGGCACGACAGGCCTCTGCTACCGCTCCGACCTGGTGAAGGTGGCGCCGACCAGCTGGAGCGACCTTCTCGCCCCCTCCGACGACCTCAAGGGCAAAACCACCATGCTGGCGACCGACCGCTGGCTGCTGGCCGCTGGCCAGCTCGACAAGGGTTTTTCGGTCAACGAGACCGATCCGGCCAAGATGGCCGAGGTCAAGGACCTGCTGATCTCGGCCAAGAAGACCCTGCTCGCCTATGACGACACCACCTTCTATTCGAAACTGGTTTCCGGGGAGGCGCTGATGGTGCAAGCATGGGACGGCTGGTGCAATTACGGCATCGCCGAGAAGCCCGAGATCAAATACGTCATCCCCAAGGAAGGGTCGGATCTGTGGGTCGACACGATGGTGGTGATGAAGGCTTCCGCCAACAAGGACGCGGCCTTCCAGTTCATCAACTTCATGCTCGACGCCAAGAACCATGCCTGGGCGGCGCAGAACATCGACTATAAGGTGCCGAACAAGCCGGCTATGGAAAGCCTGCCGGCCGATTTCCTGGCCAAGTTCCCCAACATGGCGATGCCGGTGGCCGACCTTGTCAAGTTCGAGCAGCTGCGTGACGTCGGCGACGCCCAGCGCGACTATTCGAAGATCGTCAGCGAGATCAAGGCCGCGCAGTAAGCAAGCGTCAAACCAGACATCACGGCCGGCGGCGCTTCTGCTGCCGGCCTTGAGCGGTACCCAAACATTGTCCCAGACCAGACTTCGCTCCTCCTTGCTGATGGCCCCGGCGCTGGTCTGGCTGACCGCGCTGATGGTCGTGCCGTGCGCGCTGGTGCTGGCGCTCGCCTTCTTTCGCCGCGGCATCTATGGCGGCATCGAATACACCTTCACGCTGGAGAATTTCGGGCTGGTTTTCGACCCGCTCTATGCCGGCATCTTCCTCAAATCTGCACGCATCGCCGGCACGGCGACGCTGATCGCGGTGGTGATCGGCTATGCCGCCGCCTATGCCATATCAGCCGCACCGCGCCGGCTGCAGCCGGTGCTGCTGTTCTTCGCCGTGCTGCCGTTCTGGTCCAACTATCTGATCCGCACCTATGCCTGGATCGTGCTGCTCAACCGCGAGGGCCTGATCACCCAGCTGCTGCGCTGGTTCGGCTACACCGGCGAGCCGCCGTCGATGCTCTACACCGAAGGTGCCGTCATCGCCGGCCTGGTCTACAACTACCTGCCCTTCGTCATCCTCGCCTGCTACGCACCGCTGTCGCGTCTCAACCCAGAACTCGCCGAGGCTTCGCGTGACCTCGGCGCTTCGGCCATCACCACCTTTCGCCGTGTCATCCTGCCGCTGACCGTGCCCGGCATCGCCGCGGGCGCCGTGTTCGTCTTCGTGCTGTCGATCGGCAACTTCGTTACGCCGGCCCTGCTCGGCGGTGGCCGCTTCCAGATGATCGGCAATCTCGTCTACGACCAGTTCCTGACCGCCAATGACTGGCCCTTCGGCGCGGCGCTCGCCATGGTGCTGATCGCCATCATGCTGCTGGTGCTGATGGCGCAGGCGCTGGCCGCCGATCGCGCCTCGGGCCGCGCCGCGCAAGTGAGCGGAGGCGCCGATGGCTGAGCGCTCGCCCGCCACGCGGCGCACGCTCTGGCTCGTACTGAGCCTGATCTTCGCCTTCCTCTACATCCCGATTGCCGTGCTGGTGGCGCTGTCCTTCAACGAGGGCGGCCTTCCGACCGCATGGTCGGGCTTTTCGCTGAAATGGTATGTCTCGCTGGCCGGCAATTCCGCGATCCTCTCCGCCGCGCTCAACACGCTGATCGTGGCGCTGGTGTCGACCGCCATCGCCACGCTGCTCGGCACGCTGCTGGCGATCGGCGTCGAGATGCGCCAGCATTATAGCAAGGGTCTCGAAGCGCTGATCTTTGCGCCGATGATCATTCCCGACATCGTGCTGGCGATCGCGCTGCTGTCGTTCTTCTCCATGCTCAACCTGACCATGGGGCTGCACACCATCATCCTTGCCCATGTCGTGTTCAACCTCGCCTTCGTCTGTTCGGTGGTGCGTGCCCGGCTGAAAAGTTTCGACTGGTCGATTGTCGAGGCGTCCACTGACCTTGGCGCGTCCGCAGTGACCACCTTCCGGCGGGTGACATTGCCGGTCATCCTGCCGGCGGTCATCGCCGGCGCGCTGCTTGCCTTCACGCTGTCGGTCGACGAGTTCATCATCGCTTTCTTCACCGCCGGCGCCGGGCGCGCCTCGACCACGCTGCCGATGCAGATCTACGCGATGATCCGCTTCGGCATCACGCCGGAGATCAACGCGCTGGCGACCATCGTCATGGCGGTCTCGATCACCGCGCTGACCTTGTCGCAGCGGCTCAATCGAGGGGTCATCGGCCAATGAGCGAACCGCGCACGCTGCTGGCCGTCGATCATGTGTCGAAGAATTTCGGCCGCGTGACCGCTGTCGACGGCATCTCGCTCGACATCCGCGAGAACGAGTTCTTCGCCCTGCTCGGGCCTTCGGGCTGCGGCAAGACCACGCTGCTGCGCATGCTGGCCGGTTTCGAAACGCCGAATGACGGCCGCATCCTGCTCGACGGCCGCGACATTGCCAGGACCCCGCCCAACAAGCGGCCGGTCAATTTGATGTTCCAGTCCTACGCGCTGTTTCCGCATATGAGCGTCAGGGCCAACGTGTCCTACGGCCTGGAGATGGAGCGTTTGCCGGCTAGCGAAATCCGCTCTCGTGTCGATGCCATCCTGGCGACGACAGAACTCGTTCCCTTCGCCGACCGCAAGCCGGAGCAATTGTCGGGCGGTCAGAAGCAGCGTGTCGCGCTCGCCCGGGCCCTGGTCAAGCGACCCCGGCTGTTGCTGCTCGACGAACCGCTTGGCGCGCTCGACAAGAAACTGCGCGGCGCCATGCAATTGGAATTGAAACGCCTGCAGCACGAGGTCGGCATTACCTTCGTCATCGTCACCCACGATCAGGAAGAATCGCTTGTGATGGCCGACCGCATGGCCGTGCTCAAGGACGGCAGGCTGCTGCAATGCGACACCCCGCATGCGGTCTATGAGCATCCGGCCGACCGTTTTGTTGCCGACTTCATCGGCGTGATGAATTTCGTGCCGGGCAAAGCCGTCGCCGATGGCGTGCTGGCCGCCAATTGCGCTCGGATCGCCGGCAAGGTACCCGCCACGCTTCCGCCCGGTGCGTCCGCTGTCGCCTCGGTGCGGCCCGAGCGCATCCGGCTTTTCCCGTCGGTAGAAACCGCCAACCGCACCACCGGCGCGGTCGAGGCATTGGCCTATCAGGGGCTCGACCTGCAACTGCATGTCCGCACCCCCCTGTCGCCAAAACCGTTCCTGGTGCGCGTCACCGCCGATGCCGCGGATCGCCGGCCGGTCTCGTTGGGCGACCAGGTCGAACTCGGCTGGGATGCCGCCGATGTCAGAATTTTCGCAGAGTGAAGGAGAAGCTTGATGGCGCAGAAGACGATCGCGTTTTTTCCAGAAGCGGCCTATGGCCCGGCGCTCAATTCCGTCGGCATCGCCCAGGCCGTCGAAGCGCGTGGACACAAGGCCGTGTTCCTCTCCGATCCCGGCTTCGTCGACGTCTACAAGGGCTACGGCTTCGAAGCCCATCCGGTGAACCTGTCCGAACCGATGCCGCCGGAGCAGATGGCCAAGTTCTGGGAGGACTTCATCAATGGCCACATCCCGAATTTCCGCAAATCGCCTTATGACCAGGTCAACAATTACGTCAAGGATTGCTGGACGGCGATCGTCGACAGCGCCAAATGGGCGCAGAAGGATCTGCCGCGCGTTCTGGCTGACATCAAGCCGGACGTCATCTGCGTCGACAACGTCATCCTGTTCCCGGCAATCAAGCAGTTCGGCAAGCCGTGGGTGCGCGTCATCTCCTGCTCAGAAAACGAGATCGAGGATGAGGACATCCCGCCACATCTTTCCGGCTGCGGCGAGAACGACCATGCCGGCCACCAGCGCTACCGCGACCATTTCAACGCGGTGATCAGGCCGATCCATGACGACTTCAACGCCTTCCTCACCGCCAACAACGAGACGCCCTATCCGATCGGCCAGTTCTTCGAAGCCTCGCCCTACCTGAACCTGCTGCTTTATCCCGAGGCGGCAAAGTTCAAGCGCCGCCATCCGCTCGACCCGGCAAAATTCCAGTATCTCGAAGGCTGCGTGCGACAGGAAAAACCCTACACGGTGCCGACCTTCGCGAAAAACAATGACGGACCGCTGCTCTATGTTTCCTTCGGCAGCCTCGGCGCCGGCGATGTCGACCTGTTGAAGCGCATCATCGCGACGTTGGGCAAGACGCGCTACCGGGCGCTGGTCAATGTCGGCGGCTACAAGGACCAGTACACGGACGTGCCCGGCAACGTCATCGTCGAGAGCTGGTTCCCGCAGCCCTCGGTCATCCCGCAGGTCGATGCGGTGATCCACCATGGCGGCAACAACTCGTTCACCGAGTGCCTCTATTTCGGCAAGCCGGCTATCATCATGCCCTATGTCTGGGACGGCCACGACAACGCCACCCGCGTCGAAGAAACCGGCCACGGCTTCGGCATGCCGCGCTACGACTGGAACGATGCCGAGCTCGTCGCTAAGATCGAAGCCTGCCTGACCGATCCGGCGATGAAGGCCAGGCTGGCAAAGACCTCAGCGCAGATGCACGGGCAGAACGGCCCGGAAAAGGCAGCTGGGTTGCTGGAGGCGCTGCTGTGACCTCCTCCGCACCACACCTCCATCAGGCCTCGACCCGCACCGATCTCGTCGACTGGGGTGCCCAGCCGGATGCGCTGGACGGCGCGTCCCATTCCACCGGCAGGCTGGTGCACAAAGGGCCGAACAACCAGCCGGAATCCGGCATCTGGGTCTGCACGCCTGGCCACTGGCGGCTGGCGATCCCGCGCGATGAATTGTGCCATTTCGTCGCCGGCCGCGCGACCTACAGGTCGAATGTCGGCGAAGTGATAGAAGTCAGTGCTGGAACCGTGGTCATGTTCCCGGCCGGCTGGGCGGGCGAATGCACCGTGCATGAGACCATGCGCAACGTCTACATGCTGGCCTGATCCTCGGAGCTTCACGACATGCCGACACCGCACTGGCAAAACGCCTCGACAGTGGACCTGGACGATTGGGGCGCGGGCACCAACACGCTCGCCGGCTCGCCGCGCGCCTCGGGCAAGATCCTATCGCAGAACCAGGACGGATCGAGCGAATGCGGCCTGTGGTCATGCACATCGGGCACACGAAACGTCACCTTTCCTGCCGACGAGTTCTGCCATTTCCTGTCGGGACGCGGCAGCTATGTCCATGAGAACGGCGAAGAAGTTCCGGTCGAGGCTGGCACGCTTGTGTTCTTCCCCGCCGGCTGGACCGGCATCTCCATCATCACCGAAACGCTGACCAAGGCCTTCATGTGCCGGTGAGCACCAATGCCATCCGAGGGAAAATCGATATGACAACACCGATCATGAAGTCCCCGCTCACTATTACCGACCTCGTCGACTGGGGCGTCATCCCGACGATGATCGAGGGCGAATCCCACACTTCGGGCAAGCTGCTGTACAAGGGGCCTGAAGGCCGTTCCGAATGCGGCCTGTGGGTGTGCACTCCGGGCAAATGGCACTGCCACGTCACCCGCGACGAGTTCTGCCACTTCCTTGAGGGCCGCTGCACCTATGTCCATGAATCCGGCGAGATCATCGAGATCGAGCCGGACACGGCGGCGTTCTTTCCGCAGGACTGGAAAGGCGTCTGCACCGTCCATGAGACGATCAAGAAGGTCTACATGATCCGCTGAGCGGGTCGGAGAGGATATCCATGCATTTCTCCCCTGACCGGCCGACTTTCTTCGTCAATCCCGATTACCGGCAGATGACCGGCGCGACGAAACCGGTAATCGACCCGGCGACGCTGGAAACGGTCGGTGCGATAGCCGCTGTGACAGATGGCGAGATCGATACAGCGCTGACTGCCGCGACAAAGGCGCAGGCCGCCTGGAAAAGGCTCGACGCCAAGAGCCGCGCCAAGCACCTCCATGCCGTCGCCAATGCCATCGAAGCGGCCGACTTCACGCGTTGTGCCGAGCTGATGGTGCGCGAGATGGGCAAGCCCTATCCGGAAGCCATCGGCGAGATCGCCAACTGCGCGCCGATCTTCCGCTACTATGCCGAGATGGCGCGCGACGATGCCGGCAAGATCGCCGGCACGACGCAGGCCGGGTCGTTCCAGTATGCGCGCTACGAGCCCTATGGCGTCTCCGTCCACATCATGCCTTACAACTTCCCGATCCTGCTGATGTGCTGGACGGTCGCGGCATCGCTCGCCGCAGGCAATGCCTGCGTCATCAAGCCGGCCGAGGCGACGACGCTGTCGACGCTCGACTACATGACCGTGTTCCGCTCGCTGCCGGAGGGGCTGGTCTCCTGCCTGCCCGGCGGCGCAGTAGCCGCGCAAGCGTTGATCGCTTCCGAGCGCACCCATGCCGTCGCCTTCACCGGCTCAGTCGCCGCCGGCAAGGCAGTGGCGGTGGCCTGTGCCGAATGCATGAAGCCGTGCGTCATCGAAGCCGGCGGCAGCGATCCGCTGATCATCAGCCAACACGCCCCGCTCGATGTCGCCGCGGCCGGCAGCGTCACCGCCGCCTTCCACCTCACCGGCCAGGTCTGCACCTCGGCCGAGCGCTTCTTCGTCGTCGACGCCGTGCATGACCGCTTTGTCGACCTGTTCGCCGAAAGGACACGCGCGCTGCGCATCGGCAACGGCATGGACAAGACCGAGATCGGCCCGCTGGTCAGCGAAGGCGCGCGGGCGAAAGTGATGCGCCTCGTTGACGATGCTATTCGCAACGGTGCCAGGGCGGTCACCGGCGGGCGCATCCCGCCCGCACACAACACAGGCTGGTTCTACGAGCCAACGATCCTGACCGGTGTCACCCCTGATATGGCGATCGTGCGCGAGGAGTGTTTCGGGCCGGTCGCCGCGATCTGCCGTGTCCGGGATTTCGACGAGGCGATCCGGCTTGCCAATGACAGCCCGTTCGGGCTTGGCGCCTCGGTGTTCACCACCGATCTGGCCGAGGCGCATGAGGCCGCCGAGCGGCTCGAGGCCGGCATGGTCTGGGTCAACAACCCGCTGATCGACAATGACGCCTTGCCCTTCGGCGGCTGGAAGGCCTCGGGCCTCGGCCGCGAGCTTGGCCGCCAGGGACTGGACGCCTTCCGCCGCTCGAAGATGGTGATCATCGACCACAGACCGGCTATCCAGGACTGGTGGTATCCCTACCCCGACAGCTGGTTCCGCGAGACCGGCGGCCGCAAACATGTGTGAGGGCAGCGGCGCGGCAACACCGCGCCGCCCGACACAAAGATTTACACCGCGATCGCTTCGACCAACGCGCGCGAGACAGAGGCAATGACGGCGTTGCGCTTGGCCAGGGTCTGTTTCGTGCCCGTCAGATAGACCGACATCAAAATCGGGTTGCCGGAAGCCGGCCAGATGACGGCCGCGTCATTGGTGCTGCCGCGCGCGCCGGTTCCGGTCTTGTCGCCGCATATCCAGCCTTTCGGCAGTGCCACCCTTATGCGCTCGTCGCCGGTCTTGTTCGCCATCAGCCAATCGACAAGCTGCGCCCGGCTCTTCTTCGACAGGCTGTTGCCGATCGTCAGCCGTTCGAAATTGTCGGCCATGGCCAGCGCCGAGGTCGTGTCGCGCGCGTCGCCCGGCAGCGACTCGTTCAGCTCCGGTTCGATCCGGTCCAGCCTGGTCACCTTGTCGCCGATCGAACGCAGATAGGCCGTCAGCTGCGCCGGCCCGCCAAAGGACTCCAGCAACAGATTGGCCGCCCCGTTGTCGCTGACTGTCACGGCGGCCTCGCAAAGCTGCGCCACGGTCATCTCGCCGCCGGCATGTTTCTTGGTCGTCGGAGAGTTCGCGATGACGGCGTCGTGCGGGATCTTGATGCTGCGGTCGAGCTGCTCGATGCCGCCATCGACGCGATGCAGGATGAACGCCGCCGCGAGTGCCTTGAAGGTGCTGCACATGGGGAACAGCTCGTCCTCACGATAGCCGAATTGCGCGGTCGTTCCGGAGATCCGGCAGGACACGCCGAGCCGGCCGCCGCTTTTCGCCTCGATCCGCCTTATTTTCGGCAAGACCCCATCAAATTTTGTCGGGCTCGTTGCCGCCTTCGCAATGGCGCCAACCGGGGCCGTCAAAACCACCGCGAGACCACTGATGAAACTGCGTCTGCTTGTCATGTCCACACTCTCTGTCGCCCCGCGCAGCAGAACTGGACCGGATCCGGCGCCATCGCAAACGAGTAAACATCGCCCCCGCCATAAGAAAAATTAGGGCTGGGATGATGAAGCGATCGCACCTCCCGTTGAATGGCTTGCGCGCCTTCGAGGCCTCCGCAAGGCATCTCAGTTTCACCGGCGCCGGCCTCGAACTGCGCGTCACCCAGGCCGCCGTCAGCCATCAGATCAAGGGCCTCGAAGAGATCCTTGGTATCAAGCTTTTTCGCCGATTGCCGCACGGCCTCGCCTTGAGCGAGGAAGGCGAAGCCCTGCTGCCCGTGCTGAGCGATGCCTTCAACAGGATCAGCGTCACGCTCGACCGCTTCGAGGGCGGCCGCTTCAACGACATCGTCACCATTGGTGTCGTCGGTACTTTCGCCTCGGGATGGCTGATCCCCAGATTGCCGGCATTCCATCAGGCTTATCCGGACATCGAGCTGCGCATCTCGACCAACAACAACCGGGTCAATCTCGCCGCCGACGGTCTCGATTTTGCCATCCGCTTCGGCGACGGCTCCTGGCAGGGAACCGAGAACACACCGTTGCTGCCCGGCGGCTTCTCGCCGGCCTGCGCGCCCGACATCGCCGCGCGTCTGCGCGACCCGTCCGACCTCGCGCGCGAAACGCTGCTATGTTCCTACCGGGAAGACGAATGGTTGCGCTGGTTCGAGACGGCAGGGTGCCATTGCCCGCCGATCAAGGGCATCGTCTTCGACTCATCGGTCACCATGGCGAACGCTGCCGTCCAGGGCGCCGGCGTGGCGCTGCTGCCGATTTCGATGTTCAGCCGCGAGCTCTGTTCGGCTGAGCTGGTGCAGCCTTTCGACTGCACGGTCGACGTCGGCCGGTATTGGCTGTCGGCGCGGCGCAGGCGCCAGAATTCGCAGGCAATGACCATCTTCGCCGACTGGTTGAAGGCCGAGACGGCTACTTCAGCCGATGCTTTCGCCACCGTCGATCACCAGCGCCTGGCCGGTCATGAAGGATGATCGGTCGGAAACGAGGAACAGGATCGCCTCGGCGATCTCTTCGGCGCTGGCCCAGCGTCCCATCGGGATCTTGGTGCGGACATAGTTTTCGATCGCCGCGCGCCCGCCCATCTGGGCGATGAACGGCTCGTTGAACGGCGTATCGACCCAGCCTGGGCAGAGCGCATTGACGCGGACATTGTGGCTGGCATAGTCGAGCGACATCTGCCTGGTCATCGCCACCACCGCATGTTTCGACGTGGCGTAGGCGATCATCTCGCGGTCGTAGAACACGCCCGAATTCGAGGCGGTGTTGAGGATGACACCGCCGCCCTGTGCGATCATCGACGGCATGACCAGCCTGGCCGCGAGGAATTGCGCCCGGACATTGACCCGCCACGAGGCATCCATGCCACCGACCTCGACTTCAGTCAGCGTACCGCCGACCTGGATGCCGGCATGATTGTGCAGGATGTCGATACGCCCATGCCTGTCGAGCGTACCGGCAATGAGCTGCTCGACCGCCGCGTCATCCGCGACATCGGTGGCGAGCGCCTCGGCCCGGCCGCCCGCCGCGCGGATGTCGCAAGCCGTTGCCTCGCCGCTGGCCGGGTCCCTGTCGGCGATGACGACCAGCGCGCCTTCCCTGGCCATGATCATGGCGCCGGCGCGCCCGATGCCGGAGCCGGCACCCGTCACCACGGCGATGCGGTCTTTGAGGATCATGGCGCGACTTTCAGTTGGACGGTTTGCGTTGGCGCAGCTGCCATTGGGCAAGCACGACAAGCAGCACGGAGGCGACGAGCACGATCGTCGCGATGGCATTGATTTCCGGCGTCACGCCACGCCGGATCGACGCAAACACATAGATCGGCAGCGTCGTCTGCGCACCGGCGACGAAGAAGGCGACGATGAAATCGTCGAAGGAGAAGGTGAAGGCGAGCAGGAAGCCGGCGACCACCGCCGGCATGATCTGCGGCAGGACGATGCTGCGGAACGTCGTCAACGGCGTCGCGTAGAGATCGCTCGAGGCCTCGACCAGGTTGCGGTCGAGGCTGCCGAGACGCGTGCCGACGATCATCGTCACCAGCGCCATCGAAAACAGGCCGTGTGCCGCGATGATCGAGCCATAGCCGAGCGACAGGCGCGGCGGCTGGTCGTCGGGCCATATCGAGGCGAGGAACGGGTTGACGACTGCGAACAGCTGGACGAGCGCGACCAGCGTCGAGATGCCGATGACGACACCCGGGACGACGATCGCGGCACCCAGAAGCGCATCGAAGACAGCGCGGGTCCGGACGCTGACGCGCGCCAGGCCAAGCGCGGCCGCGGTGCCGCACAGCGCCGCCAGCGAGGCGCTGGTGGTGGCGATGAACAGGCTGTTCTTCAACGCTTCGACCAGGAACGGGTTGGCCAGCGCCTTGCCGTACCATTGCACGGAAAAGCCGGTGAACTCGCTCGCATGGTGACCGGCGTTGAAGGAGAACAGCACCACAAGCGCAATCGGCAGGTAGAGGAAGGCGAAGACGGCAATGACGAAGGCGCGCATCAGATCAGATCCACCCGGCGGGCGCCCGAAACCCGGGTCGAGATGCGGTTGGCGGCAATCAGCACCACCACCGAGACCAGAACCAGTGTGATCGCGATGGCCGATCCGAACGGCCAGTTGCGCGACTGCAGGAACAGGTCGACCAGCGCATTGCCGATGAAGAACACCTTGCCGCCGCCAAGCAGCGTCGGGATCAGATACTCGCCGAGCAGCAGGATCATGACCAGCGAGAAGCCGGTCATCACCCCCGGCAGCGACAGTTTCAGCGTCACGCCAAGGAATGTGGAGAGTGGCGTCGCACCGAGATCGGCGGAGGCTTCCAGCAGCCGGCGGTCGAGCCGCTCGAGGCTGACATAGATCGGCAGGATCATCAGCGGCAGATAGCCATAGACGATGCCGAGCAGCACGGCGCCCGGCGTGTTGATCAGCCTGATATCCTCGAAGCCGACATAAGCGAGCAGAGCAGGAATGCCGCGCCCGCCCAGCACATACATCCAGGCATAGGTCCGCATCAGAAGGCTGGTCCAGAACGGAATGACGACGAGCGCGAGCAGGATCAGCCGCCAGCGCTGCGGCGCCTGCAGGGCGAGGTAGTAGGCAACCGGATAGGCGACGAGAAGACAGGCGAGCGCGCCCATCGGCGCCAACATCATGGTGTTCCAGAAGGCGGTCGCCCGCGCCGGAAGATTGGCATATTGCGCCAGCGTAAAGGCCGCCTGGTAGCCGCCTTCCGGCGCCCGCTCGCCAACGCTGAACACGGCGATGGCTATGAACGGCAGCACCAGGAAGACCACCAGCCACGCCGCTGCCGGACCGAGCAGCAAGGCGGTCAGCAGATTATGACGAAGTTTATTGCCGTGCATTGAAACCGCCCCGGTGCCGGCGGACATATGCCCGCCGGTCAATTGTCTGCATCAGGCCGGTCGCTCAGGCCGACTTGAAGCGGGCCATCAGTTCGGCCCGGCCGGGATCGGTCAGTGTTGCCGCTGCGCCGAACTCGAGCGGCGTCAACAGGTCCGCAGCCGGATAGAGGATCGGATTGTCGAGCACCTCCTTGGGCAGCAGCTTGTTGACCCGCGCATCGGTCGACGGCGCACCGTTGGCCAGGTGCTCCTTGACCGCGACCTGCGGGTTCATCAGGTAGTTGAGCAGCGCGTAGCCGGCGGGCTTGTTCGGCGCGTCCTTGGGGATGGCATAGAAATCGGTCCAGATCTCGCCGCCTTCCTTGCCAAGCACATAGGCGATCTCGGGAATGTCGCGATGCAGCTGCGCACCGTCATTGGTCCAGCACATGGTCATCCAGGCGTCACCGGCGCGCATTCCCGGCTGGTAGTCGGATGAGACCGCGAACAGATGCGGCTTCACCTTCAGCAGCAATTCCTCCGCCTTGGCGAGTTCGTCCTGTTTCAGCGAGTTGAACGAATAGCCGTAATATTTCAGCGCATTGCCGATTGTGGTCAGCTGGTAGTCGTGCACCATGGTGCGGCCATCGCCCTCCGCCATCGCTGTGTCCCAGAACTCCTTCCAGCTGGTCATCGGCTTGGTCAGCTTCTTGGTGTTGACGGCAAATCCGGTGGTGCCCCAGTTCTT
Source organism: Mesorhizobium sp. P2_F8 (assembly GCF_056403655.1). Taxonomy (NCBI): domain Bacteria; kingdom Pseudomonadati; phylum Pseudomonadota; class Alphaproteobacteria; order Hyphomicrobiales; family Phyllobacteriaceae; genus Mesorhizobium; species Mesorhizobium sp. P2_F8. Next base: position 715,343 of record NZ_JBFUFB010000001.1, read on the forward strand.
CGGCACGGCGTAGGTCGTCCCGTCGATCGTGCCTTCCGACGTGAAGCGCGGATCTTCCTGCGAGCCGTCGAAATTCGGCAGCTTCGCCATATCGAGCGCCTCGATGATGCCGAGCTTCTTGTAGGTCGAGATCGTGTAGTTGGTCGGCACGAAAAGGCTCCAGCCGGAGGCGCCGGCCTGCAATTTGGCCAGCATCTCCTCGTTGGAGCCGAACACGTTGACCTCGACGGCAACGCCGGTGTCCTTCTTGAAATTCTCGAATGTCGCCGGGTCATGATAGTTCGGCCAGGTGGCGATCGACATGCGGTCGCCGAGGCTTTCAGCGGCAAAGGCCGGCGTCGGCATGATGCCGATCTCGCGCGCCATCACCGCCGTCGCAATTCCGAGGCCGGTGAGGCCGAGGAAGTCTCGGCGGCCGATCGAGCCGCGCTTCAGGCGCATCAGCTGGTCGACGAAGTTTTCAGGGCTTATCGGCAGTCCATCACGATATGATTTCGACATTTTTGGTTACCCTCTGGTTGGTCCCGTTGTTCTTGGGGTCCGGAAACGCCAAGGGCGTTCCGGCGGCAAAGCCGATGGCGACGGGTTCACCCGGCTTGAAAAGATTGCCGTGGCCGATCAGGTGATCGGCCTTGGCGAGCAGCGTTCCGATGCCCTGGACCTCGATCGCGTATTCGGCGGTCGAGCCAAGGAAAATCCGGTTGCGAACGATGCCCTTGAACCGGCCGCTTTCCGGAGCGCCGAGACTGAGCGATTCAGGACGCAGGCTGACCGAGACGGTCTCGCCCTGCCGCAAGGCCGTCCGCTTGCGCGCTGCAATGACGGTGCCGTCGGCAAGCGCGATGTCCACCAGTTCGCCCGAATGTCCGGCGACCTTGCCGCTCAGCAAATTGGTCTTGCCGACGAAATCGGCGACGAACAGATCGGCCGGCTCGTCATAGATCTCGCTCGGTTGTCCGAGCTGGACGATGCGGCCGCCATTCATGACGCAGACGAAATCGCTCATCGACAGCGCTTCCTCCTGGTCGTGGGTGACCAATACGAAGGTGATGCCGATTTCGCGCTGCAGGTTCTGCAACTCGATCTGCATGTCGGTGCGCAGCTTCTTGTCAAGCGCGGCCAGCGGCTCGTCAAGCAGCAGCACGGCCGGCTTGTTGACCAGTGCGCGCGCCAGCGCGACACGCTGCTGCTGGCCGCCGGACAGTTCATGAATCTTGCGGCGGCCATAGCCGGCGAGCCGCACCATGGCCAGCGCCTCGCCTGCCCTTGAGGTGATCTCGCGCGACGACAGCCGCGGTCGTGCCTGGCGCAGCCCGTAGGCGACGTTGTCCTCGACATCGAGATGCGGAAACAGCGCGTATTGCTGGAACACCATGTTGACAGGCCGCCGGTAGGGCGGCGTGCCGGCCATGTCCTGGCCGCGAATGAACACCTGACCTTCGCTCGGCTGTTCGAAGCCGCCGATCATGCGCAGGCAGGTCGTCTTGCCGCAGCCGGACGGTCCGAGCAGGGCGACAAAGGCGGAAGGCGGGACGGCAAGATCGATGCCGTTGACCGCGGTCACCGCGCCATAGCGTTTGGTGACGCCGCGAAACTCGATGTCGGGCACTGCGGTCAAGGCTGCGGGCTCCAGCAACAGGGCAATTTCAGGACGCTACCAGAGCCAATGGCGGCTAGTATATACCTCGCAGGTGGTATATCTGATCTATTTTCTCGTTTAAGGGGGTATGGATTGTCCCGCAGCGACGAATACGGCCAGCTTGCAACGCTTGTCACCGCGACGCGGGAGACGAGCGGCGACCTCTTCGGCAAGGCGATGGTCGATTGGCTGCGCCAGCATGTCAGCTTCGACCACTGCGTGATCTTCGGCTATCGCGGTGCCGCACGCCCGCCGCTGCTGTTCGAGACCTTTTCGCCGGCCGAAAGCCATGTCTTCGTCGCGCTCTACCAGGAAGGGCCGTATCTGCTCGACCCGTTCCACCATGCGGCGGTGGAGCGCAAGGAAGGGTTCTGGCGCATGCGCGAACTCGCGCCGGACCGCTTCTATGCCAGCGAATATTTTCGCTCCTACTACAGCCAGACCAGGTTGGCCGAGGAGGTCGGCTTCTTCGTGCCTTTGCCGGGAAAGGACGCGCTGGTGTTGTCGCTGATGCGGCTGCGTGCGTCGGGTCCGTTCGGCACCGCCGATGCCAGGCTTCTGCGCGACATGGCTCCGGCGGTGATCAGCTTCGCCAGATTGCGCTGGCCTGCCCTCCCGGCCGACGAACCGCCCGAGACAAAGCAGGACGAGACGATCGCTCCGGTCAACGAGTTCGATCGCGCCCATATCTGGCAGAGCCTGTCGCTGACGCCGCGCGAAAAGCATGTCGTCGACCTGGTGCTGCAGGGGCATTCAACCGAATCGATCGCCAGGGCGATGCGCATCGTGCCGGGAACCGTGAAGGTCCATCGCCGCAACATCTACCGCAAGCTCAAGATCAAGTCGCAGGCCGGCCTGTTCGCGCGATTCGTCGAGATCATCGACGCACGGGTCCGGTAATTCCTTAGCCCCCGGTTTCCCAGGAGCCGGTTTCGGCCATCCGCCTGAGCAATGGCGCCACCTTGAACACGTCCTTGCCCGTCCGCTGATGCCAATGGTCGAGCCGCTCGATGAGCTTGGCTGGACCTTCGAGGCCGGCCCAAAACATCGGCCCGCCCTTGCCGACGGGAAAGCCATAGCCGTTGGCCCAGACGACATCGATGTCGGAGGCGCGGGTGGCGATGCCTTCCTCCAGGATGTTGGCGCCCTCGTTGACCAGGGGATAGAGCGTGCGTTCGATGATTTCTTCCGCGCCGATAGCGCGCGGCACGATGCCCTTCTCGGCCGCCTTGTCGCGGATCAGCGCCTCGACTTGCGGATCGGTGACCGGCGTGCGCGCGCCGGCCTCGTAGAGATAGAAACCGCGGCCGGTCTTCTGGCCGAAACGTCCTTGTTCGCACAGGGCGTCGGCGATCACGGCCGTCTGGCCGCGCGCCTTGCGGTTGCGCCAGCCAATGTCGAGGCCGGCGAGATCGCCCATCTGGAACGGCCCCATCGGCCAGCCGAAATCGGTGAACGCCTGGTCGATCTGGCGCGGCGTTGCGCCCTCCAGCAGAAGCGCCTCGGATTCGGCGCCACGCGCCGCCAGCATACGGTTGCCCACAAAACCGTGGCAGACGCCGACGACGACAGCCACCTTGCCGATCCGCCGCGCCAGGTCGACGACGGTAGCCAGCGCATCGGGAGCGGTCTTCTCGGCGCGCACGATCTCCAAGAGCTTCATGACATTTGCCGGCGAAAAGAAATGCAGTCCGAGCACATCCTGCGGGCGTGAGGTCGAGGCAGCGATTTCGTTGATGTCGAGATAGGAGGTGTTGGTGGCGAGGATGGCGCCGGGCTTGGCCACCGCGTCGAGCTTGCCGAAGACCTCCTTCTTGACCGCCATGTCCTCAAACACCGCCTCGACGATCAAGTCGCATTCGGCGAGATCGGCATAGTTGGTGGAGCCCGTGAACTGGGCGAGCCGCTGCCGCTTGGCATCTTCGGTCAATGATCCCCGCGTGACGGAGACGGCATAGTTCTTGTCGATCGTGCCCAGTCCGCGTTGCAGCGCCTCCTGGCTGGTCTCCAGCAAGGTGACGGAATAGCCGCCATTGGCGAAAGCCATGGCGATGCCGCCGCCCATGGTGCCGGCGCCGATGATGCCGATACGCGCGATCCTGCGCTTGATGATATCCTTGCCGGGAACCTTTGCCGCCTCACGTTCGGCGAAGAACAGATGGCGCTGCGCGCGCGACTGGTCGCTGGCGACGAGCTCGACGAACAGCGCGCGCTCTGCCGCCAGCGCCTCGTCGAACGGCAGCGTAACGGCATTGCGCACCGCCTGCGCGCAGGCGACCGGCGCTTCGAGGCCGCGCGCTTTTTTGGCAAGGTCCGCCGCCTCGGCGTCGAAAGCCGCCAGGTCGGTTTCCCTAGGCCCATCATTTCGATCGCGCACCGGCGTGAAGGGACCACCCTTGCGGGCTATTTCCCTGGCGAAGTTCACGGCATGCGTGGTCAGATCGCCTTTGAAGACGGCGTCGATCAGACCGTCAGCATGCGCCTCTTCTGCACCGATCGGCGAACCGGAAACGATCATCTTGAGCGCCTTCACCGCGCCGACCAGGCGCGGCAACCGCACCGTGCCGCCGCCGCCCGGCAAGAGACCGAGCTTGACTTCCGGCAGGCCGAGCTTGGCGCCGGTGTCGGCGACGCGGAAATGACAGCCGAGCGCCAGCTCCAGGCCGCCGCCCAGCGCGGTGCCGTGGATGGCGGCGATCGTCGGCTTGGCGATGGTTTCCAGCGTCGCCACGATGGCGCGCAGTTCGGGCTGCTGCACCGGCTTGCCGAATTCGGTGATGTCGGCGCCGGCAACGAACGTTCGGCCGGCACAGGCGATGACGATCGCTGCGACCGACGGATCATCCCGCAACCCAACGAGAGCCTGCATCAGCGGTTCGCGAACATGAAAGCTCAGCGCATTGACCGGCGGATTGTCGACGGTGACGATGGCGACATCGCCGTCGCGGCTGACCTTCAGAAAATCGGACACGCAAACCTCCCAGCATTTGATGAGCGGCTTGCAGCCGCGCGCACGGGATTTACAGCGCCATGACGCTGATGGGAACCGGGTGCCGGCCTGGCACAATGATTACCGGCCTTGACGTACCCCTGATGCCGGCAGCCTCCGCCGCCACCACGCTGAGCGCCAATCGCAACTACCGCAGCGCCTTCTGCCCCCCAGCGGCCGTGATGACACCGACAATGATCAGCCCGGTCAGCAGCAGCCGCACGCCGGCGCTGACGCCGAACGTGTTGAGCATCGTCAAAAGCAGCACCAGGAACAGCGCCGCGCCCCAGACGCCCGGCACATTGGCTTTGCCGCCGGCCACCGAGGTGCCGCCAATGACGACGACGGCGATCGAGGCCAGCAGATATTCGTTGCCGATATCGACATTGGCGCCACGGAAATAGCCCGCGAGCAGCGCCCCGTCGATACCGCCGAGCGCCCCGGACAGCATATAGGTGAGGAAGCGTATGCGGCCGACATTGACGCCGGCAAGCCACGCCGCGCGGATGTTCTGGCCGATCGCCAACACCGAACGGCCATAGATCATCCGCTGCAGCGCGATGGCCGCGCCGATGGTGAACAGCACGGTGAGGATCGCCAGCACTGGAATGCCCAGCACCTGCCAGTTGGCGAAATCGGCGAAGCCGGGCGGCGGCTTGATCTGCAGCCCGCGCCCATAGCTGATGTCGATCGACTGGATGATGAAGCTGGCCGATAGTGTGGCGATGATCGGCGGAATGCGCAGCGCCCAGATCAGCAAATAGTTGGCGGCGCCGATCGCGGCACCCGTGGCGAGCGCCGCCAAAAGCCCGACCACGATCACGGCATCGTTGCCGTCCATCACCTTCATGGCGACGGCGCTGGCCAAGCCGATATTGGCCGGCAGCGACAGATCGACATTACCGGGCCCAAGCGTGATGACGAACATCTGGCCGACACCGACAATGACGGTGAACACCGCCAGCGACAGTGCCGCGGTGACCATGCCGCCGGCGCCATAACCGCCGGTGAAGGCGATCGTCGCCAGCCACACCAGCAAGGCGCCAAGGAACGACCAGATCCAGGGTTTGGCGAGCAGTGGTCTCAACGCGGCCATGGCTACCTCTCCCTGCGGCTGATCAGCACGCGGGCCGCCAGCACGATGATCAGGATGGCGCCATTGGCGGCCACCTGCCAGTCGGGCGGAATGTGCATGAAGGTGAGCAGCGGCGAGGCGGCCAGCGCCAGTGTCAGCGCGCCGATCACCGCGCCGATCGGCGACACCCGGCCGCCGACGAATTCGCCGCCGCCGAGGATGACGCCGGCAATCGCCAGCAGCGTATAGCCATTGCCGATATTGGCATCGGCCGAAGTGGTGATGCCGATCAGTGCCATGCCGGACAGCACGCCGAACAGGCCGGCCAGCGCAAACAGCACGATTTTGGTCTTGAGCAGCGACCAGCCGGCGCGGCCGAGGGCGGCCGGATTGCCGCCGGAACCGCGCAGGATCACGCCGTAGGAGGTACGCATCAGCCCGAAATGGACGATGAGCCCGATCAGCAGCGCCGCGATGATCGGGAACGGCACGAAAGGCGGCTTGAATGCCATGAACGCCAGCAGCCAGTCCGGCGCCTTGCCGCCGGGTTTGGGCAGGACGAGGATGGCCAGCCCTTGCCAGACGAAGCTCATGCCAAGCGTCACCACGATCGAAGGCAGGTTGCGCAGATGGATCAGCGCGCCGAGCAAGGCATAGACGCCGATCGAGCCGAGCAGGATGGCGACACCGATCAGCGGCGCGTCCTTCAGCCACGTCGCGGTAACGCAGCCGACGAAACCGACGAAAGTGCCGATCGACAGGTCGAGCTCGTTGCCGGCGATGACGAACATCTGCGCGATCGTCGCCAGGGCGATCGGGATCGCCAGGTTCAGCATCAGGCTGAAGCCGAAATAGCTGATGGCCCGCGGATTGAGCCAAGCGATGGCGAGTAGCACCAGCGCCAGCGACAGCGCCGGCAACAACCCGCGCAACAGGCGGGCACGGGCCAGCGCGCCACGCTCGGCGGAACTCCTGGCAGTGGTGTCGAGGCTGGCGGCCTTCATCTCAGGCCGCATCGCCGAACGAAGACTGGATGATCTTCTCTTCGGTCAATTCGTCGCGGCCCAGATTGGCGACGATGCGGCCGTTCTTGAAGACATAGATGTGGTCGCAATTGTCGAGCTCTTCGGTTTCCGTGGTGTACCAAAGGACCCGATGCGCGGCGTCGATATAGGCACGAAGCTGGAGGTCTATGACCTCGTACAGGAAGACGTCCGAGCCAAGCGCCCGGGCAAACAGCGCCTTCTGCTGGTTACCGCCCGACAGCGAGAAGATGTTGTCGTTCATGTCCGGGGTGCGGATGCCGATCTTCTTTTGCCAGACTGCAGCGAGCTCGGCCTCGCGCTGCGGCGAGATCAGCAGCCCGTTGCGCAAACGCGCCAGCGAGCGGATGCCGATATTCTGCGCAATCGACCATTGCGGGAAGATGCCGTCCGACTGGCGGTCGCCGGCCACCAGCGCCACCGGCGCGGTGACCTCGATACCGGCTCGGGCACGCGATGCAGCAGCGAAGATCGCCAGCAACAGGTCGGTCTGGCCATGGCCCGCCAGACCGGCCAGGCCGATGATCTCGCCGGCACGGGCGACAAGGTCGGTGCCGTCCTTCTGCACGGCGGGTCGCGCCCGCACCCGCAGCGCGCTGGCCCCCGGTTTGGCGTCGGCGACTTGCGCCGCGATCTTCTGGCGCGCTTCCGCCCCGCCCATCGCCGTCACCAGCCGGTCGCGGTCGAAGGCACCAGCGGCGTCGGCGACAACCACCTTGCCGTCGCGCATCACCACGATGCGGTCGGCGTTCCGCAGCACCTCGCCCAGCACATGCGAGATCAGGATGCAGCTTTTGCCGCCGGCGACGAAGCGGCGCACGAAGGCTAGCAACTGTCCTGCCGTGTGCGCGTCGAGCGACGATGTCGGCTCGTCCAGGATGACGAGGTCGAGCCTATCCTGCGTGACCGTGAAGGCGCGCGCCACCTCGACCATCTGGCGCCGGCCGATCGACAGGTCGCCGACGATGTCGGACGCCGAGATGCTGTGACCGGGAAAGATCTCGTCGAGCTTGACGGCGATCAGTTCGGCCGCCTTGCGCCGCCAGCCGAAGCCGCGCAGCGACGCATGGTTGATGCGCGTGTTTTCGGCGACGCTGAGATTGGGACACAACGACAGTTCCTGGAACACGCAGCGTATGCCCAGTTGTTGGGCCCGCGACACCGAGTAACTATCCTCGATGCCGCCATGCACGCCGATCTGGCCGCTGTCGGGCACCAGCGTGCCCGCAACCATGTGCATCAGCGTCGACTTGCCGGCGCCATTGTGGCCGACAAGCCCGACGCATTCGCCGGGGCCAACGTGGAAATCCACGCCGCCCAGCGCGCGAACGGCGCCGAAATGTTTTTCGGCGCCGTTCAGTCTGATGATGTCAGCGTTCCCTGCAACCATGCTCAACGATATCCGCTCGACGATACGGACGGCAACGCTTCTCCGACACTCACTTGATATTGGCTTTGATGGCCGCGATCGCGTCCTCTTGCGTGTATTCGTGGCTGGCAACGCCACCCTTGACGATCTTCGGCAGCTCGGCTTCGAAATCGTCCTGGGTAAAGGCCAGATACGGCACCAAGAGATCGTGCGGGATGTCGGTGCGGCCGTCGAGCACCTGTTGCGCCACCCAGAAAGCCAGCGACGACACGCCCGGCGCGATCGACGCCGACCAGGTCTTGTAGCCGTCCTTGTCCTTCTGCTCCTTCCACCACTGCAATTCGTCCTGGCGGTTGCCCATGATGATGGTCGGGCGCGGCTTGCCGGCGGCGGCAAAGGCCTGCGCAGCGCCATAGCCGTCACCGCCCTGGTCGACGATGCCGACGACATCGGGCAGCGACGGCAGGATGGTCGCGACCGCCTTCTGCGCGGTGGTCTGGTCCCAATCGCCGGTCACCGAGCCGACAATCTTGAACTCGGGATGGGCAGCGACACCTTCAAGGATGCCGGCATGGATGGCGTCGTCGATCGAGGTGCCGGCAAGGCCACGGATTTCCAGCAGATTGCCGCCCTTGGGCTGGAACTTGGCCATCTGCTCGACTTCCTGCTTGCCCATGTCCTTGAAGTCGACGACGACGCGATAGGCGCAAGGTTCGGTGACGGTGCCGTCGAAGGAGACGACGGTGATGCCGGCGTCACACGCCTGCTTGATGGCGCCGTTGAGTGCGTCCGGCGAAGCGGAGTTAATGACGATCGCGTCATAGCCCTGCAGGATCAGGTTCTGCACCTGAGCCGCCTGCGTCGGCACTTCCTTGTCGGCGGTCGTGAAGATATCGGCCGCGCCGACGACCTTGTCGGCGACCGCCTTCTTGGTGACGATGCCATAGCTGTCGAGCATCGCCTGCCGCCACGAATTGCCGGCGTAGTTGTTGGAGAAGGCGATCTTCTTGCCACTGGTGTCGGCAAGTGCGGTGCCCGAGGCGAGCATCGCCGCCAGAGCGCCCAAGACAAACAGTTTCTTCATGTCGTAATCCTCCCAGATGTTTACTGCTGCAGTTCCTGCCGGTTTTGACCCCGGCCTCACTCCCAATCTGATTTGAGCACGGACGGTCCCGAACTCAAAACAGTCTCAATCCCGGCACGCGCACCCGGAGCCGGTACAGCGACGTCGATGCGGCGATGTAGAGGCTTCTCAGATCATCGTCGCCGAAGGTGAAATTCGCGCAGTCTTCCGGCGTCCGGATGACGCCCAGAATGGCACCCGACGCGTCGAAGACATGGATGCCGCCGGGGCCGGTGCAGTAGACATTGCCGCGGCTGTCGATCTTCATGCCGTCCGGCGCTCCCGGCCCGTCACCCTCTGTCACCGCCCACACCGCACCGCCGTTGAGGTCGCCATCCGCCTCGACGCCGAACACCCTGATATGTCCGCGTTCGGTGTCGTTGATAAACAGCCGCGACTCGTCCAGCGAGAAGCAAAGGCCGTTCGGCTGGACGAAATCGTCGGCCAGCAATGTCAGCCGGGCGCCGTCGCCGTCGATGCGGTAGACGCCCTGGAAAGACAATTCCTGCGGCCGCGGCACGCCGTAGAATTCCACCCGGCCATAACCCGGATCGGTGAAGTAGATCGAGCCGCCGGTGGCAACGACGATATCGTTCGGGCTGTTGAGCTGCTTGTTCTGATGGTGTGTGGCAAGAACGGTCACGCTGCCATTGGGCTCGGCGCGGGTCACTCGGCTCGTCGCGTGCTCGCAGGTGACCAACCGTCCCTGGCGGTCCAGCGTACTGCCATTGGCCTTGTGGCTCGGCTCGCGGAACAGTTCGATCTCGCCCGAGGCACTGCGGCGATACATGCGGCTTTCCGGAATGTCGGAGAAAACCAGCCACTTTTCATAGGGGTGCCACACCGGCCCTTCGAGGAAACCGAAGCCGCTCGCCAGCGTTTCGATCGTCGCATCGCCGACGACGTCGTCAAAGCCGGAATGGCGAGCTCGCGCCGACACCGACATCACTGGTGCCTGGCGGCGCGAACAGCCGTGCGAATTCGCATGGCGACGAATGGCATGAGCGCTTCCCTGACATGTTTTCTTATTGGGGATCGAAGGTAGTTGCGGCACCGGCGTGGCGATACGGGTCAAAGCGCACGCCCGACTGTGCATTTGCACAGTCGGGTCCAAGCAAAGCAGAAGTGTCAAACGGCTTTCCGAACCGCTCTGGCTGCGGTCAGTGATCGGGCGAAGCCTGCGCCAGCCAGGCGTCGAGCCGGTCCTGCTCGCGGCGCAGCGCGTCGATGTTGATCAGGCCGCGCGCCATGGCGAGATAGATCGCCCGCGTCCGCGAGTTGAACACGGATGCATCGCCGGCCCCGTCCTCCGCCGGCACGATACCGAGCTTGTCGTAGACATGCTTGATGCGGCTCTGCGCGCCGCGGATCGACAGGCCGCGGCGCGCGGCGATCGCCCGGTCGGTCAGGCCAAGCGCGATGTCGATCAGGCTTTCATATTCGCCGTCGGTGATTCCTTCGAACTTGTCCTGGACGCGGTGCTGGATGCCGCGAATCTCGCGGTCGATGATGCAGTGGCCCTCGCGGAAAACGCCGCGCAAGGCCGAGCGCATGCCTTCCTCCGTTGCCGATTTCAGCACATAGCCATAGACCGAGCCCGGCGGCACGATACGCGCCACACCGCGCACATAGGCCTCGTCGGCGAAGTTCGACCAGAATAGGATGTGCGTGCCGGCGCGGCGGTTCCAGATCGCCCTGGCAACCTCGATCCCGGTCGCCTTCGGCATCTGCAGGTCGAGCACGACATGCGGCGGCTCGCGCTCGGCCGCCAGGTTGATGGCGTCCTCGCCGTCGCTCGCTTCGATCACCTCGACGTCGCCGGGCCACAATTGCTCGACGGTGCGCCGCGCGAAGGTGCGGTGCAGTCCGTCATTTTCGGCGATCATCACAAGCATCAAATGGCCTCCGACACGGCGAGCTGGCCAGGCGCCGCTGCAGCCGCCGCAACCGGCAGCTCCCGCAACGGCCGGCGGTCGATCTCCACGACGACACGGGTGCCGCCACTCTTGCGGCCGGCCTGCCCGATGCGCAGCCGCGCACCGATCAGCGCGGCGCGCGTATGCATGTGGCCAATGCCGCCATGGGCGGCCGGATCGACAGCGCCGCAGCCCTGGCCGTCATCGGTGACAATCACCCGCAGCACGCTTGCGGTCGACGCCAGCAGCACATCGATGCGGCGCGGCGCGGCGTGGCGAACCGCGTTGTTGATGGCTTCCTGCACGATCCGGTAGAGTGCCGTGCGGACGGGCTCCGGCAGATTGTCGGCGCCGCCGTCGCTGGTGTCGGCGATGCGCACGGCGATGGGCGGTTTGGCTCTGGCGACACTGCGGTTGAGATGCGCTTCGACCGCATCGCGCAGGCCGAACAGTTCGAGCACGCTCGGCCGCATGTCGTCGACGATGTGGCGCAGTTCCGTTAGGCAGCCGGCGACCTCCTGCTCAAGGTCGGCAAGCTGCGCCGCCCGCGCCACGCCCTGGCCGCGCAGGGCCGAAAGCTGGCGTGCGATGCGGGCGAGGTCGGCAAGCGTCTGGTCATGCAGGTCCATCGCCATGCGCCGGCGTTCGCGCTCCATGCCTTCGGTCAGCTGCGAGGCGCCGACGCGCAGCAATTCGACGCGGTTGCGCGCCTCGCTCTCGGCAAGCATGGCGCGGCGCGCCTCCTCGGTCTGGATCAGCGCAAAGATATAGGGCGCGATCAGGTCCGCGCATTGCTGGGCGACTGCGACATCGGCAAGCGTGTAGCAGCCGACCTCGTGCCGGCTGATGTTCAGCGCCCCGATGATGCCGCCGCGCGCCCTGAGCGGCACGACGATGCGGCTGCGCAGCTTGGCGGCGAAGATCGGTCCATCGATCGCAGTGGCGAAATGGAAGCGCTCGTCGCGCAGCGCGTCGTCGGAAAGCAGATAAGCCACCTCGCCCCACAGCACCGAGCGAATCGGGCTGACTTCGGTCGGCAGCGGATGCTGGGCAAGCTCGCTCCAGCTGGTGTGGAAGCCGGCTTCATAACAGGCATGCCTGCGCCCATCATGCGACAGCACCGCCAGATCCATATGGTCGTGCGGAATGAGCGTGCCGATCTCGATGGCTGTGGCGCGAAACGCCGTGCCGGGATCGATATGGCCAGCAAGCGCCGCCGAAATCGCCAGCAACCGGTCGATCAGGACCAGGGACACCTCCGGCATTGGCTTCGCGATCCTCCCGTGCCGGGAATAGTGGACGCTACCCGGCGCCGCTGTCAACGAGGGCGCGATTGGCGGTGGCGATCAACTTGCGGTGCAACGATTGAAAAGGGTTCGCGTCCTGGTCTAGGGAAAGGGCCAGGAGATCGCAATCGAATGCCAGTGACGCCAACCGTTGCTCCGGGCGCCCCGGGAATCCCGGCTCGCTGGACGTCAAGCGCCAAGAGTGGCGTTGGAACGTCCCTTTCCCCAAGCGGCCATATCTGGTTCACGATCAGCCATGGCATCCTCAACGAGATCTACTATCCGCACCTCGACCGCGCCTGCACGCGCGACCTTGGCCTGATCGTCACCGGCCCCGAAGGCTATTTCTCCGAAGAAAAACGCGATGCTGTGCACGCCATCGAACCGTTCGAGGATGGCGTGCCGGCCTACAGGCTGGTCAACACCGCGACCGACGGTGCCTACCGGATCGAAAAGCGCATCCTTGCCGACCCGGCGCGGCCCGCTTTGCTGCAGGAAATTACCTTCACAGCGCTCAAGGGTGCCGCCGGCGACCATCGCGTCTACGCCTTGCTGGCGCCGCATCTCGTCAATGCTGGCATGGGCAACACCGCCTGGGTCGGTAACCACAAGGGAAAACCTGTGCTGTTCGCCTCGGGGCGCGGCACCTGCCTGGCGCTGGCATCGTCACTGCCCTGGCGCACCGGCTCGGCCGGCTATGTCGGCGTCTCCGACGGCTGGCAGCAACTCCACAATACCGGCGAGCTCGATCCGGCCTGCCAACGGGCCGAGAACGGCAATGTCGCGCTGACCGGCGAGATCGGCTTTACCGCTTCCAAGACAACGGCCTTGCTGGCGTTGGGCTTTGGCGCGACATCGGACGAGGCGGCCGAAAATGCCTTCGCCAGCCTGAAGCAAGGTTTTGAGCCCGCCGCCAAAGCCTACGTCGAGAGATGGCGGAAGTGGCAAAAGAGCCTGCTGCCGCTGGACCGGCATGGCGAGTCCGGGATCAACTTCTATCGCGTCTCGACCGCGGTTCTGTCGACCCACCGGTCGATCGCCATACCGGGCGCGGCGGTCGCCAGCCTTTCGATTCCGTGGGGCTTCAACAAGGGTGACGACGACCTCGGTGGCTACCATCTGGTCTGGCCGCGCGATCTGGTCGAGACGGCCGGAGGTTTTCTCGCCGCCGGCGATGCCGCGTCGGCCCTGCAAATCCTCGACTATCTCAGCTCCATCCAGCAGCCGGACGGCCACTGGCCGCAAAACGCCTGGCTCGACGGATCGGCCTATTGGCCAGGCATCCAGATGGACGAATGCGCCTTCCCGTTGCTGCTGGCCGATGCACTGCACCGCGCCGGGCACCTGCCGCAAGCCAGGCTGCTCGCCTTTCAGCCGATGATCGAGCGCGCCGCCGGCTATGTCGTGCGCGACGGACCCGTTACCGGTGAGGACCGCTGGGAAGAGGATGCCGGCTACAGCCCGTTCACGCTTGCCGTCGAGATCGCGGCACTGCTTGCCGCGGCCGACCTGCTCGACGCCTGCGGCAAGCAGGTCGCCGCGACCTATCTGCGCGAGACCGCCGATGTCTGGAACGACCAGGTCGAGCGTTGGACCTATGTCACCGGCACCGCACTCGGCAGGCAGGCCGGCGTCGACGGCTATTACGTGCGCATCGCTTCACCCGACAGCGCCGGGGCCGGTTCGCCGAAGGACGGCTATGTCCCGATCAAGAACCGGCCTCCCGGCGATACCGACCAGCCAGCCGAGGCGATCGTCAGCCCGGACGCACTGGCTCTCGTCCGCTTCGGCCTGAGGGCAGCTGACGATCCGCGTATCGTCGACACCGTCACGATCATCGATGCGCAATTGCGCTGCGACCTGCCGCAAGGGCCGCTCTGGTACCGCTACAATGACGATGGCTATGGCGAGCATGAGGATGGCGCACCCTTCGACGGCACCGGCCAGGGCCGGCCGTGGCCGTTGCTCGCCGGCGAACGCGCCCATTACGAGCTTGCAGCCGGACGCAAGGACAGAGCTGTGGACCTGCTGGCTGCTCTGGAAGGCTCAGCCGGGCTGGGCGGCCTGCTACCCGAACAGGTCTGGGACGGCGCCGACATGGCCGAGCGCGAACTGCTGCACGGTCGCCCCTCGGGCAGCGCCATGCCGCTGGTCTGGGCGCATTCGGAGCATATCAAGCTGTTGCGCTCGGTACGCGACGGCACGGTCTTCGACATGCCACCTCAAGGCGTCAAGCGGTACATCGAGGACAAGACCGTGTCGCCGTTCAGGACATGGCGCTTCAACAACAAGATCCGCACGCTGCCGGCCGGCAAGACGCTGCGCGTCGAGCTCTTGGCCCCGGCGACGGTTCGCTGGAGCAGCGATCACTGGGCGACCGCCGCCGACAGCCAGACGATCGAGAACGCCTTCGGCATCCATCTTGCCGATCTGTCCACCGCCAGCCTCCCCGCCGGAAGCACGCTGATCTTCACTTTTTTCTGGCCCGAAGCCGGCGATTGGGAGAATGTCGACTTCTCCGTCATATCAGGCGATCAGGATAGCCAGTCGATCCTTCCTCGATAAACCCAGTAAATCTCCAGGAAACAGGGACGAAACCATGCAGATCGGAATGATGGGATTGGGCCGGATGGGCGCCAACATGGTCCGGCGCCTGATGCGCGACGGCCACGAATGCGTCGTCTACGACATCAACCCGGCCAGCGTCGCGGCTCTGGTGACCGACGGCGCTTCAGGGACGGCATCCATGGAAGAATTCGTCGGCAAGCTGGCCAAGCCGCGCTGCGTGTGGCTGATGCTGCCGGCGGCGATCACCGGCAAGATCATCGATCAGGTGGCCGCCCTGATGGAACCCGGCGACATCATCATCGACGGCGGCAATTCCTACTATCACGACGCCGTCGACCAGGCCGCGAAACTGGCCGCCAAGGGTATCCATCTTGTCGATGTCGGAACCAGCGGCGGTGTCTGGGGCCTTGAGCGTGGCTATTGCCTGATGATCGGCGGTCCCGACGTGGCGGTGCAGCACCTTGATTCGATCTTTGCCACGCTGGCGCCCGGTGCCGATGCCGGCTCCAATCCGCCCAAGGATGCCGGGACCGCACCCTTTGGCTATCTGCATTGCGGGCCGAGCGGTGCCGGCCACTTCGTCAAGATGGTGCACAACGGCATCGAATATGGCGTGATGGCCGCCTATGCGGAAGGCATGAACATCCTGAAGTCGGCCAATGCCGGCAAGCGGCAACGAACGGCGGACGCCGAGACCAGCCCTCTGGAAAACCCGCAATACTACCAGTTCGACGTCGACCTCCCTCAGGTGGCCGAGGTTTGGCGGCATGGCAGCGTCATCGGCTCCTGGTTGCTTGATCTCACCGCGGGCGCACTGAAGAATGATCCGGGCCTGGCGAATTTCGGCGGCCGCGTCTCGGATTCCGGCGAAGGCCGCTGGACGCTGAAGGCGGCGATCGACACCGGCGTGCCGGCGCCGGTTCTGTCCTCGGCGCTGTTCGACCGCTTCTCCTCGCAAGGCGAGTCCGAATTCTCCGACAAGCTGCTCTCGGCAATGCGTTATGCCTTTGGCGGCCATGTCGAGAAGCCGAAGTCCGGCTCGTGACGGCGGCAGGGGAGACACGCCGATGAGCCCGGAACGGTCCGACACGCTGGTGCTCTTCGGAGCCACCGGCGACCTCGCCCACAAGAAGATATTTCCAGCCCTTTACCAGATGGTGGCCAAGGGCACGCTCACCGAACCGGTGATCGGCGTGGCGTTCGACGCCTGGGATCTCAAGCAATTGCAGGCGCGCGCCCACGACGGCATCGTCAATGCACTCGGCAAGATCGACGAAAAATTGTTCGCCAAGTTCGCCTCCCTGCTGCGCTATGTCAGTGGCGACTACCGCGATCCGGCGACGTTCGAGAAACTCAAAACTGCGCTCGGCACCGCCCAGCGGCCGCTGCACTACATGGCGGTGCCGCCGACCATGTTCGAGACCGTCGTCCAGGGACTGGAGCAATCGGGCACGGCTCGTGGCGCACGGCTGATGGTGGAAAAGCCCTTCGGCCACGACCTGCAGTCGGCGCGCTGGCTGAACCGGGTCCTGCATCTGGTTTTCGACGAACAATCGATCTTCCGCATCGACCATTATCTCGGCAAGGAAGCGATCCAGAACCTGCTCTATTTCCGCTTCGCCAATTCCTTTCTGGAGCCGATCTGGAACCGCAACTTCGTCGAGAGCGTGCAGATCACCATGGCCGAGGATTTCGGCGTCGAGGGGCGTGGCCGCTTCTATGACAATGTCGGCTGCATCAGGGACGTCATCGAGAACCATCTGCTCAACATCCTGCTGCTGCTTGCCATGGAGCCACCCGTCGGCCGTTCGGCCGACGATTTGATCGACGAGAAGGTGCAGGTGCTGCGGGCGATCCGCACCTTGACGAAAGACGATGTCGTGCGCGGTCAGTTCACCGGCTATCTCGCCGAACCCGGCGTGGCACCGAACTCACCGGTCGAGACCTTTGCCGCGGTGCGTTTCTTCGTCGACACCTGGCGCTGGCAGGATGTGCCGTTCTTCATCCGCGCCGGCAAGAACATGCCGGTGCATGTCACCGAAGTGGTGGTGCGGCTGAAGCGGCCGCCGCTCGACGTCTTCGATCCGATCAAGCCGGCCGACCAGAACTACGTTCGCTTCCGCATCGATCCGCAAGTGGTGATCGCCATCGGCGCCCAGCGCAAGGCGGCGGGCGACGACATGATCGGCGAACAGGTCGAGCTGACGGCGCTCGACGACAGCAAGAGCGACATGCCGCCCTATGAGCGGCTGATCGGCGATGCCATGAACGGCAACGGCCAGCTGTTCACCCGCCAGGACGCCAGCGAAATGGCCTGGCGCATCGTCGGCCCGGTGCTCGGCGACACCACGCCGCCGCACGTCTATGAACCGCTTACATGGGGTCCGGCGGACGCGATGGCCGGGTTCGGGCCGCCCAATGGCTGGATCGATCCGGTAAAGTGAGTGGAGGTGGCGCAATGGCCAAAGCGGTGAAACAACCGGCATCGGCTGAGAAGATCGTGCTTGCGATCGATATTGGCGGCTCGCATGTCAAGATTCTCAGCAGCGCCGGCGGCGTGGAGCGGCGCGCCGACTCCGGGCCCGGCCTGACGCCGCAGCAGATGACCGATACGGTAAAGAAGCTAGCCGAGGGCTTGTCCTACGACGTCGTCTCGATGGGCTACCCCGGCCCGGTCACCCACAACAGGCCGCTCACCGACCCTGCCAATCTCGGCAAGGGTTGGGCCGGCTACGATTTCGCCGCGCAATTCGGCAAGCCTGTGAAGGTGGTCAACGACGCGCTGATGCAGGCCATCGGCAGTTATGAAGGCGGCCGCATGCTGTTCATCGGGTTGGGAACCGGTCTCGGTGCCGCGATGATCGTCGACAACGTCGCCCAGCCGATGGAACTCGCCCATCTTCCCTACAAGAAGGGCAAGAGCTTCGAGGACTATGTCGGCGAACGCGGCTTGGAAAAGCGCGGCAAGAAGAGATGGCGCAAATATGTCTTCGACGTCGTCGACCGGCTCCGCGCCGCCATGCAGCCTGACTACGTCGTCATTGGCGGCGGCAATGTCGACAAGCTCGATGAATTGCCCGCCGACAGCCGGCGCGGCGACAACACACGCGCCTTTGAAGGCGGATTTCGTTTGTGGCGCGACAAAGCGCTGATAGTCTGATATTGTTATTGTTTAATATAGTTGTTCAAAATAACGTGTGCCGCGGCATCAAGTCATTGCGCTGCGCAGATTTGCCGACTAGGAATCCCGCGCCACAACAACGCTGCCGTCCCGTGGATGCACAAAGGACGCCGTAGCATTTTGATTTTGCGCATGATCCTTTCCGGGAATCGAATCCGATTTTCAGGTCATTCGCTTTAGACGGAGAAATAGATTGACCGACGATAACGACAGCGCCCGTAAAGACATCGACCTGCTCGAGCTGACCGCTCACATCGTGTCCGCTTACGTCGAGAAGAACCGCCTGCCCGCTTCTGGTCTCGCCGATCTCATCGCCAGCGTCAGCACTTCGATAAGCGGGCTCGGCCAGCCGGTGGTCCCGGTGGCAGCTCCGCTGGTCCCGGCGGTCAACCCCAGGAAATCGGTGACACCGGATTTCATCATCTGCCTCGAGGACGGCAAGAAGTTCAAATCCCTGAAACGTCACCTCGGCGTGCATTTCGGCCTGACGCCGGACGCCTATCGCGCCAAATGGGGCTTGCCGGCTGACTATCCCATGGTCGCCCCCAACTATGCCGCTTCGCGTTCGCTGCTGGCGAAGTCGATCGGCCTCGGCCGCAAGGCCGCCGAAGTCGTGCCCGCCAAGGGCAGGGGCAGGAAGAAGGCCTCGGCCTGAGCAATTCGGTCCTGAGCCAACACTTAGGACGACTGGAACAGAAGCCTGCCGGCGAATCCGCCTTGGCAGGCTTCATGTTTTTGTGGCTTGGATGAACCGAACGGGGTCTTTTGGGGGAAGCCATGAACTACACCAGGATGGTGATCGAGAAAGAGGCGCCGGAAGAGTACGGCTACGACCGGATCCGCTACAATCTTTCCGAAAGTTCGATCGCCGACCAGAAACTCTCCGATATCGGCCTATCCTTGCCCGATCTCACGCTCTTCTACGGCGAGCATCGCGGCGACAAGGAATTGCGCGCGCTGATTGCCGCACAGGACGCCGGCGTCTCGCCCGACGATGTCCTGGTCACCGCCGGTGCTGCTGGCGCCCTGTTCATCATCTCGACCTCGCTGTTGTCGCAGAGCGATCATCTGGTCGTCATCAGGCCCAACTACGCCACCAACATCGAGACCCCAAGGGCGATTGGCTGCGCCATCAGCTTTGTCGACCTGGCCTTCGAGGACGGCTTCGCCATCGATGTCGGCCAAGTTGCGGCGGCGATACGGCGGAACACCAGGCTGATCAGCGTCACCTGCCCCCACAACCCGACCGGCACGATGATGAGCCGCGCCGACCTCGACGCCCTGGTCGCGCTCGCCGAAGGCAGGGACTGCCATCTGCTGGTCGACGAAACCTATCGCGACCTCTCCTATGGCAAGCGCCTGCCGTCCGCGGCATCGCTGAGCCCGAAGGCGATCAGCGTCTCGTCGCTGTCCAAGGCCTTCGGCATTCCCGGCATCCGCATCGGTTGGCTGATCACCAGGGATGCGGAACTTCAGGAGAAATTCCTCGCCGCCAAGGAGCAGATCGGCATCTGCGGCAGCGTCATCGACGAAGGCATCGCGCGCGGCATGCTCGAGCGGCGGGACGTGTTCCTGGCGACGCTGCTGCCAGAAATGGCCAGGCGCCGCGACATCGTCCAGGCCTGGATCGACCGCGAGCCGCTGGTCGACTGGGTGCGCCCTGAAGGCGGTGTCGTCGGCTTCCCGCGCCTGAACGTCGATCCCGACTTCGACCTCGACCGGTTCTATGTGAACCTGCTGGAAAACCATGGCGCCTATGTCGGGCCCGGCCATTGGTTCGAAATGCCAAAGCGCTTCTTTCGCGTCGGTTTTGGCTGGCCGACGGAAGCCGAGTTGAGGAGCGGCCTCGACGCTATCTCCGCGGCGCTCAGGCAATAACGTCCTCGTGCAATCAACGGAACAGGGTGAAAATTCGTTGATCCAGCGCTGATTTTGGCGCACATCGCGCTGCGAACTTTGTTAGAAATTCCCTTGGCCGGAACAGCGCCCATCCGGGAAGTGCCCCGCCGGCCATCGCATCGGCCCGAAAATCGGTTCCGATTTTCGGAAAGCACGATGCGAAAACCAAAGTGTTGGAGCGTACTTTGTGCGTCCGATTGGACGCACGTCGCTCCAATGCCATCGCAACGGGGCCTCGATCCATGACTGCCGCACAAACCTCGCCGGACCAGCGCTATGCCGCGTTCCGCCACCGCTCCTTCCTGAGCTATTGGGCGGCGCGTTTCCTCACCACCTTCGCCACCATGATCGTGTCGGTCGCGGTCGGCTGGCAGATGTATGACCTGACGAGGGATCCTCTCGATCTCGGCCTGGTCGGTATCGTCCAGTTCCTGCCGTCGCTGCTGCTGGTGTTGGTCACCGGTGTCGTCGCCGACCGCTTCGGCCGCCGCCTGATCATGGCGCTGGCGGTGGTGATGGAGGCGATCTGCGCGCTGACCCTGCTGTTCCTGACCCTGCATGGCATCAGCGGACCGCTGCCGATCTTCGTCGTGCTTGCCATGTTCGGCGTCGCCCGCGCCTTTTTCGGGCCGGCCTCGGCCTCGCTGTTCGCCAATCTCGTGCCACCTGAGGATTTCGCCAACGCCATCGCCTGGAACTCGTCGGCCTGGCAGACGGCGACCATCGTCGGCCCGGTCGCCGGCGGCCTGCTCTACGGCGTGTCGGCGGAAGTCGCCTATGGCACCGCCGCCGTGCTTATGCTTGCGTCCGGGTTGCTGATCTTCACCATCCCGAAGCCCGCGCAACGCACCGAGACCGAGAAGCCGACGCTGCAGAACCTGTTCGGTGGGTTCAGCTATATCTGGAGCGAGAAGATCGTGCTGGGCGCCATCTCGCTCGATCTGTTCGCCGTGCTTTTGTCGGGCGCCTCGGCACTGCTGCCGATCTATGCGCGCGACATCCTCCAGCTCGGCCCCTGGGGCCTAGGCCTGCTGCGCTCGGCGCCGGGCGTGGGCGCCATCTGCGTCGCCATCTGGCTGGCCGGCCATCCGATCCGCAACCATGCGGGGCTGATCATGCTCGGCTTCGTTGCGGCGTTCGGCGCCTTCACCGTGCTGTTCGGCCTGTCGACCATCACCTGGCTGTCGATCGCAGCGCTCGCCTTCCTTGGCGCTACCGATATGTTCAGCGTCTATATCAGGGAGACCTTGATCCAGCTGTGGACGCCCGACCATGTGCGCGGCCGAGTCAATGCCGTGAACCAGGTCTTCGTCGGTGCCTCCAACGAGGTCGGCGAATTCCGCGCCGGCACGATGGCGGCGTTGATCGGCACGGTTCCGGCCGTCGTGGTCGGTGGCGTCGGCGCGATCGCGGTCGCCGGGCTGTGGATCGTGCTGTTCCCGCAACTGCGCAAGGTGCGCCACCTCAACGGGCGAAACTGACGTCTATCGCAGCGCCGGCTTGGCGAAGATCGTGCGCAGGAATTCATCCAGCCAGCGCTTGAGATGCATGTCCCAGATCAGCCGGCCGCCGAGATGATCGCGGCCGGGCTGCGCCCCGGGCAACTCGAAGCGATGCGCGCCGCGCACCACCCAGCGCTGCATCATCGCCCTGGTCAACTCGCCGTGGAACTGGATGCCCCAGGCATTGTCGCCATAGCGGAAGGCCTGGTTGGGATAGGTCTCGGCCGTCGCCAGCAGCGTCGCGTCCCTGGGCAGTGAAAAACCCTCGCGGTGGAACTGATAGACCATCTCCGGCCAATGCATCAGGGTCTTGCCGGCTTCGGTCGCCTTCAGCGGATACCAGCCGATCTCGACCAACCCTTCGCCGTGACCCTCGACCTTGCCGCCGAGATGGTTGACCAGCATCTGCGCACCAAGGCAGATGCCAAGGCACGGCCGGTTCTCCTTGAGCGGTACTTCCAGCCAGGCGGTCTCGCGACGAACGAACTCGTCCTCGTCATTGGCGCTCATCGGTCCACCGAACACCACCGTGCCGGCGTGGCCGTCCAGCGTTTCCGGCAAGGTATCGCCGAGCGGCGGGCGACGGATGTCAAGCTCGAAGCCCTCTTCCAGGAGCATGTGGCCGACACGTCCGGGGCTCGAATTCTCCTGATGCAGCACGATCAGGATTTTTGGCTTCGAACTCGTTTGGCGCGGCATGGGCAGGCGAAATCCGTCTATTCGTCGCTCGATGTTCCGGTGGCGCCGGGTGCCTGCTCCGCCGCCTTGCGACGTGCCTCGATGCGGTCGCGGCGTTCGACGCCGATCAACTCGGCGACGCGCCAGACCGTGTTGTCCTCCAGCTCGTGCAGCTCGCCATCGGCGTAGACGATCTCCCACATCAGGCCGATGAAGGCCTTGCGCGCCTCAGCATCGAGATGGCGCTTCAAGACACTGGTGAAGGCATAGAGATCGATCGCCTCATTGTCGGCCCGCTCGCCGGCGGCGGCGAGCGCTTCGAGTTCGGCGCCGCTGATCGAGTAGCTCTGGGCCAGCACCGCCTTGAACCGCTCCCACTCGACATCCTGGCGCACGCCATCGGCATTCATGACGTGATAGAGTAGCGCCGAAGCCGCAACGCGCGGATCGTCGCTGCTGGCATGCGTGCCGGCGCCGGCCGGCAAATCCCTCAGAAATGACAGAACGCGTTCAAACATGATCCATTCCTTAGAGCATGATGCCGAAAAGTGTGAAGCGGTTTTCGGACGACATCATGCTGCTTGGTTACAGAGGCCCTCACGGCCGGCCCAACTCAAAACAACCGAAACCGGCGCGGCGATTTTTCCGCTTCCTCGTCCGGATCGACGCCGGGATCATCCGGCAGCCGCGCATGCTCCTCGGCCGGCTCGACCGCTTCCGCGTTGGTCGGCACCTCGGCGAAGGCGGCGGCAGTGATCGGCTGGACATGATCTTCCTCGCGGGCCTCAGCCTCCTTGCCCGCCGAAATCTCGCCGCCAGCGTCATCGATCACCTCGACCGGCCTCTCGCTCACCGGCTTTGCCAGCGCTTCGATGACCGGCACGGGGGCGGCCGCTGCATCATCATGGCTGTCGATCAGCTGGCCGAGACGCTCCATCGGCGCGCGCCACTCGAAGGCGTCGAGCCGGCCGGTGACCGGCGATACCGGCGCCCACCGCTCCGAAACGACGCCATCGGCGACCCAGGCCGGATCGCGCGGCGCCCGCACCGCCCTGGACAGAAGCTGCCGCACCTTGCCCTGGTCGCCGGTGTCGGCCTCCTCGATGTCGGCCAATAGCAGATAGGCACCCTCGCGGCGGTCCATCCTGATCGCTGCCTCGGCCTCGCGGCGGGCAGTCGAAAAATCCAGCGCATCAAGTGCTGCGCGTGCCACCGTCATCGACGACTCGGCGTGGTTCTTCTTCATCTCCTGCAGCTTTTTCGCCCGGTTGAGGCGGTCGAGCACCGCATCGCCTGGCCGTGCATGGGTATAGAGCTCGGCGATCTCAGGATGCGGCTCGGCCCTCCACGCCGTCTCGAGGATTTTCGAGCCCTTGCGCACGTCGTTCTGCTTGAACAGCGCGGCCGCGGCGGCGACAGCGGCGGGGGCGAAGTCCGGCCGCAGCCGGTTGGCCTCGATTGCCGCGGTTCTGGCGGCAGTCGGATCGCTACCGGCAAGCGCCTGCGCCTTGGCCGTCAACAGCACGGCGCGACGGCGGTTGGCGGCATCGCGTTCGATCTGCCGTGTCGACTTCTGCGCGTCGACCAGCTTCAAGGCACCGTCCCAGTCGCCGCGCGCGGTCAATTCTTCCAAGGTCGATTCGGCCGCCCAGGCCAATTGCGGTGACATAACGGCGGCGCGGCCGGCATAGTGCCTGGCGGCGTTGCGGTCGCCCAGCCGTTCGGCCTCGAGATAGAGCCCGCGCAGGCCGAGCAGCCGCATTTCGGGGTCGTCGAGCATGCTCTCGAATTTCTGCCGCGCCCCTTCGTGATCGCCTTCGAGCAGCGACGCCTGCGCCTCAAGCAGATGGATCAGCGGCTCCTGGTCGGAGCGGATCAGCTTGGCCGCTTCCTTGGTTTTCTTGCGAGCCAGCGCGCCGTCACCGGCGCCGGCGGCGATCATGCCGGTCGACAGCGCCTGATAGCCACGGTCGCGGCGGCGCACGCGGAAATAGCGCGAGATGGTGTAGGGGCTGTTCCACAGCGACTTGATCAGCCACCAGAAGATCATCACCGCGGCGACGACGGCAACGACGGCCACTGCCGCCACCATCAGGCTGACCTGGTATTGGTAGCCGCTGAAAGTGACGACCATGTCGCCGGGCCGGTCGGCCAGCCAGGCAAAGCCCAGCCCGAGCGCGAAAACGACGATAAGGAAGGCCAAGAGGCGGATCATGGTGTTGCCCTCATGCCTTCATCGCGCCAGAGATCAGCGCGTCGACCTGTGTTTCGACCTCGATGCGTGCTTTCAGTTTGCCGGCAAAGTCGGCACCGGCCGCCTTCACGGCTTCGGGCAGCGTGTCATACTCGCTGAGCGCCTTGGCATAGTCGCCCTGGTTGACCGCCACTTCCATGCGCGCGACGGTTTCCGGCGCACCGGCACCTTCGACGGCGCCGATCGGCCGGACCTTGACCAGCGATTCGGCGCTCGACAAAAGGTTCTGCAGGAAACCGGCATTCTCATCGACAGGCGTCGCGGCGGCGACCATGGCATTGGCAGCGGCATCCGCTTGCGATGCGATCTCGGCGCGGGTCGGCACGCCTTTTTCAGCGTAGGTGCGCAGTGTCGCGAGTTGCGGCGCATCCGGCGAAATTGCGGCAAAGGTTTCGAGTTCGGCCGAGAATGGCGCGCCACGGTCGAGCGCGGACTTGAGCGCCGACGCGGCGATGGCGAGCGCGATCTTCGGCTGTCCCGCCGCCGCCTCGACCTTGCCGGAAAGCTGCGACACCGACTGCTCCAACGCGGTGAGCCGGCCATCCAGCGCCGTCGTCGCTTCGCCGGCTGACTTCGCCTGTGCGTCGAGACCAGCCAGTTTTTCGTTGAGCGGGCCGAGATCGACCGGTGCCGTGCCGCCGGCCTTACCTAGGGCGGCGACCGCGGTTTCGATCTGCTTGATCTTGTCGCCAAGCGCTGCGAGCCCGGCAGTGTCGCCCGCTCCACCGGATTCGACCGCCGACTTCAGCGCCGCGACATCGGTCTTGACCTGATCCAGCGCCGACGACAGGCCATCGACCTTGGCCGACGCGTCGGTGTTGCCGCCCGTTTCCTTCAGGCCGGCGATTTCGCGATTCAGCGCGGCGATCTCGCTGTTGACGCCGTCGAGCGATACGCCGGAACTGGACCCCGGCGCGCCGAGCAGCCCGGCATATTGCAGGCCACCCGCGCCGACCAGCGCGATGACGCCGCCTATGATGCCGGCGGCAATGCCATTGAGGCCGCTACGCTTTGCCGGTGGTGTTGGCGCCATTCTGTCGTCCCGTGTCTCGGTTCTCGCCTTGTTGTCGTCGGCCTGGGAGCGCTTCGCCGACGCATCCTCGAAATTGTAGTCGAAGGCTTTGGTCTTGTTGGCCGGCGCCTCGGACGCTCCGGGATAGGCAGGTTCGGCTTCGCTGGCGCCCTTGGCTGCCGCTTCTGCGGCCGTCGCCGCTGGCTGTTCCGATTCGGCCTGGGCGTCCGCATGCTCCCAGGGCTCGAGATCGGTCTGGTCGGCATGCACCGGTTCTTCGGGAATCTCGGCCCGCGAGACGGCCTCCTCCGGCGCCTCTTCGGCGCCGGCCTGGGGCTTGGCGGCGTCCTCGTCGGCGATGCGCGAGACCGCGCCGGGCTCGAGATCGATGGTCACCGGCTCGCGGCGGCCTTTCGAGTGTCGCATCTTCGGCGTCTTGACCATGCTTGGGCTCCGCACAATTCGCTTCGTCTCAACGCCTGGCGGCGCATGATGGTTCAGAAAATGGTCTAGCACATCACCAAGCGGTGAAAAGGGGCGGTGTGATGACGCGGCTCAGGGCCGCGCCCGCAAAAGTGCCAGCAGCGTTTCCTCGTCGGGCCGCACGGCAATGCGGATTCTTTCATTGGCGGTATCGTCAAGCGCTGCCGCGATGCGCGCGGAAAGGGCGAAAAACCTTGTCTTTTCAAAGAGCCCTAGCAGAGCGGTCCGCCTGGCCAGGATCTGCATCGCGGCGGCGGCCTTGGCTGAATAAAGCAGCACCGCATCGGCGGGTCGGCCGGACAGGCGCTCGAGGATGGCTTCATCGGAATAACCCACCGCGAGCGTGTCATATGTCTCGACGGCATGGACCTGGACGCCTGCTGCTCTCAGCCTCTGTTCGAACACTGGGAAGCGCACGCGTCCGCAGAGATAGACGATGGTCATCCCCGAGAGATGACCGGCAAGACTGGCGGCAAGCGCCTCAGCATCGCCCGGGCCTTCGCTGACCGAGGAGAACCCCGCTTTGCGAGCCGCTTCCGCCGTCCTTGTTCCCACGGCATGGCAGGGCAGACCGGCAAGCGCCGCGATGAGCTCCCTGGAAGCAAGCCGCACGGCATTGGCGCTGGTGATGGCCACCGCGACGGCATCGCCCGGAAACAGTCCGGCATCGACCGGCAACGCCGCCGTTTCGGTCAAGGGCAGAAGGATCGGCTGGAACCCTGTCTCCTGAAGCCGCTGTGCCGTGCGCGAGGCGCCCGGTTCCGGTCTCGTCACCAGGACGCGAAGCATTTCAGAGCCAGCCGTCGAAGAACTTTTCGCCGGCCCTGGCCCGCACGGTCCGGGCGGCTTCCTGGCCGATGCGGCCAGCATCCTGCGCCGGTCCCTGCAGATCGACCGTGTGCGACTGCGTGCCGTCGGGCGAGATGATCAACCCGGCAAAAGACAGCTCTCCGGCCTCGATCGCCGCGTAACCGGCGATCGGCGTGCGACAGGAACCATCGAGCGCCGCCAGAAAGGCGCGCTCGCAGGCGAGCGCCTGGCCGGTCGGCGCATCATGGATCGCCGCCAGCATCTTTTCGACGTCGCCATCGCCGATGCGGGTTTCGATGCAGATCGCGCCCTGTCCCGGCGCCGGCGGAAAGATGTCGAGCGGCATCAGGTCGGTGACGACGTGATCGAGCCCGAGCCGCTTCAGCCCGGCATAGGCCAGGATGGTGCCGGCGGCGACGCCTTCATCGAGCTTGCGCAGGCGCGTCTGCACATTGCCGCGGAACATCACTACGTCGAGATCCGGCCGCATCCGGCGGATCAGCGCCTGTCGCCGCAGCGATGACGAGCCGACTTTCGCTCCATGCGGCAGGTCGGCGATGGTCTTCGCCGCCTTGCCGATAAAGGCGTCGCGCGCGTCCTCGCGCGGCAGGAAGGCGCTGAGTTCGAGACCGTCGGGCAGTTGCGTCGGCATGTCCTTCGACGAATGCACGGCGATGTCGATCCGGCACGCCAGCAGTGCCTCCTCGATCTCTTTGGTGAACAGGCCCTTGCCGCCGGCCTCCGACAGCGGCCGATCCTGGATGCGGTCGCCGCTGGTCGAGATGACGACGATCTCGAACGCTTCCGCCGGCATGCCATGCGCGGCCATCAGCCGCGCCTGCGTTTCATGCGCCTGTGCCAGCGCCAGCGGGCTGCCGCGTGTTCCGATTCTCAAGATTGTTTGCATGGCGTGCGGTCCGTGATAACCCCCGGGCAGACCGAGGCCTTTCCGGGCTTTCTCCTAATGGGGAAAGCGCTGACAGACAATCTCTAGGGACAGCGACGAATTGATCCGCGTTCTGGGCATTGAGACGAGTTGTGACGAGACCGCTGCCAGTGTCGTGGCGCTGGACGGTGACGCTGCGCCAAAAATCCTATCCAACATCGTGCTCAGCCAGATCGAGGAGCATGCCGCCTTTGGCGGCGTCGTACCGGAGATCGCGGCGCGCGCCCATGTCGAGGCGCTGGACGGTATCGTCGAGGCAGCCCTAGCCGATTCGGGCACAGCACTTGCCGATATCGATGCGATCGCAGCCACTGCCGGCCCCGGTCTGGTCGGCGGGCTGATTGTCGGGCTGATGACCGCCAAGGCGATCGCCGCGGCGGCGAACAAGCCGCTGATCGCCATCAACCACCTCGAAGGCCATGCCTTGACCGCAAGGCTGACCGACGGGCTCGATTTTCCCTATCTGCTGCTCCTGGTCTCCGGTGGCCACACGCAGATCCTCGCCGTGCGCGGCGTCGGCGACTATCAGCGCTGGGCAACCACCATCGACGATGCGCTCGGCGAAGCCTTCGACAAGACCGCCAAGATGCTCGGCCTGCCCTATCCCGGCGGACCCAATGTCGAGAAGGCTGCCCAAACCGGCGATGCCTCGCGCTTTGCCTTTCCGCGTCCGATGAAAGGTTCGGCCCAGCCCGACTTCTCCTTTTCCGGCCTGAAGACCGCCGTGCGCCAGGCGGCGACAGCCATTGCGCCCTTGAGCGACCAGGATGTCGCCGACATCTGCGCCTCGTTCCAGGCAGCGGTGGCCGATGCGTTGGCCGACCGTGTCGCGCGTGCGCTGGCGCGCTTTCGCGAGACGTTTCCCGGCACCAAAAATCCGGCCCTGGTGGTTGCCGGCGGCGTCGCCGCCAACCGCACCATCAAGGCGACGCTGGAGCGGCAGTGCGACGAGGCCGGCTTCACCTTCGTCGCGCCACCGCTGAAACTGTGCACCGACAATGCGGCGATGATCGCCTGGGCCGGCATCGAACGGTTGCGCGAAGGCATGGCGCAGGAAAACGGCTTCGACTTCGTGCCGCGCTCGCGCTGGCCGCTGGACAGCATTTCGACGCCGATGGTCGGCTCCGGCCGGCGCGGAGCCAAGGCATGAATGGCCGGGAGATGAACAGCCAAGACAAGGAAAACCCGGGCAAAAGCGGCTGGCGCGTCAGCGTGCTTGGCGGTGGCGCCTGGGGCACAGCGCTGGCGCTGGCCATGCTGCGTGCGGGCCATTCGGTGCGGTTGTTCGCCCGCGACCCCGAAACCGTCGCGGCGATCGATCGCGGCGAGAACCCGCGCTATCTGCCCGGCATCGCCATCGCGCCCGGCATCGACGCGACGAGCGACATCAAGGCGGCACTCACTGGCGCCGATTGCGTGCTGGCGGTGACGCCGGCGCAATCGCTGCGGGCAACGCTGGCGGTCGCGAAAGGCCATGTGCCTGCCGATATCCCGCTCGTCCTCTGCGCCAAGGGCATCGAGCGCGACACCGGCGCCTTGCTGTCGGCGATTGTCGGCGAGATCCTGCCGCAAAATCCGGTCGCCGCTCTATCGGGTCCAAGCTTTGCCACCGATGTCGCCCGGGGCCTGCCGACTGCGGTGGTCGTGGCCGCCCGCGACGAGGCATTGGCCGCGGACCTCGCCGCCCGCTTTTCGGCGGAGAATCTGCGCTGCTATTCGAGCGACGACCTCATCGGCGTCGAGATCGGCGGCGCCTTGAAGAACGTCTTCGCCATTGCCGCAGGTGCTGTCACCGGGGCGGGGCTCGGCGCCAGTGCCCAGGCCGCCATGGTGACGCGCGGCTTCGTCGAACTGCGGCGCATCGGTGCCGCCTTCGGCGCCAGGCCCGAAACGCTGATGGGCCTGTCCGGCCTTGGCGACCTGCTGCTCACCTGCTCGTCGACCCAGTCGCGCAACTTCGCCTATGGGCTGGCGCTGGGGCAAGGCAAGCCGCTTGCCGGATTGCCGCTGGCGGAAGGCGTGCCGACGGCGGCGATCGCCGCCCGCATCGCCACCGAGCGCAACATCGACGCGCCGATCATTGCCGCCGTGGCGGCCATACTGGACGGCACCATCACCATCCGGCAGGCTGTGACAGCCTTGATGACCCGGCCGCTCAAGACCGAAACCAACGATTGATCCCCACGACATCGATCCCACGACCAGGAGAAAGACCATGCTGTTTGCTTTGATTTGCAAGGACAAGCCCGGGAGCCTGCAGGTGCGCCTCGACACGCGTCCCGAGCATATCGCCTTTCTCGAAGGGTTGAACGGCGACAAGAAACTGGCTTTCGCCGGTCCCTTCCTTGACGCCGAAGGCAAGCCCAATGGCAGCCTCGTCGTCGTCGAGGCACCGGACCTGGCAGGGGCACAGGCCTTGTCGGCCGCCGACCCGTACGCCAAGGCCGGACTGTTCGACAGCGTCGAAATCCGCCAGTGGAACTGGACGTTCAACAAGCCGGCGGCTAGTTAATTCCGGTCGCTGGCGGACGCACGCCAAGGAGGAGCAAAAGAAATGAACTACTGGCTGTTCAAATCCGAACCCTCGGTCTTCTCCTTCGAGGCGCTGAAGGCGAAGGGCAAGGCCGGCACGCAATGGGATGGCGTGCGCAACTATGCCGCGCGCAACAACATGAAGGCCATGCAGATCGGCGATCTCGGCTTCTTCTACCATTCCAACGAGGGGCTGAACGTGGTCGGCATCGCCGAAGTCTGCGCGCTTGCCCATCCCGACACCACGACCGACGACCCGCGCTGGGAATGCGTCGACATCCGTGCCTTCAAGGACGTGCCGAACCCGCCGACGCTGGAAGAGGTCAAGGCCAATCCAAAGCTTGCCGAAATGGCGCTGGTTCGGCTCGGGCGACTTTCCGTGCAGCCGGTGACGCCGGCCGAATGGAAGGAAGTCTGCCGCATGGGCGGCCTGACACCCGCTCCGTGACGGCGCTCACGCCAGACAGCGCGAAACAATTCATCCTCGACAACACGGCGCTGATGGCGCCGCCGCATGTGCCGGAAATCCTGCTTCATCTTGCCGACGAGGCGCATGATTTGTGGCAGCGGACGGAGGATGAGCTGGTCGAGATCGGCCTGCCGCCGCCCTTCTGGGCCTTTGCCTGGGCCGGCGGCCAGGGCCTTGCCCGCTACATCATCGACAATCCGGCTATGGTGCGGGGAAAGCGTGTGCTAGACTTCGCTTCCGGCTCCGGCCTCGTCGCCATCGCTGCGGCCAAGGCCGGTGCTGCCGGCGTGATCGCAACCGACATCGATCCTTTCTGTGCGACCGCGATCCGCCTCAATGCGCAAGCCAACGATGTCGGGATCGGGTTCCTCGGCACCGATTGCATCGGCACCGATGCCGGCTGGGATGTGATCCTGGCAGGCGACGTTTTCTACGACAATTCCTTCGCCGTCCGGCTGATGCCGTGGTTCGCAACGCTGAAGGCGCGCGGCGCCGAGATCCTCGTCGGCGATCCCGGCCGGTCGTACATGCCGAAGGCAGGGCTGGAACCGCTTGCGGTCTATGAAGTGGCCGTCACCCGGGCACTGGAGGATTCACTGGTCAAGCGCACCACCGTCTGGCGGTTTGCTTGACGCCTTCGCCGAACAGGCGTTCCATCAGATTTGCATTGGAGGGGGACGCATGGATTTTGAAGCAGTGAACTGGCTGGCGGTGATCGCCGCCGCCGTCGTCGCATGGTTGTTCGGCGCCGCCTGGTACATGGGCCTGAGCAAACCGTGGCTGAAGGCCGCCAGGCTCGATCCCGCAACAATGAAGAAATCACCGCTGCCCTTCGTCATCAGCTTCATCGCCGAACTGATCATGGCCTACATAATGGCCCTGGTGGTCGGCGCGATGACCGGCGGCGAGCCGACATTGCTCGCCGGACTTGTTTTCGGCTTCGTGCTTTGGCTGGGCTTCGTCGCCACGACGCTCTCGGCCAACCATCGCTACCAGGATTTCGGCTGGGACCTGACCCTCATCGACGGCGGCCCCTGGCTCGGCGTGCTGCTGATCATCGGCGTGGTCATCGGCTGGTTCGGCGCGGCGGCAGGCTGACGACCTGCCGCGATCGTCAGGTCTGCGTCCTGGCGACTTCCTCGAGAATCCATTCGCGAAAGGCGGCGATGCGTGGATCGTCGGCAGTGCTCTCGGGATAAACCAGGAAATAGGCGAACTCGGCTCCCACCCTCAGGCCGAGTTCAAAAGGCTGCACCAGTCTGCCTTCGGAGAGGTCGTTTGCCACCATGGCGAAGTCGGCGAGTGCGACGGCATTGCCCTCGATCGCCGCCTGAACGGCGTCGGTGGAGTTCCTGAACACGATGGTGCGGCTGTCGTCGAAATCGTTGATGCCGGCCGCCGCCATCCACATCCGCCAGTTCGGCCATGTCACGCCTTGCCGCGCCCATTCGATATGGGCAAGCGTGTGGTTGAAGAGGTCACGCGGCTCGCGCAGCGGCGGACCGGACGTCAGCAGGCCCGGGCTGCACACCGGGATGATGATGTTGTCGAACAGGCGATGGGCGCGAAGGCCCGGGTACTTCCCGACGCCGAACCGGATGCCGACATCGACGTCGTCGAGCTCGAAATCCCGCACTTCGTAGGCGATGTCGAACCTGAGCTCGATATTGGGGTGATGCCTGCGAAAATCATCGACGCGCCGCATCAGCCATTTTGAAGCGAACTGCGCGTCAAGCGTTACCTTCAGCAGTGTCGTGCCGCGGGTCAGCTTGCGTGCCCGCGAGACGGCCCGGCCAAGCAGGTCGAGTGCATCGATCGATGCCTCGAACAGCACCGTGCCCGCCGCCGTCAGCCGGATGGTGCGGCTGGTGCGGGTGAACAGCACAATGCCCAGTTGATCCTCGATTTCCTTGATCTGATGGCTGACCGCTGCCGGCGTCAGGCCGAGCTCGTCGGCGGCACGCGTGAAGTTGAGGTGTCGGGCGGCAGCTTCCAGCGTCCTCAGCGCTCGCGTTCCAGGCAGCAGGCGGGACATGCCATCCTCAAATAAAACTTGACGATCTCAAAAGAACTACTCGTTTCTCATTTAAATTTCAATGCGGCATGATCCACCCATCGCAACACCATCAAACCGGATTTGATATCCGGATGAAACGGATCACCCCATGTCCCACATTGTCGTGAATGCGCCGGTATCCACGCCGGCCTGGCTTAGCGCGGTGCTTGACTGGTTTCGCCATGCCAGGATCGCCATCCGCCTCGCCCGCCACGATATAGCCCACCAGAGCGTCGAGAACCTCTCCGATCGCCAGCTATGCGACATCGGCGCCGAGCGCCGTGACGTCGCCCGCGCCGTGGACAGGGAAATGGGTCGGCTGGGCCTGCTCGACATCGGCTGGCAGAAGCCAGGCAGGCGATTAGGGGAGTAAGGAAATAGGGCAGTACGGCAGCAGGGGGAGTTAAGACACCGACACACATGCCCTACTGCCCTACTTACCGCATCACCCTCATCACCGTCCTATCCGACAGCAGCGGCAGCAGCCGCGCCATCGTGCGTGCGGTCACCGCCACACACCCTTGAGTCGGCGTGAAGCCGGGGCGCGCCAAATGGAAGAAGATGGCGCTGCCGCGCCCACGCCGGCGTGGCGCCAGGTTCCAGTCTAGCACCAGGCAGGCGTCATAGAGGCGGTCGTCGCGCCGCATGCGTTCGTGGCTGGCGCCATAGGGGATCTTGACCGGCCTGTTATAGTTGCGGTCGTCAGGCACTTCGCACCAGCCCAGATCAGGCCCGATCGGCGTCATCGCCAAACGGGTTTTGCGGCCGCTGGAGAACTGATCTCCCCGGAAATAGCCCGACAGGATCCGCATCGGGCCAAGCGGCGTGGCGCCGTCGCCTTCACGCTTGTCGGCCGAGATGCCGCCCCGCCCCAGCGCGCACGCAAACACCGTTGTGCCGGCCTGCAGCAGGCCCTGGCTCGGGTTTCCGGGCCTCGCCCGCACGGTCAGCACGCGAAGCCCTTTTCGCAAAATTGCGCCGGCTGCATTGCTATCGCGTTTTTTCTTGTATGATCGTGCCACGGAACAAATCACTGTGATCGGCTGTTGTGCTGGTCAGCTTCCGCATAAAGAGACAGCGGTCAACTGAATTTTCTTTTCAAAACAACGGATTGATCCATGACTTCACGCACCATTCTAATCGTCGACGACGATGACGACCTGCGCGGCACTCTGGTCGAGCAATTGTCCCTCTATGAAGAATTCGACGTGCTGCAGGAATCGACTGCGGCAAAAGGCGTCGCGACCGCGCGCGGCGGCCTCATCGATCTGCTCATCATGGATGTCGGGCTGCCCGACATGGATGGCCGCGAAGCGGTGAAGATCCTGCGCAAGGGCGGCTACAAGGCGCCCATCATCATGCTGACCGGCCACGACACCGATTCCGATACGATCCTTGGTCTCGAGGCCGGCGCCAACGACTATGTGACGAAGCCGTTCCGCTTTGCCGTGCTGCTGGCGCGCATCCGGGCGCAATTGCGCCAGCATGAGCAGAGCGAGGACGCCACCTTCTCGGTCGGGCCCTACACCTTCAAGCCCAGCCAGAAACTGCTGATCGACCCGCGCGGCGGCAAGGTGCGGCTGACGGAGAAGGAGGCCTCGATCATCAAATATCTCTATCGCGCCGACCAGAAGGTGGTGACACGCGACGTGCTGCTCGAGGAGGTGTGGGGCTACAATTCCGGCGTCACCACGCACACGCTGGAAACCCACGTCTACCGGCTGCGCCAGAAGATCGAGCGCGATCCTTCCAATGCGGAAATTCTTGTGACAGAAAGCGGTGGCTACAAGCTGGTTCCTTAAACATTTCATTATCCAATCAGCGGCCGGGCGGGACCGCATTCGGGTACGATCCAGTTGGAGGGGGTTGTGGATCGTATCGCAGGGGAGGGAATGGACTGACCGTTCGGGGACACAGCTAGATGGCGTTGGATGACGACATTCGCATCCTGTCCGCCGTGAGGCTCTTCGAGGGCTTCACGCAGGAACAGTTGCGTCTGCTCGCCTTCGGCGCCGAGAACACAATATTGCTTGCCAACCACAAGCTTTACCGCGAGGACGACGAGGCCGATTCCGCCTATGTCGTGGTCAGCGGGCGCATCCTGCTCTATCGAGAGCAGAACGGCGAACGCATCCCGATACGTTCGGTCGGCCCCGGCGCGATCCTGAGCGAACTGGCATTGATCGCCGACAGCAACCGGCTGACCAGCGCGTCGGCCGAAATCGATTCGGAAGTGATACGGCTCAGCCGCAAGATGTTCCGCCGCATCCTGGAAGAATATCCGGAAATCGCGGTGAATCTCCACCAGCGTATCTCCGAGGAATTTCAGACACTGATCCGCCGTATCGAGGAACTGGCGCCCCGCTTCTCTGACTAGCGGCAGCGATGAGCTGGTCATCCCGCTGCCAGGACCTTAGGGATGAGGTCGGCCGCGTCGTAGCTTTAATCGAGATCGAAGCGCGCTATGACCGGCACATGGTCCGACGGCCGCTCCCAGCCGCGCGCCAGGCGCAGGATCTCGTAGCCGGCAAAATCAGCCACCAGATTTGGCGACGACCAGACGTGATCGAGCCGCCGGCCACGGTCAGAGGCCTGCCAGTCCTGCGCGCGATAGCTCCACCAGGTGTAGAGTTTCTGCTCCAGCGGAATATTGAGCCGCATCAGGTCGACCCAGTTGCCGGCCAGCCGCATCGCCTCGAAGCTTTCCGTTTCGACCGGCGTGTGGCTGACCACGTTGAACAACTGCTTGTGCGACCAGACGTCGTGTTCGAGCGGGGCGATGTTGAGGTCGCCGACAAGGACCGAGCCGGACACCTCGTCATGCTCGGCACGGATGGCATTCATCTCGGCGACGAAATCGAGCTTGTGCTTGAACTTCCTGTTGATGACAGGATCCGGTTCGTCGCCGCCTGCCGGAACGTAGAAATTGTGCAGCAGGATGGCCTTGCCGCCGGCTCGCACCGTCACTGACAGATGCCGGCTGTCCTCGATCTCGCAGAAGCGGCGCCTTTCGACCACCTCGATCGGCCGCCGCGCCACCGTGGCGACGCCGTGGTAGCCCTTCTGGCCGTGGAAGGCGATGTGCTCGTAGCCGAGCTTGCGGAACGCCTTTTCGGGAAACAATTCGTCCGGAACCTTGGTCTCCTGCAGGCAGAGCACATCCGGCGCATGCTCGACAAGCAGGCGTTCGACGATCGGCATGCGCAGACGAACGGAGTTGATGTTCCAGGTGGCAATGGAAAAGGGCATTCGGCAATCCAGGACAGCGTATGGCCAGCCAGAACCGACAGGCCCCTGGCGGGCAAGACGCCTTTTGACGGAGTCAGTCCGGGAAACTGCCAGCCGCAAGCCGCAAAGACAAGCCGGCCCCCGCCCAGCGAGGCGCGACCCAGGGCTTTCCACAGCTATTGACGTGATTGGTCCTGGGGCGGTTCATCGTTTCACGGAAACGCAGAACCGCTCTATCTCCTTGTTTTGACGCGATTCCCCCAGGGAAAGCACGACGCGCTTTTCCCGGGAAAACCGTTTCACACTTTTCCTGGAATGCTCTACCGCGCCTTGGTGTTGACTTCGCGATTCGCGCTGTAGTCGATGGCGAAGGTGTCGGCGGCGAAGCTGACGCCTTCCTTGACGTTGAAGATCATCACCGTCGTGTCCTTGCCCTGTGCGTCGGTGATCGTCCACTGACGCAGCTCGTAGGATTTGGCATCGAACATCATCGTTATCTTCGAATTGCCGAACACCGATTTGTCGGCGAGCTGGATGGTGGTGAGGTCGTCTTCCTGCTTGACGCTTTTGACGCGGTCGCCAGAGAGATCGATCTTGTCGTCGAGCAGCAGCTTCAGCGGCGTCTTCGACAGCGGATAGAGATCGGAGGTGTTGAGCCTCTTGTTGAGGATGACCACCGACTTGCCGTCTGAAATCACCCGGAAATTTGACGCGCCGTCATAGTTGAAGCGGATCTTGCCCGGCCGTTCGAGGAAGAACTTGCCGCCGGTCTGCTCGCCCTTGGGGCCGAACTGCACGAATTCGCCACTCATCGATTTGACCGAGGAAAAATGGTCGGCGATCTTCTGTGCGGCCGGCGGCACGGCCGCTTGCGCCGAAGCCAGCAACTGGAAGCCGGGCATCACGTTGAAGGCCGCCGCCCCTGCAAACCCCAGGCCCAGCCCGAGCAACTGGCGCCGGGTGGGAGCAAAACCGCGGAGCGCTGAAGGATCGTTTTTCATATCGGTCACTCTCATCTGATTCCTGAGTTGCTCTAGTGCTTGGACCCCCAGTTGGGCTGAAGTTTGGCGGGTCAGTCGCGCCTCATTCGCTTCAACGCCCTGAACGGTTCAAGGTTGCGAGACAGGAGATGTCATAAGGATCGCGGTCAGAACTTGTCCTCTTCGGTCGGCACTAGGATCTCACGCTTGCCGGCATGGTTGGCCGGGCCGACGATCCCTTCCTTCTCCATTTTCTCGATGATCGAGGCGGCGCGATTGTAGCCGATGCCCAGCCGGCGCTGGATGTAGCTGGTGGAAGCCTTGCCGTCGCGCAGCACCACGGAAACAGCCTGATCGTAAGGATCATCGGAATCTTCGAAATTGCCGTTGCCGCCGCCACCGCCGGAACCGCCCTTGCCCGACGGCTCGTCGTCGTCCTCGCCATCATCCTCTGTTATGGCATCGAGATATTCCGGCACGCCCTGCAGCTTCAGATGCGCGACGATCTTCTCGACCTCTTCATCAGCGACGAACGGGCCGTGCACGCGTTGGATACGGCCGCCGCCGGCCATGTAGAGCATGTCGCCCATGCCGAGCAGCTGCTCGGCACCCTGCTCGCCCAGGATGGTGCGGCTGTCGATCTTCGACGTCACCTGGAAGGAGATGCGGGTCGGGAAATTGGCCTTGATGGTGCCGGTGATGACGTCGACCGACGGACGCTGTGTCGCCATGATCACATGGATGCCGGCGGCACGCGCCATCTGCGCCAGGCGTTGCACCGCACCTTCGATGTCCTTGCCGGCGACCATCATCAGGTCGGCCATCTCGTCGATGATGACGACGATATAGGGCATCGGCTCGAGGTCGAGATTCTCGGTCTCGTAGATCGCCTCGCCGGTCTGGCGGTCGAAACCGGTCTGCACGGTGCGCGAGATCTTTTCTCCCTTCTTGTCGGCTTGCTGCACACGGGCGTTGAAACCATCGATGTTGCGCACGCCGACCTTCGACATCTTGCGGTAACGGTCCTCCATCTCACGCACGGTCCATTTCAGCGCCACCACCGCCTTCTTCGGATCGGTGACCACCGGCGTGAGCAGATGCGGAATACCGTCATAGACCGACAGTTCCAGCATTTTCGGATCGATCATGATCAGCCGGCAATCCTGCGGCGTCAGCCGATAGAGCAGCGACAGGATCATGGTGTTGATGGCGACCGACTTGCCCGAGCCGGTGGTGCCGGCGACCAGCACGTGCGGCATCTTGGCGATGTCGACGATGACCGCCTCGCCATTGATGGTCTTGCCCAGCGCCAGCGCCAGTTTGGCCTTCGTCGTTTCGAAGTCGCGGCTGGCCAGAATCTCGCGAAGATAAACGGTTTCGCGCTTGGCGTTCGGCAGTTCGATGCCGATGGCGTTGCGGCCGGGCACCACGGCGACGCGGCAGGCGATGGCGCTCATCGAGCGGGCGATGTCGTCGGACAGGCCGATGACGCGCGAGGATTTGATGCCGGGCGCCGGTTCGAGCTCATAGAGCGTGACGACGGGACCGGGGCGGACGGCGATGATCTCGCCCTTGACGCCAAAATCCTCCAGCACGCCCTCGAGCAGGCGGGCATTCTGTTCCAGCGCGTCCTTGGACAGGCTGGCATCGCGCACCACGTTCTTCGGTTCGGACAGGAAATGCAGCGACGGCATCTCGAATTTTTCCGAGCCGATCAGCGATGTCTGCGCCTCGCGCTGGACGCGGGCGCCTGGAGCCGGACGCGGTGCCGGCGCCTCGACGCGGGTGGCAGCATCGGAGCGGAACTGCTGCACCCTGGCGGTCGGCGCCGAACGGCGTTGCACGACGTGCTCATCGTCGAAATCGGCATCTTCGCCATTGTCGAAGCGATCGCCGAAGACATCGTCATCATCCAGATCGACCGAAATACTGCGGTCATTGACCATGGCGGCGAAGAATTCGGGCTCAACGCGGGCGCGACCGTCCGGGCTCATCCGCGATTCGGCGAACTCGGCCGATTCGACCCGTTCGGCGGCGCGCCGCCAGCCGCTCGCGCGCGGCTCCATCTCCGGCTCGTACTCCTCCCGCTCCTGCCTGCGGCGCGCGGCGCGGCGGTGCATCCAGGCGCGCAGCGACAGCCACCAGTGGGTGATGGCGCCAAGCGCCAGAATGCCTTCGTCGCCTTCATCCTCGTCATTGTCGAACAAAAGGTCGTCCTCACGCGGATCGACGGAAGGCTCGTCCTCCATCACGGCGAAGCCGTTCTTGCGTCCGATCAGCGCCGAACCGTGGGCAAAGAGCCACAGCGCGGGTGCGGCCAGCAAGATGGCGATGATGCTGGCGAACAGCCCGGTCGGATAGCCGCCGATCACAATCCCGGGGATCTTAAGCACCATGTCGCCGAACACGCCGCCGAGGCCGGTGGGCAGCGGCCAGGTCTTGGGCGGCACCACGCAGCCGGCCATTGCCGCGGCGAGCAGGGCGAAACCAAACCATGAAAGCCCGCGCCTGGGCAACCTGTCGACGCCGCGCGCGGAAAACAGCAGAAAGCCCCAGATCACGGTCGGAACCAGCGCAGCAACCGCGGCAAGGCCGAAGAACTGCATGGCCAGGTCGGAGAACACGGCGCCGGCATAGCCCATGGCGTTGGTGACGGTGTTGTTCGTCGCGTGCGAGAAGCTCGGATCGGCGACATTCCAGGTGGCAAGGCTGGCGACGCCGAATGCGGCCAGCACGAACAGTCCGGCGCCGACCAGCCGCCCGACCTGGCGCCGCGCGAACGCCTGGATGCCGTGCCCCGTATCGGCCAGCGCGAGCGGTGCTGAAGCCCCTGAACGCATGCTCATCCCCGTCTGTCATTGCTTCGTGCGGGTGCGTGGCGCACTCCGGCAGATTCGGGTCTCAGACTATCGGCGGGAAGGTTAAGGGCGCATTAACTATAAGAGGTTGAGATGATCAAACCTCGTTACCGACGGTTGAGCCGCTTGCTGCCCGAGGAAAGCGACCTGAGAAAGGGCCGTGACGTTGCCGCAGGGCCACCAATTTGGGTAGAGGCATGCAATCTGTCATCCTTCGCGTGGCGGTTCTGGGCTGGGCAGGGCTCAGTCTCCTGCTCGTTTTGCACTGGTTTGTCGAACTCGGCATGGTGGGCTTTCCGGATGGCTACGTGACACCCTTTGCCATGGCGACCAGCCCGCTGCTGCACACCCTCGCCACCGCCTGTCTGATGCAAGGCCTGTATTTTTTGTACAGGGGTCTTTTCGGCAAAGGATTTGGATTGCTGGGGCTCGGCCTGCAGATTTTCATCGCGGCCGTCCTAACGGTGGCGCCTGTGCTGATTGTCAGGAATTGCCCTCATTCCCAGACATGCAGCAGGGCCTATGAGACGCTGACAAACACCATGATGGACGACGGCGCCGGCGGATAGGGCTGCCGCCGGAACGGTTTGTCGGGAGATCCTGCTCAAGCCCTGTCCACGCGCGGCCTCGCAGCGGGCACAGGGCACGCCATTGTTTGGTCGGCAGAAAAGATCGAACCTCGGCTCGATCAAGACGCCTGTCGGCGTGGTACCAAAAAAGAGGCCCGGAACGTGTCCGGGCCTCAATGCGTGACCTCCTTTCGGGAGCGTCACGACGGGATCTTTCAAGGCAATTCCAGGAAAATGTGCGGTGGTCTTCCGTTCGGAATTGCGTAGGCAGGTAAGGGGGCCGGCGGGAGGAGGGTTCCACCGGCCCCTTGGCTAAGCTGGCCTTACGGCACCACTTCGCCATGCTGGGAGATGTCGAGGCCCTCGACCTCTTCCTGGGTCGTCGGACGCAGGCCGACGAGCGCCTTGACGATGTAGAGGATCACGAAGGTGGCGATGGCCGTCCACACGATGGTGACGGCGACGCCGTAGATCTGCTTGCCGAGCGAAGCACCCGACGACAGGCTGTTGATCGCCGGATCGGCGAGCACGCCGGTGAGCAGGGCGCCGATGATGCCGCCAACGCCGTGCACGCCGAACGCATCGAGCGAGTCGTCATAGCCGAACATGTGCTTGACCTTGACCGCCGAGAGATAGCAGACGACGCCGGCAACGATGCCGACGATGAAGGCACCGGTCGGGTTGACGAAGCCGGAAGCCGGCGTCACCGCGACCAGGCCGGCAACGGCACCTGAGATGATGCCGAGCACGGAGGGCTTCTTGGCGACGATCCATTCGGCGAACATCCAGGCCAACGCTGCTGCTGCGGTGGCAACCTGGGTGTTGAGCATGGCGGCACCGGCGAGGCCGTCGGCAGCCAGTTCCGAACCGGCGTTGAAGCCGAACCAGCCGACCCACAGCAGGGAAGCACCGATCACCGAGTAGACCAGGTTGTGCGGCGCCATGTTGGTGGTGCCGTAGCCTTCGCGCTTGCCGAGAACCAGCGCGCAGACCAGACCGGCGACACCGGCGTTGATGTGCACGACCGTACCGCCGGCGAAGTCGAGCACGCCAGCCGTGCCGAGGAAGCCGCCACCCCAGACCCAATGCGCGATCGGCACGTAGACGACCAGCAGCCAGAGCGCCATGAAGATCAGCAGCGCCGAGAATTTGAAGCGTTCGGCGAAGGCGCCGGCAATCAGCGCCGGGGTGATGATGGCGAAGGTCATCTGGAACATCGAGAAGACGAATTCAGGAATGTTCGCGACGCCCGGCAGCCACAGCGAGGCTGTGGTGATGCCGTGATGGAAGAATTTCGAGGTGCCGCCGAGATAGGCATTCATGCCGCCACCGTCGGAGAAGGCCAGCGAATAGCCGAACATGAACCACAGCACCGTCACCAGGCAGGTGATGGCAAAGCTCTGCATGATCGTGGCGAGCACGTTCTTCTTGCGCACCATGCCGCCGTAAAACAGCGCCAGGCCCGGAATGGTCATCATCAGCACCAGCGCCGTCGAGGTCAGCATCCAGGCGGTGTTGCCGGTGTCGAGCACCGGGGTGGGGGCAGCAGCCGGTGCAGCCGCGGCCGCGGCGGGAGCCGCTTCCTGAGCGAAGGCGGCGACCGTGCCCAATGCTGCGAGAGCGAGCGACCCTAAAAGGGCGGCGCGTCCCGTCGTCTTCAAGGTGGAAGGAATATTCATTGAACTCTCCATTGGAATACGTGTTCGCCGCTCAGAGCGCGTCGGTGTCTGTTTCGCCGGTGCGGATGCGCACCGCCTGATCGATGCCGAAAACGAAGATCTTGCCGTCGCCGATCTGGCCGGTCTTGGCGGCCGCGGTGATGGCTTCGACGGCTTTGTCGACCACGTCGGCACTGACCGCGACTTCGATCTTGATCTTCGGCAGGAAACTGACCGCGTATTCCGCTCCGCGATAGATTTCCGTATGTCCCTTCTGACGCCCGTAGCCTTTGACTTCGGTGACGGTCAGGCCCTGGATGCCGACGGCGGTAAGCGCTTCACGCACCTCGTCGAGCTTGAACGGCTTGATGATTGCCATCACGATTTTCATAAGGTTTCACCCTTTGCTGTTGCGGTCCCCCGCGTTTGCACGACTTCACCGAACCCAAAGAGCCGGAGAGTGCCCGACAGGATTCAAGCTCCGTGCCAATTGCCGAAGCAGGGTGTTAACCCGTTGTAAACAAAGGAATTGAGGCCGCCAAAGCGACGACGTGCCCGCAACAGCGGCACATCACTTGCTTAAAAATTAGGCAATTTTCTCAAAATGCCTACTCTGCAGGCGATCGCTTGAGCCGGATCAGCCCTTCCTGGGCAACCGAGGCGATCAGCGTGCCATCGCGGGCAAACAGCGAGCCGCGCGTAAAGCCGCGCGACCCCTGAGTCGACGGGCTGTCTTGCGTGTAGAGCATCCAGTCGTCGAGCGGATGGCTGCGATGGAACCACATGGCGTGATCGAGGCTTGCCGCCTGGATGTCGCGATCGAAAATGGCGCGGCCATGCGCGAAGGTCGATGTGTCGAGCAGCGTCATGTCGGAAAGATAGGCCAGCACCGCCGCCTGGATGGCGCGATCCGCCGGCACCGGACCGGTCGTGCGGATCCAGATGTTCTGCTTCGGCTCCAGCTTTTCACGACTGGTGTAGTGCTTCAGCATGACCGGCTTCATTTCGATCGGCCGGTCGCGTTCCCAGTAGCGCTTGATGCCTTCGGGCACCGCCTCGCCGAATTTGCCGAGCAATTCGCGCTGCGACAGCAATGTGTCTGGCGCCGGGACGTCCTGCGGCATCGGCACCTGGTGTTCGAGGCCGACCTCGTCCTGCTGGAACGAGGCTTCCAGCGAAAAGATCGCCTGGCCATGCTGGATCGCCACCACGCGGCGCGTGGTGAAGGAGCCGCCGTCGCGGATCCGGTCGACCTCGTAGACGATCGGCACCTTGGTGTCGCCGGGCCGCATGAAATAGCCGTGAAGCGAATGCACGTGGCGATCTGGGTCGACTGTCCGCTGTGCCGCCACCAGCGCCTGGGCGATGGTCTGCCCGCCGAACACGCGCTGCCAGTCGAGCAAGGGGCTGCGACCACGATACAGATTGTGTTCCAGCTTCTCGAGGTCGAGAATACCGAGAAGCTCGTCCATGGCAGCCGTCATATTTTCGCACCCTTGCCGCAGAAGTGTTATGGCGGTTTCCGACAGGACGGACAGGCAGTCAAGGGCGCAAGCCCGGTCGGCGTGGAAGGAGCGAAGAAGATGGAACGCAAGACCGACGCAGAAAACAGATCCGGGCTCGATGTTCTGGTCGCCGGTGCCGGCTATGTCGGCTTGGCCAGCGCCGTCTCGCTGAAGCAGGCGCGTCCGGGCCTTGCCGTCGCTCTGGTCGATGCTGCGCCCGCCGGCGCCTGGCAAAGGGATGGCCGCGCATCGGCCATCGCCGCCGCTGCCTGCCGCATGCTCGACCAGCTCGGCGTGTGGGCCGAGATCGCGCCGCAGGCCCAGGCGATCACCGAGATGATCATCACCGATTCGCGCGCCTCCGA
Organism: Mesorhizobium sp. P2_F8; assembly: GCF_056403655.1. NCBI lineage: Bacteria > Pseudomonadati > Pseudomonadota > Alphaproteobacteria > Hyphomicrobiales > Phyllobacteriaceae > Mesorhizobium > Mesorhizobium sp. P2_F8. The sequence continues at coordinate 759,336 of NZ_JBFUFB010000001.1, forward strand.
TCCGGTGCGCCCGGTCTTCCTGACCTTCGACGGCGAGGTCGCACCGGGCGAACCCTTTGCGCATATGGTGGCCAACCGGGTACTGAACGGCGCCTTGCGGGCCAGCGCCGAGAAACTCGGCATCGACATCATCGAAGGCGTCGCCGTGCAGGGTTTTGAGACCAACGGCGCCGGCATCACCGTGCATCTTGCCGATGGTGCGACGCTGAAGGCCCGGCTGCTGGTTGCCGCCGACGGCGTCAACTCGAAGCTGCGCGACATGGCCGGCATCAAGACGGTGAAGTGGGAATATGGCCAATCCGGCATCGTCTGTACGGTGGCGCATGAACGCCCGCACAATGGCCGCGCGGAAGAGCATTTCCTGCCGGCCGGCCCGTTCGCGACGCTGCCGCTCAAGCCCGACGAGGACGGAACCAACCGCTCCTCGATCGTCTGGGTCGAGCGCACGCAGGATGCCGAGAAGCTGGTTGCCGGTGACGATCTCGTCTTCGAGCACGAACTCGAACAGCGTTTCAGCCTGAAGCTTGGCGAGATCCGCGTCGCGGACAAGCCGCGCGCCTGGCCGCTCGGCCTGACCATCGCGCGCGCCTTCGTCGCGCCGCGCATAGCGCTGGCCGGCGACGCCGCCCACGGCATCCACCCGATCGCCGGCCAGGGCCTCAATCTCGGCTTCAAGGATGTCGCGGCTCTGGCCGAAGTGATCGTCGAGGCCGACCGCCTCGGCCAGGACATCGGCGCGCTCGACGTGCTCGAACGCTACCAGCAGTGGCGGCGCTTCGACACCGTGCAGATGGGCATCACCACAGACGTGCTGAACCGGCTGTTTTCCAACGACATCGGCCCGCTGCGCGCCGTCCGTGACATCGGCCTCGGCCTGGTCGAGCGCATGCCGCGACTGAAGGAGTTTTTTATCCGCCAGGCATCGGGATTGTCCGCCGGGACGCCAAGACTTTTGAAAGGCGAGGCAATCTGAGCCGTTTCACGGACGTGCCAGGGTGTATTGAGATTCAGGTCAGGCCGAGCCGAGAATGGTGAGTTCCGAGAACCGGAGCGGAGCGTACTTTTGAGTACGTGAGCACCGGAAGCGCAGGAAGTCGCCGTTCGCAGGCCGGCCTCACCTGAATATCAGCACACCCTAGTTGACCTCGAAGCCCAGCTTCTGCCGCAGCCGCAATATGCGCTGGTCGGCGATCTCAAGGCGTTTCTCGCCACCTTGCGCGGCGCGGTTGACCATCTGCAGCAGATCGTTTCGCTCGGCCACATCGAGCCGTTCGCGCAGGAACGGCGCCAGCTTGTCGATGACGATCGTCGTGTCGTCGATCTGTGACGCGGCCCATTTGGCGTAAATCACCGCCTCGTCCGTCTTCTTCTTGTCGGCGATCTCCGAAATCACCGCGCGAATGACCGCCTCGCGCTGCGGCAGCACAGGCCCATCCTCGGAAACGATGGCGGTAATCAACGTCGCGGCCGCCACCACCGGATCGTCGATCGCCGTCAGCGGCGACAGGGCCGCCTGCTTGCGCAGCTTCTTGCGGCGCACGGAGCCCTGGACCCGACCGATGACATCGGCAACGTCACGCGCTGCCTCGTTCATCGCCTTCATCCGGTACCACCAGAACGCCGCTGCGCCCAACACGCCAAGGATCGCAATCAGGAAAGGCATGAAGAATCCCCCAAAATCCCGGTGACGATAGGAGAACTCTTGCCTTGCTTCAACGCGCAAAAGTTGCGATCGACCGAGACGTTCGCTCGACCGAACGCCCTGGTTTCGAAGTGGCCGCAACGCATGGCACGGATCTATGATCCCGGTATGTCGTAGATGGCGCGGACCTCGATCGTGCCGAGTTCGGCCAGCGGGATGCCAGCAGCGATGTCCAGCGCCTCGTCGAGATTTTCTGCCTCGACCATGACGAAGCCAAGCAACTGCTCCTTGGTCTCGGTGAAGGGCCCGTCGGTGACCAGCCGCTTGCCCTGGCGTCGCCGCATCGTCTTGGCGGTCTTCACCGATTGCAGCGCCTCGGCCACGATCAGCAGGCCTTTGTCCTCAAGCGATCGGTCGTAGGCCAGCGAATCGGCGTTGAGCTTGGCCGACCCTGCCGGGGTCAGCGCGTGAAGATCCTTTTCCTCACCATAGACCAGGCAAACATATTTCATTTCGAGCTCCCTTGCTGTGTCGAGGCGACGAGCGTGTCGGCCCGGCCCTTGCCCGCCGCAGCGTGGTCGAGAATGCACACCGCAACCCCGATGATGGCAACCGCCGCCAGAAACCGGCCGAACGCCGGCGCGGGCTGGTGCATCCAGTCGGCCTCCTGTCCACCGCCTCCGCGGCCTGCTTTTTTCTTCCAATGCGCACAAAACAGCATATCCATGTGATCCTCCATCCGGCCATCAAACTTGGGTGGCCGCCCGCAGGACGGGCGAGGCGGATCAAAGTCGACATTTCTGCACGCGCATTTTTTCAAAAAGAATCGAGGCAACCGCGGTCGACACCCGTGTAGTGGTCCAAAGAGCGCAGTGGCCTTCGCGTCCGCACGCGCTATAGTTGACCGGACGCCGGCCCCAACCTCGATCACAAGCCCGGCAACCCACCACCACAGCCCACCACGACAACCAAGGAGGAATTCATGGACCGCACCGCAAACGCCGTCTGGAAAGGCAATCTGAAAGAGGGAAACGGCACGCTCGATACGCAGAGCGGGGCCCTGAAGGGCACGCCCTATTCATTCAAGGCGCGCTTCGAGGACGAGAGCGGCAAATCCGGCACCAATCCGGAAGAGCTGATCGCCGCGGCGCATGCCGGCTGCTACGCCATGCAGTTCTCGCACTTCCTGGCTGAAAACGGCACGCCCGCCACCGAGCTCGACGCCAAGGCCGTGGTGACGCTGGTTCCCGGCACCGGCATCACCGGCAGCGCCCTCACCGTGGTCGGCAAGGTGCCGGGCATCGATGCGGCGAAATTCAAGGAACTGGCCGAAAAGGCCAAGGCCGAATGCCCGGTCTCCAAGGCACTCGGCGCCATAAAAGTGTCGCTCGACGCCAGCCTTGGGTGAGAGCTCGGGTTCGATACAGAAACGCCGGCTCAAGGGCCGGCGTTTTGCATTTTGTAGAAGCATCTTTCGCAACGCCGGCGCCGGGTCACCCCCTCTGCCCTACCGGGCATCTCCCCCTCATGGGGGGAGATTGGCAGCTTTGCCGTCCTGCGTCATTCAGCGTCGGAGATTGGCGAAAGTCGAGGTGACGTCCAATCTCCCCCCAAGAGGGGGAGATGTCCGGCAGGACAGAGGGGGGCGCTGTCCCGCCAGCGTCTCGAATGATTGTTAGCGGCCTTCGCCGGTCAGTGCCTCGATGAGGGCGCGCAGCCTCGCAACTTCTTCCTCGAGGGTACTGACGCGCTCTTCGAGGCCGGAGACCGATGAGGCGACCGACGGCGCCTGGTGCATGGCGACGGGCGCGACCTGCACCGCGCCGCTCAGCAGGTGCATAAAACGCTCCTCGCGCTGGCCGGGGCCGCGCTCGATCAGAACCACCAGCGGCGGCCTGCGGCCGATCAGCAGGTCGAGGTCGGTGCGGAGCGCCTCGATCGACGAAAACCGCGCCATGCGCTCGGTTCGCGCCAGCAATTCATGCGCCGTCTGCGCGCCGCGCAACAGCATCAGGCCGATCAGCGCGATCTGCGCCGTGGTAAGCGAGAAACGCTGCGCCACCTGATGCTCGTAGCGCTCGACGCGCGAGGCGAAGACCTGCCGGACCAGGCCCTTCTGCTCCAACTGGCTCAGCGCCCGCCTGACCTCGACAAGCTCGACCGCCATCACCGGCTCGCGCGCCGTCTTCTGGTTGGCCGCGGCATGCGCGCCGTTGAGCGTCAGCGGATAGACATCCGGCGTCAGCTCCTTCTTCTCGATCAGGCAGCCGAGCACGCGCGCCTCGACAGGGGAGAGAATGGGAAGGTCGGTATCTGTCATGGCGTCGCTATCCTTCTGAGGCCGGC